>RQYD01000101.1 GCA_003858485.1 Clostridiales bacterium COT073_COT-073
CCATGAAACTGGAAGGATACAGTTCCTATTCGATTGCCAAACACTTAAACGATAATGGAATCCCCTCACCGATGGAGCATAAAAAGGCAAAGGGAATAAGGTATAAGACAGGCTTCAGCACAAAGGCGGTTGCCAAGTGGGATACGCCTGCGGTCAATCGCATTTTAACCAATGAGGTCTATGTTGGAACACTTCAACAGGGAAAACGAGAAAAAATCAATTATAAGCTGGATAAAGTGGTTTCCAAAGATAAAAGCGATTGGATTGAAATTGAAGATAACCATGAGGCGATTATTGATCCCCATGACTTTGAAATCGTCCAAAAACTTCTAAAATGCGATATTAAGGCGAAAACGGTCGGAGAAAAAGCGGATTTGTTTTCCGGACTTCTCTTTTGCAAAGACTGTAACGCACAGATGACGAAGAAAGTCGATAAACGGGGGAAAACACCGACCGTCTATTATATTTGCTCCTCATACAATAAGGGGAAGGATTGCAGCAGGCACTCCATAAAGCAGGAAGAATTGCAAAGGACAGTGCTTGAAATGAT
>RQYD01000102.1 GCA_003858485.1 Clostridiales bacterium COT073_COT-073
CGGAACAAAAATCGAATCGGTAAGCAATAAATATCGCTTTGTATGGAGAGGTTCGGTAGAAAAACACCAAGCAAAGCTGCATGCAAAGATAAAAGAAACGCTTTCTTTGTCGGCGGATGCTTGCAAAGAAGACATCCGAAAAGCGGTAAAAAAGGCATGGAATCATTGCAGAGAGGAATGCCGGAAACAAAAGATTGTGTTTGTCTATGGAAGTGGGAAACGAAAAACCGAAGTACAAAGAGAATACGAGAAATACAAAGAATGGCTGGAAAAGCTGAAAGCTCACGAAAAGCTATGGAAAGTTAATGGATAAAATTGTTGCCGATGCCGGATATGAGAGCGAAGAAAACTATGTATATTTGGAGAAAAAAAGACTGCGTGCGTTTATAAAACCGTCGAATTACGAACAAGCAAAGACAAGAAAGTATCAGAAACAGTTACAAGAACGAGAAAGCTATGAATATTTGGAG
>RQYD01000103.1 GCA_003858485.1 Clostridiales bacterium COT073_COT-073
TTGTCTGCTTTAGCAACAAAAAACCCCCAGCTATGCTGGGGGAGAAGAAAGCTTTAGCATCAAGGAAAAAACCTCCTGTGATATAATGAATGCAGGTCTGCAAACCGCAACAAAATATCAAAAGGAGGTGTCCAAAGGGACAAAAATAGTTTAACACATACCAGGTGGGAATGTAAATATCATATTGTGTTTGCCCCGAAGTATAGAAGACAAATCATCTATGGGAAGATAAAAAGAGATGTAGGAAAAATATTGAGAGAATTGTGTGAGAGGAAAGGAGTAGAAATAGTAGAAGCAGAGTGTTGTGTCGACCACATACATATGTTACTAAGAATTCCGCCAAAATACAGTGTATCAGAAGTGATGGGATATCTGAAAGGGAAAAGTAGCTTAATGATATTCGATAGACATGCGAATTTAAAGTATAAGTATGGGAATCGAAATTTCTGGTG
>RQYD01000104.1 GCA_003858485.1 Clostridiales bacterium COT073_COT-073
TCCAGATACATCAAAAGCAGTGGAAGAACTTACCAAGACCACTATGTAACCTTACTCAACTGGTATGAGCAAGATAAGGAAAAACTGATGCAGAAAAAAGACAATTCAAAATCAATCCTGACCTATGAGGATAGTATGAGCATATAAGGCAAGCGAAGAAAATTCGGATAGAAAAAGAAAGCCGAAAATGATATAATGTTAAAAAAATAGAAAGAAAATGGTATTACCGTTTCCGCAGGGAAATGATTCAATCAATGAGGTGTTATTTTATGGAAAACAAAGAACTGTCCATTCGTCATAATCAGGAGTACAGGGCATTCATAGTAGAACTGAAAGAAAGAGTGCGAAGCAGTCAACTCAAAGCTGCCGTTAAAGTAAATTATGAACTCTTAGACCTTTACTGGAACTTAGGAAAAGAAATTGTATCCAGGCAAGAGCAATACGCTTGGGG
>RQYD01000105.1 GCA_003858485.1 Clostridiales bacterium COT073_COT-073
GGTAAGTTGCAAAAAAGAGAAGTATTATTTAAAGATAGTATCGAAAATTCCATAAAATAGAGGATTGTGAGAATGAAAAACTAAAAATTTAAGTTGCACTACACAGAATTTAAGGGTGATTAGAGTAAGATCTAAACGCCTTTTTTGTTTGGAAAAAAGAAGGAGGTAAATATGCGAATCAATGATTTTCATAACATTTTGGGGCTTGTGAAACGAGATGTGTTGTATAATGAAGTAGAATATCTCAGGCTCTTAAAGGTTGTCGGAAACAATCAAAGATATGACTTTAGAAGTCAGCTAAGTATCTATGATAGAAATCCGAATGCGACAGCTTGTGCCAAGTTTGACTATTGGCGTGAACGATTTAACCGAACGGTTATGCGAGGACAAAAAGGAATCCTTATTTTAGAAGATTATGGCACATACCAAAAAGTGGA
>RQYD01000106.1 GCA_003858485.1 Clostridiales bacterium COT073_COT-073
ACTTAAGTCCCGATTGCCAGGGTTGGCAGCTTAAATAACAGAATTTGTAGCGAGGCCAGGGAGGAAGGCAACCTCTCCGAGGGGACTTCTGTGCGGGCGCAACGACTGGGGCGATCGCCCCAGGTTGAGTGGCGTGCGACGGCGTCATTGGTTGCGCGTTAGTGTCACCTACAGGGCGGGGTCAGGAAGTCTTCAGGGGCGATCGCCCCGGAAACGCCCCAAGGCCTCGGAGAATTGAGGGCAAATTGGCTGTGTTGATCCTCGGATTTACCTGTGTCTTTACCTACTAATCTTGGTGGTGTTGCCATGATTACATCTTCCAGGAAGGACGCGCGTCTATGAACCTCATCAGGCGCTTTGCGAAGACTGGGTTTGGCGCTCTGGCCGCTTTGGCCCTAGTCGTCGGCCCAGCCACCGTGGCGCAAGCCACGGATG
>RQYD01000107.1 GCA_003858485.1 Clostridiales bacterium COT073_COT-073
CATTTACATTTCCCGGCGCTTCACCGTCAGAGGGCAGCGCTGAAAGCGCGGCTGACACGAAGTGTCAGGTTCTGACGGTGGGAACAGCCAGAAATGTGTGGCCTGGCCAAAAACAATCTTAGGTGGAAAATTGTGGAAATGAATGCGACTGCGCAGCAGGCATATTCATTTTGCGGTGCGTCACCGACAAAATCACAAGTGCGCAGCACGACTGACACGAAGTGGCAGGATTTTGTTGGTGGTAGCCCGAAGTTTATCTGTATCGTAGTGTAATCGGTAACTTTTAATTTCTTAAATTTCGCTTGCCGATAGTCGGAGGAAGCGGGCATTTACATTTCCCGGCGCTTCACCGTCAGAGGGCAGCGCTGAAAGCGCGGCTGACACGAAGTGTCAGGTTCTGACGGTGGGAACAGCCA
>RQYD01000108.1 GCA_003858485.1 Clostridiales bacterium COT073_COT-073
AAAGAAAGGAGATTCCTTATGTCTCATTTTACATCAAAGACCTATACTTTGAAAAGAAAAATTTTAACATTTACCAATAAAATTTCAAAAAAACTTTCCAAACCCGAAAGAAAGTTTACCGCTGACATTACCTATGGCATGTTAGCTTCCGGAAGTTGTCTGCTCACCGACATTTGCGACCAGCTTCATGAACCTTCTAAAAAGATAAATGTGGTAGACCGCTTATCCAGACATCTGGAAAAAGGGACTCCGATCCCTTCTCTTTCTGCCTATCTACAGCAGATTAAAAAATGGGTGCCGGTTCACCCGGTCATTCACATCGATGATAGTGACGTGGTTAAGCCCGATGGCTACAAATTCGAGGCTCTCGGAATTGTCCGGGATGGTTCGGAAAGCACTT
>RQYD01000109.1 GCA_003858485.1 Clostridiales bacterium COT073_COT-073
GGAGAATACCCGAATTCGACCTACGCAGTGATGAGGCTGGATTATCTTTCACAGAGCGAGGAGCAGAGCCACTTCGAGATGTTAGTGGATTTATACAAAGAGAAGAAGCTGACAGATCATCTGATGGATATTCAGAAACAGGCGATAGCATTTATGAGAACAGAGAAACCGAAACTAATGAAGGCTTGGCAGATCGAGAGCGAGAACGATCCGCAGTACAAAGCGATGATTTCAGCCTTAAAAGAAATGACCATCAAGGAAATAGTGGAAATCTAAAAGAAAATATTGAGAGAGAGATAAGAGAAGCGGACAAGGCTTCTTTTTCTTGTCTGCTTTAGCAACAAAAAACCCCCAGCTATGCTGGGGGAGAAGAAAGCTTTAGCATCAAGG
>RQYD01000110.1 GCA_003858485.1 Clostridiales bacterium COT073_COT-073
CCTTGATGCTAAAGCTTTCTTCTCCCCCAGCATAGCTGGGGGTTTTTTGTTGCTAAAGCAGACAAGAAAAAGAAGCCTTGTCCGCTTCTCTTATCTCTTTGTCCGTATTGTCTTTTAAATCTCCACTACTTCCTTGATGGTCATCTCTTTTAAGGCTGAAATCATCGCTTTGTACTGCGGATTGTTTTCGCTCTCGATCTGCCAAGCCTTCATCAGTTTCGGTTTCTCTGTTCTCATAAATGCTATCGCCTGTCTCTGAATATCCATCAGATGGTCTGTCAGCTTCTTCTCCTTGTATAAATCCACTAACATCTCGAAGTGGCTCTGCTCCTCGCTCTGTGAAAGATAATCCAGCCTCATCACTGCGTAGGTCGAATTCGGGTATTCTCC
>RQYD01000012.1 GCA_003858485.1 Clostridiales bacterium COT073_COT-073
AACCGCAAGCCATCTTACGAAGTAAGTGGCGAAAGGCTCGTTAAATGGGTGGGAACGAAAGCAATCTTGCGAAGCAAGTTGCGAAAGCGTGTGCCGCGAAAGCCATCTTACGAAGTATGTGGCGAAAGCGGTGGAACCCATGTGCCCGCTCTCTGGAGCGGGATAGAGCCAAAAAAGACTGTGGGAAAGTTGAGTCAATTATTATCATCTTTTCGTATGATGCAATTTTTCTTATGTTTATCAAAAAAAATATTTTTTTTATTTTTTCACCGTTTCATTTTAGCATCATTGTTGCATGTTTGCAATAGAATAAATATTAAATCCAACCAAAATGTTTTAAATTTGCAACTTTTTTTTATATTATTTTTTTCAAAACACCTGAATCCATTTATTTTTAAGGATTCTTGCTAAATTTAAAAAATTATGATATATCTATGCTAAAGCAATTTGACAAGTTTTTAACTTTTTTATACAAATAATTCATTGACGAATTTTTTTATCTAAAATAAGCTTCAAAATAATTGATAATTGCTTTGAGCAATATATTATACAAAAATTTTCACCCAGAAATAAGTGATTGCAAAAGGAGGCATTGTATGAGTAAAAAAATGAGTTTACAAGATGCTGTCAATTTAATCCAAGACGGCGATAATGTAGCTATTTCCGGCTTTATGCTAATGACTGTACCCAGGGAATTATATCTTGGAATTGCTGAGCGCTTTCAAAATACCGGGCATCCTCAGGGAATTACTGTGATGCACGCAGCTGGAAATGGCAATAACAAAGATCAGGGGATCATTGATATGACCTATGAAGGATTAATCACCCGCTATATCACTGGTCATTTTGCCAATAATACAAAAATGATTGAATTAGTTAATAATAATAAAGTAGCGGCTTATAATTTTCCCCAAGGGGTAATCGCCCATATGTATCGGGCGGCAGCTGCCGGTAAACCGGGCGAAATCACCCGAATCGGCTTACATACTTTCTGCGATCCCAGAGTACAGGGTGGTAAAATGAATGAAGCCACCACTGAAGATTTGGTTGAACTGATTGATGTCTTAGGCGAAGAACAATTATTATATAAAGTTCCAAAATTAAATATCGGATTGATTCGCGGTACCACTGCTGATGAGCATGGCAATATCACTTTAGAAGAGGAAGGTGCTCCGGTTGATGCCCTGGATGTGGCTATGGCTGTTAAAGCCTGTGGCGGCAAAGTGATTGCTCAGGTTAAAAATTATGTTTCCTCCAACTCAATTGAACGAAGTAAAGTGGTTATTCCAGGCAATATGGTTGATGCCATTGTGGTATGTGAAAATCCTTTGGAAAATCATCGCCAAACTCCCGGCTCTTTCTTTGATCCAGTCTTAACAGGACAATATAAATTAAATAATGTCGGCTTTGCCAGTATTGCTTTAGATGAACGTAAAGTAATCGCCCGCCGGGCCGCCATGGAACTTTCAAAAAATTCTGTCGTGAATCTGGGCATCGGAATTCCTGAGAGTGTTGCCGCAATTGCCACCGAAGAGGGAATTGGTGAAGATCTTTTATTAACAATTGAGAGTGGCTTAGTTGGTGGCGTGCCTACCGGTGGTGGTAATTTTGGCTGTGCCATCAACGCTTGGGCAGCCTTACCTATGACCACACAGTTTGACTACTACAATGGAGGCAATCTTTCACTAACCTGTCTTGGATTTGCTGAAGTTGATCAAACCGGTAATGTTAATGTCAGCCGATTCGGTAAACGGATTGCCGGTTGTGGCGGGCTGATCGATATTTCCCAATCCACGCATACCGTTGTTTTCTGTGGCACAATGACCGCCGGTGGACTGGAAGTGGCAGTGCAGGACGGAAAAATGCAGATCATTCATGAAGGGCAAAAAATTAAATTTAAAAAATCAGTGGAACAAATTACTTTCAGTTCCACCTACAGCAATCACATTAAGCAAACTGTATTATTTGTTACTGAACGCTGCGTCTTTACTTTAACAGCCAATGGCTTAATGCTGACAGAAGTTGCTCCGGGAATCGATGTCGAAAAGAATATTTTGCCCTATATGGAATTTAAACCACTGATTGCCGACCCTTTGAAAGTCATGGATCCACGTTTATTTATGAATGTCAATATCGGCTTAAAAGAAATGTTGCAATCGAAATAATAAAATAGTTTCTACACAAAACCGTTCCTCTTACTTTTATTTAGGAGTGAACCGGATACTTATAAACTCAACTTTCCCATATTCCCCGGAATAATCTTTTTAGCACTTTTCTGCGAAAGTATGCCAGCACAAGCAGCTTTACGACGAAGCAAGTTGCAAAAGACAGTGTATCGCCACCGGCCATCTTATGAAATGAGTAGCGAAAGATGGAGGAACCCATGCACTCGCTTCCCGGAGCGGGATAGAGCCAAAAAAGATGGTGGGAAAGTTCAGCTATAAGCATTGATTATAACTAAATTTTATCATAACACATTAATCCACAAGGAGGTATCTATGGGAATTTTAGGTATTATTGGTTTAATTATTGGTATTGTTCTTTTAATTGTTTTAGCCTATCGTGGTGTACACATGCTGGTCACCGGATTATTAGCTGGCTTAGTCGTTATTTTGACAAATGGTGTTAATATTTGGGATACTTTGGTTACCGGCGCAGATGGAAGCAGCTTTTCCAAAAATATGACCGGCTTTATTGGGGCTTATTTTATTATGTTCATGCTTGGTGCAATTTTAGGCGAATTTATGTCAAAAAGTAATTACGCAAAAACCATCGCCGTCAAACTTGTTGATATTTTCGGTGTAAAAAATTCAGTACTGGTTGTTCTTTTAGCAACTATCCTGGTTGCATATGGCGGAGTATCTGTGTTTGTTATTGTATTTGCCATTTATCCAATTGGTCTTTATGTCTTTAAGCAAGCTAATATATCCAAAAACTTAATGCCTGCCACCATTCTCCTTGGTGCCGGTACTTTTGTCATGACTTGCTTGCCCGGATCGCCGGCTTTAACCAATGTGGTGCCAACCAGCTACTTAGGAACCACCACTTGGGCAGCACCGATACTTGGTACAATTTTAGGTATCTTCATGTTCATTTTAGGATATGCATATCTGCTTTGGGAAGCCAAACGTTTACGCGAAGCAGGTATCGGATTTGAAGCCGGACCAAATGATGTGGTTGAAGAAATTACCGCCGAATCAAAGAAAGATTTGCCTAATTTCTTTTTAGCCATTGTTCCTGTTATTTTAATTTTTGTTGTTCAGCTAATTGGCACCAAAAACGGTTTAAATGCCAATTATGCAGTTTGTCTGGGTATGTTGACAGCCACCTTGTTCATTGTCTTTACTGCCTGGAATCGGATTGAAAAGAAATTAGAATCCGTCAATAAAGGAACCACCGGAAGTATTGGTGCTTTAATGAATACAGCTTCCATCGTTGGATTTGGTGGTGTGGTAAAAGCAGTTCCTGCCTTCTCTGCCTTTACTAACTTTGCATTGGCCTTACCCTTTGCTCCAATCATTTCTGCAACCACTGCTACTGCAATTATTGCCGCAATCACCACTTCTTCTTCCGGTGGCCTGACCATGTTCCTAAACATGATGGCAGAAGGTTATTTGGCAAAAGGGGTGGATCCTGAAATTCTGCATCGGCTTTGCGCTGTTGCTGCCGGTACCTTCGATTCTCTTCCTCATGCCGGTCCAAATGTTACAATTTTGATGGTTATGGGCCTAACCTATAAAAAAGCTTATAAATACATGTTTGTCATCACATGCATTATACCAACTTTAGCCACTATTTTAGGTATCATTTTAGCTAGCTTGGGTATCAAATAATAATGGATAAAAATTATCTGTTATGATTCTGATGAAACCCTTACAGCAAATGATGAAGAAAGGAGTTAATTATGTCATACACCCCTCGCGGACTATATTTGGAACAATTTGAACAAAATAAAACATATTACAGTGGTGGCCGTACCATCACCGAAACTGATGTTGTTAATTTCGCCGGTCTTTCTGGCGATTTCAATCCTTTGCATATGGACGAAGAATTTGCGAAATCAAATATGTTCGGCAAACGTATTGCCCATGGCGCATTAGGTATCATCATTGCAACCGGCTTATCTAATCAGACCGGGTACTTTGAAGGTACCACTATTGCCTTTTTAGAAATGTCAGCCAAGTATCTGGCTCCTCTATGCATTGGTGATACTGTTCATTTAGAAATCACACCCATTGAAATTACACCCGGTAAAAAACCAGGACGTGGCATTTTAAAGATAATGGCCAAATTAGTTAATCAGGAAGGAACTGTTATTTTAGAATCTCCCTGGACTCTTTTAATGAAAGCTCAATCTTAAAGTGACAATAATTTTTCCATCCAATCATTTTCTTTAAACCCGACTAATACGGTTTTTTCAGTTACAACTATTGGTCTTTTGACCAACATTCCATCTGTGGCCAATAGTTGTAGCTGTTCTTCTTCAGACATATCTGTCAGTTTATCTTTTAATTCCATTGATTTATAGAGCTGGCCACTGGTATTAAAAAATTTTTTCAAGGGCAGACCGCTTAATTGATGCCAGAATTTCAGCTCCTCATAATTTGGATTTTCGGTTTTGATATCCCGTTCCTGATAGGATAGCTTTTGCTCATCCAACCATTTTTTAGCTTTTTGACAAGTGCCGCAACGCGGGTAATAAATAAATTTCATTTGCTGTTCCTTTCGTTAATAGGTTTTCTATGCGCACTTGTTCGGGTTCGATAAATTTTCACTTTAAAAGTGCGCATACTAACTTAAATATTCGGGTTGATCCAGCCACCGGCGATGGCGTATGCAACCAGTCCGGCTCTGCCGCTGCGGCCGGTTTTGCGGAGCAGGCTTTCCACATGGCGTTTGACTGTGCTTTCGGTTACATAAAGCAGTCCTGCAATCTCTTTGTTGGAGCGATCCTGGCAAATTAACCTTAAAACCTCGATTTCTCTGTCGGTTAAGGGAGTTTGCCCTTCATTAACCGGGATTTTTTTATCCTCTTCCGGAAAAATCACTTGATTATTATCAACCACTTCATGTAATATCTGAATAAATTTTTCTTCCGAATAGCTTTTAAATAAAAAGGCATCCACCCCAATTTCTCTGGCTCTGGGTACATAGGAAATCTCATCAAAACCGGTCATCATCAAAATTTTGATCCACGGGAATTTTTCTTTGATTTTTTTAGCCATCTCCAGACCATTGGTATTCTTTTCCTTGGTTTGAATATCCAGAAAAATGGCATCCGGCCGCTTTTTTTCGCACCACAAATCCGCAATCTGAGCCTGCATTAAGCTACCCACAATTTCATATTTTTGCCTATCCTCAAAACAATTTTCCAAAAAACGTAATGTTACCGATTGATCGTCTACAAAAAGTAATTTTATCATACACTGGCCGCCCCTTTCTGCGTTGGTAATTCCACATAAATTCCAAACCGGGGATGTAACCGAATTTCCATTCTGCCACCAATCTCTTCGGTTTTTTGCTGAATAGAACGCAAACCACCACCAAAGCGAATCGTTTCAGCCGGAATTGCTCCATCATTTTCAATGATCATTTTGATATCTTGTCCATCCTCAATTTTTATATAAATATTCTCTGCCTGTCCATGCCGAACACCATTGGTAATGGCTTCCCGCATAATTTCCACTATTCTGCCAGCCAATACTTCATCTTCCGGCAAGTTGCCCTCTGTGTGAAAATGAATTCCCAAGGGTAAAAACGCTTGAATAATATCACGATATATTTGCAGCGGATGCT
This sequence comes from Clostridiales bacterium COT073_COT-073, assembly GCA_003858485.1. GTDB lineage: Bacteria > Bacillota > Clostridia > Lachnospirales > Vallitaleaceae > W11650. The sequence goes on from RQYD01000012.1 coordinate 5,797, forward strand.
CCTCTTCCAAAAAATTCAAGTCTGTCAACAAATTGTCAATCTGTGCTGCCAAACGTTCAAAATCAACCTCTTCTTTGCTGTTTAATTCCCTTTGTAAAATTGAAATCCTCTGTCCTAAAACATCATGCACATGAGTCCACATCAGACTCAGCGCCTCCTGACGCTTTAACTCCTCCAAATTTTCAAGAGCTGCCTGCAATTGGCTTTGTTGGCTTTTTAGCTGAGTCTGGTATTCTTCCAGTTGGCGGTTAATCTGCTCCTGTTCTGTTATATCGGTAGCGATCACCTGATAGATTTCTCTCTCATGAAACAGACAGCTCTTACGCACAAATTGCCAGCATTTTTTTTGTGGTGTTTCGAGCATACAGCGGCTATTTTCTTCATCGGTTTCATTTTGATATTCCCGATATGCTAATCCTGTCAAATCTTTCCAGAATTTTTCTGCATTATGCACATATCCGCCAGCCAAATCATCCATCAAAGTCATCATTTGCTGATTGATCAGTAAGATGCTGCCATTTTTTTCAGCAAACAAAATTCCACTATGCTGCGCATCAAGGGCCTCTTTAATTGAATATTCCGTAATACTGCTTTGTCTCTTTTTATGCTCCATATAGCAACCAACACTGGCTCTGATGATCCAAAGCAGCAGTAAAATTACAAACAGGAGGGCATAGTCTTTACCAAAAGCCCATTCTACTGCCGGAGTCACCAATATTGCCAGGCAGATACCGCTTATAATATTGCTGGCCTTGGTTTTCCAATAAGCATATGTCCCCATCAGCAAAACGGAAATCACCCAGGCCCAACGTATTTCATCATTTTCTTCCAGTACCAGTACCGATCTTAAAAGTTCCGAATTGATATGCCTAAGGAGCAGAGAAATTCTGGCTAAATGCAGTAATATCAAAGCTTCAAAGCCTCTTCGCAAGTAGCCCCCCATCACCCATGAAAAATAAAAAGTCTGGACAATTACCCCCAGCATAGATAGCAACAACAAGAATAATATCATATTTTGATTGAAATTTCTGTATAAATCTATCATAATCTTTTCTCTCTTAAATACTCCATCGGTCAGCCTGTATTTTATGAAATCACTAACCATCCTCTATTTTTTATCACTGGATTCAAATCGAAGATTTCCTTTTTTGTCAAAGATTTTCATTGCCAGTCGACTATTTTCAAACAACTCCCAATAACCGGAATTGGATGGTATTAAACCGCTTAGTAAAATACTGCCCCAAAATAAAATGCCCAGTCCGCTCATTGCTAATGCCAGTGAAATCTCCCGAAAGAACGCAACTTTCAAATTATACATTAAAGCATAGACTATTCCCAAAACTACCACTAAAATTGGCAGGACTGCTATTTTTTTCTTAGGAGAATCCCAACTTTTCCGCATCAGATAGACCCATGATCCGATTTGCGTAATAATCATCCATAAGGCTATCACATAATAACCCCAGGTATGCTCATAATGATCAGACCACAATGTGCTGTCTGTTGTTGTAAACCGAAACACCCATTGATGATAATCATTAGTCACCACCATCAGCAACAGCACAAAAGAAATCCCCCAGGCAATTTTCAGCCAATTTGGAAATACTTTTTTATCCCAGCAATTGACATTATTCATAATATACAAAGTCGTCGGCGGCAACAATAAAATAAAGAGATAAAAAGAATACCATAAGCCTCTGATGACCGCCGGATCACCTTCATACGAATATTTAAACACTGTCTGCATCATAAAGCAAATTAAAACCAGACCAGTAAAACCAATGCCCTTGCGCACTCCTAAATGGATGACGGTTTTATAGACATAGCTGATGCCCAAAGTGATTATAATGATCAGTACCAAAGTGACAGCCTGATGTTCCACTCCATTAAGCGGTGTATGCTTTCTCTTTTGCTGGATGTCCCGTATCAATCCCCTTTCTATTTCTCCAAAGTTCATAAATTCTTTAAACATTGTCCGGACCGGAAAAATTTGCTTGATTTCTTTCCCCTCTGATTGTGTTGACTGATCAATCGGTAAAAATCCTAAATCCCGATAAACTTTCCTCAACTTTTCTATTTTATGAGCAGCGATCGGCCGCTGTGAAAGGAAACCGACCTGAAAGGCAAAACTACCGCTGGCCGGATAGACGATCTTCTTTTCCGGCTGATGCTTTTGCAAATAATGAGAATAGAATGTGACCTGAATGGGTGCCTGATCATCATCCCAACTCAGTCGTTTCCACTGATATAATGACGACAAGTAACGCAAAACTCTCTCTTTTTCTAATCGGCCACTTAAACCATAAGCAATATTAATCCAAAGATATCGCTGCTCCGGTTCCTGATCGATCAAATTAACTTTAGCTGTTTCCTTCCAAATATCTGGCCAGTCATTAATTGCTGTTTTCAGTTCTTTTTGATTTAATGCCAATATTACCCTATCCTCATACAAAGGATAAAAAAAAGTATCGTCATCACTTTCGATCAACGGCAAAGCCTGCACATCATAGGCCAAAACGATTTCCGTCCCCTCAAAAAATCTTGCCAAATGCCGTTTTTCGGCTTTTTGAACTTGGTATCCTGCAAATAACGCCTTTGCTTCTGTCAATAGTTCATCCGGTGTTTCTGCAAAAAATATTATTTCAGGCACCGGGGATGATGGTGTGAAAAAGCTGTTAAATAAGTCCGCTCCATTCACTTTGATCCTCATTCCGATAATCAAACTTGCCATCAGGCATATTCCGATACCATTTCTGACCAACCGCCACATTTTTACCATTTACGCCCTCTTTTCACCATTTTTTTCAACTGAAAGTTGAGTCATTTACTTGCCGATATGGCCTTCTCCCTTTAAACAAATAATAATTGAAAACGCATCTCCCATATTTTTATAACTGATCACTTCTGAATTGGTCATTGCCTGAGCTAACTTCTTCCATAACCTTTCGCCGCTTCCCTCTGCCAGAAAATAGAGAAACACTTCCTCCTCTTCCTTTAATAATCTGGCTGTCATTGAATCAATATTTTCTTCGGCCGCCAAATCGCAGAACAAATGGTAACATTCATAGGCCTCCACCGCCAGAGAAAAGGGCAGGCCATCCTCCAGGCCGAAAAAGAAGCTGTATTCTCCGGCCGAAACAGAATTGATCTCATCGATCAGCCGGGCAATATCCTGAGCTGAACACAGCATATGCTGCTTTGACTTGATTAATAATTCACAACGGCGTTTACAATAAATGGCCAGCCTTTGCAGTTGCATCAATCCCTTTCCGGGGTTTTCCTTCGAATTTCTGATTTGCTGTAACTGCTGTTTCATTTTTTTGATCTTATCTTCGACCACCCAGTTTACTTCTTCCGTCAACTTATTTTGCTCACGCAATAAAATTAATTTACTCTTAACCTGTTCTTTTTCCGATAAGATCTTATTCTCTTGTTCCAGCTCTTTGGTCACACTTTCCAGATCCCGCTTTAATCCACTTAGCTCACTGATATCTTCCTTGGTCACGATCGTACCGCCACGAATATCAGTTGACCAAATCAAACTATCTTCTTCAATAAAAAATGGTCTTTTCATATCTCTTTCCTTTTGCATGTCAAACTCAGCAATCGCTGACTGGAAGCGTAATTTCCCCTCTAAATCCAAAATTTTCATTTCCAACTGACCATTTTCAAATAGCTTATGATAGCCATAATTGGAGGGAATTAATCCGCTTTTTAACAGAGCAACCCAAAACAGCACCACAATCGTGCTCATTCCCAAAACTAAGGGAATATTACGAAAAAAGGAGACTTGCAAGTTATACATCAAACTGTATACAATCCCCATAACCAGAACCAAAATCGGCAAAATTGCCATCTTTCTTTTGGGGGAATCCCAACTTTTGCGCACCAGATAAATCCAGGTCCCGGCCTGCACCACTGTCATCCAAAAAGCCACCAGATAATATCCGATATTCCGCCGGTAATATTTGTGCCATAAGTTTTTATCAGATACCAAAAAACGAAAGGCCAGTTGGTGGACATCATTGCTTAAAATCATGATTGTCAGCAATATAGAAAATACCCATGCTGCCAGGAGCCAGCCGGGAAAAACGACTTTATCCCAGCGGTCGATATTGGCCGCAATATAAAGAGCGGTCGGCGGCAGCATCAGCAGAAAAAAATAATAGGAATACCATAAGATACGGATATGATCGGGATTGCCATAAAAGGAATATTTAAACACTCCGGTCAAGATCCAGCCGATCAGGATAAAGCCGGTAATGATCACGCCTCTGCGTACTCCTAAATGAATCACTGTCTTGTAAACATAGCTGATTCCCAAAACAATTACAATGATGATCAATAATGCCACTACCTGATGCTCGACTCCAGTATTGGGGGCGTATTTTAATCTTTTTTTAATATCACGATTAACTGCTGTGGTGACCTCGCCAAATTCGGTATGTTCTTTAAAAAAATTGATGACCGGCTGTATCCTTTGCTCAGTTAAATCGGTGACTTCCTCCATGTCCGCAACTGTGATATAACCCATTTGCCGATAAATGGAACGAATTGCTTCCACTTCCTTGAGTGGCAATGGATCATGCGATAACAGGCCAACCCGAAAAGACAGACTCCCCTCCTGCGGATAAACAATTTTGGTCTTGCGGTTTTGCCGGACAAAATCAAGATAAGTAGAATGAAAAGTGATCTGAATCGGCGCTGTCCAATTATTCCAAAACAATCGCCCCTGCTCATAAATTCCGGATAAATAATTCTTAGCCGTCTCTTTGATGATCTGTTGACTTAATCCATAAGAAATTGCCATCCACAGGTATCTTTGCTGTGGTTCCTTTTCCGGCAGGCTGATATTATAGGAACTGCTTTCCAAATCATGCCAGCCGGCAATAGGATCGGAAACCCGCTTTTGATCGACCGCTATGATGACTGCATCTTCATACAGTGGATAAAAATACATATCTTCAATGAACGGCCAAGCCTGCACATCATATGCCAAAATAATACTGCTGCCGGCCAAAAACTGAGCCAAATGTCTTTCTTTTTCTTTTCTTATTTTATACTCGGGAAAAAGACTTTTGGCTGCAAATATGATATCGATCGGGGTTTCATCAAAAAATAAAATTTCTTTTGCATTTTCCTGACCTTTTCTCCAAAAGGCTGTATCTTTTAATGTATTTTGTTTGAGTAATTCATAAGTCAACACAATCAGGCAACACAACAATCCACAATACAGTCCTATTTTCAGCCATTGTTTTTTGTCCATCTCTCTCCTCCAAAAATACAGCAATTCTCTATGTCTTTATTTTACACAATATTAAGAGAAAAGTAAAATATATTTTGAAAATTAAAATCCTAAATTTCCTGTTAAAAGATGACGATATATTTTTTAATTGATGAGCTTTTTTACTGTAGTCATCAAATTTTTATAATTATGAGCAGAGTATACAGTCGGCCAACCGCCGATACCGGCATTGCAAATCTGGATTTATCATCAGCTGTCGCCGATCCAGTTGCAAAATATTTCATATTTTTCTGCTCACTTTCATCAAATTTATGATATACTATTCTTACTGCTTGGAGGTAACTATGAGTCGTAATAATTTTTTATCCTATCTGATCGTCTTGATTTTATTTTTAACTGCCTGTACTTCACCAACGCCTGTCCCCGGCAAACAAACGGCCACCCCCGCAAATGATGCGGTGCTAAATCCAAAAGAGCCGGTTCAGGTAGTACTATGGCATTATTATGTCAGTGAAAATCAGCAAATGCTGGAAGATGCTGTTCGCCAATTTAACCAAAGCATTGGTGCCGAACAGGGTATTATTATTGAAAGTATTGCCAAGGGAAGCATTGCTGAACTGGAAACAGCTGTTTCCAACTCGGCTAAAGGCGTAATCAATTCGGAGCCCATGCCGGATATTTTTTCTTCGTATCCGGACAAAGCCATTGAAATTGATGCTTTAAATATGTTGACTGATTTAAATCAATATTTTACCGAGCAGGAAAAACAAGAATATATTCCCAGTTTTTTATCTGACGGTGTCTTTCAGAACAATCGCTTTTTAATTTTACCGATCGTCAAAAGTACTGAGCTTTTATATTTAAATGCCAGTGCCTGGAAGCAATTTGCGGCTGCAACCGGAGCAAAGCCGGAAGATCTTGCTACCTGGGAGGGCTTGCTGGAAACATCCCGGCAATATTACATGTGGACAGATGCCCAAACCCCGGATATACTCTGGGATGGTAAATCCATGGCCGGTCTTGACTCCATTCCCAACTTTGTATTAGTTGGCAACAAACAGCTTGATGCCGATATGGTGGATGCCGATCATAAAGAAATTATTTTAAATCTACCGATCTTACGAAAAATATTTGACATTTATGTCGGCGGTATGGCTATGGAATATTTTAATGCCAGCGGAAAATTCCGGTCCGATAATATTAAATCCGGAGAATTAATTGCATATACCGGTTCTTCTTCCAGTGCTGCTTATTTCCCTATCTGGATCGAGCAAAACAATTCCCGCCAGGATATTGACTTTATGGCCCTACCTTATCCGACTTTTGCTGGTGGAGCATCCTATGCCATTCAGCAGGGAGCCGGCATGTGTATTGCCAAATCAACTCCGGCCAAAGAATTAGGAGCCGCTCTGTTTTTAAAATGGTTTACTGCTCAAGCTCAAAATGTTAATTTTGCCATGAGCAGCGGTTATTTACCGGTAAAAACCGCCGCCTACAATGACCAATATTTACAGGAAGCATTAAATAAGCTACGCCAAGGATCAGCCGGTCAAAAAAATGTGGCAGCGGTTTACAATATTGCTCTGGAACAAATTGCCACTCGTCATACTTATGCTGCCAAACCATTTGCTGGTAGTTATAAACTTCGCTTTATCTTACAATCAACTTTATCCGAAGCTGCCGAAGCTGCCAAAAAAGAAGCCTTATCTATGAAATCAAAAGGTCTTGGCGAAACGGAAATCGTGTCTGCCCTGGATATGGACACTCGTTTTCAAAACTGGATCAGGACTTTACAGAACAAATTAGATAATGAAGGTGTTGCTCATCGCTCAGTTCCGGTTCAATAATGTAATTGTTTTCAGAGAAATCGGCTTATAAATTTCTCTTTGCAAAACAGAAAGGAACCACTATGAAACGATCACTCTCGCTTAGAACAAAAATCATCTTTTTGATGACTTTCCTTGTGATATTACAAAATATATCATTGGTTATGTCATTATCTTTGTCGAGAGTTTTTTATATGCTGGATGCAGAAGCCTTTCGTCTGTTTAATAATACAACCTATGCCCGGATGCAAACAATCAATCAGGAAATTGCACAATTAATTTTAAATGTAGCCGACGAAACCCGTTCCTTTAGTCAATCTCTGCAAGATATTACCATTACCGACAATGTGGAAATGGATATCCGAAAAAAATTATACAATCAGGTAGCCATCAAAGGCTCCTCGCATTTAATTAATCTTTTGCAAAACAACAGCATCAGCGGAGCTTTTTTTATGATTGAATCCAATTCAAAAATGGATTTGCCTTCTGTGTATATTCGTAATTCAACACCCAAAAATTATAATGCCCGACCGGAAAATTTTTTAATTGAAGTCGGCCCGATTTCCGTATCTCAAAATTACAACATCCCCACTAGTGTCCACTGGAATATCAATTTCCCCTTTGATTTAAATGATCCGGATTTGGATTATTATCACCGGCCAATGAAAGCCGCTTTCCAATTTCCACGGGTAGAAATGGAACGTTACGGTTATTGGACAAATCCAACTAATATTCTGCCCAATTCACAACCGGCCGTTTTCTATACCATGCCTTTGCTCGAACAAAACGGTTCTCCCATTGGTGTGCTGGGGATCGAAATTTCTTTAAATCATTTTTCCCAATATTATTTACCGCTGATTGATCTGCCTTATCAGGACAGCTTTTATATCATCACTCAGGCTCATGATCATCAGATTTCATCAGACTGGTTTATTTCCAGTGGTCCTCTGGCTCATATTTATCTGCCGGAAGATGAAAATTTATCTTTAGTCGATAATGTTGCTGCTGACAATATTTTTACCTCTTATTTGGAAGGACTGGGCGAAGTTTACTGTTTTGTCCAGCCATTGACTATTTATAGCCGGAATTCCCCTTTTATTGAAAATAGCTGGCACTTGGTCAGTTTTGTTCCCAGCAGTGTACTGCATGAGGGATCTTCCAATGTCCGCGCAACTTTGACCATCAGTATTATCATTACTACCTTATTATCCATTTTGTCCATCTTTTTGCTGGCCTATGTTTCAACCCGAAAAATTTCCGGTTTGTCAAAATATATTGCCAGCTTAAACCCTTACCAAAATATTCATTTCAAACAAACCGGAATGAAAGAAATTGATGAGTTAACTTCAGCTGTCGATCGTTTAAATCAAAATATCATTCAAGCTTCCAAAACCACTTCAAAGTTTTTGGAGCTGTCACTTTTACCTATTGGCGGTTTTGAATTAAAAGACGATTCCGATCAAGTGGTTGTGACTGAATACATCTATGAACTATTGGGGATTAAACCGCATACTGCCATTAGCAAGGCCGAATGGAAAAGCTATTATGCTGATTTAACTGCCTTGCCTGAATCTGAAAATATTTATCAGTTTTCCGCTCAATATGGCTCGGCTTTAGTCTGGCTCCGAATTTTAGAAAGCAATACTTCCACCGGCCGAATTGGAGTTATTATGGATGTGACCAAAGAAGTTGAAGAACATCGACGTTTAACACATGAACTGGATTTTGACAATATGACCCATCTTTATAACCGCAAAGCCTTTAAACGTGAGGCTCATGCCAAAATCATGCATACTCCGGATAAAATCGGGGTAATGATCTTCTCTGATCTGGATAATTTAAAATACATTAATGACACTTTTGGCCATGATGCCGGTGACCGTCTGATTCTCCAGGCCAGTGAAATGTTTAATCAGTTCCGTGAGCATGGCGGAATTGTTTCCCGAATTTCCGGTGATGAATTTGCTACTTATCTGCATGGCTTTTCTTCTAAAGAAGAAGCCCGGCGATTAATAAAAAAACAATTGCGTCAAAATGAAAGTTATGTTTTAAAAACACCGGATGGAGCAGCTCATCGCATTCGTTCCTCTTCAGGCATGGCCTGGTATCCCAGTGACTCTGATAATATCACGGACTTACTCAAACTTTCCGATTTTGCCATGTATGAAGCCAAACATAAAGAAAAGGGAACATTGTTTGAATTTAACCAGGAGTCGTATCGGACCAATGCCTATTTATTAGAAAATCGCGAAGCCATTCATCGCTTAATTGATGAACGTTTGATCCATTTTTGCTTTCAACCGATTATTTGCCTGCGGACTGGTACTATTTATGCCTATGAAGCCCTGATGCGGCCAAGTTTAAGCACCTTTAAGACCCCGATTGAAATTCTGGCGGTCGCCGCTGCCCAATCACAGCTGGCCCAACTGGAACGACTGGTCGTTTCTCATGCCATGGAAACAATTGAACAACATCAGGCTGAACTGGCTGACATTCGCATCTTTATTAACAGCATTCCCAGCCATATGCTGAGCAAGCGGGAATTTAATCTTTTAAAAAAGAAATATGGTCACTTGTTTTCTAAAGTTGTACTGGAAGTAACCGAGCGAGAATCTGATACTTTAGAGCAAATGAGTGCGCGCCTGGCTTCTATTCGCAAAGCCGGCGTTAAACTGGCCCTGGATGATTTCGGCAATGGCTATTCTGGCGAAGTTCGCATTTTAGAGGTCAATCCCAATATTGTAAAAATCGATATGGGCCTGATTCAGGGAATCCATCGTGACCCCGACAAAGAGCAGCTGGTGGCCAATTTAATTTCCTTCTGTCATGCCCGGGATATTTTGCTGGTAGCTGAAGGAGTTGAAGAACAAGCAGACCTGATCAAAATAATTGAATTGGATGTCGATCTTGTCCAAGGTTATTATACCGGCAGACCAGCTTTAAAATTTGAAGCCGTTCAGCCAGAAGTTAAAGCAGAAATTCTGAATTTGCGCCGGAAATATCATGCAAATCCTCAAAATAAGCTGTAAGCTGCTTTCTTCAAAATTTGATTTTCATTTTACCGGCATGGTTTGATAAAGCATTCTGAAAAAAAGGGACTGCTGCATTTTAAGATCTTCACACCGGATATATGGTCAATCCCATAAATCTGATGTGTCATCTGTTTTGCAACAGTCCCTTTAAAATTTGATCCTCTTTATCAACCCGATGGGACAAAGAATCTAAATTTTACAATAAATCACTTAAATCAATACAAATTTCCCGGCCATCCTGACGGATTACCATTTCCTGATGGCTGGTCGCTATTTGTGGCAGTGTCTGACTTCTTACTTCAGCCAACGGACCGCGGTCACCAAAGACAGCATCAACGAAACTATGCTGGCCGGCCTTAAGCTGATAGCAAATGGTCGGGATCACCGTCAAAGGATAAAATAAATTCGTATTGGGAAAAGCACGAACAATTTCTGCCCGGCCTTCACTAAAGCTAATCACCCCGCTGATGCCGCCCGGCACCTGGACAAAGGCCTGGTTTGGCATCAATGTCTGACATTCCGCTCCATATTTTTGACCAATGGCATCCTCGGCTTCAATGGCATAGCCGCCATCGGCCACCTCAATTGCCTGATCGGTCACGATCTGATGCCAGCGAATGTGCCAGCTGCCGCAGGGCACAACTACTGTTATCACACTAACCCCGGACATTGGCTGATACTTTGTCATGACATAATCATCAGTCACTTTAAATTCTTTTTCTCCCTGATGTGCAACAAAATGATTCCGGCCGGCCGGTGAAACTGCCAGCACACTATCAAATGCTCCGGCAAGCAGGCTGGTGCCTCTGGACACGCTAAAACCAAACTGATTGGAATAGACTAATTTCTCATATTTGGCAGTGCAGGCACCATGGTCATTGCGGCAATGCTGGCCAGTTACAAAGGCCTGCAAATGATTATCCGAATCATGGCTGATCAGCATATGCGGATGACTTAATTTTTTTAAGGGCTGATAGGCAAAATCCTCAGGCATAGCCTGCCAAAACGGATGACTCTCCGGTAATGCCAAAATAATAAAGGATTTCAAGGCCCAATATGGCGATCCGCCACCATTATATACTTCACTCATAAATAAATTGGGATAATGATAGCCTATACTAAGGACCCCTGCCTGATTAAAGATCGGTCGCTTCATCCACTGCTCCAAATTTCGCAGGACCAGATTTTTCATAACTCCATAACTTAATCCGGTACCGCCGGCAAAGGCTAAGGCTCCAAAAAAGGAATTATGGGCGAATCGGTAAGTTAAGCTCCGGCCAAATGGCAGCTCTCTGCCATCATTGGCAAACCAGTAAACAAAGTCTTTGGCAAAGGCATTACTTTTCTCCAGCATCGAGCGGTAAAAATCCGGCTCCTTTTCCTGCTTTAGTTTTGCATAAATTAAGCCATAAAAATGAATGGCAAAAGCAACATAATAATCAATCTGCCATGGATTGCCGTCAAAATACCAACCTTCACCGGTATAACAGCTGTTGATCAAAGCGAAGTCATCCTCCAGGCAAGCCTCCGAATAAGGTAAATCCAGTAACTGAAAGGTCATATTCACTAAAATTCGAAAATACCGCCAGTTATTTCCATGAACTTGTTTGGAATTAATCCGGTTCAGCCAATGATATAAATTTTGCTGTTCAATTTCCGACCAATCATAATACATGCGCTGTGGCGACAAACTGATAGTTACCGCCAAAGCTGCCATTTCTACCATTCGCTGATCAAAATCATTGATTTCTCCCCAGTATTCCGGATGTTGAGGATTGGTTCCATTTTTAATTCCGGTAATACAGTGCTCTTGCCATTCCTCAATTTCCTGTTGCAATTCTTGACTCAATCCCTGGTTTTCTCCAGCCCATAACGGTCCCAAACCCCAAAGGATCCGAGCAAAACCCTCCATCCCGGCAATCCTTCTGCCATAATGCACTCCGCTTGGATTGACTTCCAAATAAGCTTTGCCCTGACTGTAAAACTTCTTCAATGGGCGAATGATGTCCAAAAGCAGCCGGACCGCATCCTCTCTGGTTTTCAGCAAAACTTCCGTTTTCATGATTCCCTCCTTATTGAAATGACTGATGTGAATATTAATAACTCAACTTTCCCACAGTCTTTTTTGGCCCTATCCCGCTCTGAAGAGCGGGCACATGGTTTCCACTTTCGCAACTTGCTTCGCAAGATTGCTTTCGTTCTCACCCATTTAACGTGCCTTTCGCCACTTACTTCGTAAGATGGCTTGCGGTTGCACACCTAAAAAAGACTGTTCCAGAGAACGTGGGAAAGTTGAGTTAATAACTCAACTTTCCCACCATCTTTTTTGCCCATCCCGCTCCTGACAGCGGACACACGAGGCCATCCGCTTTCGCCACTTACTTCGTAAGGTGGCTTGCGCAGCACATGCCTAAAAAGACTGTTCTGGAGAATGGGGGAAAGTTAAATAATCAGATATTACTCTAATTGATTATTAATTCTTCAGACTTCAAAAAAATCCTTTAAATTCCAGGGGGAATAAATGCCACGTGGAGTAACTACTCCGGAACAGTATTGTGGCGGTGTAATATCAAAGGCAGGATAGTAGGCTTTGACATTTTCCTTGGTCACCCGAATTCCCATATGCTGCCGTACTTCCTCTGTATTTCTTTCCTCAATTTTAACACTGTCAATGGTTTGATGCTGCTGGTTTGGACTACCGGTTACAAAATATGGTATTTTATGATAAAAAGCCGCCAATGCAATTTGAAAAGTTCCCACTTTATTGACAACATATCCATCCATAGTAATGACATCGGCCGCTGAAGTAAATACATCAACTCCTTCTCTGCCCATAATGTAGGCCGGCATATTATCACTGATGACATGTACCGGATAACCCATATCACTGATCACACTGGCGGTTAACCGCGCTCCTTGCAGATATGGTCTGGTTTCCGGACAAATAAAACAAATTTCTTTCTGTTGTTTTTGGCATTCCAGCAGCATCATGCCGACAATCGTTTCGGCAAAGCACTGAGTCATCACTGTACCACTGTGTGGAAACTTATGGACTAAATGCCGGGCAATCATTTTAATCTTATGATATCTTTGGTTGACATTATCAAGGGCAAAAGCAAATGCTGCCTGTAAAGGGTCTTCGCCTGCCTCCAATGCCCGCTCAATTGCCTGATAAGAAGTCTCAGTAATAACTTTCATTTTCTGCGCAGTGGTAGGCCGGGCGTTGGCCAATATCTGGGCTGCTGTTTTGGTAAATTCTTTAATATTTTTACCTTTTTGTCTGGCTTCATCAACTGCCAGAACCATGCCCATCGCTGCCGCCAAATATGGACCACCGCTCTGGGTGACCATATCCGCAATTGCCTGGGCTACTTGCTGATAATTATAACAGGTAACATATTCCTGACGATACGGATATACCCGCCGGTCTAAAATCTGCACACGCCCCTGTTCATACCAGGCAATATTTTCATATTGCAGCAAAAATGCTAAACCCTGATCTAATCTTTCCATTTTTTCCTCCCTATTCTTGTAGGAAAATTTCCTTCCTATATGCCCTTCATTTGCATTTCTATTTCTGTTGGAATCAGCTTTGGTTCTCCGTTTATTCTGGCCAAAGTAGCAATCTTCGCTGCATCCTCCATATATTCTGCACGGATAAAAGCTCTTTCAATGGTGTCGCCAACGGTCACAACTCCATGATTATTCAGTAAACATCCATTTTTCCCATTTAAGCCTTTGGCCACAGCCTGAGCCAATTCTTCTGTTCCCGGTAGTTGAAGTGGCACACAATTAACGGTTCCTCCCAAAAACGGAATCATCTCAATTAAAACTAAGGGAATCGGTTCCTGGCAAACCGCAAACGAGGTTGCATAGGGAGAATGTGTATGAACCACGCTGTATACTTGCGAATTTTCTAAATAGATTGCTAAATGCATTTTCATTTCCGAAGAAGGTTTCCTGTTTCCTTCAACAGTTGCTCCGGTCAAATCCACCACTACAATGTCCTCAATGCTCATATCCTCATAGCGAATACTGGATGGCGTAATAACCACTACTTTTTCTTCTGGTAAATAAATACTTAAATTCCCGCTGGTACCTGCAAATAATCCTTCGGCATAAGCTCTTTTTGACCAAAAAAGTACTTTTTCTTTCGCTTCTGATATTTTCATACTTCCACCTTTCTATTACCTTTTACTTCATTTCCCTTTCCGCTAAAGCACAAGCTTCCGCTAAAGCAGCTGTATAGTTTTCAGCTGCTTTAATTTGTGTCCGATTAACAATTAAATTTCTACCCAGCATTAATAGAATCCTTTCTGCCAGTGCTTTTTGATTCTTATCCTGGATTGATTCAATATCTTTGACTTTGGCAATTCCAATAATCCGGCGATTGATTTCCAGCCCGGCATAACCGGCCGTATCTTCTAAAATCAAGTGCAACAGCCATTGCCGGTAATCCTGACTTTTTTCCATGGCATCTGTCACATTTTCCTGAAAATATAATAAAAATTTCTTCGTAAAATCAGTTATGATTCCCATTACTGTATTTTCGATCCACTGACGAAAATACTTTGATTGTTCCGAACCGGGATTTAGCACATAGGAACGAATATGCGCAAAAAACAAATTGGCTATCACATTGCCAATATCATAACCAATAGGTGCATAACAGGCAAACTCCGGATCAATTATTTTCATTCCTGTTTGGTTAATAAAAATCGAACCGGAATGTAAATCACCATGCAGCAAAGCTTGAGTTTCATTTTTAAATTTATATTTTAACTTTGCAGCTTCCAGTAAAAGCTGTTGATCCATCTGAAAATGATTGTACAAATAAGGCAAATTAACTTCTTCGATTGGCGCCTGAGCATATTTTTCCCGATAAGGATTGGTTAAGACCAATCTTTCCGTAATATCACAGGCATCGACATTGGTGTATTTTTGAACCTGTTTTCGTTTAAACATTGGTCCAACAAAACTATCCATTGTACTGACAATAGTTTTGATTATAAATTCCACAATTTTTTGGCTGAAAAAAGGAAAGCTTTTTTCTTCCATCAAGGCAAAGCGCATATTTTGATAGGCCTTTAAATCCTCCATCACAATACAAGTCATAATTTCATCATAATGAAAAATTTGGGGTACCATGTCCGGACATTTTTCCGCCTCAAAGCGCAACAATTCAAATTCGATTTTATTGCGCTTCTGCCCGATTTTTCTGGATGAACGGGTATACTTATCGGCTTGCTTGACAATAACGGAACGACCACTTCCTTGATCAGTTACCCGATAGACATAGTTCATATTGCCATCGCCGATTTCCTTGGCTATCAGTTTATTTTCCTGCGCTGTAAAAAAAAGTTGTTTGGCTTTTAAATAGTCAATTACTTCTTGCTCATTCATTTTAAAATGCGATGTATACATAATTTTAACCTCTAATTTTCTGTCAAATAATTCTATGATCAAAATCACATCATTCGCTTACCTCTAAGCAAATCGCCAAATATTATAAGCATTTATCACCAGTAAAATAATCATCAGGCCAATAAACAATTTGTCCACCACTTTATTGTCAATCTTTTTATTAATTGCCCGTCCGGCAATGCTGCCGCTGATACCTCCAATCACTGTAATTGCCAGTATCCAGGAACTGAATGCCGGTACTTTTCCGGTAACAATCACACCAATTAAACTGGCCAATTGTGAGAAGAAGATAATATACAGCGAATTGGCTGCTGCCATTTTTGTCTGCATAGAAAAGAAATAAAATAAGACTACCAAATTCATCGGGCCACCGCCAATTCCCAAAAATGCAGAAATCATACCCAGGCAAAAACCGATCAGGCCACTGACTAAAGGATTTTTAATCTGCCGGGTTTTAATTTTATCCTTACGAATGGTATAAATTAAAGTTCCTAAGGTAATCAGCAAAAGGCAAATAGCCTGAACCATTCCAACTTTTTCCCGATTAGAAGTTAAATTGGCAACAATATCAAACAATTCCTTACCGGCAATTCCACCCAGCACTGCTCCAATTGCCAGTGGAAATCCCGTTTTTCCATCAACCTGTGAATCCCCTGCCAGTTTTGCCTTAATCACCGAATAAGAGGACATCGCCAGTACTGTACAGCCTGACAAAAAGCTAATCGTTGCCACACTCATCATTCCAAAAGAATCCAGAGTTGGCTTAATAATCACTCCACCGCCAATCCCACAAATTGCCCCAATAATCGAAGCCAAAAAGGCTACCAAAAAAAAGATGATTTCCATATGTCCTCCCTGTTCTCTACATAATCTGTAATTTTCTTTATTTCAATGGTTTGGTTTTGTTATCCACTCAACTTTCCCACATTTTGTTTAATCAAATGAACACTTTTAAATAATATAAGCCAATCCTTGTCGAAGATAACCAGGATTGGCATTTATGCATCTTGCTACACATCCCTACGGGATGTGTTACGCAAGCTCAAGTTCTGCGGAATGTAGCTTCGCTTCCCTACTTTGCCCGCTACGCAAGTCTTCGCCTTGCTGTACGCGGGCTGCGGAATGTAGCGAAGCTACATTCCGCATGGATGCCCGATATTTGGTTTGTCGGCTTCGTGGTTTGGTTGGTTTTTCATGCACAGGTGAACGGCTGAGGTTTTGAAGGTCAGTGGCAGAGCTAAGATATTTGGATTTTCGCCAACAATTTTTTTAGCGTCTTCCAAGGCTTCTTCAAATGTTGCTCTGGTCTTGCAACCCATTCCTCTGGCATAGCCCGGTTCTTGAGCACCGACAATATAAATTGCTGCCGTATTCATTTCGGCAATGTGGGCACAGCTGATCATTGAAAAACCATGGAATGGATGGAAAGCATTACAATAACGATATTGACGAATAAACTCGGTATCCGTCGCAAAATATTCCCCATAACGGTTTAAATCCGGTAAGATTTGCATTTGGTCATGGCCAAACATATCATATAATTTTCTGAGATACGGCCATAACTCATCGTGGAAATAACCGTTACACAGGGAAGAACAAATAATCACACAATTATCAGCCAGTACCCGTTTGTGACGGATGACCTGAGCGGAAATCGCCTGCATAAACATGATCGGATTGGTGCCCATGCCTTCGCCATAATGGAAAAATTGCGGCATGCCAAACACCATAACATTGTATTTCTTCTCAGCCCAATGCACATAAGTCCGCTTATCCGCTACTTTCCAGCTAAGTGGCTGCATTTCTTTGGCATATCCGCTGAAAATGGCAATTTGTCTGCTTTTACTGTCTAAAACGGCATCACAGCAGAAAAATTTCTTACCCATTTTTTCTTCCATATGCATACTGATCTCATCAAATTTAGAGCGCATTAAACTACTACCGCTAACCGGTGTAAAGTCCGGGCGATGCATCACGCTTGGCACATGGTGGCTGGCAATACTCTTCCAGTGGGTAATACCGGTGGCTGAATGTTTATAGCCGCCGCTATATCCGCCATATGGATTGCCCTGAGTATGTCCAATCATAATGACCACATCCGCATCATAAACATATTTATTCATAATAACCGGATCACCACGGCGAGTCGTGCCAAGATCGACTAAATGATCATAGTCCTCACTATCATGATTGATAATTTGACCGGTATGCCAAAATTCATTAAATAATTCTTTGCCCAGCACCCCTTCAATTTCTTCTTTGGTATTTTTCCGATGTAAGCCATTGGAGCACAACAATAGAATATCTTCTTTACGGACACCAACCGAATAAAGCTCATTCAGTGCCAGACGAATGGACAGCTTACGGTGTGAAGTCGGTTGCTCTCCACCTTTTACTCTATCCGGAAATACAATTACGACCTTACTTCCTTCTTTGGCCAACTCGGTTAGTGGCGGCATCCCAATTGGGTTACGCAGACTTTTCAAAGTTTCTTCTTCTAATTTATCCTCCGGAATATGATCCGGATCCGGCACTGTTACACCGGGGATAAATACATCTGTATTATCCGGTAAATTGGCCGCCATCGTCCCTTTTCCATATTCAAATTCTAATCTCATTGAATTCACCTTTCTTTTTAATTGATTGGTTTCATTTTCTAAATTACCTAAATTGCCACATTCCTGGAATCGTGTTTTTATATGTATAAGCGTAAGTTGGCTGACCTGCCCAAACAGAAATGCAAAGCATTTGACAGGCAGGATTGCATACCCGATCAAAAACACAGAGTGTTTCGGCAAAACCGGTCAGGCACTGGCACAGGTCATCTTGCAAAACAAGCCGCAAAAAGCTGAAATGCATATGCCAATCCTACCCAAACAGCACAGCTATATTTTTAAATAAATCTACGATAAATAGGTATGAATAATTTCCAGATATCCATCCGGGTAAAAGCCAAAACCTTCTCCAAATTTGGTCAAAGCAATCAGTCCACCGGAAATTTCCGGAATGCGGGCCAACATTTGAGCATTTTCTACTTTTAATCCCCCGCCATAGACAATATCCATCCCGGCTGATATCTCTTTTACAAACCGGGCAATCATTTGAATATAATCCTTATCCGGTGGTGTTTTGCCTGGTCCGATTGCCCAAATCGGCTCATATGCAAGTACTACTTTGCTTTGATCAACATCTGCCAGACCCACTTCAATCTGTTCACGAATTACCTCTTGCCAGCGGTCTTGCTCTTCTGCCTTCTCTCCAATACAATATAGCACTTTCAAGCCTGCTTGTAAAGCAGCTTTCACTTCCATATTCAGCAATTGATTGACAGCTGCCGGATTTCCGCCGGACAAGGTGATCATTTCTTCTTTATCTCGTCTTTCCTCACTATGCCCAATCAGAACACTGTCTGCCCCCAATTCAACTGCTGCTGTCGCTGGCAGATTAGTGGTAAAAGCTCCGAAATTTCCGCCTTTTTGTACATCTGCCCGAAATACTCCCTGCACTCCAATATGAATGGTGCCATTGTTTACTTTGGCTGCTGAAAGTAAGTGCGCTTCCGGAAAAAACATAGTAAAATTTGCATCTTCCTTATATTTCACCAATTCCTCCTGGGTTTGGGAAATGATAGTTTCCGCCCAATCTTGCATACCGGCCAAACGATTCACTCCACCTTTTTCTACTGATACATCAAATCGCTTTAAGTTTAAATAAATTCGCTTCATTCTGTACACCTTTCCCTATATAGATTTTTCGGTCTTAGTCCATTTTCCCGGTTTCCAACTTTAAGTCCAACAAGAAAATCTGAGATACTGGCAAAGCCGCATATACTTCAGGTATATGCGGCTGACTCGCCGATTCATCATTTTTATGCTTGATATTCTTGAGCAAGTTCTTCCAAACTTCTGGTTTTCACTAAGTGTGCCATATGATAGCTGCCAAATTCAACTATCATCTTTCCGGTCACTTCCATAATTGCATCTTTAATTGCATCGACCAGTTTTTGCACTGCCGGTGTCGGAATGGTACCATACATCACAGTATCCATAATCGGAATTAAATAAGCTCTTGGATCAAAGGCTGCCGGATTCTTCTTCATAATTTCATAAATGGCCGCTACCAGATCATCATTCAACACTTCCGGATGTTTAACAAAAAGGTTTCGGATGTTACGGGTAGTCGCCAGACGAATATCGGTATCCACATTAATTTTCCGAATACCTCCAATTTGAATGACTTCCTTTAATTGCGGAATCGGAATGCCATGACTTTCTCCGATTTGACCGCCCAGTTCATTAATTTCGGCTACCACTTCCGCCGGTACATTGGATGAGCCATGGGATACCAGTCCACAAAACAAACGCTCATGGGATAAGCATTCATTAATCGCAATTGCAATTTCTTTCCGCAATTTGACATTTTTGCCTTTAACTGCACCATGTGATGTGCCATAGCTGATCGCCAAAGCATCTACACCGGTATTCTTAACAAAGCGAACTGCATCCAGCGGATGGGTATAAGTTGAGCTTTCGGCAAAAACATTGTCTTCAACTCCAGCCAATACACCAAGTTCCCCCTCAACACTGACACCTTTGGCATGCGCATATTTCACCACTTCGCGGGTTAACTCCATATTTTCTTCAATCGGCTTACTGCTGCCATCAATCATAACAGAAGTATAGCCGGCATCAATTGCCGCCTTACACGACTCAAAACTGTGTCCATGGTCTAAATGCAGTACCACCGGAATCGGTGAATCTTCACCATATTTTCTAACTGCATCAGCAATGATTTTCATTCCTTTTGCTTTTTCTTCCAAAGTACCATTCATAAAATCAGTTCTGCCTGCCATAAAAGCATTGGCCAGTTCTGCTCCCTGCAAAAGCACCGGGCTTTTAAAAATTTCATGCATACGAATAGCCGCTTCGACTTGTGCCACCGAATTGACATTAAACGCACCATAGGCAAAACTATGTTTAATGGCCGGCTCTAATAATGGTTTTAATGATGTAAGCATATGTCCTCCTCTCTAAAATGGCTGTTTGGCCGCATTACCATTGGTAATGATTAAGGCATTCGGATGTCTTTGCATTAAGCTTGCCGGAAAATGGGCGGAAACTTCACCATAAGCAGCCTGGCGAACAACCGCCCGATGCCAGTCACGAAATACTCCAAAAACCAAACGTCTGGCTGATAAAATTTCTTTCATACCAATCGTCACACAGTTTTCCGGCATAGCATCAATTGCCCCTCCCAAGTCACCAACACTGTTAATTGTTCTGGTTTCTCTGGATATTTCCAGCACCCTGGTCGGCAGCTGGGCAAATTCCTCAGCTGTTAAGACTTCACTGGATTCGTTAAAGGCCAAATGTCCGTTAATTCCTATCCCGCCAAAGGCAATATCAACTCCGCCTAACTCTTCCAGCAGTTCACCAATTCTATTGGGATTTTTAGGGTCAGGAAAAATTCTTTGCTCCTCCGGCATTACTAAATCAGCATCTATTTTTCCATATACTTCACGATTCATAAACCCCCGGAATGAAAGTTTATGCTCCTCCGGCAACCAGTTTCCAGTTTCATCTAAATATTCATCCATATTGATAAACCAGACATTTTTCAGGGAAATCCTCTCTTTGTTGACTAACCTTACAAAAATCGGATATTGACCTGCTGGCCCAACCGGACAAATATACACAGTTCTTTTGCCTTGGGCATTATTTTTTTTAATATGTTCTATCATTATAGCCGCAATTTCATAAAAAACTTCTGCTGAATCACCCAATTTTAAAATTGGTATTTTTGAATCCTTGCCTAAATCTGATGCCGAAATTTGATAATATTTCATTTTTCCCTCCAAATCGTACTAGTGAAATGTATTCCCAATTATCCATGTCCTTCCAGTCAAGCCTTTTCTGATTGTTTTCCACCGGCAGGCTCTGACCCTTTCTGTCAGCCGCTTCGTGTTTCTCTCCACTTAAAACAGCCCAAAATATACATGTCAGCTCACGGCCGCTTCCCTTTTCCCCTCCGGCAGTTGAACTTGTCCATTGCCGGCGAAAGCATAAGTTTTGTTTGTAAAACCTTTACATGCTTTAAATTTTCAAATTCAGATTATCATAGATTCTAACTTAAATAAAGGTTGATTTTTTTTATCACTCTTTTATTCCTTTAATTTTACTATATTTCCTGACTCCTTTATTTCCGGAAGCTTACCATTCGGGGTAATTCTCCACCCATTAACGGACTTAGCCACTCTAAGAATGCCGGAGTCACATCATATTTTGTGTAATAGTCAGCCGGCATTTTCTTTTCTGCCATCATTACCTGATCAATCGGCACCAAAAATATTTCCGCTTGATAGGGCTGATCCGCCAGTCGGCGAATACCCACCATTTTCCCGGTTTCTCCGGAAACAGCTGCTTTCACCGCTTCTTCACCAACTCGAATCGCTTCTTCAATATCAATTTGTGAACGCAGTTTCATAGAAGCCCGACCCAATAATCCCGGTTTTTCGGAGCGTGCTTTAATTCCCAACTTCTTGGTGATCAATGTTGCCAGATGAGCACTGACATCTCCAAAATAAACGGAACGTCCGGTTTGAAAAATCGGTGGAGTAATCGGAGTACCGTCAGCATAGCGCAATCCTTCACTGGCTACAACCACTACTCCTTTTTTCTGATCATATAGCGCTTTCACTTTAGCTAAAAATTCCTCTTCTTCAAATGGTACTTCCGGCAAAAGAATCATATCCGGTCCATCGCCATTTTCTTGTCTGGCATAAGCCGACGCAGCTGTGATCCAGCCGGCATTTCTACCCAGGGCTTCAATCACCACCACATGAATAGCCAGACCTTTTACATCAAAAGCGACCTCTTTAACGCTTTCAGCCATATATCTGGCAGCACTGGCAAAACCTGGACTATGATCGATCACCGCCAGATCATTATCCATTGTCTTAGGAATGCCCATGACCATAATTCCGGCAGCCGCACATTCCTGATAAATTTTCCCGCAGGTGTCCATTGTTCCATTCCCGCCATTTAACAACACATATTTAATTTCATGTTTTTTAAAAATCGGCAATAATTTTTCATAATCCTCTTTTTCCATTGGATCCCTGGAAGTACCAATGGCCGATCCCGGCGTTTGCAGTAAATTATCTAAATCATCTTCCGAAATCTCCCGTAAATCAATAAAGTCCTCGCGAAAGATGGCGCTCATTCCACCATTAGCTGCATAAATATTGTCTATTCCTTCTTCTCTTTTTGCCTGTTTTATTACTCCGTACAAAGAGCAGTTAATGACTGCACTCGGTCCTCCACCATGTACAATCAGCAGATTATTTGCCATTTCTTTTACCTCGCAATCCTTCAAACATTTTTTGCTTATATTTTTCCACTCCCTCCTGATTAAACGGATTAACTTCCAATATCCGGCCGGAAATCACCACTGCTGCCATGAAGAAAATGAAAAGCCTGCCCCATTCTTTTTCTGAAAAATCATCTATTTCCAGTAAAAAATAAGGAATTCCTTCCTCGGCATGAGCCGCTATGGTCGCATCTTCCATCACCCGATTAATACCCGCAAAATTCTGATCATTTAAATAATCAAATTCATCTTTGATTCTTGAAGGGACAACTGCAATTTTATGGTCATAATTTTTTACCCGTAAAAATGTTTCAATCATGATTGGTGAGCCATCCTGAAGAAATTGACCCATCGAGTGCAAATCTTCAGAAAAGCATAATCCATCCGGATAAAGACCTTTCTTATCTTTGCCTTC
The DNA here is from genome assembly GCA_003858485.1 of Clostridiales bacterium COT073_COT-073. Taxonomy (GTDB): domain Bacteria; phylum Bacillota; class Clostridia; order Lachnospirales; family Vallitaleaceae; genus W11650. The sequence continues at coordinate 29,107 of RQYD01000012.1, forward strand.
CGATTCTCCAAAAAGTTGCACCCACCATTTGAGCCATTCCCTGAAATCAAGGTCAAAGGCTGACAGTACTTCGACTCTGTAGCCCTGCTGATAAGCTGCCTGACGATAAGCAACATAATCATAGATAAAGTGGTTTTCCTTTTTCATTTCGGCCAGCATTTCCGCCCGTCCGGCCAATAGCTGACTGATGTCAATACCGGCTACCGCCATTGGAAACAGGCCAACATTAGAAAACGCCGAAAAACGTCCGCCCACCTCCGGCTCAAACTCCAGGAAAGTATATCCTTCGGCCACTGCTATTTCTTCCAGTAGGGATCCCTTGCTGCCGGTGACAACAATGCGCCTGGCGGTTTCTTGCTGGCCATATTTCTTTTCCATCGCCTGTCTGAGCATCCGGAAATGACTGCCTGGCTCCAGAGTTTGAAAATTCTTGGCAATCACATTCAAACATACCCGATGTCTTTCTACCTCCTGTAACAATCGCTCCATTTGCCTTGGCGATAAGCCGTTGCCGGCATAGACAATTTTCGGTCCACCTCCGGTTCCATTTTTACTTAATCCTTCAATAATCGCTCTGGCTGCCCCATTAGAACCTCCAACTCCCACCAGAAAAAAAACATCACATTGGCTGCGAATTTCCTCCGCTCTGGCTTTTAAAAACTCAAGATGCTCTGCCGGATAATCCGGTCCATAAAAATTATGATTTTCTTCTGCTTGCCATATTTCCCTGGCCCGACTTCTTAAATCATGATTTGTATCTTTTACATTAAAAATCGCATTCATAACTCCTGCCTCTCTATTTTATTCACTTCTTCCATATTTTATTTTCTTTTGCTGATTGGTAAATACCCAGCACCATTTCCAGAGTTTCTACCGCATCCGTTGGCGCAAAATGCGGCTGTTTATCCTGACGAACGGCTTCATAAAAGTCCTGAATCTGATGCAAATGATAGTCTCCCCAGTAGCTTAATCCCATTAAAGGTCTCCCTTTAGGTCTGATTCTCAGCTCCTCTTCTCCTTGTTTTTGAATTATTACTTCCTGACCAACCAACTTTGCTGTTCCTTTTTCAAACAAAAATTCAATTTCAATTGGTGAATTTGTAACATGGTAATTAGTTGCAAAAAAAGAATATCGGACTCCATTTTCAAATGTAATGACTGCGTCAGCCACATCCTCGACCTCAATTTCTGTCCGAACTCTTCGGTCGATATGTGCCTGAATTGATACAACCTTTTTCCCAATCACATATCTTACCAGATCAAGGCTGTGAATGGCTTGATCCATGACCACTCCTCCGCCTTCCGTTTCCCATCGGCCCTTCCAGTCACAAGCATAATACGACGCCGGACGAAACCAATGGAGCGTAGACCAAACACCTTTTAATTCCCCTAGTTCATTGGCTAACATCTGTCTTTTAATTTCTGTGATTCCTTCAATAAAACGATTTTGCGAAATAACCGCCAATTTCCGGCCAGTCTGATCGGCCACCTTTATCATGTCCCTTGCAGATGACAATGTAATTGCAATTGGCTTTTCTACCAGTACATGAATGCCAGCTTGCAAACAGGTAATTGTTTGCTGAGCATGCAAAAAATGGGGAGTCAGAATATGGACAATTTCAGGCTTGTAACTTATTAATTCCTCAACACTTGTAGCACTCACACAACCTGGAAAAGATTCCACAAATCGTTCTGCTCTTTCCACCCTTTTATCAATCGCTATCACTACTTCAATTTGTTCCTTTAATATTCGAAATACTTCTTGATACAGATCAGAAATCCTTCCGCATCCGATCACTCCAATTCGCAACCGTTTTCTCTTTTCTGCTTCCATTTCTTTCTCCTTTTCCACTGTCTGGAATTGCTTTTTACTGGATAAATATATGTTTGACTGCAAAAAAAGCGGCCGCTTTTGCTCCGCCAAAAGAATCATAGGGAACAAACAAAATTTCCGTTTTTTCTTTTCCATAAAGATTAAAACGAGTTTCTTCTAAAATTCGCCGGCGTAATTCATCTTCCTGAAAAATATAGCCATCAACATAGACCGTTTGTGGACTGACGTAATTGATAATGTTGGCTAAGGCAATTGCCAGATATTTAACTCTCAGATATAGCAGCTCCCGTGTTTGCCTGTCATGATTGCGAAAATCCTGAATCACATCTTTGATTGTTATGTCAGGCTCTTTTTTTCCTGTTCTGGCCAACAAAATTTTTTGATATTCTTCCAGAATGACCCTTTCTCCTGCTACTGCATCTAAACAGCCCCTATTCCCACAAACCTTGCAAATAGGACCATCAGGAATAATGACTGTATGTCCAAGTTCTCCTGCTCCGGCCTGATAGCCTGTATATACAGAATCTTTTATGACAAGTGAACAGGCAATTCCTGCTGATACAAAGAAATAAGCAAAATTCTCCGGTATTTCTTTTTGTTGATCAATACCTCCTTTTAACTCAGTCGCAACCGCCCGGACCCTGACATTATTTTCAATCACTGTCCTGATCCCTATCTCTTCCATTATCTCTTTGCCCAAATAATTTTCCTGCCAGTCGGAATGGATGTTGCGGTAAATATATCCGATTTCATGCTGAATCAAACCTGACAATCCAATGCCAATGCCTTTGATCGCCTGTCTATTGACTTTACTGATGCGAATCGTTTCTTCAATTTGCTGCAAAAGCATTTGTTTCATCTCGGAGTAAACAGCCGATGCCACTTCAAATTTTTCTTGCACGATCACTGCACCGGTTAAGTCTATGATACAAATTGCTGTATCAAAAGGCTTCAGTTCAACTCCCACAAAATACATTTGCTTTTCATTAAAATCAAGGGCTACCGGCCTGCGCCCCAATTCTCCATTCCAATCAGATATCGGCTTTTCTACCAATATCCCTTCTTCCAACATTTGATTAACGGTTGTTGTAACTGTTGGCAATGTCAGAGATAAACGTTCCGCAATTTCTGTCCTGGTGATCAAACGATTTTTATAAATCATTTCTTTGATTAATGAGCGATTCTGCCTTTTTACTCGTTTTAAATTTCCGCCTTTTTTCTTCATATGTTCCCCTGCTTTATAATAAAATAAGTTAAGATGTACACAGCATATTTACTTTACCAAACTTCCATCATAAGATCTCCGGTACAAAGTGACCAGCTCTTATCGGTGTTGCCTCAAAACTTATCAATATTACACTTTATAACCTCTGATAACTTAACTTCTGACTACTAATATATGCTTGATTTCTTATCAAAAATATCTTATACTTAAAATATAATTATTTAATTTAATTAATTATATCATACCTTATCTTTCCGACAAATTCAAACTAAATTCTAAAAAAAAATAAAATATTACCATCAATTTGACCCAATGGAGGTTTTTATGCACCTGATCTTATGTAATACCCACGAAACCATTCAATTCGCCGCCGAAGAATTAAAAAAATATTTGCAAAAAATATCCTTCTCATCCATTCAAATTTTACCGGCAACCGTTGAAAACCTTAAAAATTCAAAAGTTGCTGGCATTTCCCTCGGAACTGCGGATGATTTGATCCATCTGTCCAGCGATGTTAAAAGCTCAAATATTGATGATGCATTTGAGATCAAGATCCATTCCGGCTCCGGCTATCTGTGTGGCAGTAATCCCCGCAGTGTTCTGTTTGCAGTTTATGCTTTATTGAGAGGATTGGGCTATGACTGGCCAAATCCACAAACCGAAATCTATCTTCCAAAATCTGATCTTAAACTTGATGAACTTCATTTCCATCAATCACAAAAAGCTGCTACCCGCCATCGGGGAATTGTACTGGAAGGAGCCAATTCAGCTGATAATGTACTGGACATCATCCGCTGGATGCCGAAACTGTACTATAACAGTTATTTTATTCAGTTTCAAACTCCATATTACTTCTTTGCCAATTGGTATCTTCATGCAGAAAATTCATATCTGTCTCCCCAAAGTTTCAGTGAAAAGGATGCTATTCGCATAAAAAATGCAATAGAACTTGAGTTAAAAAAGAGAGACCTATTATACCACGCAGTTGGTCATGCCTGGACAAGCGAGAGCATTGGCATCAAAGGCTTGGGATGGAATCCCGAATCCATTTCCCTGACTTCCTGGCAGCAGGAACATCTGGCTTTAATTAACGGACAACGTCAACTGTTTAATGATATTACCTTAAATACCAATTTATGCTATAGTCACCCGGAATCGGCAGAACTTTTTGCCAATCAGGTTCTGAAATATATGCAGGCTAATCCAGACACTGATTTTTTACATATCTGGTTGGCTGATGGCTACAATAACATTTGCGAATGTCCGAACTGCACAAGCATTCTGCCCTCTGATCAATATATTGACATCTTAAATCATTTGGATCATGTACTGACGGAGCATAATATTCCGGTAAAGCTCGTTTTTCTCGTTTATTATGACTTACTATGGGCACCACAAACTCAAAGGCTGCACCATCCTGAGCGCTTTGTGTTGATGTTTGCGCCTATCAGCCGCACGTTTGAATCCTCTTATGCTGATATTTCCAATATTCCTGCTCCTCATGATTATCAACGCAATCAGATCGCCATTCCCCACTCGGTGGAAGAAAATTTATCTTACCTCAAAGAATGGCAAAAAACCTTTTCCGGTGACAGCTTTGTTTTTGATTATCCGCTTGGACGGGCTCATTATGGCGATCCCGGTTATCTTAAGATCGCCCGGACCATTTATCATGATATTCGCAGCCTATCAAAACTGGGGTTAAATGGTTATTTAAGTTGTCAGGAACAACGCTGCTTTTTTCCACATGCATTGCCCAATTATTTGATGGGGCGGACATTATGGGATAATACTTTATCATTTGAAGAGATCTGCCAGGAGTTCTTTTTGCATTCTTATGGGCAACAAGGACTCGATTTGATACCGCTTTTAGAAAAAATTTCCTACACTTTTAATACCGACTATTGGAACCGGGTGATTGATCATTATCAGCCCTGGTATGGTCAGCAGCTTGCTATCGTCAAAGAATTGGCAACCACTCTGGACCATCTGGTTCAAAGCAATTTGGCCGGGATAGCCGAAGCTTCCTGCCGGAATAATCATACTTACTTTACCAACTGGCAAACCTTATCCTATTTGCCGGAATATATTCGTTTACTCAGCATTTGTCTGGCTGCTAAAGCAGACGGAAATGATCCGGCTGCAAATGAAGCTCTGAAAGGCTTCCGTCATTATGTGCAAAAGCATGAATATAATTTGCAGTCATCACTTGATGTTTTTCGGGTGCTTAATCTGGCTCATTTATACATTGAACTGGAAAAACCAAATGCTGAATTCAGTTGATAGCCATACCTTTAAGATAAATGGACTGCTTGGCAGCAGCCCATAAAAATCAAGGAAAAACAATAGCCAAAAAATGTCCCGGCCCCAAAAATCAAGTCAAAATCTGATAATTTGGGGTCGGGACAGATCATATCTGAAAGTGAAGTGAAGTGCCGACTTCGTCATTGCATTCACTTCTCCCCTTTCGCAACTTACTTCGTAAGATTGCTTTCAGGGTACATTTGCGTACTTTTTAATACATATCCTGGGTAAATGCTCATGTACGGTAAAGAAGCAAGCAACCGAAAACAAGAAAACAAGAGATAGACCGCCAGCACCATACTATTCCGAATCAAAGAAGCTAAAGACCAAAAGACAAGCACCGTGGAAATGTGTATAACTTGCTATTCCGTCATGGAAAAGTCCGTTCACAGAACATGGAAAAGCTAAAGTGCAGCTTTCCCACATTCTGCAAACAGACTTTCCCACAACTCCATGAGATAGCAAGTTATGCACATTACGCACAGTGCCGACTGCTACGAAATCCCACTCACTTACATACACATAAGAGTTGCTATCTTGACAATTCAAGGTAAGTATTATATACTTACGGAAACTTATAAAACGATTTTAGTTTCCGAGGTGTATTATGAGAGAAAAAATATTGAACGTAGTAGCACAACTTATTAACCGATATGGTTTGAAAAAATTTACGGTAGATGAAGTAGCGACAACTTTACGCATTAGTAAAAAAACAATTTATCAGTATTTCAGTGGAAAAGATGAAATGATACATGAATATTTTGTGGCAAATTTAGAAAGCGATAAGCAAAATATGGATAAGGCAATGCAGGAAGCAAGTGGTTTTAGAAACAAACTATATGCCCTTGTTCATACAAATCGTTGCTATGGATTGCCGATATTCGTAATGGGCGAAGCAAAACAATTTTATCCGGAAGAATGGGCAGAAATTGAGTCTTTAAGAAAATATAAATTAGCCGCATTAAATGAATTGCTTAAATGCGCAAAAAAGGACGGTGTTATAAAAGATGATGTGCATTTTGGCATACTTACCGCTATGCTGGAACGAAGCAGTGACATAATTCTTGATACTGATTTTTTGTTGGAAAATAAACTCCATGTAGCCCAAGCCATTGACGCAGCATTAGATATAATTTTATATGGAATCGAAAAGGAGAATAAAGATGATAAATAATTATGAATTGCAAGTGCGCTGTATTGGATTAGAAAACAATGATATATTCCCGTTAGAGAATACGGGCAGAGGGAAAGATATATCACCAGCATTTGAGTTTGAAAATCTTTCTCCTATGGCAAAAACTATTGCTATTACGTTGGAAGATATTAAACACCCTCTTTTCAAAAATTTTACGCATTGGGTTATATGGAATATTCCAGCATCGAAAAATATTATTGGAGCAATTCCTCATGGAAAAAATGTTGGCATTCTTAATAACGCTATTCAAGGAATTGCCTATGGCTGGCACAAGTATGCTGGCCCTAAACCGCCAAAAGGAAAGCAACATCAATATCGTTTTACAATTTATGTATTAGATAACATACTTTCTTTAAGTCCTAACTCTACAAAAAGGAAGTTTATTAAAGCGGCAAGAAATCATATTTTGCAACAAGCTACTGTTATTGGACGGTTTGAGTAAATAATCAAAGATGGCAGTTTATATTTTGCCGTTTTTTGAATATGAAATTGTAACTATAAACCATGCACCGCCCCATGCGGGAGAAAGGGGGAATCATCTATGCCTTGCACAGAAGCATACAAAGAACACATCATGTATACGTTCAACGGCTTTTGTAAGACCGTCATACGCTTTGCGGCTATCAACGCATGGCGTGACAGGAGCAGACGGCGGCAAAAAGAAATATCCCTTGAATATCTCACAGAAGAAAAATTTTACCCTTTAGGCACAACAGACGAATACTTTGAAGCACCTTATGAAGAATACCCCATTATGATATGCGGTCAGACAGTTATCCTCACCAATGGGGAGCTTGCCGCCGCCTTGTTATCTCTGCCGGAGAAGAACCGGGAAATCATTTTCCTTTACTTTTTTGGGCATTACACACAGCGGGAAATTGGGGAAATGTACGGACGCTGCCGGAGTACGACCGGGTATCAAATTCGCAGGACTTTACAGCTTCTGCACAAAGAAATGGAGGTGCTTTCACATGGGGAATCCGAGCCTTTTATCCTATGAAACGATTGTCCGGGCGACCAGCGGAGAGCCGGAAGCTGTAGACGAGGTTTTGCGGCATTACAGCAAGCGAATCCGAATCGCCGCCATTGAAAACGGGCATATCGACAGGGATACGGAGGACAGCATAAAATCCCGGCTTGTTGCCGCATTGTTTAAGTTCCGCTTTGATGAACAGGAAGTATAAGAAATCGCTTCCATTTTGGGAAAAACGGATATATAATAAAGCAACGATAAATCGAATTTAAGGAGAAACTGAAATGAAATGCCCCTTTTGTGATACAGAAATGCTACAAGGTTATTTGAATTGCGGCTTAGCCCTTTGGAGTACCAGAAAGCACAAGATAAGTTTGCTTCCAGATGATAAAGAGCAATATGCTTTCCGGCTTAAACAACCGATAGCATCTCCAAATCATGTGAGCAGTAGCTACTGCCCTAGATGCAAACGAATGATTATTGACTGTACAGAGTATGAAAGCAACATATAGCGACAAATTCAGCTTGTGGAATTGTAATTAGCGAAAAATTGAATAACCGCTGCTACATAAAACGGCACACCAAGACAGGAAATCAAGAAGAGGTTTCCTGTTTTTTTGCGCTCATTTTTGGCATTTTCAAAAATCGCCAGTATTATGCCGTGCAAAGGGGGATAGAAAGAAATTTCCGAAAATTCCCGCCTATTCCGGCTTGTACGGTTTTGTAAGGAATAGAGGGAAATTTCCGCAAATCTCCGTCATTTTTGCTTTGCGTGGTGTTGTAGGTAGTAGGGGGAGAAATATCGCCGCTGCTTTGGCAAAATCCCCGCTTGCGGCACTAAAGGTATTGAGGAAAGTCCACACAGGGGAAGCCGCCACTTTCTTAGAGCAAGATTCTACCACAGTACCAAATTTCGCCTACCGGCTCATTTTGTCCTATGGGAATCTTGTTGGGGTTGCCACCCCAAGCCCGCCTTTTTGCGGCTTGCGCCGCTTGAAAAATCCCCCAAAAAATATTTTCGGATTTTTCAAAAAACACTTCCGCTTTGCCCCCTGTTTTTCTCCTATTGGTGAGAGGGCAAACCATAAAAAGAAAGGAGTTGAAAGCCATGAAAAGATACAACACGCCCCACCGCCGCCGGGTAATCAAGACACGCTTGACCGAGGAAGAATACGCCGAGTTTTCCGAGCGTGTCACCCTCTGCAAAATGAGCCAAGCCGAGTTTATCCGGCAAGCACTTATCAAGTCAAGCATACGCCCCATCATTACCGTTTCCCCGGTCAATGATGAACTGCTTTCTGCCGTTGGGAAGCTCACAGCCGAGTACGGGAAAATCGGCGGCAACTTGAATCAGATTGCCCACTGTCTGAACGAATACGGCGCACCTTATAACGCCCTCTCCCAAGAAGTGCGAGCCGCCACAGCGGAGCTTGCTGCCTTGAAGTTTGAAGTCTTGCAGAAAGTAGGTGAAGCCGTTGGCAACATTCAAACATATCAGCTCTAAAAATGCCGATTACGGGGCGGCTGAACAGTACCTAACTTTTGAGCATGATGAATTTACCATGAAGCCCACGCTTGATAAAAATGGGCGGCTTGTTCTCCGTGACGATTACCGCATATCTTCCTTTAATTGCGGTGATGAAGATTTCGCCATAGCGTGTATGCGCTCCAATCTGAAATACGGAAAGAACCAAAAGCGGGAGGACGTAAAGAGCCACCATTACATTATCAGTTTTGACCCCCGTGACGCACCAGACAACGGCTTGACCGTAGACCGGGCGCAAGCGTTGGGCGAGGAATTTTGCAAGACGCATTTTCCCGGACACCAAGCGTTGGTATGCACCCACCCGGACGGGCATAACCACAGCGGCAACATTCATGTGCATATCGTCATAAACAGCTTGCGGATTGCGGAAGTGCCGCTATTGCCCTACATGGAAAGACCAGCGGACACAAGGGAGGGCTGCAAGCACCGCTGTACGGACGCAGCTATGGAATATTTCAAAGCGGAAGTCATGGAGATGTGCCACCGGGAAAACCTCTATCAGATTGATTTACTCCACGGGAGCAAGAACCGCATTACCGAGCGTGAGTATTGGGTGAAGCGGAAAGGACAAGCCGCACTGGATAAGGAGAACGCTCCCCAAGCCGCCACGGGAGAGCCGCCCAAGCAGACCAAGTTTGAAACCGACAAGGAGAAGCTGCGGCGCACAATCCGAGCCGCCCTGTCCTCTGCCGTTTCCTTTGAGGATTTTTCCGGGAAGCTGCTGCAACAGGGCGTGACCGTCAAGGAGAGCCGGGGGCGGCTATCCTATCTCACGCCGGACAGGACGAAGCCCATCACCGCCCGGAAACTGGGTGATGATTTTGACCGTGCCGCCGTACTGGAAGCACTCACCATAAACGCACAGAACGCCGCCAGAGCCGCCGAAACGCACCTACCCAAACAGGAATACCCCCGGAGCATAAAAGACCGTTTACAGCGCAACAAAGCCGCTGTAAACGCCCCGAAAAATGACGGAGTACAACGCATGGTAGACCGGGAAGCGAAACGAGCCGAGGGCAAGGGCATAGGATATGACCGCTGGGCGGCTGTTCACAATCTAAAGCAAATGGCGTCTACCGTGAGCATTTACAAGGAATCTGGCTTTACTTCCCCGGAAGAACTGGAAGCCGCCCTTGCCGCCGCCAGTGCCGGATTGCATGAAACCACCGGGAAACTGAAAGCCGTGGAAAGCACCTTGCGGGGGAAAAAGGACTTGCAGAAACAGCTATTAGCCTACATCAAGACCAAGCCAGCCCGTGACGGATTGCGGGCGCAGAAAACCGAGAAAGCCCGGAGAGCCTACCGGGAGCAGCACGAAAGCGAGTTTATCATTTCCGAATCTGCCGCCCGGTATTTCAAGGCACAGGGAATCTCCAAGCTGCCAGCGTCCAAAGCCCTACAAGCGGAGATTGAGCAGCTTACCAAAGAGAAAAACGCCCTTTACAACGAGTACCGGGAGAAGAAAGCAAGCGTCCGGGAATTGCAGACCGTAAAGGGCAACCTTGACAAAATATTGCGCCGGGAGCCGGAACGGGGAAAGGGGCGGGAAAATGAACGGTAAACGCCCCTACATGGACTACCAGCAGTACAGAGCCGCCCGCCGTCTTGTGCATGAGTGCTGCAACTACGATAACGGCAACTGTATCTTGCTGGATAACGGCGAGCCTTGCGTATGCGTCCAGAGTATCAGCTATTCGCTTATATGCCGCTGGTTCATTACCGCCGTTCTGCCGCTGGACGGGAAACTGGAAGCCGCCCTACTCCACCGGGCAGACAGGAAACGCTGTACCGAGTGCGGCGGCTATTTTCTCCCCAAGTCAAACCGGGGGAAATACTGCCCGGATTGCGCCGGACGCATGAAAAGAATCCATGCCACACAGCGCAAGCGGAAACAGAGGGATAAATGTCACGCTTTAGGATATTCCAGACCCCCGTAAATCAAGGCTTTTTTGACCGCCCTCAAAGGGTATGCGATACATTTATCCTTTATCCCCGAAAATGCCGTTTTAACTGCGTAACAGAAGCCACAGACAGGAGGTGAGAACCATAACCGAATACATCACAGCCGACACCATTATGCCGCCGTTTTTCCGATACCCCCGTTTTCTGCTGAAAATGGACTTGTCACAGACCGCAAAGCTGCTTTATTCGCTGCTCCTTGACCGTTCCGAACTCTCACAGAAGAACGGCTGGCAGGACAGCGAGGGCAGGACATACATTGTCTACCCTGTTGCGGAGATAGCGGAAATGCTGGATAAAGGCAGCACCGCCATAAAAGCCGCACTGAACGAGCTGGACGCTGCCGGGCTTCTGGTGAGGGAACGCCGGGGCTTTTCCGCACCGAACCGCCTTTATGTGAAAGTGCCGCAAGTGCCAGTGGTACAGTTTTCCGACCATATGACCGCCATACAGTCGGAAAACCGACCCTCTGATAGCCGGAAAAGCGACCCTCATAAGGGCGGAAAACCGACCTTTGCGTTGGACGGAAAACCGACCCCTAACCAACTTACTATAAACAAACTAAAAGAGAACCAACTAAAAGGAGCGAGTGAGAAGCCGCCCGCCCCGTTTGGCAGATACCAGAATGTTTTACTCTCTGAAAGCGAATATGCGGAGCTGAAAGAGGAATACCCGGACAGGCTGGAACGGCTCATTGAGGAAATGAGCGAGTTCATAGCTGCCACCGGGAATGATTATGTGTGCCATGCCGCCGCATTGCGCCGCTGGTTAAACCGGGAGAAAAAGGAGAACCCGAAAAAGGGAATCCCCGATTATTCCTACAAAGAGGGCGAGAGCCTTTGACCGCATAGACACAACACCCCGTAAACAGGGCGTAAAAAACCATGAACAAGGAGGAAGATTTTATGAGTGATTATGATAACGCCATTTTCCGGCTTGCCACGGCACAGGGAGCAGAGCCGGAGGACTACACCGGGGAGGACGGGCTTTTATATTGCGGGAGCTGCCGCCAGCCCAAAGAAGCCTACTTCCCGGAGGGCAAAACCTTTTTCGGACGTGACCGCCACCCGAAAGAATGTGACTGCCAGCGAAAACGCCGGGAAACGCTGGAAGCCAGCCACCGGGAATACAAGCACCGGGAGGAAGTGGAACGGCTGAAACGGACAGGCTTCACCGACCCGGCTATGCGGGAATGGACGTTTGAAAACGACAACGGGAAATGCCCCCAAATGCACAAAGCCCATGCTTATGTAGAGTGTTGGGAGGAAATGAAAGCCACAAATACCGGCTATCTGTTATGGGGCATGGTAGGCACAGGGAAAAGCTATTTTGCCGGGTGTATCGCCAATGCACTCATGGAGAAAGAGGTTTCCGTCTGTATGACGAACTTTGCCTTGATACTCAATGACCTTGCCGCCAGCTTCAAAGACCGTAACGAGTACATAGCCCGCCTTTGCAGCTCCCCGCTGCTTATCCTTGACGATTTCGGCATGGAGCGTGGCACGGAATACGGGCTTGAACAGGTTTACAACGTGATTGACAGCCGATACCGAAGCGGCAAGCCCTTAATCGTGACAACAAACTTGACTCTGGAGGAATTGCAGAACCCGGAGGACACCGCCCATGCCCGGATATATGACCGCCTTACGGAAATGTGTACCCCCGTCCGTATTACCGGGGAGAATTTCAGAAAAGCCAAAGCACGGGAGAAAATGGAACGCCTTAAAAAGCTGCTGAACGGAAAGGAGATTTGCCTATGACCGACACGCCCAAGAAAAGCACCGCCACCACCGCCCGCCGCCCGGATTGCGTGACAGAAGTACGCCGGGGGAACACCGTCCTTGTGGTTTCCGGCTATTTCAAACAAGGCACTACCGCCACCGCCGCCGACAAGATGATGAAAGTGCTGGAAGCGGAAAGCGCAGCCGGGGGAACAGCCGCACACGCTATGTAATGCGATAAGCCTTAATAAAATAATGTGATATTTTTCGACATAAAGTAGCAAAAAGGACTGTACAGCAAGCCCCGCCCTATGGTATAATAGACCTACGGAATAGTGGGGCTGGCTGTCGGAAATGGAGGAAACCATGACAAGACAGACCACCCAAAAACTGATTACCGCCCTATATCCGAGATTGTCGCACGAGGACACGCTTCAAGGTGAATCCAACTCCATAAGCAACCAGAAGCGAATCCTTGAAGCCTACGCCAGACAGAACGGCTTTTCCAACCTCAAATGGTACACGGACGACGGATTCTCCGGGGCAAATTTCCAAAGACCCGGCTTCCAGTCCATGCTTGCCGACATTGAAGCGGGGCTTGTGGGAACGGTTATCGTAAAGGATATGTCAAGGTTAGGGCGAAACTATCTTCAAGTGGGAATGTACACAGAAATGATTTTCCCACAGAACGGCGTCCGCTTCATTGCCATCAATGATGGCGTAGACAGCACACAGGGCGAGAATGATTTTGCGCCCTTGCGTAACATTTTTAACGAATGGCTGGTGAGAGATACGAGCAAGAAAATCCGGGCGGTAAAACGCTCAAAAGGCATGAGTGGGAAGCCCGTCACAAGCAAGCCCGTGTACGGCTACCTCATGGACGAGGACGAAAATTTCATCATTGACGAAGAAGCCGCCCCCGTGGTAAAGCAGATTTACAGCCTATGCCTTGCCGGGAACGGTCCGACCAAGATAGCCCGTATGCTCACGGAGCAGGAAATCCCCACGCCGGGAACGCTGGAATACCGCCGGACAGGGAGAACCCGCCGCTACCACCCCGGCTATGAGTGCAAGTGGGCGGCGAACACCGTGGTACATATCCTTGAAAACCGGGAATACACGGGCTGCCTTGTGAACTTCAAGACCACCACACAATCTTACAAGTGCAGCAAGATTATCTACAACAGCGAGGACAAACAGGCAATCTTTGAGAACCACCACGAGCAGATAATCGACAGAGACACATGGGAGCGTGTGCAGGAGTTACGCAAGCAGCGCAAACGCCCTAACCGCTATGATGAAGTGGGTTTGTTCTCCGGCATACTCTTTTGTGCGGATTGCGGCAGCGTCATGTACCAGCAACGCTATCAGACGGACAAGCGGCGGCAGGACTGCTATATCTGCGGCAGCTACAAGAAGCGCACAGCAGACTGTACGGCGCATTTTATCCGCACCGACCTTTTAACCGCCGGAGTGACCGAGAATTTACGGAAAGTCACCAGCTACGCCGCCAAGCACGAAGCCCGGTTTATGAAGCTGTTGACCGACCAGACCGAGGACGGGAGCAAACGCCGCAACGCCGCCAAGAAGAAAGAGCTGGAAGCGGCAGAAAAACGGATTGCGGAACTCTCCGCTATCTTCAAGCGGCTGTATGAGGACAGCGTGACCGGGCGCATATCGGACGAGCGTTTCACGGAGCTTTCGGCAGACTATGAAGCCGAGCAAAAGGAACTGAAAGAGAAAGCCGCCGCCTTGCAGAGCGAGCTTTCCAAGACGCTGGAAGCCACGGCAAACGCTGAAAAGTTTATGAAAGTGGTACGTAAGTACACCAGCTTTGAGGAACTCACCCCTACCCTGTTGCGGGAGTTTGTGGAGAAAATCGTAATCCATGAATCGGAAGCACTGGACGGGAAACGGCGGGGGAAGCTCCGCAGACAGGAAATCGAAATCTATTACTCTTTTGTCGGCAAGGTAGAATTGCCCGACTAAAGCCCGACCCGTCCGGCAGTCAGCCGGACAGGGAACGGCAAAATTTTTTACACTTCTTTTACTTCTTTATCTCACATGAGTAAATGTCTTTTTATTATCCCAATTCGGAAAATCAAATTCTGCAAAATCAAGTCCTACTGCTTCAGCTGCTCTTTTCCATTCTTTGGTACTGTCTTCTGTTAATTTATCCAATGCCGGTTTCACATCCTGAATTCCTCCGGCAATAATACCTTGGGCGATTGCTCCCAAGCTAGGCTGAATGTCTTTTACTTCTGCATAAAAATCATAACCCTTTGGATTGCGCACTGTTAATGATGGTACAACCAATGAATTCTTTTCAGCTGTTTCTGCATACTCTTTCATATGCTGGTTACTGATATTTTTTTCATTGATTTCTTTGACAACGGATAAGTAAGTACCATCTGCCACACAAGAGGATTGATATCCATATTCCTCACTAAAAAGTGCCATTAAATATCTACCTGCTTGTTCCGGATATTTCGATTGTTTATAAATACCAAGCCATGGTCCTTGCTCCAAACGTTGAATCGCGGCTTTTGAGGCTTCATCTTTATAAGGCGGAGCCATAACACCATAATTTAAATCCGGATAAGTATCTCTCCAGGTAGTGATGCACCACATTCCCTGGCAGATAAATCCGGCCTGTCCCTGGGAAAACATTTCTCTGGCTTCCGGAGCATTGATATTAATTGTATCCGGATGGAGTCCTCCAACTTCTTTGATATTTTTTAATAAATTCATGGCATCAACTACTTCCTGGCTGTTGAAAGGAGCTTTGCCTTCTACGGTAAAAGCCTTTGCCGTTGCCGGGATCTTACCGCCTGACATAGCCGTCAAAGTTCTTACCAAACCTTCCATCCGATTAACTTGTTTTCCACCTTCAATCAAGCCATAAAACTGGCCTTTTCCGGTTTCCGAAATCTTTTTACAAGCTTCTACAAATTCATCATATGTTTTTGGCAATTCTTTAATGCCGGATTTTTCTAAAATATCTTTATTGTAATAGAATAAGGTGTTTACTACCGCTTCTGCTTCCGGCAGAGTATACACATCATCACCGACAACTGTAATTCCTTCTGCCAGGGCACCCTCTTTAAAAGTACCTAAAAATTCCTTGGTCACATAGTTATTCATTGGTTGATACCAATCTTCTTTAATTGCAGTTGAAAGAGTGATACCACCGGGAATCGGGAATAAATCCGGCCCATCACCTGATTTAATCATAGTAATGATCGTGTTTTTAAATTGATCAATGGTCAATTGAGTATACTCAATTTTGATATCCGGATTCATCTCCTCAAACTTTTTATGAAATTCCTCTCTCCGCTTTAAGCTTCCATCACTCCAGTCAACCACCCGAAGTGTGATTTGTTCTGCTGCCTTTTCGCCAGTATCCTTCTTTTCCGCCGATCCCTGTTGACTGGTCGTAGTCTTGTCAGCAGCTGATTTGTCAGCCTTTGTTTCATTTGTAGTATTACCGCAGGCTACCAAAAGTCCGCATACCAGCACAAAAGCTATTATCTGTTGCGTGATTTTTCTAAATTTCCCCATTCTTTTACCTCCTTAAAGAAATGTTTGTAGTTTCGATATCGCTTTTTGATATCGTATTTCATTAACTTCTCCCGTTTCATACTCAACTACCAGCCAAGTGTCTTCGGGTAGAAGCTTTTTTACTTCAGCCATAAATCCGGGATAATCCATATCCCCATCCCCAAGCTCAACATAGCTCTCGCGTATCTGGGCAAATGTCGGAAGGGTAATCGCTTCTTTTTTATAATCACGTAAGTGCAAGTATCTGACCCGATCTCTCATTTTTTTCAGCCACTCCACTGGTTCAAAGCCTGAAACCGCAGTCCATCCGATATCCATAGCAAAATACAAGGTTGTGGTATGAATTAACAGCGCCTCGTAAATACAGGCTTGTTTCTTCCATTCCCAGCTGTGATTGTGGTAATGCAGTCTTACTCCGTACTCTGTCCATAATCTTTGCGCTTCCCGGTCAATCGCTCCGGCCATTCGTTCCAGAAAATCCGCATCTAAAAGCCGACCATCACCCAAATCACTGTCATCTGCTTTTTCAATATCAATCATTCCGGTCATAATAATATTTTTATGGGGCATGACCCGCAAAAAATCTGCTCCTTTTTGTAGCGCTGCTCTGCATTTTTCCGGATCATCTACAAAGTCTGTTAAACGCACTACCATATGGTATCCGCTTAACTCCAGACCATATGCTTTTAAATTTTCTTTTAATTTATCACTTTCCTCACTGCCAAAAAAACGAGCTCCCAGCTCAATTCCCTCTGCACCGGTTGATGCCAGCTTCGCCAATACCTGATCCGTATTTGTCTTAATTTCTTCCCCAAAAAGGACTGCATGACAAGCTATTTTCACACTATCTCCTCCATTCGTATCTTTTGTCCGGTTTGTGCCGATAATTTGGCTGCGTCAATCAAGCTTTGAATATATTGCCCCCTACGTATGGGTGCGACCATCATCTTTTGCCCGGTAATCGCTTCCACAAAGGCTTTATTTTGCAGGTAAAAATTAACTTCAAATCCCTGCTTCGGTCCATATGCATCAACCTGATACATTTCCAGTGGTACCTTGATTACTTCCGGTGGCTGACTATAACCACCATTTTTGTCTTTTAGCATAACAGTAAGCTGCTCAGGATGGCTACCATCAAATTCTAAAAATCCTCCTGCTCCGACAATTTCCATGGTATGTTTGCTTCCCACTCGGGAAGTGGATAACGAAATCAGAGTGCCCTTTTCCGTCTTAGCAAGAATCATGCCAACATCCTCATTGCTCACCTTTTTTTCCTCTTTTGTAATCTCATCTTTTCTTTGGGTAATAAAAGTATTGGCGATTGCCTGTATTTCCGTAATTTTGCCACGATCAGCAGATAGCATAATATCTGATAAGTCCAGTAAGTGACTGCCAAAATCAGCAATCGAACCTGCGCCGGATAACTCTTCCCTCATTCGCCATTCCAGCTCTACTGATGGATCAGCAATCCGGTTCCCTCCCATTTCCGCGCGTAAATAATAAATTTCGCCTAATGCTCCTTCTTCGATTATTTTTTTCATAAGTTGATATCCGGGAATAAAACGATAGCAAAGTCCCACTCCACAAACCAAATTGCTTTTTTCAGCTTTTTCTACTAATTTATCACATTCTCCTGCCGATGTACCCAGCGGTTTTTCGCATAATACATGTTTGCCTTGTTCTAATGCCCGAAAAGCCAGTTCAACATGAAATGCATTTGGTGTACAAATCGTAACCGCATCTACTAAGGATAAAAGTTGTTCATAACTATCACAAATCTCGGTATCTTTCAGGTCGAATTCCGTTTTATATTTTTCTGCTTTCTCTTTATCGACATCATATAATGCCACAACACTGACATTTGGCATTCTTAAATAGGCGCTGATATGCATCTTAGCAATGCCAATGTGAAATCCGGTACCAACCACTCCCATTCTGACCATAAATTTCTCCTTTTTAATCCGGTATTTTTCTTCCATTCTTTTCCAAATTATCCATACATTATAAAATCACAGGCAATATCATCAGACACCTTTTAAATATTCTTTGGCTAACCAAATTCCCTGTTCTACTTTATCAATGCTGCCTTCATAATTTGTATCCTCATGTTCCACACTAATAAATCCCTGATAATCAATCTTTTGCAGTTCATCCAAAATTCTTCTCCAGTCTAAGCTTCCTTCTCCCGGAATGCAGGCTCTCCACCAGGAAAAGTCAGTCAATATTCCAACTTCACTTAATCTCTCTTGGTCTACCTGTGTATCCTTAGCATGAAAATGAAATATTTTATCCCCAAATTCAGCAATTGGTCGATAAGGATCAATCATTTGCCAGACTAGATGGGATGGATCATAGCAAAGTCCCACATTTTGGCTGTTGAGCTTTTCAAAAAGTTCCCTCCAGATGATTGGCGAAATTGCAATATTTCCCATTAGCGGACAATTTTCAAAGGCAATTTTGACACCCTTACTTTCTGCCAGTTCAATGATTGGTTTAAAAACTTCAATCACCTGCTCCAAGCTCCGCCTTGGTATTTTGCGAATAGCATCTGCCCGGTCATAAACCTCCTCAATTCTTTTGTCGATTCCGGTGGAAGTAACGATTACCGGAATCGATAATTCCGAAGCAAAATGAATCCGCTCAGTCAGAGCTTTTTTGTGCTCTTCCGCTTCTTTTTCATTATGACTTAAAAAATTTCGGCAATAGGTCAAAGCCGCCACTTTCACCCCATATTCCGCTTGTGTTTTTTGAAATAAGTCTTTGTTCAGGGGAATGGTCGGCCCTACTTCAACTCCGTTAAATCCCTTTTCCTTGGCCCATTTCATAATTTTATCCAGCTCTTTTTTCCCATTTGCCACCATCACATTTGACATAAATCCATATTTAAACATATCTTCCTCCTTAACTTTTAACCGCTCCGGCTACTCCATCTACAAAATAGCGTTGCAGCAAAATAAATAAAGCAATGATCGGAATCACTGAAATACTTCCACCGGCTGCGATTCCTGTCCAGTCCACTGTATTTTCGCCGCGAAATGCATATAATCCTACAGCCAGTGTCCGGGAAGAAGGATTATTTAAAGTCAGTACCAATGGCAGCATAAATGCGTTCCAGGTCCAGATACTCTCCATAATGATAACTGTGCTGGCAATCGGCGTTGCCAAAGGCATCATCACCCGAAAATAAGTCTGAAAAAATCCACAGCCATCTATTTTAGCCGCCTCCTCCAGCTCATTCGGAATTTGCCGATAATAACCGGCAAATAAAAGTAAAAAGACAACATGTGCTCCCCCGGCTCCGGACAGGATTAATCCCAATTTCGTTCCAACCAGTCCCATACTTTTGATTACTTCATACACTGGGATAATCGTACTGACCAAAGGAATACTAATGCTGGCCATAAATATAGCCATTAATGCCTGCTTGCCAAAAAATTGATATCTTCCCAACACATATCCTGACATGCTGGTCATAATCAATACCAGTAGTGTTGTTCCAGCAGTTACGACCAATGTGTTAACAAAATAAACATTAAAATTAGCTTTTGTCCAGATCCGGATAATATTATCAAATTGAAAAGAACCCGGAATTAAGCTTAACTTATCCCGAAAAAATTCTTCCTGTGTCTTAAATGATGCCGAAAACATCCACAAAAAGGGATAGACCCAGAAAAATCCAATAACGATCAACAACAGATGGGTAATTCCTGTTTTTACGGTATATATTAATTTTCCTCTGTTCATCTTGTCCTCCTAATTGTATCGCTTTTGATTCAGCACTTTCTTGACCATATTCAGCACAGCTCCTATAATGATAATGGTAATACCAAACAGCAATGCTGCCGCACTGGCGTATCCCAATCTCGGCATTCCCATTTCACTGGAAAAAGCCATCCGGTAAACATAGGTGGCAATAACATCCGTCGCATAAAACGGTCCCCCCTCAGTCATCGTCTTAACAATATCAAATACTTTTAAAGAACTGATCACACATAAAATAGAGATGACACCGGCTGTCGGCAAGATCATCGGCATAACGATCGAGCGGAAAGTACGAAATCTTCCGGCTCCGTCTACCATCGCCGCTTCATACATGGTCCGCGGTACACTCTGCAAGGCTGCCAGCCAATAGATCATATAAATGCCACAGTCTTTCCAAACAGCCACTGCTACCAAAGAAGACATAGCTGTCTTTCCTTCTCCAAAAAAATTAATCGGAATCTGCAAAATCCCCCAGGATACCAGCATTTGATTAAGAGGACCATTGACCCCCCAGATAAATACCATGACGATACCAACAATCGCTGCTGTAGTAACAACCGGAACAAAGTAAATAGTACGATAAATCGAGCTGCCTTTTAACTTAGGGTTATTTAATAAATAAGCCAAAAACAAAGAAAAGACCAATTGCAGCGGCACTACCAAAACCATATATTTAAAGCTATTGATAAACGCATTCCAAAACAATTGATCTCCCAGCAATTCTTTATAATTTGCCAGACCCACAAATTTCATATCTTTGGTCAGTCCCGACCAGTTCAGTAATGAAAAATAAATGCTACTAAGAATCGGCCAACCCTGAAAAGCAACATAAAAAATCAAAGTCATTGACACAAATGCCCAGCACCATAAATTGATCCTCAGACGTTCCCGTCTTTTTCTTTCTGTTTTACTTATCGGCACCGATTTCATAATTTACCTCCTCGTCTTCACAGTTCCCTAATCTTTACTTTTCATCTTTTACATCCTGAATGGTAGTTTTCAAAATGAATCTCCTATTTTAGTTTGTTACCTGAAAACCAAATTCAATCGAACGATATAATTAATTAATTTAATTAAGTATATCATCTTTCAATCATAATGTCAATTTTTTTATCAAAAAGGCATGATTTTTTGTAAGATTCACACAAAAAATCATGCCTTTTTCTATTTACTTTTT
Organism: Clostridiales bacterium COT073_COT-073; assembly: GCA_003858485.1. GTDB lineage: Bacteria > Bacillota > Clostridia > Lachnospirales > Vallitaleaceae > W11650. Next base: position 50,364 of record RQYD01000012.1, read on the forward strand.
TGATTTATCTTTTTCCACACAAGATAATTGTCAGCATATATTTCACAACTTTAGAATCAGCTACTAATCTCAGTTGGAATAAGATTCCGCTCTTCATTAATGATACAAGAAACTATAAAATAATTAACTCAACTTTCCCACAGTCTTTTTTGGCTCTATCCCGCTCCAGGGAGCAGGCACATGGGTGCCCCGCTTTCGCAACTTGCTTCGTAAGATGGCTTTCGCGGCACACGCTATCGCAAATTGTTTCGCAAGATTGCTTTCGTTCCCACCCATTTAACGCGCCTTTCGCCACTTACTTCGTAAGGTGGCTATCGCAGCACATGCCTTTCGCAATTTGCTTCGCAAAGTTGCTTGCGGTTGCACACCTAAAAAAGACTATTCCGAGGAACGTGGGAAAGTTGAGTAATTAATTAGTTCGTGCTTTCCATTCCAAAAACTCTTCAAAGCTGCCGGTATAGTAGGTGCAGCCACTTTCACCCGGCATTGGCAGTTCAATGATTCGGTTGGCCACCGTATCAATCAATTGATGATCATGAGTGCAAAGCAGCACATTGCCCTTAAAGGCCTCCAGACCATCAGTTAAGGCCGCAATGCTTTCCAGATCAAGATGATTGGTCGGTTGATCCAGTAATACCACATTGGCACTGCTCATCATCATCCGGCTGAACATACAGCGCACTTTTTCACCACCCGATAAGACTTTAACCGGCTTAAATACTTCTTCACCGGAAAAGATCATTCGTCCCAAAAAGCCACGCAGATAAGTTTCCGTTGGCTCCGGCGCATACTGACGGATCCACTCCAAAATATTCAAATCGCAGTTTTCAAAATATTCGGTATTATCCTTCGGAAAATAACTTTGACTGGTAGAAATCCCCCATTTAAAAGAACCTTCATCCGCTTCCAACTCTCCGGCTAAAATTTGCATCAAGGCGGTTTGTCCTAATTCATTATCCCCGACAAAAGCAATTTTATCGCCCTTGGCCATAGTAAAGCTGACATTATCCAGTACCTTTATGCCATGAACGGTCTTACTAATGCCTTCAACTGTTAGAATATCCTTCCCGGCTTCTCTTTCGGGTGTAAATTGAATAAAAGGATACCGACGGCTGGAAGCCGGCATATCTTCAACCTGGATCGAATCCAAAATCTTTTTCCGGCTGGTTGCCTGCTTTGATTTGGACCGATTAGCCGAGAAACGCTGAATAAAGGCTTGTAGCTCCTTAATCACTTCTTCCCGTTTTTTCGCCTGATTACGCAGCAGCTGCTGCATCAAGCGTGACGATTCATACCAAAAATCATAGTTACCGGCATACATTTTGACCTGACCATAATCAATATCGACGATATGGGTACAGACCGCATTTAAAAAGTGCCGGTCATGGCTGACTACAATCACTGTCCCGGCATAGTCCATCAAAAAGTTTTCCAGCCAGGTAATACTGTTTAAATCCAGTCCGTTGGTCGGCTCATCCAGTAAAATAACGCTGGGATTGCCAAACAGCGCCTTGGCCAGCAAGACTTTTACTTTCTCTTTACCGGTCAGTTCTGACATATAGCCATGATAGTCAATGCCGGTCAATCCTAATCCACGCAGCAATGCTGCCGCTTCATCTTCAGCCTCCCAGCCACCCATTTCCGAAAATTTTTCTTCCAGTTCTGCCACTTTTTCACCATCTTCCGTCGAAAAATCTTCTTTGCTGTAAAGCCTTTCTTTTTCCTTCATAATTCCATACATTTGCGGATTGCCCATCAAAACGGTTTCCATCACCGGATAGTCATCATACTTAAAATGATCCTGCTCGAGCACACTTAAACGGCAGCCCTGTTTTAATGAAACTGTACCAGTGGTCGGCTCCATCGCTCCATACAATACTTTAAGCAGAGTTGATTTGCCGGAGCCATTGGCACCGATAATACCATAGCAATTGCCTTCGGTAAATTTCAAATCGACCTCTTTATAAAGGGTCGCCCCGGCAAACTGCAAACTTACATTTGTGACTGTTAACATATTTTCCTCCTGATTGCGGCTTTTCGTGTCCGGCACATATTTATCTGCCGCATTTTTTCTGTACTGATGTGCCTCTTCTTTTAATTCCTGTATGTGATTATATCAGAGCTTGCGTTTTTGTCAACTTCCCCCACTTTTCCACAAACCAGCGCCAAAATCAGAGCAATATTTCAGTAAATTTCGCTCTTGTCAGCAGCGGCAAAGCGTGATAAACTTATTTATATAGTGTTATAGAAGTGCGTGGAGATCCAGCTATTTAACCTTTGTTAAATAGCTTTTTTTAAGGAGATTTTATGAGAGAGAAAAAAATTATTAACATTGCCGTCATTGCCCATGTCGATGCCGGTAAATCGACCCTGGTTGATGCCATGCTGGCCCAATCCGGCGTTTTTGGCGAACATGAAGAAGTGGTCGACTGTGTGATGGACAGCAATGACATTGAAAGAGAACGGGGAATTACCATTTATTCCAAAAACTGCTCGATCAGCTATCGCGATTATAAAATAAATATTGTGGATACCCCCGGTCATGCTGATTTTTCTTCGGAAGTTGAGCGTATTATCCGAACCGTTGATACTGCCATCTTGCTGGTCGATTCAGCAGAAGGCCCAATGCCGCAAACCCGTTTTGTCTTGCAAAAAGCCTTAGAGCAAGGCCTTTGTCCAATTTTGCTGATCAATAAAATCGATAAAAATGATGCCCGACCAGAGGAAGTGGTCGATATGACTTTTGACCTTTTTGCTGAGCTGGGAGCCAATGACAAACAGCTTGATTTCCCGATTTTATATGGCACTGCCCGGGCCGGTGTGGTGCATTACAATCTGGATGATACCAATGAAGATATCGAGCCGCTGTTTGAAATGATCACCCGGCATGTTGAGCCATATCCCGATAAAGATGAACTGCCGCTACAATTTCAAATTTCGGCACTGGCGTATGATGACTATATCGGCCGCCTGGGGATCGGTCGAATCACTCAGGGGACCCTCCATCCGGCAGATATCGTGGCTGTCAGTAAACGTGATGGCAGCATTGCCAAAGCCAAAATCAATCAAGTTTTTGTCAATGTCGGCTTAAAGCGGACCGAAACGGCCGAAGCACATTCCGGAGATATTGTGGTGATTTCCGGGATCAGTGATATTTCAATTGGCGAAACCATTTGTCTGCCCGATCAGGTCCTGCCTCTGCCAATGATCGCCATTGAAGAACCGACTATGTCCATGAATTTTTATGTCAACAACTCTCCCTTTGCCGGAAAAGTCGGAAAATTTGTGACCACCCGTCATATTGCCGCCCGTTTACAAAAGGAATTAGAAACCAATGTCGGGCTTCGGGTCGAGCCGATCGAAGGAACAGATGCCTATAAAGTATCCGGCCGGGGTGAGCTGCACTTATCCATTTTAATTGAAAATATGCGCCGGGAAGGTTATGAACTAAGTGTTTCCAAACCGGAAGTACTATTTCATGAAGAAAATGGCAAACGTCTGGAACCTTATGAAAAAGTGGTGGTTAATGCACCGGATCAATATATTGGCGGTGTCATTGCCCAGCTCAATCTGCGTAAAGGACAAATGCAGTCTATGGAAGCTGACAGCGGTCATACCCGGATTGAATATTTAGTGCCGACCAGGGCACTGCTGGGTTATCGCTCGGAATTTATCAATGATACCCGGGGGGAAGGTATCTTACTGCGCTCCTTTGACTCCTACGGACCCTATGCCGGTGAAATTCCGGGCCGCCAAAATGGTGTCCTGATTTCTCAGGAAAATGGACAAACCATGGCCTATTCCTTATTTAACTTAAGTGACCGCGGCCGTTTATTTGTTGGCCCTTCTGAAGATGTCTATGAAGGTATGATCATCGGTATGAATAACCGTCCGGAAGATATGGTGGTCAATCCCACCAAAAACAAAAAATTGACAAATACCCGGGCAGCCGGTGCCGATGAAGCAATTAAGCTACTTAAACCAATGGAAATGTCTTTAGAAGCGGCTCTGGAATTTGTGGAACCGGATGAATGGGTGGAAGTCACTCCCGATACCATTCGTTTGCGCAAGAAAATTTTAAGCGCCAGTGACCGGATTAAATATAATCGTAGCCATTCATAACCAAGGATGTCAGGAGGTTTTATGTTAGAAAATAAATTACGCAAATTAGTTGTTTTGTATATTTTAAATGAAGTAAATCTCCCACTTTCCAACACTACCATTTCTGAGCTGATGGTCGGCGAATATTACAGTCCCTACTTTCAGCTTCAGGAGACCCTAACTGAATTGGTCGATGTTCATTTGCTGCGGATCATTCAAAAAAATCTGGAGACCCAATATGAGATCACCAAAGACGGCAAAGTTACTCTCGACTTTTTTGTGGAGGAAATTCCTGATAAGATCAAAGCCACAGTTCAAACCTACTTAAAGGAAAATATGATCGAGATCCGTCAGGATACGGAAGTCAGTGCTGATTATTACCCCAATAAAAAAGGTGGTTTCTATGCCCATTTGGTTGCCAAAGACCAAAAACAACTCCTGATCGAACTGACCCTGCTGATGGCTGATGAGCCATCAGCACTGCGCCTTTGCAATCAGTGGAAAGACAATTATGCTTTCGTCTATAAACAATTATTGAGTACACTTTAAGGTGTACTCATTTTTTTACAATTCGATTATCTTTCTCTTTTTAAAACTTTTACGGTATAAAAGCCTTGAAGGCAAGCAGGAAATCTGATGATCGAAAAATAACGAACGAGTTGCTTATTTTTTGAAAGAAAACCGTGATTTCTTGCCTTTATATAAGTCGATCTTCTTGCCAAAGAAACCACATCCAAAAGCAGGCAAAGATTATTATTTTCTATTTAGGGGCTGTTGCAAAACGATAAAAAAATCGTTTTAGCAACGCCCCTTGATAAAAATGCTTAAAAAGATTAAAATATTAACTATGAATAAGCAATTTGATTTTTTGCGTTCGCCCGGAGACATAACTGGTTGGAACCTTGGCTGCCGGGAGAGATCAGCGGATTCTGATATTCTGAAAGTAGCCGGCAAAACCAAATTGGATATATCCAAAGCCAAAGCGATAAAAAACGGAGAAAACTCAAAAATCAGCGTTTATTGACAAAATCCCGAAATCCGATTACAATAAAAGTACAAAAAAGGAGAAGAGATCATGCCGAATGTCATTGAATTATGGGAAGAGCGACTTATGGAAAAAGGCAGAGCTGAGGGCGAAGCCAAGGGCAGAGCTGAGGGCGAAGCGGCGGGAATAGAAAAAGGCAGAGCTGAGGGTAAACGCAGTATTGCCGAAACCATGAAAAGCCTGGGGTACTCTTTGGAGGACATTAAGAAAGTAACAGGTTTGATGTTATAAAGTGCAACAGACCCCTTGTACCGAAATAAAGAATTTATGGAAAAATGATAAGAGCGTATTTGTTTCTTAATTGAAGGGCACGCCTTGCCGCCTCTGGCGAGGGGGAATTGTCAAGACGCGCCACATGTTTTTGCCCTCATGTCAACTGTTTTCTACAGAAAATGTGGGGGAATTTTAAAAATGGAACCTGTGAAAGCCAGTGTTTATACGGCTCAAAGATTCCGAAAGTCTATTAAAATATAAAGGGGGATTGTAGGTGAAAAAACTAATAAAAAAATTTCTATTCTGGTTTGTACTTATCGGTGCTATCGTAAATATCATTAGCATAACCGGAAATGATGATAAGAATATTATTTTAATTGGTCTAAATCCGCTTTTAATTTTGATTGAAGGTAATAGAACGATACGAGAGTTTATAAAAAGCAATGGTTTCTTTTTATGGAATATTCTCTCCATGTTGTCATTTATAATATATGGATTATTATTGGATTTTATTATCCATAAGAAACATAAATAATATTTAGAATTCAAGGTATCAATTCAAAAACCAAAAAACCATAGCCAATAATTCAAGAAACAGTAAATCAAATCAGTTTACTGTTTTTTTGTTGCTCAAAATCAAGGAAAAAGGGCAAGAAAAATGAAAAATCCAGAAAAAATCATAATAAATATTTTCGTTTTTGCTATTGACAACTATTACGGATTATGATATATTACATATAACGATATATCGGAATTCGTAATAGAAAGGAGAAGTTATGGGTAAAACAGCAAACAGCGGGGCTCTTACGGAATCTGTTTTTTACATTCTGCTACTACTTCATAAACCGGCGCACGGTTATGCCCTGATGAAAGACATTGCAGAAATGACAGGCGGGCGGGTAAAACTCGGAGCCGGTTCCCTCTACGGAGCATTCGACACTTTGCAAAAAAAAGGCTGGATTAAGGCAATAGACGAGCATCCACAGGACAGAAAGATTGAATATATCATCACAGGCACAGGAAAACAGTTCTTTGAAAAAGAGCTTATCCGTCTGGAAGAAATGTTGCAAAATGCCAAAAAAATAAAGGAGGATTCTAATGAAAACAAGTATTAAAAAAACTTTTTTGGATATCTACAAGGAAGAACAATGGTTGAATGAGCAAGGGGAAAATGGACTAATGCTTATAGGTTATCATAGCGGAGAATATGAGTTTGAGGATGTTTCCCCGGTGAAGTATCAGTATAAGATTGATATGCCTGATTATACAGGCAGAAAGAAAAAAGAATACCTTGATTTCTTAGAGCAAACCGGTATTTCTGTAGTGGCAGAGTATGGCGGAAGGGTGTATCTTAGGAAGAATGCAGCCGATGGTCCTCTGGACTTATATACCGAAAAGAAGGAGGTTACAAAGCAAATGAATAAAAAATATTCCCATTTCTTCGGCATCGCTATATCGCAGTTCATCTTTGGTATTTTTATGCTGATTCAAACGCTGTACCATGTGCAGCCAAAAGGTGTTCCGTTTTGGATTGCCGTTGTTATCGATGCAGGTTTAATTATTTCCGGAATTATCTTCTTCATTCTGGGTGTCCAAAAGCATAGGAAATATTCTCAGCCAAAAGAAGAAAAAGATATTTGGGAATAAAACTCACAGCTGGTAAGAGCAATAGAAATTGCATGGCCTAAAGAACTAAATCGTGAAAAGCAGATAGAACTTGTTAAGGAATATGTCTATGGGAAGATCGAGTTTATTGTTGAAAAATTTCCAGTGAATAAGTATAATTATAAGGCAGAGTATTATATAAAAATCAAAAAAACAAAAAAAGGAGTGAGTGAATAATGAAATCTATGAAAATACCGTTAAGAAGCCTGATGTGCTGTATAGTTTTACTGATCCCGTTGTTTTTATGGGGAGCCGGTTTACCGGTTGATGCCGCCAATTCCAAAAACTATTTAATGGACAATGCCCATTTATTTGATCAGCAAGATCAAGAATTGATTCAGTTCCGGTTAAGCCAAAACAATGAAGACATTTTACCTTACAGTCCGGCAGTTGTTATTACTTCTGGCGGTAATGCCCTGCCCGCCCGCCAGGACCTGCAAAGTTATGCCCAATCCTTAACTGTCCAAGAACAATTTGCCCAATTTGAAGATATTGATCTTGGAGTTATTTTTTTATTTATTAACCAGTCCCCGGCCGGAACGATCGAAATGGCAGTCATCCCCACCGGCAAACAGGCAATTTTTCTTACTCAATATGATATTGTTAATATGGAAAAGACAACCGCCAGGACCTATGCTGATACCCAAAATTGGGATGAAACTGTGGCCAGCTTTCTCCGCCTGATCCTGGCTTATCAATACCCCTTTATTAATGAACTGGAGCCCGGCCACCTCAGTCCGGAAGATGTTGAAGCTGCCAGTCAGGAAATTTGGGCCTGGGAAGAACAATATGGCTATCCGATCGTTTTTCTCCTGACTTCGGAGCTGAGTCCTGATCTAAAAGGCGAATATTTAGCAAATTACTTTCATACTGCCGGTTTTGGCGAAGGCAATAATGGCCGCGGAGCTTTTATTCTTTATGATGCCAGCGAAGAACAAGCTTATATTGAACTTTACGAACTGCCTGATACTGACGACACAAAGCTGCAGGCACTGGTCGATGACTTATCTTATTTATTGAGTCAGAATTATGCTCTGGAAGCTGTTTATGCGGTGGAATTCTTTTTAGATCCAGAGGCAGACGTGCCCCTGGTTTCTGACTCCGATTTATCGGAAATTGAATCAACTACCGTTGATCCTGATAACTTGCTTGATTCCGACCAGCATACGGCATTATTTCAAAAAACTAATGTCTTTTATGAACGGTTGGGCTACCATTTTTTAACTCATCTTTATGCCTCAGCCCAAAACACCATTGAACAGCCGCTGCCGGAATATTTGGAACATCAGCTGGATCTGGCAATTGGGGAACATGGCTCGGGTATGATCATTTTATTTGATCAGGAAAAACAGGACTATGAGCTTTATGCCACCGGCGAATTGAATGATTTCCTGGATAGCAATAAAAAAATAATTCAGCCCGTGCTCCAGCATTTAAAAAAGCAATTAAAAAAAGAGGACTTTTCCGGCGAAAGTATCCTTCAGCATCAGCTTAATCTAATGGCTTTTATGGAATTCTTAATGGCTTATCAACAGCCTGACCTATACCTGATATCGGATGATCCTTATGCCACCCAAAGCCAGGAAGCCATTCTTATCATGGGCAATTGCGCCACCGCCGGTCTTCGGCCAATGGTGATCAGTCGTGGTTTCCCGGAAAGAACGGATACCGATGAAGAATGGATCAAACAATTTGAAGCTATGATAAAAGCCGCTAAAATAAAGGATCAGCTTATTTTAATGTATCATTTCACATTGCCGAATCAGGTTTATCTCCGCTATTATGGCGATAATTCCAAAATCGCAGATTTGACCGAAAAGGAGATCACCGAAAAAGTACAGGCCATGGCCATAGCTGAGCCGTTCAATCCGGATGCAGCGATCATGACCTTTATGGAAAATGTGGAAAGTGAGCTTTTGCCCTTTGCTTCGGCTTCAGAAAATAACCAGGAAGCCAAAAACAACAGTCCAAAAGATAAGCCGTCTAAGCAAGCAGAAAAAGCTGATGCCACTTCTAAAGCCAGCTCTAAAAATTGGCTAAAGATCAGTTTACTGGTCGGCGGCGCTATTATTTTATTGATCCTTTTAATTTTAGCAGTCGTTTTGATCACTAAGAAAAAGAAAGGAGCGGCTGCCGGTTATCAGGTGCAGGGTTATCCAAATCAGCCGCAGAATTGGCCGGATCAGGCAGCCGGTTGGTCGGGGGATTATTCCGAAAGCACCGGGCAAATGCCGGATCAGATGCAGGGCTATCCAAATCAGCCGCAGAATTGGCCGGATCAGCCGCAAAATTGGAATCAGTAAAATAATGGCATGCTATGACTGACCAGCTTTAAATTTCAGGCATCACCGACTGGCAAAATATTTTAAAATGCAGCTATAAATACAATTTTACACAAAGGAGTGAGAGGATAATGATGACCAAAAAAACTAACTTATTCCTATTCAGTATTGGCCTGCTGATGGCAATGCTTTTCTGTTTGAGCGCAGCGCCGACCAAAGCCGCCAAGCCAATGACCTATTTGCTGGATAATATTGGCCTTTTCAATGATCAGGAAGCGGAGTATATCAATCATAAGCTGTCCTTGCATTATGAAGAAAATATGCCTCATTATCTAACTTTCATGGTCACTTTGGATGAAAATGCCATGCTCCCGCGTCAGGATCTGCTGCAATACACAAATGTCCTGATCAATCGTGAGACCTTTGGCCATATTGAAGCGCCCGAATATGGAGCCATCTTTTTATTTATTAACCGCTCACCCAAGGGCAAAATCGAAATGGCGGTCCTGCCTACCAATAATCAAACCGAAAATTATTCACAATACAATATTGACCATATGGAAAAATCATTGCTGGAAACCTACACTTCTACCCAAAATTGGTATTCGGTAACGCTTGACCTGATCCGCCTGGTCAATACCTATCGCGGTTATTTTATTAATGAACTGGTCACAGAAAAAATTAATCCGGAAGATATTGATGCTGCCAAGAATGAATTGGGCTGGTGGGTTGATAAATACAATTACAACCTGGTTTTCCTGCTGACCGATGGTCTTAGTCCGGCCCTGCGCGATCAGTATTTGCAGGATTATTTTCATAAGGGCGGCTATGGCAGCTGGAATGATGGTGTGGGTGCCTTTGTCCTGTATGATCATACAGAAAAGAAAGCCTATCTGGAAGTTTATGGCGACATCATCCTGGGCGGTGATGGACAACGTCTAACCCAGCTACTCAATGATTTATCGAAAAGTCTTAGTCAGTATCGGATTTTAGATGCTGTCTATATGGTTGAGCGGTATTTGGATCCGATCGGTGAACTGCCTTTGACTTTTACTTTGGACGGAAATTCAACACCCATTATCACGACTCTCCATGACCCGGATAATCTTTTAAATGATGCTCAATCCGTTGAGTTAGTGACCCTAACTGAAGTTTTTTCAGCCAAAACAAATCACTATCTTGGTACTTATATTTATCAATCTGCCAAGGACGCTCTTTCGCAATCACCGGAGAGTTTTTTACAGGATTTGTTTGCTCAGATACCTGGCAATTCAGGTATGATCTTATTATTTGACCAAGCCGGTAAAGACTATCATCTTTATGCCGCCGCCGAACTCAATGATTATTTGAAAAAAAATAAAAAGATCATTGATCCGGTTTTGCAGCATTTAAAAAATCGTCTGAAAAAAAATGGTTACAGTAGTCAAAGCATTTTTCAGCATCAACAGGATCTAATTACTTTCCTTGATTTTTTAATGGTCTATCAGCAGGAAAATAGCTATTTGGTGTCAGGTCAGCCTATGTCTTTGAAAGAAAAACCGGAAACTCTTAAAAGTCTTAAAAAGTCCGGTAATGCTGGCCTTAAACCAATGGTTGTCAACCTCAGTCAGTCCGAAAGAATACAATCTACCGCTCAATGGATCGATCAATTTGAGCAAATTTTAGAGGCGGCTGATTTAACGGATGAAGTTGTAGTGCTGTTTTATGATGTCCCCAAAAATCAAGCAAGCGTTCGCTATTTTGGTGATAATAAAGATCTGGCTAGCCTGACCAGGAAAGAAATTGAACCGGCGGTAGTTAAGGCTTTTCAAGCTGGATCTCCCCAAGCCAATACCCCTTTTCACACTTTTATAAGCACTGTCGAAACCAAAGCTCTGCCGCTGTTATCCGAACAGGCAGAAGCCAAGGAAAATGACAGCAGCCAAACCGATAAAACAGGTGAAAATCAAAAAGCTGACGGAAAAGAGAAAGATACCAAAGATCAAGATAAAAAGGATAAAAAAGAGAAAGATTCCAAGGGTAAAGATAAAAAAGAGAAAGGCAGCAAAGATCAGGACAATGATAAGTCTCAGCCTGACAAATCAAGCCCTGATCCGTCAGAAAACAAAAAAACTGCTGAGGCACAATCGGATGGTAAATCTGAGTCCGAGGCCACTGCTGACACCAAAGCAAACGGCCAGAAAGCAGTTGCCAAAACGGATAAAGCTGCACAGACCAGCTCTAGTAAAGGAGTGATCATTGCTTTGCTTGGCGGCATTGGGCTGCTGCTGGTGATCATTTTAATTCTGATCCTGGTGCTGATCAGCAAGAAAAAGCAAGCGAATCTTTATTCGGCCGAACAATCAGCGCAGACATTATATCCGGAAGACAGTGATGATTGGTCAGATCCGAATAATAATTATTATTCGCCAGCGGAATATCCTGACCAGGACCCAAATGATCCAAATAATCAAAATTATTATCAATAGCCTGTCCTCCGGAATTTCTTTTGAAGCAAAGATCAAATCGCACAAATACAAATATTGTAAACACATTTGCTGTCAAAATCGTTTTATGTAACAGTAGCCACGGCTGAAAGCAGAATATAATAAAAGCCCCGGAAATACAAAGCAAATTCACGGAACTTGTTGATAGAAAAATGTACCGCTCCCAAAGCCAAACCAAAGATCTAAGCTTGAAGGGCGGTACTAATTTTTATCCACCTGCTTTTTTTCGTGGATATTGATTTTAAAAACCCATTTTCGGTTGTATAATTTTTGGTATTGGTAATGGAATTATTCCATAAGTACCAAAATCAGCTGCTGCCCTTGGGATTACTAAATTAAAACTAACTGAAAATTCTATGATTTTCCGGTCCGTTCTTGCTTTTACTCGGATCCTTCAGCCACTGCCGGAAAGTTACTTCTTGCTTTTGCGTTTCTGCCACCGTTCTTGCTTTTACTCAGATCCTTCAGCCACCGCCGCCAGCATTTGGTCAAAAGCTTCCCAAATATCTTCCAGCCCACTTTTATTCAGAGCCGAAAAAGGAAAAAGCTGATGGCTGCTTAAACTCAAGCTTTGACGGATCAGTTTCAAAGCCTTGTCCTGCTGTTGTTTACCCATTTTATCAACTTTAGTGGCTACTACCATTGGTTCATAGCCAAAAGAGCGGATCCAGTCCAGCATTTGCCGGTCATTAGCCGAAGGCTCATGCCGGCCATCCACCAGCAGCACGACCTGCATTAAAGTTTGTCTGGTATGCAAATAATCATCAATCATCTTGGCCCAACGTTCTCTTTCACTTTTGGATACCTTAGCATAGCCATATCCAGGCAGATCCACAAAGTAAAGACTTTCTTCCACATTATAAAAATTAATGGTTTGTGTTTTACCAGGCTGGGATGAAGTTCTGGCCAGGGCTTTGCGCCGAACCAAAGCATTGATCAGTGAAGATTTGCCAACATTGGATTTACCGGCAAAGGCAATCTCCGGTAATTCATTGGTTGGATACTGTTCTTCCTTTACTCCGACTGCCGCCAAATAAGCATTATTTACATTCATTTCTGTTCTCCTTTAGCTTTCCCTTTTAACTGACCCCTTTTTGGCTGCTTTGGTTTTGACCGGTTTTGCCGCCTCTCCCTTTTGGGCTGTTTCGGTTTTGGGCAAGACTGCAAGTTCAAATACCTGCTCCACATTGGTGACATAATGAATGGTCAGATTTTGTGTAATTTCTCTATCCAATTCACCAATGGTTGGACGATTGGCTTCCGGCACAATCACTTCACTGATGCCTGCCCGTTTGGCAGCCAAAATCTTTTCTTTTAATCCACCAATCGCCAGCACCCGGCCCTGAAGGGTAATTTCGCCGGTCATGGCTACATCATTACGGACTTTCCGACCGGTCAAAGCCGAAAACATGGCTGTTGCCATGGTAATACCGGCCGATGGCCCATCTTTAGGCACTGCTCCTTCCGGAATATGAATGTGAAAATCCATACCCTTATAAAAGTTTTCCGGCAGATGATATTGCTTGATACAGCTTCTCAGATAACTCATAGCGGTATTGGCTGATTCTTTCATCACTTCACCCAAACGACCGGTCAAACGAAATTCTCCTTTACCGGCAACTGCCACCAACTCAATCGACAAGGTATCACCACCCACTTCGGTCCAGGCTAAGCCCCGGACAATACCGATCTGCGGCTGGTCAAACATTTTATCATAGTGATAACCGGGAATGCCCAAATATTTCTCCAGATTATTTTGTTTAACCACTACTTTGTTCTTTTTCCCCAGCAAAATTTCCTTGGCGGTCTTGCGGCAGATATCGCCAATCTTCCGCTCCAGATTACGGACTCCGGCCTCTCTGGTATAACCACTGATGATTTCCCGCAGCGCATTATCGCTGATACTCAGATTTTCTTCGGTCAATCCTGCTTTTTTCATTTGCTTACCAATCAAATACCGGCGGGCAATATGAAATTTTTCATTCATTGAATACGAACTGACCTCAATAATTTCCAGTCTGTCCATTAATGGGCGGGGAATCGTCGACAGGCTATTGGCAGTGGCAATAAATAAAACATTAGATAAATCAATCGGAATTTCAAAATAATGATCCCGAAAACTCTTATTTTGCTCACCATCTAACACTTCCAGCAGGGCCGCTGCCGGGTTGCCCCGAAAATCAGAACTGGTCTTATCCAGTTCATCCAGTAAAATCAAGGGATTGGTCGTTCCGGCCTGCTTCATCGCCGCCACAATCCTGCCCGGCATAGCTCCAACATAAGTTTTACGATGCCCCCGGATTTCTGCCTCATCACGCACGCCGCCCAGCGAAATCCGGACATATTCCCGGTTGACCGCTCTGGCAATTGAACGCACCACTGAAGTTTTACCAGTTCCCGGTGGACCGACCAAACAAATAATCGGGCTGTTGGCATCTTTGGATAAACGGCGAACCGCCAAATGCTCGAGCACTCTTTCCTTGACCTTTTCCAGTCCATAATGATCTTCATCCAGCACTGCCTCGGCTTTTTTTAAGTCGATCGACTCCTTGGAAGCTTTACCCCAGGGATATTCCAGGACCGCATCCAGATAATTGCGGATGGTTGAGGCATCCGGTGAAGCCATTGGCATTCTGGATAAGCGGTTTCTTTCTTTTTCCAGTTTTTGTTTGACTTCAGTCGGTGCCTTTAACTTCTTGATTTTTTGTTTATATTCTTCAATTTCATTGTCTTCATCATCACCCAGCTCATCCTGAATCGCTTTTAGCTGTTCTTTCAGCACATAATCGCGCTGATTTTTCTCGAGCGAGCGCCGGACTTCTTCATGGAGCTTGCGCTGAACCTTAATGATCTCTATTTCTGACAGCAACATTTGACTGACTTTTTTGATCCGTTCTTCTTCATCCAGCTCTTCCAGAATTTCCTGCTTTTGCTCAATGGAGCGCAATAGATAGGTGGCAATCCCATCAGCCAATTCACTTAAGCTCTCAGCAGCCATTACCCGTTCCACTAATTGCTTATCAATTTTAGCTGCCAAGTGTACAAATTCGGCAACTTCTTCCCGTATATTCCGAAAATAAGCTTCTTTTTCCTCAGCTGTAATATCGGCTAATATCTCAGGCAAATACTCAACTGCCACTTGATAAAAATTTTCCTGCCTGGTAAAATCCACTAATTTTCCACGGGCCATTCCCTCTACCACGACTGAAATATTATTTTTCGGCATTTTGACAATTTGTTTAATCCGGGCAATCGTTCCAACAGCATAAATGTCTTCACTAATATCCGGCTCATCATTAAATTGATTTTTCTGAGTAACCAAAAAAATCAGTTGATCTTCCTCCATTGCCTGCTCTACTGCCGTCACCGAAAATTCGTGTTTAATATCAATATGCAGCAGTGCTTTGGGCAAAATGGTCAAGCCTTTTAAAATCAGGAGCGGCATCTTTTTCTTATTATCCATATTGCCCCCTTACTAGGCCAAATTAGGGTCCGAAGTCAAGGCCTTTTTCTTCTTGGGCAGGCCCGGCTTTTTGATTGCCTGGACATTGCGAATGACTTCCGGCTCTCCGCCTGAAACAGCTTCCTTAGTAATGACCACTTTGCTGATATCGGGATCAGACGGTATTTCATACATGATATTGAGCATGATTTTTTCAATAATAGCTCGCAATCCTCTGGCTCCGGTCTTGTGCTTTAAGGCTTTTTCGGCAATTGCAGTCAAGGCCTCCGGTTCAAATTCCAATTCCACTTCATCAATGGCTAACAGACTCTTATATTGCTTAACCAAAGCATTCTTCGGTTCCGTTAAAATTTGCACCAATGCCTTTTCATCCAAATTATCAAGACTGACTACCACCGGCACCCGGCCGACAAATTCCGGAATCAGTCCATAGCGGATCAAATCTTCCGGGCCGACTTTTTTCAGAGTATCGGCCAGTGAGATCTCACTTTTCCCTTTGATTTCTGCGCCAAAGCCCATTCCTTTTTTCCCACGTCGCCTTTCAATAATTTTTTCCAGACCATCAAAGGCACCGGCAATAATAAACAAGATCTTACTGGTGTCGACCTGAATAAACTCCTGATGCGGATGCTTGCGGCCTCCCTGTGGCGGTACATTGGCAATCGTGCCTTCCAAAATCTTCAGCAGCGCCTGCTGAACCCCTTCACCGCTGACATCACGGGTAATTGATGGATTTTCTGATTTTTTGGTAATCTTATCAATTTCATCAATATAAATAATCCCCAGCTCCGCTTTTTCAATATCAAAATCAGCCGCCTGCAGCAAACGCAGCAAAATATTTTCCACATCTTCACCCACATAACCGGCCTCTGTTAAAGAGGTGGCATCAGCAATGGCAAAAGGCACATTTAAAATTCTGGCCAAAGACTGAGCCAATAAAGTTTTGCCGGATCCAGTCGGGCCAAGTAAAAGAATATTTGATTTTTGGATTTCAACATCATCTGCGATGCCGGCATTGATTCTTTTGTAATGATTATAAACTGCCACTGCCAGAGTTTTCTTGGCTTCTTCCTGACCAATCACATATTGGTCAAGGAAATCTTTAATTTCCTCCGGTTTTGGTACTTCTCTTAAATCCAGTTCCTGCGGCTGTCCCAGCTCTTCCATCACAATTTCGCTGCACAGTCCGATACATTCGTCACAAATATAGGCATTTGGCCCGGCAATCAACTTGCGGACCTGATCCTGCGTTTTATTGCAAAAGGAACAGCGGAGCTGTCTTCTTTCTTCCGTTTTATTTGCCAAATCAATCCCTCATTCCTATTTCTTTTCAATGATTTTGTCAACAATTCCATATTTTACCGCCGCTTCCGCACTCATAAAATAATCACGCTCGGTATCTCGCTCAATTACCTCCAGCGGCTGACCAGTATTTTCACTTAAAATTTCATTTAATTTCCTGCGCATTTCCAGGATCCGCTCTGCCTGGATCTTAATATCACTGGCCTGTCCCTGAGAACCGCCAGATGGTTGGTGGATCATCACTTCGGCATTTGGTAAAATCATACGTTTTCCTTTGGTACCACCAGCTAACAAGAATGCCCCCATGCTGGCTGCCATACCAATGCAAATGGTTGATACATCGGGCTTAATATACTGCATGGTGTCATAAATGGCCATGCCGGCTGTGATCACCCCACCCGGACTATTGATATATAAAAAGATATCCTTTTCCGGATCATCCGATTCTAAAAATAAAAGCTGAGCAACCACCAAGCTGGCAGTTACATCATTGACTTCTTCTCCCAAAAAAATAATGCGCTCTTTGAGCAAACGCGAATAAATATCATAGGAACGCTCACCGCGTCCGGTTTGTTCAATTACATAAGGTACTAAACTCATTGCAACCTCCTTTTTTGATTGCTGTTTTTTAACTACTGCTGTTTTACCCGCCCATTTGACGTGCTGCAGACCTGTTATATCCAAAGCAAATGGCAAATTCATCGCCATTCCGATTCTGTTTGCAATTTGACAGTTGATGACTTTCTGCCAGCGCTGTCCCTATTTTTCTTCTATGGATAGAAAAGCGGTTGCTTTTCTTTGTTCCTCAGCACCGCTTTTCCTTATATCCTGCTTAATATTTTAGCCATTTCCCGACATCAGTTTAAGCCATTGTCAGGTCAGTCATTTCTTTTCATCACTTACCGGAATACCGTAACCTGCAATTAAATAAATTTAACCGCTTCTTTGACCAAAGCCAATGCTTTTTGATTTAAGATATCTTCTTTCATCATATCGGCATCCGGCACCATGCCCTTGACTTTCTCCAGATCCATTTGATACATGTCGGCCATCTTTTGATATTCCTTATTGATATCTTCTTCACTTACTTCCAGATTTTCAGCCTTAGCTACCGCTTCTAAAGCCAAACGGCCTTTAATGCTCTTAACTGCTCCATCTCTTAAGCTGGCTTGCAGAGCAGATACAGTTTGACCAGTAAACTGCATATATTGCTCCAGAGAAAAGCCTTGCGCCCGCATCCGTTTTTCCATATTATACATTTGGTTTTCCACTTCCAAATCGACCATTGGCTCCGGCAGTTCCACCTCCAGCTTATTAACCAAAGCATCCATTACCTGATGCTCCAGTTCATGCTCGGCTTTATGCTCTTTATCATGCAATAATTGTTTTTTCAAGTCTTCTTTATACTCTGCTAAAGTATCAAAATCCGATACATCCTGAGCCAGTTCATCATCTAAATCCGGCAATTCTTTTTCACTGATGGCATGTAATTTAACGGCAAATACAGCCTCTTTTCCGGCTAATTCTTCAGAATGATAAGGGCTTGGGAAAGTGACATTGACATCAAATTCCTCACCAATGCTATGGCCGATAACCTGATCCTCAAAGCCCGGAATAAATTGGCCGGAACCGATCGTCAGCTTATGATTTGTGTCGGTGCCGCCATCAAAAGCTACTCCATCCACAGAGCCGGCATAATCAATGGTGACAGTATCGCCATCTTTGACCGGGCGATCATCGACATCAATAATCCGGGCATTCTTTTCCCGAACTTCTTCTAATTTTTTCTCAATTTCCTCATCACTGACACTGATTTCTTCTTTTTTAATTTCCAGTCCTTTATATTCGGTTAAGCTGACTTCAGGCTTAACTGCCACTTCGGCGGTAAAGATAAATTCCTTGCCTTCTTCGGCTTGTACCACATTGACCAGCGGACGGGAAACAATGTCCAAACCGGATTCTTCAATCGCTTTTTCATATGCCGGCTGCATTACTTCATTGGCCGCATCTTCATAAAACACATCGGAGCCATATGCTTTTTCAATTAATTTTCTTGGAGCCTTGCCTTTGCGGAAGCCCGGAATTTGAATTTTTCCTCTATTTTTTTGATAAGCGGTTTCAACTGCTTTTTTAAATGTGTCCGCATCCACCTCCATGGTAATTTTAACCATGCTTTTTTCCAATTTTTCGATTTTTGCACTCATTTGCATTCTCCTTCTTCTTTTTCTTCTGGTTGCGGGCAGAATAACCCACATTCATCAAGTGATTATATCACACTTTTGAGTAAATGAAAAGGAGTTTTTTATAAGTTTTATGGGTTGGTTTCATGGTCGGTTTTATGAGTTTTAAGCAGGTTTTGAATGGCTTTTGTGATAGTATGCCGGGCAAGGCGATTGGGAGATTTTATTATATTATGTCAGGAGTTTCCTAAGTTTTATCGGCGGCTAAATCAAATATTCGGGCATATTTGCCCACTTCAAAACATTATCAAAAGGGGCATGGCCTTGATTTTCATGGCCATGCCCCTTTGTTTGATCCGGGAAAGTCATGCTTTCCCGGTTTTTTAGTTAGAAAGTTAAACTGCTGATATCCATTTTCCCTTTGCTGCTCTTAGTCAAGCATTTATTTAAAGATTTGCAGTTTATCTTTTGGCACTGCTTCTCCAAAACGATCTCTCAGATAAACATCTCCACGCCGACCATCAATCGGCTGATAAGTAGGATCATATTGAACCTCGATATAATTTTCGTCGGCTGTAAAGAAATACTCCTGCGGTGTATTTTCGATCAAGCTAATTTCTAAAACAGTACTACTTCCAGAATCCCGAATTCTCTTAACAGTTACAAAGAAAGGATCGATCGCTTGATCTCTAACCTTAATTTTTAAGGAATCAGCCAGCAGGCTATAAGTATCATTTCTTTTATTAAAGATCAACCTCAGGGCTCCTTCTGGTCCTTTACTTAATCTTGCCATTAAGGTTGACTCATATTCTACTGCATCCACTTCAATATCATTCAAATAACTAAAGGTTTCATTTAACAGGCCTGAGTCTTGACTGATTTTTTCAGCAGTTAGCTCATTAAATGGAATTCGTTTAGGATTCAGGTTCGCCGGTGCATGATAGACAAATTTAGTTTTATTTCCAGCTAAAACATCAAATTCAACTACTTCAAAGCGGTAAAAAAGACTAGGCCGAATTTTATATTCACCAAGTAAATAATCTTCCTCTCCTTTAAAACCATTGACTCCCCAGCCCTTAAAGAATAATTTTGCCTTAGTCTGATCAGTACTGACAGCATATTCCACAAAGCCTGTGTCACTGTAAATTACATCTTCAGTAAAGCTATCAATCCACTTGCCATTTTTGTCTTTTAAGCCCTTTTGATTGTTTTCATCTTTGGTATAAACAATTTTCAGATCTCCACCTGGAAAACTCTCTTCTCTCTCCAACACCAATACCGATTTTTGATCTGAGTATTTATTTATGAATGCTTCATTCGGAATTTGAATAACTTTGGCTTTCCCGATTTCATGTAATACTCCATTACCATCTTTGCACTTAAACATAGCCGAATCAAGGTCGGTATTACTAAACTGAATGGTACTATAGATCACCATCCGATTTCTCAGAAGATCTCTTTGGTCGATCAACGCCCGATAAGGATCTGATGGACCTGATGGGCCAGCCGGCTCCGGTGCAAATGTCAGTTTTTTAACATTGGTTGCCAATTCTGGTTTTTGCAAGCGTTCCTCAACGGATGCATTGGTGGCTACCAAATAAATCTTTGCTCTGCTGCTTAATCTGGTTACATCAATTTGCTCCGGTTCCCCATCCCGTGTTTGGACAAAGAATTTATCACCGGCAAATCCGGTGGGGGTTACGCCACGCAGCACTTGTTCTTTGGTAATACCATTATCTTCATCATAATAACTGGTAACTACATAAATGGAGGCGGCGGATACCGTGGTTAATTCCAGCATCCATTTATCACCATGCTTAACGATCTTCGGAGATCCGTCCGCTGTAAATTTGGGAGCACCCTCCGGATCGGCCGGTTGCGGCTGTGGCTCAGGCTGCGGCTCCGGCTGCGGTGTCGGCACATAGCCGGAACTACTGTCCGAAGTAGTATCACTGGCTACTGCCGGAGTTTGCAAGACCTTATCATTTTGGGTAATTTTAACCGATTTATTATTAATGCTGACTTCGGCCTGAGCTTTCAGCACAACTTCATGGCCTTTAGGCACCTGCGGGCTGACATTGACTTTAGACAGTCCCTGATGACCATCAGCAATATTTTCTTCTTCTAAGATCGCCCCTGAGTTCAGTACTGTTTCCGCCACATCACTTTCCCCGCTGACATGGATCCGCACCTCACCATCTTCTTTTTCGACAATCAACTGACCCTCAACAATTACATCTTCCAAATAAACCGAGTAGCGGCCACCGCCACGAACTACCAAATTTCCTTTAATTCTGGCTTTCTTTAAAGTAGCGGTACCCTTGCCCAGCGTTTTGGTGATTTCCACATTTTTATAAGTCCGGTATTTTAAAACCTGACCATCTCTGGCAATTTTTACATCCTGCGGATCAGCGGCTGTTGCCCCTAAAGTTTTTTCGACCATGGTAATGGCTTCACCTCTGGTCAGTTGACGTTTGGGTGCAAAGCTGCCATTGGGCATACCCTTGATCACTCCCTTTTCCACACATACATCAACTGCTTCAGCGGCCCAGTCAGCAATTTCTTTTTTATCGGTAAATGCCGCTTGTCCCTTTGGTTTTCCGTAACCTTCAGCAGCAGCAATAATTTTGGCGGCCTGCTCTCTGGTCAGGATATCATTGGGCCGGAATTCGGTAGCCGATACGCCATTAATATACCCGGCTTTTACTCCGGTTGCCACTTCCTGATAAAACCAATCGCCGGCTTTCACGTCAGTAAACTGGATCTCCTTGGTTTCTGTAAAGTTTAAGGAATGATTGATCAATTTAACAAATTCGGCCCGACTGATTCCGGCTTCCGGCCGAATGGTTCCATCCGGAAAACCGTTTAAATACCCTTTTTTCAAGGCAGCGTTAATACTGCTTTTGGCCCAGTGTCCGGCATAATCATTGGCATAGACCTGTATGCCGCTAAAGACCGATAACACCATCACCAGTGTTAATAATAATGATAATCCTCGTTTTTTCATACTCTCATCCTTTCTTGTACTCAACTTTCCCACCTTCCTTGGAACAGTCTTTTTTAGGCATCCACTGCCAAAACCTTTTCCTAGAAAAGTACAAAAGCAGTGTGTAACTGGCAGCAATCTTATCAAGTAAGCTGCGTAAGTAAAATCCAAATGCCCACTCCCTAAAACGGGAAAGTGCCAAAAAAGATGGAAAGTTAAGTTGATTATTTTTATTTCCCGAGCTGTGTAGTTACCCTCCTAAATCCGGGAAAATAGTAACCTATATTCTTTTGCCCCACATCGCCTATCGGCTGTTGTCCCTCTATATTTTCTGCCAGTAAGTCAAATACTATTGGCAGATTTCTGTTTAATTTTTTTAAACTATTTTTATTATATCACATTTTTAATATAAGTAAATGAAAAATTATTGAGAAGTTTACCCACCCGCAAACTCTGCCACTTCGTGCCATCCATATCTTCGCAGCCATCAAAGCGAAAATATATATTTTATTCTTTTTTTATAGAATTATAAAAAATCCTCTCCTGTATTCTTCTTTCGTTTCTTACTAGCATTTTTCTGAAAATTATCGATAATAAATGAGGATATTATGCACAATTTAAATCCAAACTTTACTTTTACTATTCGCAATAACTATACATTTAAAAAGTTATTCGCCGGTCCGGAAGGTAGGCTGGTTTTAAAAGAATTTGCAACAAGGAAGAACATCTGCAATTCGAAGCCGTTTTTCGCCATGAGTGTAATCTGTAGGCTAACTCATCCACCACTGCCAGATGTGGCTGCCAAATAAATATGCCAGGTAAATACCGGCCCCTAAAAAAGGACCAAAGGGGATGGGTGTGTCTCGCCTGATTTTTTTAGTCAGCAGCAAAACCAGCCCAATGATTGAAGCCAGTATCGAAGCCAGGGCTAAAGCAATAAAAACATCCCGTAGTCCCAGGCACAATCCGGCCAAAGCCATCAGCTTAATATCACCGCCGCCAAGATTCCCTCCACTAATAATCGCAATCAGCAGCAGTAACCCGCCCATCAGTAAAAAGCCCGACAAATAGGAAAGATGATTTGGCCAGTCCAGTCCCAGCCGAAGCAGACCCAGAGCTAAAAAATAAAGTAAGACCGAATTGGGGATCTCCTGCTTTTTCATATCAATTTCTGCCATTACCAAAACGCCAATCAGCAGCAAAATACCATATAGCATGTGTAGCGGACGTGGGATCAAATATCGGGCCGGCAGCTGATAGCGCCAAAACAAAACTCGCATCCCCAGAGCCAATGCCAGAAATTGCCAAAAAAATTTTAAAAAATAGTTTTTCATGGACTTCCCTTCGTGATTTTCTTGGATTTGTTTATAGCAAAGCCATTTTTCTCTTGCCATTGTGCATTTCTTCAAAAACCAAAATCCGCTCAATAGCTTGACAACGCCTTTTCTCCTAATTATTTTATCATAAAATGCTATGACTGCAAATATAAATCATGAATCAAAATTACACTTGATAATATATTAACTCAACTTTCCCACAGTCTTTTTTGGCCCTATCCCGCTTCAGGGAGCAGACACATGGGTTCCCCGCTATCGCGATTTACTCCGTAAACGCTGTCGCGGCACATGCCTTTCGCCACTTACTGCGTAAGATGGCTTGCGGTTACACCCTGCTTTCGCAACTTACTTCGTAAGATTGCTTTCGCAGCGCATGCCTAAAAAAGACTGTTCCAAGGAACGTGGGAAAGTTGAGATATTAAGTTATCTTGGTAATAGGTTGAGATTGCTCATACTCTAGCTTGCTAGCGATATGGGCAATCTCAATCTATTACCTTCACGATTTATTTTAATAACTTATCTTGATAATACATTATGTTTACTCATACTCAAACTTACCGGTGATATGGGCAATCTCAACCTATTACTTCCATGATTTATTCTAATAACTTATCTTGATAATACATTATGTTTACTCATACTCAAACTTACCGGCGATATGGGCAATCTCAACCTATGTTTCTCCACGATTTACTTTCGTAATTTATCTTGGTAATTTATCATAGCAGCTTATCTTAATAACTCAACTTTCCCACAGTCTTTTTTGGCTCTATCCCGCTCCAGGGAGCGGGCACATGGGTTCCACTTTCGCAACTTGCTTCGCAAAGTTGCTTTCGTTCTCACCCATTTAACGAGCCTAAAAAAGACTGTTTCTAGAAACGTGGGAAAGTTGAGTTAATAATATGTTGAGTTTGCTCATACTCTAGCTTGCTAGCGATATGAGCAAACTCAACATATTTATTATCTCCATAATTTACTTTAATAGCCTATCATCCTGGCTTTGCATTCAAAAATAAACCGCTGTTTAAAATGCGGTTTATTTTTAGTGCTGATTATAGGGATTCCACTCCCTTGTAATAACACCTTGCAATAAGTTTTAGCATATCTTTTGCCCACTTTTCACTTTGATAGTGCCTTGCTATTTCAAGAAGCCCCTCAGTAAAGTTACTGGCTAAAATATGGGCAAGCATTGGATCATATTCCTCTTTCGATTGTCTTTTTAAACTTACTTCAATATGAACCTGCATTTGCGATATGAGTTTTTGTTTTGCTTCTGTATGCTTTGTACCTGAGCTTTTATCCATTAAAATAATTAACTTCTTACGCTCTTTTAAAAGTTCATGAATATAATTTTCTCCAACTTCATCAAACCTTTCAGAAGCAGAACCTTTTTCCAAAGATTCTTCCTCATTAAAAGCTGACTCGAAGTTTATATAAACAGAACTTACTGCTGCATCAAACAAAACTTCCTTGTTTTTGAAATAGGTATAAATGAGTGCCACAGGAATATCTGCTTCTTTTGCAATTTCTGTTAATTTGGCACCTCTATAATCCTTTTTATAAAATACTTTTTCTGCTGCTTCGAGTATTCTATTTCTAACTTCTTCTTTCAATACTTGTGCCATATCATACCTCTTTCTATATCAATACTAAATTTCTATTTAATCATAAATCAAAATCCAGTATTCTCCAATATGCCTTTAATTATTTATTTGCTATTATACTCTTATAGTGCCCCTGATCTTTTCAAACTCTTTAGTTTTTCCTATGCTATAGTCCTCGTTCTTAAGTTTTATAGGCATGATTTCGCTACTTATTTCATCTTTATTCTGAAATTAGATGTCTTGTCTCAAGTCATACAAATTCATGATGCAGCATGTCATAAGGATAGTATTGTAATTCCTTCCAATCACTATCTTCCAATTTGAATATCTTAACCAATGCACCACTTTCAAAACTCCAATAACCGTCATGAGGAAAGTCTTTGCTCTTTTCCGTAACAATATGGTCATTGTACCAAACTTCATCACTATTTCCCCTGTACCACTTCTTTTTCAGATATTCGAGTAACAAAGTTTCTGACCTCTTCAAATCACCACTCTCTGCTGAAGTAATCACTTGTTCCAAAAATGCATAGGGACGTTTCCATAAAAATGTTTCATTGTTTCTCTCCCATGATGAAATGCGAGAATGCATTAAAAAATCTACGAGATAGTCATTTAGTTTATCTTGTTTTATCCGGTCTCCCAACCTATAGAAAACCTCATCTTCCATATCAAAAATAATTGCTATCGAAAGTAACCAAAGGAAACTTGCATAATCCGTATTGAGATTCTTATTGGTATGAAATAGCGCCTCTATAGACTTTAAATATTCCGATTTTACTTCACCAATTTCCATCCCGACAGAATAAGTCGCCAATAGCAGACTAATCCGATTCAAAAAAATACTCCTTTGAAATCCCTCTATTACTTCCATATTCGTTACATTCGGATGCATTTGTATTCCTTGCAATTCACTTTGCTTCAATTCCTCTATTTCTCTATTCCAGTTATCAATTGTTCTTTTGTAATAATTGATATTATCAAGGTATCTTTCTTCTGTGTTTCGTTTATCTCTAAGCTTCATGATTGCTTCCTCCACATCTTGCTTCATTTATAATTTCTAATTTATTGAAGAAGGTTATTTCCTTGATTTATAAAACTCCTTATACTTGAGATCATCAAACTCAAAATATCGATACCCTACTCCCTTTTGTTTTATAAGGTTTTTCCACAATTCAAAAGCTTCCTCCAAGTTTCCGATTTCAAATTCATACTTTGCTTTGATATGCTCCATCTCAAAATCATACAAATGCAGTTCATCATTGTTTTGTATCATTCTATCCAACCAACATTTTGCATTCTTCATATCACCAGTTTTCAAAGCATGGTCAAAAACCATTTTTGCATAGTTATATCCTTGATTCCACTTTGCTCCCGACTCCGGAAATGCCTGCCATCCTTGTTTCGCAATAGCAAATCCTTCCTCCATCCGCTTTTCATTGAATTTACCGACAGCATCCCTACCATAAGCAACAACCAAAGCATATCTTTCGTCATCTAATAACATATTCCAATCTCTCCTCTATTTTTGTTGTTATTTTCTGTATCAATTAACCCTACTAGGATTTTGGGCTCTCATTATCCTATTCTACAAAGTGCAATTTCTTTTAGTCCTCTGTCATAAAGAGAGGTAATGCAAATATCCCCACTGATATTTTGTACCTGATGTTTTGTCATTCCTCTTGGAAGCCCGATATCAAAATACTCCCTTGTATTAAGCGAAAAAAGTCTTTGTTTTCCCTTCCAGCCATCATTTTTGAAAAGAGGTGTCATAATTACATAGGCAGAATCCGTAAACAGTGCATTCACTCCTCCTTTTTTATCTAATCGTTTCAGATTATCCGATTCCAAAACCACTTCCATTACCCTTCCATCCGCACAAATCTTTGCAAGTGCATAATAATCCATGCCCCATTTATTGACAGAGGTTGTGCTTTCTCCAGAGATAAAAGCATAGAGTTCCCCGTTTGATATTTTTAAACTATCTATTTTGGGCATATCATCCGTTTCAGAATCATGATGCGTAAATGCTGTTTTATCTATCATGGAAAAAGATTTCCATTCCGCTTGCTTTGTTTTGGCATCAAACTCCAGAAGAGCAAAACATCTGGCAGCTCCATAATATACTTTATCCTCAAAGCAAACCGGAATCAAAGAACTGTCCGACACCACCTGAAAATACCTCTGCTGTGCTTTTTGGGGAATGATGTTTTTCAAGTCTGTAGTGCTATTTCTAATCAATATCCTCTCCGGCGAAGAAAAATCACCGGTATAGTATTCAAGCTCCTGTCCCTTTTTTAAGATTCCAAATCCTTCTCCGGTACAGAAAAGGACAGGGTAATTTCTTCCATCATCGGAACAGTCGAGAACTTCCACCTTCCTGATTCCTAAAGACGACAGTACAAGAACACAATATTTGTCACAATCCTCCTCTTCACTTGTCAAAATCAACGCCCTTCCATCAGAAAGGAATGATGAGCTGTGTACAAAACTGTACTTCTTGTCTAGTTCCCACTTTTGTAAAAGGCTCCATTTCAACTTCTCCACTATATTACCTCCTATCTACTCAAGTCCTTAGTAAATTTCTCTGCATCTATCATAAGCTTTCGATTCACATTTATGAAATGAATCATCGGCAGAGAACTTTGTAAAATACGATTTGCATCACTTAGTTTTTCCGGATATTCATAGAACGGCTTTCCCTTTGGAAAATTATTTTTTTGTTGCCACACTTCAAATTCCTTCAGAAAACATTTATGTGTTGGACATTTGATTTTTTCAAACAGGCTTTCATCAAAAAGTCTTACTGAGCGATATAAACCATGTATCTGAGGAACGAAACATTTGTCAATTTTTTTGATGGGATATCCTTGCTTTTGATATGCTTCACAAAGTTTTTGCAAAGACTCCCCGATTCCGTCCACGTCTTTTGCTGCAACAAAAAGGAAAAATCGAACATAAGATTCCTCTAATCCGGTCAGTTTCTTCTTTGTTAAGAAGGATTCGGCTTTCGATATGGATTCTTCCAATTTTTTACTATCCTTATAATAAATCGAATAGAGCAGGTTGATTGCATTATCCGTATAGGAAGTTCCCTGAAGTAATGGTAATGCAGGGGGAACGAAGGACTTAATCACCTCAAAATCATTACATGCAAAGCAGGTAAATATGCCTTCTATAATGCTTCCCCCATAAGCACCGCTATGCATCACTCCTCCCTCCAGCAAATCAACTCTGCCATTTTGCCAAATCGCATTGTTCAACCCCTCAAAACTACCTTCACAAAAAGCAGAATAATAACCAAAATAGCGAATTCTCTCAAGAATAAGCTGAATATATAGTTTTATTTTTTCTCTCCTGTAAAAATCGTCGCCACCTTCTTTCAGATGCTCGTCAAAAATCTTTTGATTCATCTCTTCAAATTCCTGCCAATTTTGTGGATGAGCATATTCTCCCCATTTTTGATAATATTCCTCCCTCATCTTTTGATATAATTTGATGTATTCTTTCATTTATCAA
The DNA here is from genome assembly GCA_003858485.1 of Clostridiales bacterium COT073_COT-073. GTDB lineage: Bacteria > Bacillota > Clostridia > Lachnospirales > Vallitaleaceae > W11650. Next base: position 78,547 of record RQYD01000012.1, read on the forward strand.
TCCGTTCTTTCTTCTAAATTAGAAACACAAATTTATTTCCCTCCATGATTTATGATGTGATTTTTTATCTTGACTTTCAGCAATTGCTTTATCACAATGGCGTCCAATAAAAATAATGGGGTTAAGGCGATAAGAATAACTGCAATAAATGGAATAAGCTTGATAAAGATGAAAAGAATGGTAGCTCTTTTATGTGGCGTACCGGCTCCCCAATCACCGTATAAAATCACTTCATAGGTTTCATCTATCATATGATAAAACCACATTGTTAAAAAATTTCCTTGAATGGATAACAAATAAAATGCAACATTGACTACAAAGAAATAAGGAATCATCAAAAGTATCAAAACAATACATGCCTTTTTAGAAACATCTTCACAAAGATGCGTTTTTTCGTCTTGTAACATTACATCAAAAGTCATGTCGGCTTTAATATATTGTTCCAACCTATGTTGAGTGTATTTATAAATTAACCCTTTATGAATATTAACCCTCATTCGGAACCTCCTATCCTACTTTCCGCCAGTAGTAATAATAAATAAGTACACCGCCTAACAGAATAAATAATACTCCTGCAAGCAGCATAATCCAGCCTTCGTTTCTTATGTACTCAAACTCCTTAAGTTCTTCAATGATACACTCTTTAGGATTCTCTCTGCGATAGAAAATCGTTGCCGGAACTTCTGTCTTCTTTTTGTTCTTTCTCAAATATTTGGTTGAACAATGACTAGAATTGACCGTTTTCGTTACAGAGATATTTTTTTCTCTAAAATCTGTGAAAGTGATGTTCACAATATAATCGTCAAACCTATGACGAGCATGATATTCTACTCTCACAACACGAATCATACCTTCTGCTTGACATGCATAATCCTTATCTTCCAAAAATGCTTTTAACTTTTCCGTTTTGGAAAATGAATAAAATCCTTTCCAAATACAAATACATCCACAGATTATTAACCAAATATCAACTATTATTTCTTGCATCAGTTTTTCCTCTCCTAATCTATGTATATTTTGTACATTATCTCATTTTTATATCTTTTCTTCCTCTACGGTATTTCTCAAATTTTGCTATGATTTATACCTTTGTCTACCTATTCACCTATACTTTATTTATTTTGATGACATGTCACCTACCTCAGTTATTTCAATAATTCATATATATAATTCTCCCCAACCTCATCATTAAAAGCTGATTTAAAATTCACATATACTGAACTTATTACTGCATCAAACAAAACTTTCCTATTTTTGAAATAGGTATAGATTAGTGCCACAAGAATATCTGCTTTTTTGCAATTTCTGTTAATTTTACACCTCTATAATCTTTTGCATAAAACACTTTTCAGCTAAAATGAGTATTCTATTTCTCACTTCTTCTTTCAATACTTATGGCATAGCACACCTCTTTCTATGCTAATACTGAATTTATATTTAATAATAAATTATAATTCGATATTTGTCAAGGTACCCGTAGAAATTGTGTCCTACTTATGGTATAATATAACAGTAAACTCAAAACTTGCTTAATGCTTGCTCCATAACTCACACTTTTGTAGCAAGCACAGTAAGTGTACGGACACTTACGGAAAAATTGATGGGGCTGTTGCAAAATAGCCCTTAAAAAAAGGAAAAACTAAATTAAAAAAAGCAAAAGCACATGGTAAAGAGAATTCCAAACCATGTGCTTTTGTGATATACTCTATTTATGACATACAAT
>RQYD01000111.1 GCA_003858485.1 Clostridiales bacterium COT073_COT-073
TGCACCGTCTTTCCGGACACCTTATATCTTTGCTTCATTTCCTCTATGATTTTCCTTATGTATGGCTTTTCGGATTGATTGCCGGGATACATTTGCATGGCAAGCGGCACAAGATCAGAATCCAGCAGCAGTGCCTGGCCAATGATAGGTTCGTGACGGTTCTCTTTTGACGGTCCTTTTTGTTTGTCTTCTTTTGAGCGATCGATTTCGAAATAATAGTTGGTGCAATCAAAGAAAACACTGCTAAAATCCCGTTTGTAGTATGTTTCATAGCAATGATTGAAGAGTTCGATATATTTCTTATAGGATTCTCCCACGAAAGCGCATCCATCATAGACCTGATCCTCCGAAATAGGAATCCCATGGTAAAGGTATGGAAAAACAGACGA
>RQYD01000112.1 GCA_003858485.1 Clostridiales bacterium COT073_COT-073
TGTATTCTAAGAAATTAGAATGCGCAAACTGATGATTAGACAAGAGATAAGATATGAAAATATTGTTATCCCGTAAGTTAAAAATAACTTACATCTAAAAATGTCAGGGTAAAAAACTTCAAATTTTACTAAATTAAACTTGAAAGAACAACATATGCAATGTTGATTCTCAGGAAAACAGTCATCTTGAAAGAGATGACGACAGCTATTCAGTAACTTTCGGTATGGAAGTTACATTTGCGTTAGCGATAGTTCCTTGCCTCTTGGCAGACAAGAAGGGAAGGGAAGATGGCTGAGGCAAAGGACAAGTTCAAGGGAGTAAGAGCATAGGGGGAATGCCTTGGCACTAGGAGCCGAAGAAGGTCGTGATAAGCTGCGAAAA
>RQYD01000113.1 GCA_003858485.1 Clostridiales bacterium COT073_COT-073
CGGAACAAAAATCGAATCGGTAAGCAATAAATATCGCTTTGTATGGAGAGGTTCGGTAGAAAAACACCAAGCAAAGCTGCATGCAAAGATAAAAGAAAGTTTTTCTCTACCGGCGGAAGTTTCCAAAGAAGACATCCGAAAAGCGGTAAAAAAGGCATGGAATCATTGCAGAGAGGAATGCAAGAAACAAAAGATTGTGTTTGTCTATGGAAGTGGGAAGCGAAAAACCGAAGTACAAAGAGAATACGTGAAATACGAAGAATGGCTGGAAAAGCTGAAAGCTCACGAAAAGCTATGGAAAGTTAATGGATAAAATCGTTGCCGATGCCGGATATGAGAGCGAAGAAAACTATGTATATTTGGAGAAAAAAGGAC
>RQYD01000114.1 GCA_003858485.1 Clostridiales bacterium COT073_COT-073
TCGTCTGTTTTTCCATACCTTTACCATGGGATTCCTATTTCGGAGGATCAGGTCTATGATGGATGCGCTTTCGTGGGAGAATCCTATAAGAAATATATAGAACTCTTCAATCATTGCTATGAAACATACTATAAACGGGATTTTAGCAGTGTTTTCTTTGATTGCACCAACTATTATTTCGAAATCGATCGCTCAAAAGAAGACAAACAAAAAGGACCGTCACGAACCTATCATTGGCCAGGCACTGCTGCTGGATTCTGATCTTGTGCCGCTTGCTATGCAAATGTATCCCGGCAATCAATCCGAAAAGCCATACATAAGGAAAATCATAGAGGAAATGAAGCAAAGATATAAGGTGTCCGGAAAGACGGTGCA
>RQYD01000115.1 GCA_003858485.1 Clostridiales bacterium COT073_COT-073
ACATTTACTGATGTTCAGGGTAAGGAATGGTTTGCAGCTGATGTGATGGCCCTGGCAGCCAATTCCAATGAAATTATCAAAGGCTATCCGGATGGTAGTTTTGGCCCGTATGATAAATTGACGATTGATCAGTTTATTACTATGCTGGTTCGGGCATCCGGCGAGAAAGCAGAGCCCAGCAGTGAATATTGGGCAATTAATTATTTAAAAAAAGCCAAGGCACTGGGATTTTTAAAAGATGGTGATTTTCCGGACTTTCGGGCGGAGATCACCAGGGAGCAAATGGCGGTTCTGATGATCCGGTGGCTGGAGCAAAAAGAGGATTTAAGCGGATTAGATACTTCCAAAGTAGCAGATGCAATTCTGGATTTTGT
>RQYD01000116.1 GCA_003858485.1 Clostridiales bacterium COT073_COT-073
GAACACGTGTTGCAATCGCTTGCGATTGCTAAGTTAAGCCTTGGGCGGCCGATGATACTTAGCTGGAGACGGCTTGGGAAAGCAGGTGGACGCCATTTATGGGCTTATAGCTCAGCCGGTTAGAGCGCACGCCTGATAAGCGTGAGGTCGGTGGTTCGAGTCCACTTAAGCCCACTGGGATACGTAAGTATCCAGTGGAAAAAGCAGATCGTAAGGTTTGTTTTCACAAAGCACAATCGTGCGAACGAGCAATCGTAATATTAACAATTAAATATATGTATTCTAAGAAATTAGAATGCGCAAACTGATGATTAGACAAGAGATAAGATATGAAAATATTGTTATCCCGTAAGTTAAAAATAACTTACATCTAA
>RQYD01000117.1 GCA_003858485.1 Clostridiales bacterium COT073_COT-073
CCAGCAGGCTATGAGCATAAGATTGAGGGAGATAAGCAGAAGGGCTTTATCATCACCAATACAAATGTTGAAAAAATCAAGATACCAGTTGAAAAGAAATGGGTTGGCCCGGAAAAAGATTCTGTTAAGGTATACTTACAAATTAACGGAAATGATGTTGATCCAGAAAACAGTATTACATTAAGGAAGGGCAACTGGAAGGGTGAATTTAAAGATTTGCCAAAATACAATCCGGATGGTAGCGAAATTGCCTATGGCATCAGAGAAGAGGTACCAGCAGGCTATGAGCATAAGATTGAGGGAGATAAGCAGAAGGGCTTTATCATCACCAATACAAATGTTGAAAAAATCAAGATACCAGTTGAAAAGAA
>RQYD01000118.1 GCA_003858485.1 Clostridiales bacterium COT073_COT-073
TTCCTCTATCTTTCTTGCACTAAAGCATCCTTCCGAATAACAAAACAGTAAGATTTCCAGCATAGTCATCGGATCCACGATAGGGTTTCTGCCTTTTGGTTGGTACAGCTTCAAAACTTCTTTTAGTCCCATCCTTTCTATGACATTTTGTACCAGCAGAACCTTTCCGTTATCTTTTACATATACTTCGGTATTTAAATTTAATTTTAATTGCAATGCTTGTGATTTTATAGTAAAATCTATCTCAGATATATTTTTTCGCATAAATAAAGTATATCACAAATGCACATGGTTTGGAATTCTCTTTACCATGTGCTTTTGCTTTTTTTAATTTAGTTTTTCATTTTTTTAAGGGCTATTTTGCAACA
>RQYD01000119.1 GCA_003858485.1 Clostridiales bacterium COT073_COT-073
TTCCTCTATCTTTCTTGCACTAAAGCATCCTTCCGAATAACAAAACAGTAAGATTTCCAGCATAGTCATCGGATCCACGATAGGGTTTCTGCCTTTTGCTTGGTACAATTTCAAAACTTCTTTTAGTCCCATCCTTTCCATGATATTTTGTACCAACAGAACCTTTCCGTTATCTTTTACATATACCTCGGTATTTAAATTTAATTTTAATTGCAATGCTTGTGATTTTGTAGTAAAATCTATCTCAGATATATTGTATGTCATAAATAGAGTATATCACAAATGCACATGGTTTGGAATTCTCTTTACCATGTGCTTTTGCTTTTTTTAATTTAGTTTTTCATTTTTTTAAGGGCTATTTTGCAACA
>RQYD01000120.1 GCA_003858485.1 Clostridiales bacterium COT073_COT-073
AAAAAAAGGAAAAACTAAATTAAAAAAAGCAAAAGCACATGGTAAAGAGAATTCCAAACCATGTGCTTTTGTGATATACTCTATTTATGACATACAATATATCTGAGATAGATTTTACTACAAAATCACAAGCATTGCAATTAAAATTAAATTTAAATACCGAAGTATATGTAAAAGATAACGGAAAGGTTCTGCTGGTACAAAATATCATGGAAAGGATGGGACTAAAAGAAATAAGGATAGCGCCCTTACTGGAAGGAATCTTGGAGCAGTTTACCCTTATGTTGGTGGAAAACGGGCTGGTAGATTTATCTTCTGTGTATATTGACGGAACAAAAATCGAATCGGTAAGCAATAAATATCG
>RQYD01000013.1 GCA_003858485.1 Clostridiales bacterium COT073_COT-073
TTCTTTTCAACTGGTATCTTGATTTTTTCAACATTTGTATTGGTGATGATAAAGCCCTTCTGCTTATCTCCCTCAATCTTATGCTCATAGCCTGCTGGCACGTCTTCTCTGATGCCATAGGCAATTTCGCTACCATCCGGATTGTATTTTGGCAAATCTTTAAATTCACCTTTCCAGTTGCCCTTACTTAATGTGATACTCTTTTCTGGATCAACATCATTTCCGTTAATTTGTAAGTACACCTTAACAGAATCTTTTTCCGGGCCAACCCATCTCTTTTCAACTGGAATATTGATTTTAGCAGTATAGGTATTAGTAAACAGGCTGCTATTATCACCTGATTGAATAACTCCAGAAGCATTGTTTGATTTACCAATATATCCTTCTGCACTATAATCTGCTTCCACCAATTTGTAACCTAAGCCAATGGGCAGATTTTTAATTGTAATTTTTTGATTATGAGTCAACTCAAAGCTGTCACCACTTTTAATCTTTCCAGTTAAAGTGGCGTTTCCAGGCTCAACATCATATTCGCTATCTGCACCAGTACCGGTAAAGGTAATCGTAAATTTAAACTTCTTACTTTGGTCAGCACCTGCTCCTTCAACTTTCTTTGTTATTGTTAAATCAGCATTTTCAACCTTACTGTTTTCAATTATCAGTTGCTTACCATTGTACACTTCTCCGTCAACGGTTGTTGTTACTTTTAATACTCCACCTACATTTTCTTCTGTAACCACAACTGTATAGCCTGTTACAGTTGCTTTTGGAGTCCCTGTATAACCCTCAGGTACAACTGTTTCTTTTAAGGTATAAGTACCTGGCTGAATTGGCCTAAATGTCAGTGTTCCCGAGGAAGATGTTACACCTTTAGTGAATTTTCCTGGATCATTATTATTGGTCAAGGTAAACTCCGCGTTTTTAACTGGTTCTTTAGCTTGATTAATTTTATAGATTTCAACAGCACCATTCATACCATAATTAACCTTGGCATTGATTTCTTGGACACGATATTTATGTTCGGTATGTCCTAAATCTTTGTCTTTTCCTAAAATTTTAACAGTATTGGAAACATCTGTTGCTGCTAAGGCTATAATTTCAGTTTTATAAATAAACCGATAAGCCTTGTCTTTCTCCGGCAAATTAACTTTAATTGTTTTCGTGCCTTTATTATACTCAAATGTATATCCTGTTTTTGGCAGAATTGTCCAGTTCGATGCTGTTTTATCCCTGGCATACAAATGATAATCCGATTCCAGAACTTTTCCAGCTCCATCTAAACGCATCTCAATGCCGTCACCCAATTTATCTTCCAACCAATATGAATCATAGTTTCCTTCAATTGCATATGGATTGGCAAGAACAGTCCATTCCACCAGTCCGGTTAAGGACTCAGCTGATTTGCCAATTAAGCCAATATTAAACTCAACATCCTTATCTTTTGAAATTGTTCTGCTAGGTTTTGAACCATCAAAAACATTTGTTTTTATATGTTTTAGTTCCGCCCTATTAATTTCAATGATATTGCTATTGGCACTGGCTTTATATGCCGTTATTTTGTCTACGCCTGGTCTGGCTGCCACTAAAACTACATAGCTTTTGTCTAAGGTTTTAGGCAGAGAGATTGTCATATCCTTTTTATCTTTCGATACCGTTACCTTGTCAACTAAAGCACTAACATCTGCATCCGACAGTTGCTGAATGGCTGTAACTGCTTTCAGTTCCTGATAAATGCTCTTGTTCTTTTTAACATCCTCAATCGTCGGCTTGGCCTCATACATTAAAAAGTCTTTCCCTGCTATTTTAGTGAATTCCCAGCCTTTTGGCAGCAGGTCTTTTAACTCCAAGCTCCCCAAACTTTCCTTTAAATATGGATGTTGATTGGCATTTAAAACCAATCGGTAAACCACTGCACCTTCGTTTTTCTTATTCGGATCATTAATTACATCTTCATCAAATCCGTCTTTTCTATTTTGCGATATGGTATTTACTGCTGACAACGGGTTGTGGCCGGCCTTTAAATCTCTGGCAGCATTCACTGTCAACATCTGCTTATCCAACATTCTTGGTAAGTATCTTGAACTTGTATAGGTACTGAAAATTTGTTTCTTGTCATGGTACAAAAAGGCTGAATTCGTAATCCATCTTATTCCTCGCAACTCATGAACATAGGTTCGATCCATCGGCACTGCTTTTAAGGTATAAGACCAAGGTGCAAATTTTCCGCCATCTTTATTTTCTTGGGCAATATTCACCTCAACTTCTACTAAATCGGCAATATGAATCCCATCAAACCGGATCTCATAAACTTTACTAAAAGATACCCCGGCATTTTGATTGGCAAATGAGTCTGGTACATATTTTAAATAGCCCATATTTGTTGGAATAATATCCTTTATTTCCATGCCAGCCGGTAAGCCGGTAATTTTCCTTTGATTACTATCAGCTTTTAGCTCTTCTTCCGTGATTTCTTTTTCAAACACAAATAAATCATAGACTTTTACTACTTTATTAGAGTTATTACCAGCACCATTAAAGTAGCTTTTAATAGCTTTAGGTATTTCAAAGCGCCATTCCATCTCAGGCTCTACCCATTCGGCTTTGGTCGAGTATTTATTTAAAAGTCTTTCTCCAAAACCAATTTGCCATTCTGCTGTATGAGTAGCCACATCTCCTGGAGTTGGTTCAATGGTAATGGTAGCTTCGTTATGCAGCTGCTTAATTGTTTCCCCTTGAGCTATATCAACCTTTACCTTGATTAGCAAATGAGAATATACATCCACATCGCCAATGATAAACTCATTTTTTGCATTTGGAGTAATAGGACGAGGGTCTTTCCATTTCTTTTCTTGCCTGTCCCATTTTTCAAATATCGCACTAACGAAAGTCATACCTTGTTCAAGTTTATCCGTAATTTTCACATTTTTTAATGGTTCATCGCCATGGTTAAAGCGAATATCCCATTCCAGTGTTTTTTCATTAAAATTCTGTACTCCTGCTCGTTTTTCAATCCACGTACTGGTCGGTATATAAACTCTTGCTGTCCGCTCTTTGATCTTTTCATAGTTTCCTGAATTTGCAGGCTTTTCCTTATATAATTCAGCTTTATTTTCAATTTCCTTTGCGTTTGTCACATAAAAATCTTTGGCAAATAAATCAGTAATATAGGTAATTGTTTGTTTGCCAAATGTGCCTTTAGGAAATACATATTCCAGTTTCTTAGTATCAAGATCATACGCTCCGTTTAAAGGCTGACCATTCAGCATTACCGAATGTACATTTTTATATTCCGCCGGTTTATTTGAATATATCTCTTTATTGGTTGCCAAATCATCATAAACTTTGTAGCCGCCCAAATCAACTAAGGAGCCGCCTTCGGTTTTATATTCAACTTCAATGGTCCATTTTATTTGCGGAATTATTTTACCTTGAGCATCTTTTAAAAGTTCTCCGCTTTTGCTAATGCTTTCGAATTTTTTCGGTAATTTAGCTTTATATTTATGGCCAAAAATCTCAATTATCTTACCTTCTGCATCCGGAATCCATTCTTCTCTGACTTGAACAGTCAGTACCGCCTCAACATTGACATCACGAAGAGTTCCATTATAAATTTTATCATCTCCGTCAAAATCAATTTTGGCCTGCAAAGTACCATCTGTTAATGTGCCAAGACTAAAATGGCCAACCAAAGCCTTTTCGCCATCTACCAGCACATTGCCTCTTAATTCAACTACCGGGTTGCCGATAAATTCAATTCCCTTACTCAAATTAATTAAGGCATGATCGCCTTTTAATACTACTTGATTTTGATCATATTCTCCATTTAAGAAATCACCCTTAACTGGCATTTTAAAGCGGATATTGATATCAATTGGATAAGAAAGATCAATTTCGTCACCATCTTCCAATATTTTACCCTTATGTACAACGGTCTTCTTATAGTCTTGCAATGTTCCATCTGCAAGCACATCCTTTCGTTCACGATTGTCTTCTCCTGCTCTTATAGCCGTACCACTTGCTGTTATAGCTGGGCCACTTGAAATTAGCGGCTGATTTTCCTCCAGTGTTTGATCCATTAGTATGCCGCTTCCTTCTTCCGCTAACATCTTTAGATTTTGGAAAGAAAGATTGAACAGCATAATAAACACCAAAGCAATGCTCATTATTTTTCTTTTCATGCTTATGTCCTCCTGTTTTTTAAGTTGCTTCTAATCCCTCACTTTTATAGACAATATTAAGTATTATATCATACCATTCCCAACTTTTCTACCCTTTCGACCTATTTTAAGGCAATTCTAAGTTAATTTTAATTCTTTCAAACAATACAATTTCTTTTTCGACTCAACCCTTCCAAATCCTTGATTTCAAGCCTACATCTCCTGAACGCACCATAATTTCTTCTTCCTTTTCCATTTTCTTGCCTCCTTTTTCTGCTCAAAATTTGAAATCTTTCGGACTATCCAAACTAGCTTCTATCACCGATTTGCTAAGATTTCTAATTGTTTTTTTATCTTTCATTTTTATTATCGGTCATTTCTCACAGTTTGAAAATAGGACTTTATTCCCTTTTTTGGTATATGTTTGTTAATTATTCTGCACTTATGTCTGTGAAAAAGTGGCTCTTAGAAAAATTGCTTTCCAAGACTTTCTGCTGTTTTTTGCAAGCTTGCTTACCGTTTCATACTATATCAAAACTTTGATTTCTGCCTGACGCTTGATACATCTGACTTTTATTTCTGTAAAGCATTTTGATTGACGTTGTATTTATATTGTGTTATGATACAAACAAAGAAAAGGAGTGATTTCCATGCCACAAACCATGATTAATTTTCGAATTGATGAAGATCTAAAAAAGAATATGGAGCAGACTTGCTCGGAAATGGGATTAAATTTGACTACTGCCTTTACTCTGTTTGCCAAAAAGGTAGTGCGCGAAAAAAGAATTCCTTTTGAAATTTCGGTAGACCCTTTTTATTCTGAAAGCAATATGAAGTACCTGAAGCGAGTAATTTCCGATATCGAAAACGGTCGTGCCAAATTAATCGAACACGACTTAATTGAGGAGTAACAATGAAATATAAAACCTCAACTTCTCTGTTTCGCAGGACAGAAAAATTGAGGTTTTTATTATCATTTTAATAGTACTGCCGCTTTATTTATTCTTTTTCCATATTATTTAAGCGCTCGGTTTGATCAGCTGTAGTCAGCGCATTGACCATTTCTTCCAAATCGCCATCCAAAAAATCATTTAAGCGATATAAAGTCATTTTGATCCGGTGGTCGGTCACTCGGCCCTGCGGGAAATTGTAGGTCCGGATTTTTTCCGAGCGGTCGCCGGTACCAACCTGATTGCGGCGATTTTGCGCTAATTCTTTTTCTTTCTTTTCCAGCTCCATATCATACAGTCTGGCGCGCAATACCTTCATAGCCTTGTCTTTATTCTTCAGCTGCGATTTTTCATCCTGCATCGAAACGACGATCCCGGTCGGAATATGAGTCAAGCGCACTGCCGAATCAGTTGTATTAACGGATTGTCCGCCATTCCCGGAGGAGCGGAAAACATCCACCCGGATATCATTCATATCCAGTTCGATCTCGACATCATCGGCTTCCGGCAGCACCGCTACAGTGACCGTTGAGGTGTGGATCCTGCCGCCCGATTCCGTCACCGGCACTCTTTGAACACGATGGACACCACTTTCATATTTCAGCTTCGAGTATGCCCCCTTGCCATTGACCATGAAAATAACTTCTTTAATGCCGCCAACGCCGATTTCATTTAAGGAAACAACCTCTGTTTTCCAGCGGTTGCGCTCAGCAAAGCGGGTAAACATCCGGTACAGATCACCGGCAAACAGAGCTGCTTCATCACCACCGGCCCCGCCGCGAATTTCAATAAATACATTTTTGTCATCATTTGGGTCCTTAGGGATCAGTAAGATCTTGATTTCTTCCTCCAGCGCCACCACACTTTCTTTAGCTTCTGCCAGTTCTTCCTTGGCCAGTTCCTTCATGTCAGCATCGCCGCTTTCTTCCAGGATCTCCAAAGATTCGGCAATCGTTTCTTTGGCCCTTTTATATTCCCGATACTTCTCTATAATCGGAGTCAAATCATTATGCTCCCGCATCAGTTTTTGCCATTCTTCCTGATTGGCGATCACCGCTGAGTCATTAATCAATTGGCCGACTTCCTCATATCTTTTTTCCGTAATCTCTAAATTTTCAAACATCTTTTTCCTCTTTTCGTAATGTATTTCTTTCTGTAAAAATAAATCAAATCCTGAATCCTCTCTTTAAGACTTTTTCATATCAACAGTTTTCTCTCATTTTTACCTCTTTTACTTTGGATTTTCCTATCCTTACGCTTTCTGCATTCCACCCTGCTTGATAAAGGTGATAAATTTCTTTTTCATTATAATATAATTTTTCCGATTAGACAAATGATTTTTCTATCTTTGTCATATACTTTTCACTATAAAATCCATATCTCTGTTTCTGTTTCTTTAATTTCTCTCTATTTTCTCATGCCCAGGCTTCCCTGCCACTACCATTCTTTGCCGGCCGGCATAGTCCGGTAAAACCTGCACATCCTGCCAATGACTGCTCCTTAAAATCCCGGCAATATCGCTTCCCTGCCCATCTCCGATCTCTAAAAACAATTTCCCGCCCGGCTTTAAAAAATTAATGCCTGCTTCTGCTATTTTTCTATAAAAATACAGCCCATCCACTCCACCATCCAAAGCCAGCTGCGGATCATACTGTTTTACTTCAATCTCCAAATCAGCAATTTCATTTGTTGGAATATATGGCGGATTACTGATGATAATATCAAAGCCTCTTTCTTCTAAACCTTCAAATAAATCGCTTTTCAGCCAGGTGATCCTATCATTTACCAAATTCTGCTCGCCATTTTTCTCTGCCAGCTGCAATGCCTGATCCGAAATATCAATTGCCGTTACCTGCGCTTTTTTGTTTTCCGCGGCGATGGCAATGGCAATGCAGCCGCTGCCGGTGCATAGATCCAAAACCTTTGGCCACTGCAGGCTTTCCATTTCCCTCAGCGCCAACTCGACTAATTGCTCGGTTTCCGGTCTTGGTGTCAGCACATCCGGGCTGACTGTGATCTCATAACCGTAAAAATTCTGACTGCCGGTAATTTCCTGTACCGGCACTCCTTGGGTTCTTTTTTTCAGCAGTTCCTGATAACAAATTTCCTCTTCCTTTGCTACTTCGGCTACTCCATACTTTAGGTAATCAGCGACTGACCATTTCTTTAAATAAAGCAGCAACTGCCTGGCATCTCTTTCTTCTTTTCCGGCAGCTATCAGATCCTGCCCGGCTTTTTTCAATAATTCATGATAATTCATTAAATAGTCCTCATAATTGTTTTTTTCATTTATCATTTTATTTAACTGATGCCTTGACCGGGCACCATAGCTGATCTATCTTTTTTTCTACAATAAGGCAAAATCACAAACACTTTCATTAAAAGAACCGCCGAAAACTTTCAAACGCCCTGTTTTCAGCGGTTTCTCTATGTAAATCAAACTCTATCTGTCACATATTATGAACCTGAGGTTAATTCAGACGATACAAAACATCCCCAAACTGAACTTCTCCCTTTGCTACTTCTTCTATTCCAGCATAATTATCCGAATTAGTGATGACAATTGGGGTCACAGTTTGATAGCCTTCTTTTTCGATCAATTCCATATCAAAGCGGATCAAATCATCGCCCGGTTTAACATAATCACCGGCTTTGGCCAAAGTTTCAAAACCTTTACCTTTTAGCTGCACCGTATCCATTCCAACATGGATCAAGACCTCTGCCCCTTCGGCCGTCTTAAGGGCCACCGCATGGCCGGTTTCAAACATCAACTCAACCGTTCCTTCAACCGGCGACTTGACTAAGCCTTCTTTTGGTTTAATCGCCATGCCTTTTCCCAATATCTCAGCTGAAAAAGCCGGATCCGGAACCTCAGATAATGGTATGGCCTGGCCACAAAGAGGTGCATATATTGTAATTTCCTGATGATTTTCCTGGGCTGTATTTTCACTTTTCTTTTGTTCCTCTGCTTTTTCTGTAGGTGCGGCGGCAATTGGCGTGGCCATATCCAAATCATCTCCGGCCCGCTCCATATATTCTTCCAAATGCGATTTAATAACTGACACCCTCGGTCCATAAATCACCTGAATGCCATTTCCACTTTTTACGATACCGGCCGCTCCGGATGCTTTTAAAATGTCATCATTAACTAAACTTCCATCTGTTACTGTTATACGCAAACGGGTAATGCAATTATCAACATCAACGATATTCTTCTTTCCACCCAGTCCCTGAATGATTTGACGGGATTGCTGATCCTCCGACGAAAGTCCTCCAGCGGCGGCTGGTGCATCTGTTTTTTTATTCATATCCGCTCTGGTATAAAGCTTGGTTTCCTCGTCATCCGCTTCCCGACCCGGTGTTTTCAAATCCCATTTCCGGATAATAAAGCTAAAAATGAAATAATAAGCGACAAAATATCCAATTCCTACAAACACGATCCAAACCCAATTGGTTTTAGCATTGCCTTGCAGGATGCCAAATAAAAACATATCAATAAAACCGCCGGAAAAGGTCATGCCCACTCCAACTTCAAAGACATGCATCAGCATATAGGCAAGACCGGCCAGTACGGAATGGATCACATATAAAAACGGTGCCACAAACAGGAAAGTAAACTCTAATGGCTCAGTGATACCGGTCAGCATGGAAGTTAATGCTGCTGAAATCAAAAGTCCACCCACAATCTTCCGTTTTTCCGGGCGGGCCATTTGATACATGGCCAGTGCCGCTCCCGGTAAACCAAAAATCATCAATGGGAATTTACCGGACATAAACCGGGTTGCTTCCGACGAAAAGCGAACTGTATTTGGATCAGCCAATTGAGCAAAGAAAATATTCTGTGCACCCTCAATCATTTTGCCGGCCACTTCCATACTGCCGCCAACCGAAGTTTGCCAGAATGGCAAATAAAATACATGGTGCAGACCAAATGGGATCAATGCTCTCTCCATAAAACCATATAACCAGGTGCCCGGATATCCGGAACCACGCACCAGATCGCCAACCGTATTAATTGCTGATTGGACCGGTGGCCAGACAAAGAACATTAAAATACCCACCGCCAGATAAACTACCGAAGAAATGATCGGTACAAAACGGGTCCCACCAAAAAACGATAATACCTGTGGCAGCTCAATTTTATAATAGCGATTATGCAGGGCGGCTACCCCAAGTCCAACTATAATACCACCAAATACGCCCATTTGCAAACTGGTAATCCCCAGCACATCGGTGGTTGCACCGGCAATTAAGTTTTCCGGTCCACCATGATTCATAATAACTGCACTGAGTGAAGCATGCATGACAAAAAACGCAATTGCTCCTGCCAGTGCTGCCGTTGCTTTCTCAGCTTTGGCCATACCAATAGCTACACCGATCGCAAAAATAATTGGCAAATTCGCAAAGACGATACTACCCGCTGCATTCATCACGCTTAATACCATATGCACTGCCGTTCCCGGTCCGATTGCTTTGGTCAGACCATAGGCCTCTAACATAGTTGCATTGGTAAAGGAACCGCCGATTCCCAAAAACAATCCAGCCACCGGTAAAATTGCAATTGGCAGCATAAAGGAACGCCCGACTCTCTGCATTACACCAAAAACTTTATTATCTTTCATACATACTCCTTTCCCTGCATGATGTATTATGTTTCATCTTTCTTATTAAATGCCGGGTGAAATCCGGCTGATTCCTTATACAAAAGATAGCTACAGCTCAAATCCCCCTCTATAAGTGAAGCATGGTTTTCATCTTGGCCAAAACATTTCCAGCATTTTCCAACTCTTGCAGCCGCCTGCGCAGTTCTTCCTTTTCGGCTATTAATCTGTCCCGAAGTTTATCACATCCTCCCGGATTGGCATAATAATCGGAATCCTGCAAAAACAGATCAATCAAGTCTTCCTCTTTTTCCGGGAGCATGGTTTCCATTTCCCGGGCAATATCAAGGGCAACCAGGCGATGTTGTTTTTCCAGATCTTCATAACGCCGCCTTTGGTTTTTTTCATTTAAAAAAATTTCATACCGCAGCTCCAAGGCCTCAGAGCTGTTGATTTCAAATTTCTGATACTCATAATCAAGCAAACTGCGGTAGCGAACGTATTTGAGCTTAACCTTATTTAGCAGCTTTACCGCCCTTTGCTGTAATTTCACATTTTTATCCAGGGCACTGCGAAAATAACGTCGAAATACGATGGACCAAACTCCAAAAAAGCCAACCGTCAAAATCAATATCACTGCCGGCAGAAAAATATCCTGCCGCTTAGACAGCAAAAACAAAACAATCGTTCCCAGAATCGACACTATGATCATCATATAGAGGACGATCCGGGTAATCATCAAACCCATTTGATTACGTCCAAACTCATATTCCAGCGCCGATTTTTCTCCCTCCAAATAGCTCAGGTCTTTTTGAACTTTTTGAAATTCCAATTCATTTTCTTCGATCAGTTTCAACACCCGGGGCAGATCATCATCATAGCTTAATTCTCCGGATTGGCTTAAATAGCCTTGCATTTCCTGATGCGAATGTTTGGCATCCTGTTTTTGCACACGTAAAGTCGAGTATTGCCTAGCCAACTGCTCTAATAACACCCTTTTACGCTCCGGAAATTTGCCAAATCGTTCCAGCATCAGCAATCCTCTTTCATTCCGCCGAATTCGGGGCAATATTTCCGCCAGTTGTTCTTCATTTTCCGCCTGCCATTCTGCCAGCCGGGCAGCCGGGTTTTCACTTTCTTTTAAGGCTTTCGCATCATAACCGCCAAGATAGGTGACTTCATACGGTGTCCAAAAGGATTGTAATTTTTCTTTAATTTTAGTAAAAATTCCCATTTTTGGCCCTCTATATTTCCGAATGATATTAAATGATACCCATTCCAGTCTTTTGATCTTTTTTATACCTTATCGTTGATTTTACTCAATCCTTCTTTCATATATTGTATCATTTTTACAAAAAATAGCAAGCAAATTTATTTATCCACCGTTGACTTCACCCGGTTTTGACTTTTTTATCCCTTTGTACCTTTTCTGCTAAAACAAAAGGATATTGAGCAAAAGCAAAAGATTATGATTAAATTTGTTGAAATGCTTCATTCTCGGCTTGAACACAACAGAGCTAAAACCACTGTTTTGAAAACAAAGACGAAAAATTAAGCAAACCCTCAAGCACAGGAGTTACTGCAATTGAGGGTTTATGATTTTCATTATTTTAAACTATTTTTGACTGCTGCCACAAAGCCTAAGAACAAAGGATGCGGACGATTCGGCCGGGATTTAAACTCCGGATGATACTGAACGGCTACAAAGTATGGATGCTCCGGCAATTCCACAATTTCCACCAGGCGCTCATCCGGCGATACTCCGGAAATCATTAAACCGGCATTTGCCAAATCATCACGAAATTCATTATTTACTTCAAAACGATGACGATGTCTTTCATAAATAATCTCGCTGCCGTACAAAGCTGCCACTTTAGAATCAGCCTTTAATTTACATGGATAGGCCCCTAGTCTCATGGTACCGCCTTTTTCATCAATATCTTTTTGCTCCGGCATAATATCGATTACCGGATAAGGAGTTTCCTTATTTAGCTCGGTACTATGGGCATCTTTCATTCCGGCTACATGGCGGGCAAATTCAATGACTGCCGCCTGCATGCCAAGGCAAATCCCGAAAAATGGTATTTTATTTTCACGGGCATAACGAATCGCCTCAATCTTGCCTTCAATTCCCCGGTCGCCGAAACCGCCTGGTACTAAGATCCCATCTGCCTGACCCAAAATCTCTTTAACATTACCCGCATGAATACTCTCAGAATTGATCCATAAAAATTCAGTGCCAATGCCATGATAAATACCGGCATGTTTTAAGGATTCAACAATTGACAAATAAGCATCATGCAGTTCGACATATTTTCCAACCAAGGCAATTTTAACTGCTTTTTTCGGCAGTTTCTTTTCTTTTTCAACCAAAGCCTTCCATTCCGTCAGATCCGGTTCTTTATTTTCCAAAGCCAGCTCCCGGCAAACAATATTGGCCAGTCCTTCTTCTTCCATCATCAGCGGCACTTCATATAAAATATCCGCATCTAAATTCTGAATCACACAGTCTTTCTTCACATTACAAAACAGAGCCAGCTTATCAACCATCTCCTGTGACATTCTATGCTCAGTCCGGCACACCAAAATGTCCGGCGTTACGCCCATAGCCCGCAGTTCTTTGACCGAGTGCTGGGTCGGTTTGGATTTCATTTCTCCGCCCATCTTTAAATAAGGAATCAAGGTCACATGAATATAGACCACATTTTCCCGGCCAACTTCCGAAGCCACCTGACGAATAGCCTCAATATAAGGCTGACTTTCAATATCACCAACTGTGCCGCCAATTTCTGTAATAACAATATCCGAATGATTATTTTTGCCGACCCGGTAAACTCTTTCTTTAATGGCATTGGTAATATGAGGAATGACCTGAACGGTCGCTCCCAAAAACTCGCCTTTTCTTTCTTTATTTAATACTGACCAGTAAATCTTACCGGTAGTAATATTATTTTCCTTAGTTAAATTTTCATCAATAAACCGTTCATAATGTCCAATATCCAAATCCGTTTCCGCTCCGTCTTCTGTGACAAAGACTTCACCATGCTGATATGGGCTCATTGTACCCGGATCAATATTAATATATGGGTCAAATTTTTGAATGGTTACACTGTATCCTCTGGCTTTTAATAGTCTGCCCAATGATGCCGCTGTAATCCCTTTTCCAAGGCCGGAAACAACTCCGCCTGTTACAAAAATATACTGCATGTTTAACCTCCGCCGATTGATATTGGCTGTTTATTAATATTCCAACCTTTTTATTTTAAAGAGTTATTTCCCATCTGTCAATAGGATTTTCCCACTTTCTTCAATTGCCTTGTTTAAAACCCGGTCTTTTTCACTTATAGCTTTGCGCAAAGCGTGATTGAGCGCTCCCTGAGTAGTAAAGTCGATCACCGTATGCTCACCCAGACCACCGGCTCTTTGAAAAGCCAGGACTGCCGTCATAGTTGCCGCTTCATATTTGGTATCCGGAGTTTCCGGTAAATATCCCAGATAATGCAGGATATTTTCCACCTGATAAATAGCCGGATGATCATCCCCGATAAAAAAGCGGCGGTCGGAAATAATATAATCCGGGGTTTCTTCCAGAATATCCGGATAAATACCAACTTTTTGAACTGAGTGACCAGCCGGTGTAAAAAATTCTTTATATGTTAATTTAAAACTATATTCTCCGCCGTTTAATCCCAAAATTTCCTGGGCCACTCCCTTACCAAAGGTTTTTTCACCAACCAAAATACCAATTCCGGAATCCTTTAAAGCTCCTGCTAAGATCTCAGCGGCCGAGGCAGTATTTTGGTTGATCAGCGCTATCACCTTACGGTAAGGAGCTTTTTCCAATTTGGAATAATAAACTTCCTCTTCACCCTGCTTATCTTTAAAGGTCACGATTTTACCTTCCGGTAAAAGCATATTGCCGATTTCTATAACCGAATCCACATAGCCGCCACCATTGTCACGCAAATCCAAAAGCAGGATTTTGGCAGTGGCATTGGCCGGATTTTCCATGATTTTTTTAAGTTCTTTGGCTGTATCGGTACCAAAACTGTTTAAGCTAACATACAAAAGCTCTTCGGGTTTTAATCCCTGAGGCAAAGCAATTGTCAGATCCGTTAGCTTAATCTGCTCAGCTGTCGGCAAATGTAAGGCCCGGCGCTGTAAATGAAAATTCAGCTTTTCCTGTCCCCTTTGAACCGTGATATCAACATAAGTCCCCTTTTCACCGGTGATTTTCGACACTACTTCCTCAGTACTCAACTCTTTTAAACTGACTCCACCGGCAAACAGCAAAATATCACCAACCATTATGCCGTTTTCGCCGGCACTGCCACCGGCAATCAGTTTGATCACCACATAATTATCATTTTCCCGGCGGAATTGAATGCCGATCCCCTGAAAACTCTTATTAATACTTTGCTCAAATTGATAGGTTTGCTCCCGGTCAAAAAACTCAGAATATTCATCCAGGCGGCCAAACATTCCTTTCATGGCTGCTTCAAATAATTCTGCCCGGCTAAACGACCCGGTATAATCCTGCTCAATCCGGCGCATCACTTCTTCAAAAAATCTGGCATAAGTTTCCCGGTCTTCTTCAGCCGCTGCTGGTATGCTGCTCTGAAGTACCATTCCCAACGCCAATCCCAGTGCTGCTAGTCTTTTTAAAATTGTCCTTTTCATGTTTGTTCTTGCCTTTCTGGTTTATAATTCATAGTTTCTCTTTTTGCTTTATAAATTCCCCTTTACTTTATCATTTCTTTTTCCTCTATCGTTTCTTTTTTACTCTATCGCTTCTCTTTTTACTCTATCATTTCCCCTTTTACTTTACCCACGTTCTTCGGAACAGTCTTTTTTATGGCGTGTGCCGCGAAAGCCATCTTACGAAGTATGTGGCGAAAGCGGGGAAAACCATGTGCCCGCTCTCCAGAGCGGGATAGAGTCAAAAAAGACTGTAGGAAAGTTGAGTTTATAATTTCCCTGTTACTCTATCGTTCTCTTTAAGCCAGCAATTATATGGAGTCATTGATGCCAGCTCCAGCTTTCCTCCTTTCCGGTATTATCATTGAGTATAGCACAATTTATCATTTTCGGCTATACCAAAAACCCAAGGCATTTCTGCTGTCATCAGCAAAATTCCTTGGGTTTTCCTTTTTTATATTTATTCCATCTTTATTTTGGACTTTACCCTATTTTTTATAACTGTGCCTTAATTACCGGCAAAGGATATGATTATTGATTTTATACTTTAGCCAATTTTTTAATAACCTTGCCCGATTTCTGTTCTCAGATAATTGATCAGCCGATTGATAATTGCAGCCGACTCGGCTTTGGTAAACCATTGTGTTGGCTTGACATTTCCTTCATTATCACCGACAATCACTCCGATTTTATAACCGGCCAAAATTTCCCGCTTCGCCCAAGGGGCAATGTCTGCATCATCTTTAAATGGCGTTTGCAGGGTAGTCATCACTCCCAGGCGCTCCAGACCGATCACCCGGATATAAATGGCAAATGCCTCCTGTCTGGTAATTGGTGTATCAATGGAAAAGAACCCGCCAGTGCCATCGACCATCCGGATATCATAAGCAGCCATAATATAAGGATACAGCGGATGGTTCCAGGGAACATCACCAAAAATAATGGGGGATTTTTTATTGGGATTTTTATATTTGGAAGTGTCAACATTCATCGCCAAACAAAGGGCTTTGACAAATTCTCCCCGGCTCATGGCTTCATATTGCATGCCGCTGTGTGGAATTTCAGTATAAACCCCTAAACTATAGAGCTGTTTAATATCTTCCTCTGCCCAGTGGCCACTTAAAAATTCTAATTTTTTGGGGATCAGTAATTTTTCAATTGGATTATTCGGCAAAATGGAAATCGAATTGGCTTTTTCCTTAGATGTTAATCCCGGCTCTTCATTCCGGATCTCATAAGCCAAAGTTGCCTTCCGCTCCAACCTCTGATTATAAGTACCGGAAAAGCTGATCTGAAAAGGATCACTGCTTTCATAATAAATACTGCGGTTAGCCTCCAGTCTTGGTTTAATTTGAACATCCCGATAAAATTTATGATCCGGCGAATTGATGTTCAGCTCCATCACCTGGCTTTCAATTTTTGACCAGGGCTGCTTAAAGCCGGTGATTTTTCCATTCATAGTGGCATAATACGGCTTTTTATCCTCATCCAGATAAGTTGCCACATAGGAAACATCGGTGGTGTAATAATTCACTCCCGGAGTCAGATCCTCAGCCGTTGATTTGGAGAAAGTAGTGGTTGATTGGTCCAAAGTCAGGGTCTTATCTCCCATTTTAATGGTTTCCACCCAGCCAGTTAATTTAGAGTCCTTAATTACCTGAAAACTATAGGGATTTTCCTGCTTGCGAAAAGATGTCGTCAGACGTACCCGGCGGTCCAGACTGACATTTTGCTTTTCATTTCTGATATTGATCAAATATTCCTCCGGATAAGAACCGGCATCGGTGGTGGCAAGTTTGTCGGTATTCATGCTGACCGTCAATGTACCGGTCAATTCCACCGGTTTGTTGCCAAAAAACAGCATCTCTTTATATTGATAAACCTTCTTGGTTTCTTTCCGGGCCGGCACAAATTCCTCTATAATTTTAGGCAGCGATTCCCCTTCCGAAATTCCGCCAAAAAATCCAAGTTCGCCCTCCGCTGCCCGAATATCGCCGGAAAACATAAAAACCACCGCCAACAGCGTAAGTATCCCCATTTTTATTTTCCACTGATTTTTCATGTTTCCTCCTTGTATCATAATCTCCTATGAGATTGTTGCCTTTTAAAATCTTCACTCATCATCGCCGGAAATATAAATTCCATATTTCAAGCAACCTTCTGTCAAAGTTTTTATTATGCAACAATCTCGATTTTTCTATTGCTGCTGCTTCATTTCAGCTTTATTTTTCCACAAAGAATAAATAGCCTTCTGCTGAGCGGTCATCGGCTTTCAGGCTCTTGACCAGATCTTCGGTCGTCATTGCCCGAATCACCTCACCCACCTTTAAACTGTCTTTTTCCGTAACTTTATTTTCCCGGAAAAACAGGGCAGATGGATGAATGGTCAGCACTGCATAACTATTATTTAAACTTAGTGGCACCCATTTTTTGCGGGATTTTTGATATACAAACACATCCTTGATTTTGATTCCGGCTTCATCAACGGCATAAATTGTACCCTTTACACCTTCCTGTAAATATGGCTGATCCATCACATACTGAGCCTTGGTGCCATCCGCAATAATATTATATACCTTATTGGTTTGGGTGATTTCTGAATATGACAGAAACTCTGACTGTGGAATAAATTTCCCGCCGGAATAAATCCGGGTCCGATAATCCATTTCAAATTCCCGCTTAATTGGCGAATAAGTCCAGTTCATTCCTTTCAGCGCCGAATTGGACTGCACTTTAAAACTCTTCATTTCGTCAATTTTAGCAATCCGTCCCCGGAAAATTTGCAGGCTGTCATTGCCCGGCTCAGGTGTAACTTCAACTACTGCGGCTTTGTTTTCGCCATTTAAGATGACTCTGGTATAATCCGGCGGTAAAATGCTGCCAAAGCTGACAATATGATTATCTTTTAAAATAATGGTCCCTTCATCGGTGGTAATTACAGCATTTCTATCTTCCAAAGTAAATTGATGCGAGTCTTTAATTGCTTCTACCCGGTCACGGTCAAGCATGGTTTCCCTGCTGTCACGAAAGCTCAGGGTATCCAGAATTTCATTGGCATAAAACTGAGTGGTAACTGCATATCCGGTAATATCCGGTGAATATAGGAATTTTCTGACATAGTCAGCCGTCACCCGTTGACCATTATAATAATACTTGGTCTGCTCATTTTGCTGGAATACCCGGCTGGCCTGATATCCATCCCACCGGCTATGCTGAAGCTGATAAGAATGATTTAAAGTCAATTGTTTTTGGGCTTGATTGAGTAAACCGATATTTCCTTTATAAATATTAGCCACCTGATTACCCAGCTTATCGACCACAATTTCCTTAACCACTTCTCTTAAAGTCCCCGGCTCAATTACCGCCTGATTGATCAGGAGCTTAACTGTTTGTCCGGCTTTCAAACGGGCCAGGCTGCTTCTTTCTTCACCATAAAAAACTCCGGCCAATGGCGCAACCAAATAACTGTTGACTGAATTATCGATTCGCCGAATAGTGATCCGGTTGCCAAAATCGCCCAGCTCCCTGATTTCCAGGATCTGACCAAAATCTGCCACATAATTGGTTTTAGCAGAAATCCGAACAATATACTCCTCATCTTCTTCCGACAATATGGCATGAACCAGGTCGCCCACTTCCAGATCTTCTATTTTTCCGTCATAGGGATCAAAACGGTAGTGACGAAACAGTTCATCAAAATATCCGGAATTCACATCATTTTCATAATAAGGTTTCTTTTCAACTGTCAAGTTCGATACATTATATTTCTTATTTAAAATTTTACCATCCCAAGTCTCAATCACCAGATACTTAAATTCCGGCTGGATATCCTTAATTAATCCGCTGATTTCATTGGTCCGGATAATATCTCCCTGATAATAAATTTCGGTTACCAGCTTATCTTTGACCGTCACCGTCACCCGGTGGCTGTATGGCAAATCTTTAAGTGGGACAAACCGGTCATAATATTGAATTTTAAGGGCAACGGCATCGGGATTACGCCGATAAAGACCGGGCACCATGGTAAAATGATAGCTGTTTTCCCCTTCTTTTAAGGTAATTTGACCATTTTCCAAATTGGTAAAGGGCTGTAAGCTGCCGGAAAAAGAATATGGCGCATCCGGCTCTTTGGCACTGACATACAGCAAATTTCCGGTATTATCCAGTAAATACTCAACCTTATCTCCCTCCTTTAATGATAAAAGAGTAGTCAGATTGCCATGCCAAAACACCGGTGCTGACCAAGCCGTTTTGTTGCCGGTACTGTTGATTTCCTCGGCATAAATCCATTGATCGACCTTACCGGCCTCATCTCTGACCAAATAATTTCTTTCTTTTTTAGAGGCCTGATTATTCCAGGTAGTATCATCATCAATATGTCCGATATATCCGTTTTTCATACTGATATTGCGAATCCGGTAAAGAGTTTGGCCCATATTGCAAATGGTTTGGGCAATTTCCGCTCTGGTAATGCCCTGTTTTGGTGCAAAAATATTGTTTGCCCCCTTCATAATACCGGCTTTAGTCACCATTTCCACATAAGGCAAAGCTTCCGCTCCAATGCTTTGCCAATCGCTATAACGGAAGATCGCCTGATTTTCATACTGCGGTGTCAGTTCGGTTGAACCGGCCGCCGCCGCCAATTTTACCAGCCACGTTGCCACTTCTTCACGAGTAGCAGGCTCCAGCCGCCGGAAATTTTCGGCTGAAGTTAAAGCCGATTGTTCTTCCAGCAAGGCATCATTTAACTGTTCAGCTGTGATCGCTCCCAGCTGCCGGGCTATGGTTAAGTAGCCTTTTGACCAAAATGTCAAATTGGACTGCGGATTTTCTCCGGGAGCAATGGTTTCAGCTGCCTTTTTGGCATCCGCTTCTTTGCCAATAGCACGAAGCAGTAAAGCCAAAGCTTCTTCTTTGCTGACTTTTTGATTGGGACGGTATAAATAGCCTCCGCTCTCCTGATAGCCCTGAACAATGCTCAGTGCCCCCAGGCGGGAGATTGCTTCCTTCGCCCAGTGACCAGCCGGCACATCTGTAAAATTTAAATTATGGCGAATGGTATCCCCCTGCATCAGGCCACGATAGATCCCACTGACCGGATCAGACACAATTTGCTGATCTTCAGGCATCACTCCACGCACTGGTTGTAACAAGAATGTTAAACTCAGCACTCCTGCCATAATTTTGAAAACGGCACTTTTCCTTTTTGCTCGCTCCATGTTATCCTCCTGCAGCAATATCATTATTTTTATTTTCTGATGTTTTTATTTTCTCATATTTTCTTTATAACTATTTTCCGGTTAAATCCTGATCCGGCTTTGCGCTGTCTCCTGGCGCCGGCTGCCTGACCGGCAGGCAAGCTGACAGGAGATCGCATAATTTGTCGTTGCTCCGTCCTTTGAGTGCTGGCTGCCTGACCAGACCGGTGATCAAATCACCAAAACTCAGGAGTTTATCAGTCCCGGTTTTTTAATGGGGTAGCCACCACATGCAATTGATTTCTGCCTACACTGGCCCGATTTAATTCTACCTGATAATCAACTTTCAGGTCAAATCCGCCTTCCAGCGGAGTCAAATGAATATCTTTGGTATGGCTGATCATTTCCAGACAGCCAAATGGGGTTTCATATGGCATGATATGCGACACCCCTTTTTCAAACAATAAATGGGTATTATTTTTACCGTACCGGATAATCGAAACCAGATCCCCATCTGTTTTGATCAGCGTTTTGATCGGATTTTCTTCATCCTGCAAACTGTCAAAATATGACAAATATATTTTGCCATCTTTTTCCTTATATTGACCGGTTGTTACTATTTCCATAATCTCTCCGTCCAGCATTTCCTGCTTGCCGAAGATGCTTACTTTTACATTTTCCTGCATTTTAATCTCCATTTCAGCGCCTTTGACCGGCACCCGATATAATCATAAACTCTTTTAATTTGTGTTTTAATTTGTGTTTTAATTTATGTTTTTATTTATTTTTTGATTTATTTTTAAAGTTACTTTTTCATTAACCCAACTTTCCCGGTTTCCATACTCCAACTTTAAATTTATCGACATAAATTCCAATTGTCTTAAAATTTTCTGTGATTGTTATTTTCCAGATCTTCCTACCGGCCATGTTTGATTCTGTCTTTATTAACATCCAGTCATTCTTTAGCAGTTAACAGGATCCAGCTTCAGGCAATAGGCCAAGCTGGTCTAACAACTAATGACTTGGGGCCGGAATGGCTTGGGTTATCAGAATGGCTTTGCTACTGTTTCGGCTGCAACTGCCTATATTAGTAATTCCGCTAACTGCTGGGGACTGTCAATGATATAATTTACTTTTTGGCCGGCAATATCTTCAAGTTTGCGGAAACCCCAGGTGACAAAAGCTACATCTACCTCGGCATTATGAGCTGTTTGCATATCAACTTCCGAATCGCCGACATACAAGACCTCCGTTCGCTTTACTCCGGCTCCGGCAATAATTTCATCCACTCCGATCCGATTTGGTTTAATCGGAATTCCTTCTCTGTCTCCGATCACCGCCTGCCATTTCCATTTCCCATAATAATCCCTGGCAATTTTCCGAACCATATGATCAATTTTATTTGAATTGATCGCCAAAAGATAGCCGCGATCGCTTAAATGATCCAGCAGTTCAGCAATCCCCGGATAAAGCTTTAATCCGACCGAATAATGAATATCATAAGATATCTTCAGTTCTCTATAATATTCCTCCACCCCTTCCTTGTCAACCACTTCCGCCGGCAATGCCCGCTCCGCCAACTTTTTTAATCCATTGCCTACAAAATAATAATATTTATCGATCGAATGCTGCGGGTAGCCATATTTATCCAGCACCACATTCATCGCTGTCCCGATCCCTTCAATTGAGTTGAGCAGCGTTCCGTCCAAATCAAAAATAATTAATTTATACTGTTTCATTCATTTCTCCTATTGGGTCTGCCTTTTTAAATATTACTGTTCTTATATCCTCTTGACCACGCAAAAGCTATTTTCCCATCCTTTTTATTCGTTCGCCTTAATCATCCATTAGCTGCTTATTAAGTACTACGCAAGATAATCACTGAAAAGTCTGTCAAGTCGCTCTGCCATCCACCAGCTGCTTGTTATCTACCACACCCTGTTGCAAATACTAGCTCTGTTTTTAGTAATCCGGGCCAATCTCTATTACTTCATCCAGTGCCACTCCATCAATGATCGGCAGGTGGCGCAAAAGTTCTTCTGTCATTTCCCGGATATGCTCCGGGTCATCCGCCCAGCCAATCTCACCGACCACATGCTCTGGATTTGAGCGCTCCCGGACATAGCAGCAGGTCAATGGCACTCCTTCCACCCTTTCCGGATTCTGATAATCTACATAATAGGGACTGCCATCAAAAATATCCGGTTTGGTCTCTCCGGTCGTAATGGCAACCTCTCCGATCCAAAGAAGCTCTTCTGACGGCTGGACCAAAGGTGTTGTTTCATAATTCATGGTAATAAACGGGATCGCCATCAGTGCCTGATAAAGCGAACTCTCTGCCCGAATTTCCTGAATACGGACAGAAAATGAAATTTTCTGATATAGTTCTCTGAGTGATTCCGTAAAAAAATAGCTTTCTCCATCCTGCTCAATTCGGTACCGATAGACAATTGGATGAGTTCCATTTGCACTGGCCCTGATATTAAAATCAACTTTTTGATAACTGATCTTGGTATATTGATCAAAGCGTATCTGCCTATTACCATAATACAAAACTGCATCCTGCCTGGAAATTTCAATCCGGCCCTGCCCTTCCATCCAAAACAGCCAAATTTTTTTCGCCGGAAAAACAGCCACAATCATCCAAATCAGCGGCGGTACAATCGCTGCAACTAAAGCCCAGCCGATACGTTCCCGCCAAAATGGTGCGATCCCTTCGTAACTATCCAGGTGAAATCCCAAATAATTATTGATCAGCCATGACCAAAACAAAAAACCAAATATCCAAAATATCCCCAGTAATATCACCAAACTGATGGTACTATGATACCTGTTATATCGAAATGCCATTACTTTCATACAAAGGCTCCTTTTCAGCAATCATATCTCAATAACTTCTCCTCTGTTTATTTCATCTGCTCTGTCCACTGGAAATTGCCCCGGCTTTGAAAGCTTTCATCCTGACCGGCTTTCGGCTTTGTCTGAAAATCCGAAAATATCCGTGTTATCAACATCCTGTTATTTAGTATTTTTGCAGATCTTGACAGTGATGATAGTGACTTAGCATTTGATCAACATACTATCATTTTAGTATATCATAAATGAAATCAAAATGGCAAAACTTACTTTATAATTTTCTTTTTGTTTCTTTTTGCATTTGCTTAAAGTCACGGCTTTTCTGCCACCACATCCTTGAGCCATCCGCTTAAAGCAAAAGCTGACAATTTTATACCACTTATATATTTTAAGCCCAGTCATGATATGACTGCTATGGACGATTTATTGGGTGGCACCACACCGCTTATCTATTTTAAACCTGGTTATGATATTGCCCTGATCATGATATTGCCTTGATTGCTTGAATCTTCCCAAATAATGTGGTATTATTAGCACAATATCACAAGAAAGTATATTTCCTTTTACACCACCCACAGGAGGATGCAATGACCACCCAAGAATTTTGGAATAAAGTAAAATCGCCGGAATACAAAGTCACCCAACCGCGGCTGGCCTTTGCTGATGTCCTGGTACAAAATCAGGATGTCATGCTATCCGCCGAAAGTTTGTATGAAAAAACCAAAACCATTTTCCCGAAAACCAATCTTTCCACAATTTACCGGAATTTGGAAAGTTTGGAACGATTAAATATGATCTATAAGGTCACTACTGATGATGGCCTTAATTTATACAAATTAAAATGTGCCAGCAACGAGCACCATCATCATATCATTTGTACCAAATGCGGAAAAGTGCTGGATATTCACTTTTGTCCCTTTGATACCTTTTCCGAACTGGCCGGCAAAGCCGGCTTTACCATCACCGAGCATCGGCTGGAACTGTACGGACTATGTGAGGATTGCCGGAAATAACAATCAAAAACTCTTAAATCTCCTATTTTCATTTACTTTTCCCTGGCTCTAGGCCAATGATCTTATTTCAATATTGCCGGAAATAAAGGACTTAAAAGAAAAGTTTCTTTCGCAAATTTCAATCAGCGAAAGAAACTTTTTTAATCTTTCTTTTTTGAGGGCCGGCATCCTTCCACAGTCGCGTCCGGATACTAATCCATTTTTTATTCGAATTCCCGATAAATCTCAATTCCGTTCATTTGCATATTATATACGGCAAAGGTATTCATCAGTTCAGCCTGATGGTTGGTCAGCGGCAGATCAAAAGTCTCAACTGTGCTAAGCGGTACCATCAGCCGGGACACCGTATTTTTTTCATTAAAATAAGTCTTTAAAGTCAAGGCAAATGTCATCACACAAATATCTGTTACCAAACCGGTAATAATGAAATTGGTGACCTGCGGATGGGCAGTTAGCCACTTTTGAAAACCCTCAGCCATAAAGCCATTGGTACAGTTTTTAAAAATTTGGTAAGAGCGCTCGCCCTCATCCGGCGCTAATTCTTTAATCAGCTCGGTTTCGGCTGTTCCTGCCAGACAATGCGGAACATAAGCCGAAAACTCAGCACTGTCCCCAGTATGGCAATCCCGGAAATAAATCTTGTGCCAACCCCTGGTTTTTTCATTTAATTGTTTGACCGGTTCAATGATATCCAGTGCTCTGTTTGAGGATAATGGGCCAATATTGACAAATCCCTCGATCACATCAACAAACACCACGGCTGTGGTTTCCGGATCTAGATCCGTCAATTTCAGGGCCGCCAATTCCTGCCAGGCTTCCTCTATCGCCAGCAAGCTAAGCATTGCATCTTCCCGTTTTTGCATTAAATTTCGCTTCATGTTAATTCTCCATTCTGTCACTTTCCGGCCTAAGCATTTTCTGCCCGGTATTACAAACATGTCCATGCATTTGACATCGCCGGTTCTAAGCCACCATTGATTCTTTTAGAAAAGTTTTTAAATCATCCATTTTAGCATTTGGATATCCCTACTTATCTTTTTCCGCAAATCCGCGGCCCCCAAAGCGCATGGCTAAGGTTTTGCATTCGGATATCCCTGCTTATCTTTTTCCCGATCAAACTTACAATATTGCATTTTATACTTACAATATCACATTTTATACTTACAATACGACATTGGCCAGCGCTTGTTTTACATCCGCCAAAATATCCTCAACATTTTCAATGCCCACCGACAGACGAATGGTGCCCTCAGAAATACCGGCAGCAACCAGTTGCTCAGGGGTCAATTGCCTGTGTGTCGAGGTAGCCGGATGTAAAATGCAGGAACGGATATCGGCAACATGTACTTCATTGCTGACTAGCTTCAGGCTGTCAATGAAACGCACCGCTGCTGATTTTCCACCCTTAATATCAAAGGAAATTACTCCGGATGACCCATTTGGCATATACTTTAATTGTTTTTGATGATAGGGGCTGGCTGCTAAACCCGGATAAGATACTTTTTCAATTTTATCCGATGATTCCAGCAGCTTTGCCACCGCCAATGCATTATCCGAATGTGCTTTCATTCGCAGGGTCAAAGTTTCCAAGCCCAAATTTAAAATAAATGCCGCTAAAGCCGGCGGATATACACCAAAATCACGCATCAGCTGTACTCTGGCTTTTACAATATAAGCCATATTGCCAAATTTTTCGGTATAACTAAGTCCATGATAAGATGGGTCCGGCTCAGTCAAATCCGGAAATTTTCCATTTTTCCAGTCAAATTTACCGCTGTCCACGATCACTCCGCCAACTGTAACCGCATGTCCATCCATATATTTAGTAGTTGAATGGACAATAATATCAGCACCATGTTCAAAAGGCCGGCAAAGGGCCGGAGTGGCCAAAGTATTATCGATCACCAATGGCACTCCCATTTCATGGGCCGTTTTCGCCCATTCTTCAATATCTAAAATACTCAGCGCCGGATTAGCGATCGTTTCCGCAAAAACCGCCTTGGTATTTGGACGAAAAGCGGCTTTCAGCTGCTCGGCACTACTGTCACCGCTGACAAAACTGCATTCAATCCCCAATTTCTTGAAGGTGACCGCAAACAAATTAACCGTACCGCCATAAATATTGGTGCTGCTGATAAAATGATCGCCTGCTTTTAAAATATTTAAAAGACTCAGTAAAGTTGCCGCCTGTCCGGAAGAAGTACAAAGCGCCGCCACACCGCCTTCTAAAGCAGCAATTTTCTTTTCGACCGCATCCACTGTCGGATTGGACAAGCGCGAATACATATGCCCGCTGGCACTTAAATCAAATAATTTACCCACATGTTCGGTACTGTCATAAGTAAAGGTGGTCGACTGATAGATCGGCAATACTCTCGGTTCGCCGTTGCCCGGTGTATAGCCGGCATGCAATCCTAATGTTTGTAATCCATATTCTTCCATAATGGCTCCTTTCATTATCTTTTGTCGATTTCAATTCTATCTTCATGTGTCCGATCAGATTAAGCCAGTCAGGCCAGGGGCTTTGAGGATTGCTGAATTTAGAATTTCCGCATCTTAGCCCGCAAATGATCGGCCATTTTTTAATCCTGACTTTTTGATGATTGATGGTAAAATTCAAATAAAGCCTGTGTTCCTAAATCGCCTTTGCCGGCTTCGGCCAGCTGACGATAGTGGGCCAATACCAGCTCCAGCACACTTAATTCCAGGCCACTGTCTTTCGCTTCTGCGGCGGCCAAAGCCATATCTTTAATAAAATGCTTGATAAAAAATCCAGGCATAAAATCTCCTTTTAATATCCGGGGAGCAACCGTCTCCAGCTGCTTACTGCCGGCCGCTCCGCTGCTGACGGATTTTAAGACGGTCGGCAAATCCAGACCCTTGGCCACGGCATAGCTTAGTGCCTCACAAACACCGGAAATGGTTCCGGCAATCATAATCTGATTGACCATTTTGGTATGCTGCCCCATCCCGGCTGGTCCCTGATAATTAATATTTTGTCCCATTGCCTGAAACATCGGATAGCAGGCCTCATAATCGGCTTTTTCGCCGCCAACCAAAATCGACAATGTCCCTTCTCTGGCACCGGTATCACCACCGGTGACCGGTGCATCAACTGCCTTGACCCCGTACTCTTTGGCTTTTTCATGGATCTCTTCTGCCAATTTAGGACTGGAAGTGGTCATATCAATGACATAAGTTCCGGCCTTGACATTTTGCAGAATGCCATTTTCTCCAAAATAAACTTCCTCCACATCCGCCGGATAACCAACAATGGTAATTACTGCCTCTGCCTGTTTGACACAATCCCGAATACTGTCAAAAACCGGAATCCCTTCCGTTTCCAGATCGACTACTTTTGCCCTGTTTCTGGCATAAACCAATACCTCATAACCCGCTTTCCGTAAATTCCGGATCATTGACTTGCCCATAATTCCGGCACCAATAAAAGCAATTTTTTCCATAAAAGTACCTCCCAGTATTCCCATTTTATACCAAGGAGGTGTTTAATTCAAGTATTAAGTTTTTTGAGTTTGCCGGTTTTTTCGTTTTTTTCTAAAGTATGCGGCTGTGGCTAAAACAATCCATAATACTCCTCCTTACCTGCAATCGGCTCAAATTGATAGCACCAGTTCATTGGATACTGCTCAATATGATCCTGTGACCACTTTGATTCTCTGGCCAACCTTTGCATTGCCTTTTTCTGAAACGGCTTTTCCCCATACTTCTTAGCCACAGCCCGGCGATAAGTTTTCATTTCCAAATCCGACAGCTCTTTTGCCAAATATCGAAACGCTATTGGGGCAAAAGCAAATTTAACAAATTTGGCAGCTGGTCCAGTCCTTATGCGAACGCTTCCCCTGATGAGGCATATCTATTTTTTAGTTAGATAAACGGAAAACGACAGTTGTTCTGAAGGCTTATTCGTAGCCGGCATGCCTTCCGAATAGAACTTAATTTTGGACGGTACATCGTGAACCGCCGTATCTCTGAGTATGATTTCAAAACTTCGGGATTCATAGCCCGACCTCAGTTCAATGGTCACATTCACTCCGTAATAACGCTCCTTTGGCAGCTCTCCTTCGTAAACCTTGCCGCAGTATTCAAAGCGCACCTTGCCATCTTCGCTTATCCTAAGCAAGGCATCTTTTTTTTCGATTTGCTGGTTAAAGTTCGAGGTATTCTTCATCTCCACAAGGTCTTCATCGCTTATCTCGTATTGTCCTACATATTCTTCGGCCTGCCACCAGATATCGTCACCGAAGTCTATTTCTTCTCCGTAGTGATCGGCTTTTGAATAATCCGGAATAACAGGATAATCCTTGTTCCCTATGCGAATGGTAAATACTTCCTCCTTGGGTGGGATGATGTCAAGACGGGCTTCCGCCAGAGATACCGGCTTAGTAAAACGGTTCAAATATGCCCCATTTACAAATACTTCACTCTCATATTCGGATGTAATACGAACCCTTCTTCCGTCAGCAAGGCGACAATCATAAAGATAGCTATACCCCAGATCCCATCGTCGTGGGGAAGACTGATATTTCTCAGATTCGCCAACGGCAGACTCAAAGACAATTGCAGATCCCGCCTTTATCGTAATATTGCCAAGTTCTTTGCCTTGCTCATCAATCTCCATAACAACCATATCCTCGAGCAACCTGTAGGCTGTATTGCGTGTGTCTATTTGCAATACACCGTCAATAAGCACAAAATGCTTATATCTGCCCTCCGTCTTGTCAGGGAAATAATAATGACCACCCGGAATAAAAAATGAGTCATCCTGACTTTCTTCTTCATCCCAGCTTTCTTCTCCATACGGACTCCTTTCGCCCCTGCGAATCTCGCTCATGTGTACGCAGAAAGGATTGTAGGGAAGTGCCAGCCCAATCTCACTCATAAAACTGTCAAAATATTGAGAATTCCAATGTTTGAATCGCCCAAAACCTCCATCAGGGTTTGAAAAATCATAGAAAAAGCCTTGCTCATAGGGAATGAATTCTCGGAAAAGGTAAAGACCGCCAAGACTTCGAATGATATAAAAATCGGACTTTTCATCTGCATATTCTATAAGCAGACGGCTTTCCTCCTCCTTGTCCGGAATCATGCGGATAAAGATGTCTTTGTCGTTTTTCGTAAGCATTACCGATAAATTACCATGGGGCAGCTTGTAAATAGTTTCACGGTCTAACCTTGCAATGTAATCTTCCGGCACTTTTGCAAGCGTTGCTGCCACCAAACCGTCAAGCGAATCATACGGAAAGGCTACTGTAATGACTTTATTTGAATAATCTCCCATTTCTTCGTGTTTTTTCTTAGCTGCTGTGTCCGAATTGAAATAAAACCTTATGCCGAGAGCATCTGCTGTCCAAGCATAGTCAGAAGGCTCTATGCTTGCAAGATCGCTTATTCCGTATTGAGTTTGCAGAGCCTTTTTCAGTCTTTCGCCTATCATTTTTTCATCAGTGACCAGCTCTGAAAGACTTATTTCTTTTCCGCTGGTCGTATCAAACGTTTTTCCGCCAAGTTTATAAACGACTTTCTTATCATACCAGTCATCCCCAAAAACTGCTTCATACTCCGTCTCCAGAATACTAAATGCAGTAGAATCCGCCCTGGCGACAGCCACAATATAGGCGTAGGTATCAAAACGGTAATTTTTAGTTTTTTCCTGTAACACGGCGGCTGAAAGCTGCGAAGATATAGACAGCATGCGTTTCTCTGCCGCTTCCTCAGCCCGCCTGTTACATGCGGTGATAGCATTCTTGAATGTTTCCGGAGCATCACCCTCGACTGAAAGTACCGTATATCTTACATAAATACCGGTTCCGGTATCCGGATTGACGGCACTGCTTTCTTTAAGTTCTGTCGTCACTATATAAGGTTTCTCTGTCTTTGTTTTGATTACATTGACTACATCCATCTCAGTTTCTCCCATCTCGTTTTCTCCTATATTGATATCGGATTCTCCTATATTGATATCAGACGTTTTTCCCCCGTTATCCTGACAGCCACAAAGGAAAACGCATAAAAGAATAAGTGCTACCCACTCAAGTCCTGTTTTTCTCTTTTTATTTGTAATCATTGCCATAATGTTGACTCCTTTATTCCAATTCCTCTCCCCATTCGCAACCGTATTTCTTTTCCCGGCATTTTTTTATGCCCTATTTCTTTTAAGAATGACCGGTCTGCCTACCGTCCGTTTCCATCCTTAAAATGATGAATGCACTCAAATTCAACATGTAAAATTATGATGTTTTTTACATATTATATCATTTTTCATTTTTTTGTACAGCCTTAAATTTTGGCTCTTCCTTTTAGTTCGTTACTTTGAATATTCCTGTAAAGATGTCTATCTCTCTTTTTTCGTTCCTTCTCTTTCTGCTGACTGATGAGTTTTTTTCTTTTGTTTTATAACTGCTTGAATTCTTCTTCTGCCATTAAAATCTTTTCTTCTGTGTTTTTCATTTTCCTTGTTCTTTCTTCTGAAATCTGAGTAATAAAAAACAGTAAACCGATTTGATTTACTGCTTATATATGAAGTGATGTTGATTCCAACATAGCGTTTTATAGCTTATCCTTTCCGTTCCGCTTGCACTACCTTTAATAGCTTATCTTGAAGGGTATTCTTGCTCTTTTTATCAAAATATATCTCGTTACAAAGGTCTTTCCTCTCATCTTCTTTGTTAGAATGCCGTCAGGTTTTTAGGGTGCGGCTCGTTCTTCTTTGGTCTGTGCTTTTTGTTTATCGGTCATTGGGTTCCTCCTTTTACTTGCACAAAAAAAGATTTCCCGTACTTAGGAAACCTCTTTTACTGTTTGCGGCAATACCGGATAAAGCTGGATTTACTCCTGCCGTATCAGTTCAACCACCGGCTGTTTTAAGATATTTCTTAAGGCAAAGTAATAAATCAATAAATTCACCCCATAAATCAAAACAGCAAACACTCCGAAAAACAGCCATGGAAAATAGAGAAGCAGCACTTTTATGGAAATGGATGATGACAGCAGATCAATGGTGAGCATCACTGCTGCTGTGATCAAAGCAGTAATACCAATTGACCTGATTTCCTCTGCCCCAAACTCCGTCAGATACAGCCTGATCAATCCTTCTTTTTCCATACCGCAGGAATAAAGACTGCCGATTTCCCGTTTGCGGCTTAATAAGCTTAAATTAATGCAAGCATAGCCATTGGTGATATTAAGTAACAGTATGACCAAGCCAATCCCCCCGATGATCAGGAGCAGTACCCGTACATCGATTGAGCGTTTAGCAGCAATTTCATCGCCGCTCACAAGATTAAACTGCTCATCAAAGGCCGCACCTGCTTTCAATGTTTTTTCAAGATAGTCCTTAGTATCAGTAATTTCCGAATCTTCAACTTTCATTTTCAGTTCAAACACACTTCTGGCTGACTGTGCTTTGTTATGCCCTTCAATCAATTCCTTTTGTGTGTCCAAATCAGTAAAGATCTGGATTTCCAGTGGCCGGATCACTTCCTCCAATTCGCCGATTCCGGTGATTTCTTTGGTGATTTTAATTTTAGTAGCCGGCTCAGCTCCGCTTAAGTAAATGCTCAACTCGGATGGACTATCTAAATATCTGATATATTTTGCCTTTGCTAAAGGCAATTTGATATCCTCCTGGACCAGATTCCGGAGCAGGAACTCTCCCTTTTTGCCGCCTAATTGATTCAGCTGCTCTTCCTCAATGCCAATTAGCATACCCTCTATTTTTTTCTCTTCCCCCTCAAAATACTCTTCTAACTGCTTATCAATCCCGCTGGCCATCGCTTCTTCGGCCAGTGGCCATTCAAAGTCCATATTAAAATATTTGCTTCTGGAGATATAGGCCTTCTTTTCCGAAAAATGACGGCTTATCTCCTTTAATACCGGGGGAACTTCCTGCTGGCCGGTTTTATAAGTTATATTAATATTATAATCACTTTCCAAAAATGACATTTCACTAAAATAGTCTGAAATCCCGACTGCAATTAAAAAACAGGAAATAATAATCGTGCCGACAGCAGTAATATATCTTAGGCTTTTAATCGAAGCCATATTATTATTCCTAAGCTCTTTCCATAAATCCTTATATCTCTTTCTCTTCCTGCTTTTGGCATAAAAATTGCCCCTGATGCCGTCAATAATATTGATTTTAGCAATTGCTCCAGCCGGCGCAAACACAGCCAGCATAATGATAAATAAAGCTACCCCCAGTGTGACAGCGGATAAAGCCAGGGAAAATTCCATGAAGACTATTTTATCGACAGCCATGGTCTTTTGCATTTGGTAATAAATGCCGCTCATCAGCAAATATCCCAGCCCATGACCAATTAAAATAGGTAATAGCGATATTAAAACCGCCTCTTTCATCAAAAGCCAGTAAATTTGAGAATTAGTAGTGCCAATGGATTTATACATCGATAATTCTCCGGCTTTTCTCAGTCCCCAAACCCGGAAAATATTGCGCACAAAAAATACAAATAAGAAAATGACGAACAAAATGGAAATGATATTGATAATGGTTGATATCCATGCCTTCATACCACTCTCTTTGACACCATAGTAATGCATCATGATTTCCGAAAAATTCAGATCGACCCTTCTCCCTAGTTGTTTTTCAATTTCTTCTTTTATTTGCTCTCGATTTTGATAAGCCGCTTTAAAATCCTTAAATCGGATATAAGGCGATAATTTCCTGTTTTCTTCCGGCATGGTTAAGGCAAAGCTAATATCCAGATATTTATTATAGACATTGCCATGGATCCCAACCACCGTATACTCTCTGTTTTCCTGTTCTTTAAAGCTTTCTTTGTCTGTATAAGTGGCCGTTGGACTGAGCACTTGCTCGCCTGTGTATCTGCTGCCCACCTGAAGCAATATTTTATCCCCTACTTCTAGTTGATATTTTTCGGCCAAATTTTGGGATATCACAATTTCTCTTTTATGTTCGGCAAATCTGCCCTCTATCAGATTGGAATACTCACGCATGGTATTGATACCTGCATCCTGAAAATGAATTGCCAGCATTGCCTCCTGAAAACGAGCCGACCACAGTTCTTCCGATAATCCGCCGGCTGTTTGAATTTCCTTAATCATCTCCAGCTGCTTGATCTCATTTGAAAATAATTTTACATCCAACTCCGCATCGGCAAAGCTAATCAGCCGATACCCCTTATAATGGTCCTGCACATTGGTATATACAAAATAAAATATCATAGTAAAAAATAAAGCGGTAATCAGCACTGACATAAAAATGGGCAAATTCTTCTTATTCATTGATTTCATCCCTCACAATCTTAGCATCTTCCAGAGTGATAATCCTCCTTGCCTGCAAAGCCACTTTCTCATCATGAGTAATCAACAAAATCGTTTGCTTTAGCTGTTGATTAAAATACTTTAAAATTTCCACTATTTCCGCTGAATTCTTTCTGTCCAAATTACCGGTCGGCTCATCGGCCAGGATAATGGTCGGTCGATAAATCAAACTTCTGGCAATGGCCACTCTCTGCTGCTGCCCGCCGGAAAGTTCCCCCGGAAATCGATCCAATTTATCGGTCAGACCCAGCTTTTTAACAATATCCTCAAAAAAATCTTGCTCCACCTTTCGCTTATCCAGTTTTAAAGGTAATTCAATATTATGGCGAACGGTTAAATCAGGAATCAAATTATAAAACTGATAAATCAGCCCCACCTTTCTCCGGCGAAACAAGGCCTGCTCTTTTGTACTATATTTTGATATATCATTGCCATCAATCCGGATCTGACCGGATGTCGGCTGATCGACACAGCCAATCAAATGCAGCAATGTCGATTTACCGGAACCGCTTGGTCCGACAATGGCAATAAATTCTCCCCGCTCCACGCTCAAATTAATATTATCAATTGCACAGACCGCATTCTCCCCCTGTCCATATTCTTTTTTCAAATTTTCAATTCTTAAAATCTCCATAATGGTTACCTCCTATTAGTTCTTAGACTGACAGAGATGTGCAAAACCGTTTTTTACAGTTATTCCGACTGAAAATCTTGATATTGTAATATTATCCGGCACAATATATTACTCAACTTTCCCACCGTCTTTTTGGTCTCTATCTCCCTCCAGGACACAGGCACATGGGTTCTGCCGCTTTCGCCACATACTTCGCAAGATGGCTTTCACAGCATATGCCCGGA
This sequence comes from Clostridiales bacterium COT073_COT-073, assembly GCA_003858485.1. Lineage (GTDB taxonomy): Bacteria > Bacillota > Clostridia > Lachnospirales > Vallitaleaceae > W11650. Next base: position 33,653 of record RQYD01000013.1, read on the forward strand.
TCCCTTTTGCACATTTCTATTCTTAGACTAATATTAGCAAACCAAAGTGATTATTCGGTGACATTATAAAATTTTATTTGAAATTCCGCACCATTTTCGACATTCATCACCTCAATTGTGCCATGATTTCTTTCAACAATGCTTTTGGCCATGGCCAGACCAATGCCAAAGCCTTTGGAATCCGGTGTTTTATAAAATCTTCGGAAAATCTTGTGGATATCTTCTTTGGCTATGCCACCCCCATTATCTATAATGTGAAGCGAGGTATAAAGGGGATTGCTATCTGCTTTTATTTTTATTTTCGTACATTTGGCCAAATTACCGGCATTTTTTAAAAGATTAATCACGGCTTCTGACAGCCAATAAAAATCTCCTTTAATTGTTTTTCCGATCAGCGAATAATCAACCACCACTTCAATCCTGTCCGGTATTTCTGCAATCTCCAGAGCATAATCAATTAACTCCGCTAATTCAAACTCACTCTTTTTCATGTCATCGGTTTTAGCATCCAAACTCGATAATTTCAGCAAAATATCCGCCAGCGAATTCAATCTTTGCAGCTGTTTTTTCAGCAAAGGAAGCTCCTGTGTTTTCTGATTCAAATCCTGCATGGTTTCTGTGCGCAATAGCATATTAGTGATCGGGGTTTTGATTTGGTGAGCAATATCCTCCAGGTAATCAATTTGACTTTTGGCGCTTTGCCTTGTCCTTTCCCTTTCCTCTACCAGTTCAATAAAGAGTTTATAGATATGATCCTCTAAGACAGAAAAATCATCTTGTTTCATCGGGATGGAATAATCCTGATTGCGCATTTGCTGAATTAACTGAATGATTTCTTCCACCCGCCGTCTGGTATGCCTTTTTCCCCAATAATACACAAGTCCTGAACTAAGCAGCCAAATCGCAATATAAATAAAATACTTCATCTCTAACCCATCCTATATCCGATTCCTCTGACTGTGATGATAATATCTGCTGACGTCTTGGCCCGAATTCGCTTGATAGTAGCTGTTAAAGTATTATCATTAACAACCTTATCTCTATTTTCCCAAAACCGCTCCAACAGTTGATCCCTTGTAAATACCCGATTGGGGTTTTGAATAAACAGCGATAGTACCGCATATTCCAAGGAAGTCAGATCAATCTGGTGGTTTTGATAACTGATCATGGCTTTGGCCTGATCCAGTACCAAATCATTATAGGTGATTTTACTGCCTTCCATCACCGAAATGGTCCGCATTACCGCATCAATTCTGGCTCTTAGTATTTCCAAGGCAAATGGCTTGGTCAGGAAATCATCTGCTCCCTGATCCAGCATTTTAACAATAAAATTTTCATCATTTTTAACCGTGGTAATAATCATCCGAATTCCTTTTTCTTTTAACCGTAAAACCAAATCCCCGGCATTCCCATCCGGCAAATTAATATCCACTAAGGCCACATCATAAAAAGCGCTCAGCTTATTTCTGGCTTCAAAATAAGTTGGCGCCGTTTCCACGATATAATCCCTGCTGTGCAGATACCTTTGAATTTGTTCTGCAATTTCTCTGTCATCTTCAATTAATAGTATTTTAATTTGTTTATTCATTAGATCTGCCTTTCCAATCATTATTACTTATCCTGCTTCCCCATCTTTTGCGCTCTGATCAAGAAGATAACTATTATAACCAACCAAAAAGCTCTTTCGCTCTCTTGTCATTTAATTGATCCAGCAAAGGTTTACAAAGCAGAAGAACTTGATAAGAGTAATAATAAAAGCTGTAGAATAAATCATCCGGAAATACTTGCCCCTCTTCATAGCGCATTGCATCTTTTTCCTCATCATATTCCTCTGACCACAAATACTCTTCTTTGAGCATATCCGAAAAATCAGCAAGAGGTTCTGCATGTTCTATTTTTTCCATATCCCAACTTCCTTCGGCAATCTCTGTAAAAAGCTCCAGTAATTGTTCTGTGATATAATTAGCAACTTTATTACTCTCTCTTTTTTCTGAGGCATATTCAAAAATTCTCAATAAAAAGATCAGCGCAAACGGTGTTGCATGCCATAAAGTAGATTGATGCTCTATATTTATTGCAATTTCTTTTCCTGCCTTCTGAACCTCTTCCAAATTTTCCATTTTCCATAAAACATCAAAATATTTTGGAAAATCCGTGGCTCTTTTATAAGTTGTGGTAAGTCTATGCCAAGGTATTTCATCAACCTTTACTGTTTTTATATATTTTTGAGTATCTGTCATTTTCTTTCTCCATTGTTTATGTGCTGCAAACCGGGAGTAATTTTACTCCTCATAATAAGATTACATTATTTTTATCTGACAATATTCTGTTTGCAATGGTTTTCACATCCTGATCTGACATTATATAGTTTATTACCTCTGGTATTGCTACAGACTTTTGCAGTAATTCTATGTAGTAGCCGCCCTTATCATCTTCCCCGGATATAAAAGCTTCCCTTATAATTTCTATGATTAATTCTAATTCGTTCCTATCCAAATCACTCACACATGGCGGTGTTGGCATCAATGTAATCCTTGCCAGATTGTCCAAATCAGTCCACCCCCAATACTCTGCAAATTCTTCAGGTAAATATGATTTTCCAGTCAGGCTTTGTAATTCATTCAATTCGTTTTTGCAATCCTTATCTAAATTATTTGCGATAGTATCAATTACTTTTGAAACCTTCTCTATATCATTTTCATTTATTTTGGGAAATTCTAATATTTTTCTCATACGTAATACCTCTATCCATTCTGATTTACCGGGCATTGGGACTTTTTACAAAACCAATTTCTTTGGCCCGTTCCGGGCTCATCACCTGAAAATTACATTCATCATCCCCATATGCCAAAGTTTTGGTTCGATCAAGGACCGCTCCCTGCAACTCAAGAGCATAATAATCCAAAACACACAGGAATTTTGCTACTTCTTCACAACCTTCCATTTTTGCCAATTTGCAAATCGCACACTGCTTATGCGTAACATAATATTCTTTCTTACCGGTAACCGGCTCAAAGTAATGTTACTTTTGGCAACTTGCTTTATAAAACCACTTTTAAGGAAGTATATCAAGAAAGACCATTCCAGAGAACATGAAAAAATTATCTTATTATTCTCAGTATACCAAAAAGCTGAAAAAATTAAAAGAGACTGTTGCAAAATACAGGCTTCACACCAGATATAATAGCCCATCACAAAGATTCTATCTTATATCTGGTATAAAAACCTTAAAACACAACAATCTCTTTACATATTCTTAACCACAGGATACTGAAAATATCATCCCTGCTTTTGCTTTCATTTATAAGGAAAGATAACTAATCCCAGCCTATTGGCAAACAATCTCCTTAATGATAAATTCCCGCCCCTGAAGAATGTCAAATTGCCGGTCCGAGCAACTTGGACAAGCGCCTTTGGCTTCAATCAGCCCAAAAACATGACCACATTGCCGGCATTTTCCCTGCGCCACGATCCGCTCAATTTCCAGCTCCGAACCTTCTAAAATCGTACCTTCAATTGCTGCCGGATACACCTTTTCCATATATTTGGGAATCATTGAGCAGAGCTCGCCAACTTGCAGTACCAGTTTGGCTATGCTTTCCACCTGATTTTCTGCTGCTACTTCCGATACCTGCTCCACCACATGTATGAGCACTCCTAATTCATGCATTATTTTCCTGCTTTCTTTGCTATAATTGCTTATTCTCTGAAAAACCTCTGTTTCCCATCCGGGAATTTACTGTTTATTATATTATCAGGCTGCATCTGTCTTTTATATGAACCGAGTTTGCTATTTGTTTCCATCCCTGACCAAATGGCTAAACCATCCTACTTGACTGTTTTCCGATATGATACTGGCATATTTCTTTTGCTCTATGCCTGCTTTTTCCCGGTAAACGCTTCTTTGACCTTACGGACAGCAATTTTGCCTTTCCGCTTCAGCAACTGCTTGACTACCACCGGCTTCATATCCATAAAATGAACTCCTTCGCCATCATATACCCGTTCTAAATGAATGGCATCAAATTTACATTTGGTGGTACATTGTCCGCAGCCCACGCACATATATTCATCGACCACAGTTGCACCGCAGCCAAGACAGCGCTCTGCTTCTTTTTTCATTTGCTCTTCAGTAAATGTGCCACGGGCATCCCGGAATGTCTCTTTAGCATTCAGCTGCTTATGTGCCGGTCGCTGCCTGACTGCCCGGTCAAAGCTGACCAATACCGCTGCTTCTTTATCCAGTTCTTTATATTCCCGGCGATCACGTCCATAAACCAAACTTTGTCCGGGCTGGATAAAGCGATGAATAGAAATCGCCCCCTGTTTACCGGCAGCAATTGCATCAATCGCAAATCTTGGTCCTGTATACACATCTCCGCCCACAAAAATGTCAGGCTCATCGGTTTGATAAGTAAAGCCATCCGCTTCAACTGTCTGATTTGGGCGCAGTTTAACTTTAGAACCAGCCAATAAATTCCCCCATTCAATGCTTTGTCCTACCGATAATATAACATAATCGGCCGGCACAGTCATTAATTTCTCTTCATCATATACTGGTGCAAAACGACCATTTTCATCAAATACGGATTGGCATTTTCTAAATTCCACACCAACCACTTTGCCATTATCGGTTAAAATGCGTTTCGGTCCCCAACCATTTTGAATAATAATTTTTTCTTCTTCTGCTTCCACAATTTCTTCTTCGGAAGCTGGCATGTCTGCCCGGCTCTCCAGGCAAAATTGGGTCACATCCTGGCCACCAGCCCGAATGGCTGCTCTGGAAACATCGATCGCCACATTGCCGCCGCCAATTACCACCACTTTTCCTTCATAACGGCGGTTTTCATCTTGATTGATTATCCGCAGGAATTCAACCCCTGAAATCACACCATCCGCCTCTTCGCCTTCAATGCCCAAACTCCGGCCTCCCTGCGCACCAATGGCAAGATAAAAAGCTCCATAGCCTTCGGCTCTTAACTCATCCAAAGTAATGTCTTTGCCAACTTCTATGCCGGTCCGGAATTCCACACCCATATCACGGATCATTTCGATTTCCGCTTCCACTACATCTTTTTCCAAACGAAATGCCGGAATACCCATGGTCAGCATGCCGCCTAATTTTTGTTCCTTTTCAAAAACAGTAATCGTATAGCCATCCAACGCCAGATAATAGGCACAGGAAAGGCCCGCCGGACCGGAGCCAATAATTGCCACCTTTTTGTCACTATAATCATGACGTTTCTCCGGCAATACCCGATTCTTTTTGTCTAATTCCAATTGAGCAATGAATTTCTTAATTTCATCAATGGCCACCGGCTCATCGACATTTCCTCTGGTACAAGCCTCTTCGCAACGTTTGTTACAAATTCGGCCGCAAACTGCCGGCAACGGATTTTCATGACGAATCAGTTCCAATGCTTCCTGGTATCTGCCCTGAGCAGCCAAATTAATATAACCCTGAACACCGATATGTGCCGGACATTTGGTTTTACAGGGAGCGGTACCGCTTTCCACCACATCCTCCCGGTTAATCCGATAATCCGGATTCCAGTGCTCCTGCGTCCACTCATAATTTCGGGGTGTTACCATAGTAGTAATGTTTTCCACCACCGGCTTATTAGAGCAAAGTTTTTGCCCCAGCTTTAAGGCGTTAACCGGGCAATACTCAACACATTGACCACAAGCCACACATTTTTCCTTATCCACTCTGGCCACATAATTAGAGCGCACCATATCATTGTTTTTAAACATTTCTGCTGTCCGCAGTGCCAGGCAGCCACAACCACAGCAATTACAAATCGCATGGGTCTTACCATTGCCATCGACATTCGGAATCTGGTGCATCAGCCCATTTTCCTCGGCTTTGCGAATGATTTCAAAGGCTTCCTCCCTGGTAATCTGCCTGCCCCGGCCGGTTTTAATATAGTATTCCGCTGCATGACCCATTTGAATACACATATCTTCTTTTAAATGGCCGCAGCCCTCACCCATCAATTCTCTGTCTGTCCGGCAAGAGCAGTCCGTCACCGTAAAAATATCATTATCATTCAAGTATTTGGAAACTTCCTCATAAGAAGCACGGTGACTATTGCCATCAATCGCCCGTTCAATTGGAATTACCCGCATCAGACCAACCCCAACCGGAAACAGTCCGGAACTTTTCGGTCCTCTGACCCGACCATATGCTTCCATGGCATAGCCGATGATTGGATATTTTTCACAATTTTCCTTACTGTTGACAATTACCTCCATGGTTCCCGGAATCCATGTTTCTGCCCAAAAAATATCTTTTCCTGTTTCCTTATCGGTATTCCAAAAGGCCACTCCAAAAAAAGCCAGTTTTTTCAGTTGTTCCAACACATATTCTTCCGGTAAATTCATTTCCGCAGCAATATCGGCCGCTGTTTTATTTTTATATAATTCCAAATGCAGTCCGACTTCCGCCATTTCATCATCAACTCCGGCCTCTAAAATGACATATTCCGGATCATCCCATAAATAAGAATTCTTGGCCTTTCTTCTGCCCAGGTGATTGGCCAGATCCATAACTTTCTGATTATATTTACACTCATATCCTTCGGGGAAAATCATCTTGGTAACATCTTTCATCTCTTTTCTCCTCATTCTTTACCTTACCTGTTAACCTGTACTTATTTCAGTCTTGCTTTGAATATTTTTGTGTCAAAGTTCGGGTCTGTACCCTGGCTCTGCGATCGGCCTTATTTTTCATTCCATTTTTTGGTTTCGGTATGCAACCATTCATACCATTCCTCCATACCTTCTCCGGTTTGCGCACAAATCGGGATGATTTTAATATTTGGGGAAAGCTTTTTCACCCGCTCAATGCAAGCCTCCATATCAAAATTAAAATATGGTAGCACATCAATTTTATTAATTAAAAGTACATCACAAATCGAAAACATCAAAGGGTATTTCAGTGGCTTATCATCCCCTTCCGGTACACTTAAAATCATGGCGTTTTTGGCAGCACCGGTATCAAATTCGGCCGGACAAACCAAATTTCCAACATTTTCCAAAATCACCAAGTCCAAATTTTCCATTCCCATGCCTTCCAATCCCTGCCTGGTCATATCAGCATCCAAATGACACATACCACCGGTATGAAGTTGAATGACCCGAACGCCGGTTTCAGCCATGGTGGCAGCATCTACATCAGAGTCAATATCCGCTTCCATAACCCCTATATTTAATTGGTCTTTTAAGGCATTGACCGTTTTCTTTAAAGTCGTGGTTTTGCCTGCTCCCGGCGAAGACATGACATTTAGCAAAAAGGTTTTTTGCTCTTTTAATTCGGCCCGCAGCAAATCTGCCTGTACATTGTTATCTTCAAATACACTTTCTTTAATTTCTAAAATTCTGAATTTTTCCATAATAGATTTCCTTTCTCTTTTTATATTTTCTTTTAGACATATAAGGTTCTCTGACCTTTCTGAATCAGTCCTTTATAGTCCTCGGACTCTTCTTTAACAGCCTGATATGATTTCAGGTCGGTGTAAAGCTCGCCGGTATATGGATTGCGTTTGGTTGCTTTGACCTTATAAATCATATATGCAAATACTCCAATATTAAATAATAAGGCAATTAAGCTCATTACAAAAAGCGGAGTGGTATTGGGGGCAGCGGAAGTGACCTGATAAATTCCTTCCGAAACCAGCATGGTTGAACCATCGGCTGCTACCAGTCCCTGAGCAATTGCTGCTTTTGCAATCGTGCTGCTGGACAGGGAATGAACCATAAATTTACCTGCATCCTGAAAAGCCGGAAATGTTTGAGCAAACATACACCACAATGCCAAAGTATGCGCCCTATGCTGTAACCACGCTCCCTTGCCCACAGTAAAACTACATAAGGTTGGTGCCAAAAGCAGGGCAAACCCACAATACCAGGCATGAGTTGGCAGGCAGTTATAGGTATATGCAAAATTCCATAAATCATATGCAATGATCCAAAACCACAGCATATCCGGCCAGATCATATCTTTGCTACCATCATGAACTGTTTGCCGGCGAATGCAAATTCCGGTCCAGCCGGTAATCGTCACAATATTTAAAATTCCGGCAATTGCATTCATAATATTCCAAGAACCGCCAATATAATACTGAGTTTGATTGTTTAAATACTCGACAGTCGGAACAACATACCGAAAACCAACTTCAAAATCCCGACCTACCGCCTCAGCAATATTGATCGCTAAAATCAGAGGTGGAAACCACAGCAGCCATTTGATTTTAGATGCCCCCTTAATATGGCGAATACACCAGAAGCCAATACAACCGGCTGTTGACGAATAAACTTTAACTAAGTGGAACCAGTCCATATAACTGGTTTCTTTTAAAGCTGTCAGCCATAGAATTGTCATAACAATCGGCAGTACTACAAATGCACCAAAACCGACCCACTTAAATCGCCTGGTTGCCTCATTCAAGCAAAATAAAGCACTGAATACACATAACCAAACCAGCCAAACCGAAATTGATGATACATTTTCTGCAAATACAAACATCTTTTTTTCCTCCTTTCCGAATCTTCGGAAACCTCTTTTGTTTTTTCTGGTTATACCAGTTTTAATCTTTGTTAAGAGTTTATCATTTTTTCGTCACTTTGTCAATCATTTAACTTTTTTATTTAAAAATAATATCCTTAGAATTTCAAGCACTTTCCTTTAAAATAAGGTTTTTTAAATTTTATTATTTTTTAAAATTTGACTTGATTTTTTTATTTTCATCCTGTATGATAATAAAAAAACTGGTATAAATTGGATATACCAGATAAAAAACTTCTTTTTTCAAATTGGATTACCGGACAAAAGAAAGGGTATTATTATGACATTTCAAAAACTTCATACACCTTCCCTGAAAGAATTATTTGTTAAAGAATTGGAGACCCGCATTTTATCAGGCCGCTTGGCCATTGGCGAAAAACTCCCGCCGGAACGGGAATTAGCATCTTCAATGGAAGTCAGCCGGGCTGTTATCAATGGCGGAATTACAGAGCTGGCACAAAAAGGATTTTTGCTTATTAAACCCCGGGTTGGCACTTTTGTAGCCGATTATCGTAAAGAAGGTACTCTGGAAACTTTGATTTCGATTATGAATTATAATGGCGGAACCTTAAAAAACACAGAAATCTCTTCTATTTTAGAAGTTCGGCTGGCTCTTGATTCTTTAGCTCTGCGCCTGGGTATTCCGAAGATGAGTGAAGCAGATATTGCCGAATTATCAAAAATAACCGAAAGTATCCGTCAGGCTGCTGACATCCCGGAAGCCTGCCGCCAGGCCTTTGCCTTTCAGCATCAACTGGCATTCTTATCGGGCAATACTTTGATCCCACTGATCTTTAAGTCTTTTGAAGTTCCGGTAGCTACTCTTTGGGAGCGCTTCTGCCAGCTGTATGGCATACCGGCTCTTTATGAAAATACAGCTTCCCTTTTAAAATATATTAAGCAGCGGGACACCAATGGTGCCATCGCCTTTTTGGAATCTTATTTAGAAGATACCATCAGCGGAAACCGGCCGATTTATTATGAGAATCAGTGAAGATCCGTTCAGAGAAAGGGCCGCTATTGCAAAACAGTCCCAAAAACAAACAAAAGCACGCGGTGAGTATACCAAGCCCAAAAGTTAAACCAAAAAATCTAACGATTGAAGATCGGTGCAAATTCTAATCCACGTGCTTTTGTAATGTAATTTATTTATAAAAAACAATATATTTGAGAGTGATTTTACAACATTTTCCTGTCTGTTTCAGGCATGAGCTGATCGCTGTTTTCCTTTAATCCTGCTTATTCTTCCCCCGGCAAATGGTAAGCCGCATCAAATCCCGTTACCATCGCCTCATAAATGCGGCCCGCTTTTTGACAATCTCCAACCAAGCAAACTCTGGTAAAGTTGCTTTCCAGATCCTGAATGAATTCATCGCCGGTCTGCCCGGTAACGCCAATCGAAAGAACCAGATAATCCGTTGGCAAGGACACGCTATTACTTGTAGAATTATCCATTAAATCAGCGACCCCATCCTTATAATCCAAGAGTTTATGGGAAGGCATAAAGGACACTTTCATCTTTTGCAGGCGTGTCATGATGTCAACCAGCATTGCTTTGTGAACTCCCGGTCCAATTTCTTTGGCCATTTCCACTACCACCACCTCATTGCCCTGAGCTGCAAAGTATTCTGCCATTTCCAAACCGGTCATACCTGAGCCAACGACCACGATCTTCTTATCTTTTAACTGCGTTTGTTCTTCTAAAACCTGAATCGGACTTAATAGCTTATCGCTACCGGCATCGGTCAGCGGAATGGTGATTTCCTTACCGCCAATGGCAGCGATCACGGCATATGGTTGATATTGCTTTAATTCTTCAATACTTGGTTTGGTATTTAATTTAATCTCCACTCCAGCCTTTTTCGCTTCGATTTCCAAACTCTTGATCAATCGGAAAAGCAGTTCCTTATGCGGCGGACGGCTGCCCAAGCGAACACTGCCTCCTAACTCCGACTTTTGTTCAAATAAAGTTACCTTAAATCCACGACCGGCTAAAGTAATAGCTGATTGCAGGCCACCCGGTCCTCCGCCGATAACACATACCACTTTACCATTGCCATCTTTGGGCAGATACTGATAATCTTTTTCATAGCCCAGCAGCGGATTAACCGCACAGCGTATCGTAATCCCGTTCATTAATGATTCAATACAGTGCAGGCAGCCGATACAAGGCCGAATTTCCTCAGCTTGTCCGGCAACTGCCTTTTTCACAAAATACGGATCTGCCAAATGGGCACGACCCAGTGCAATAAAGTCACAATTTCCTTCTTGCAGCAATTTTTCGGCAAAATCCGGATCTTTAATCGCATCACAAGCAATGACCGGAATCGACACATTATCCTTAATCCCTTGAGCCAAATGGCGTTTCCAGCCCTGCGGATAAGTATATGGTTCAATGATCGTATTGGCTGTTTCATAAGTCCCGGCGCTAATATTGATGGCATCCACTCCAATACTCTCCAGGTATTTAGCCGTCTTAATTGCATCTTCCAGGCGAATGCCGCCTTCTACAAATTCATCGCCATCAATCCTGACACTAATTGGAAAATCCTTGCCGCAAAGATAACGAATACCCATGATGATTTCTGTAATAAAACGATGACAGTTGGTAAAATCGCCGCCATATTTATCTGTTCTTTTATTGGTGGTCGGACTTAGGAATTGACAAAGCAAATAGCCATGTGCAGCATGTAGTTCAATGCCATCAATTCCCGCCATCTCCGCAATCTTTGCTCCCTTAACAAAATCTTTAACCATTTGCTCGACTTCTTCGGTGGTTAAAGGTCTTGGTACCTCCCCAACTACCGATGACATCACATCACTGGCTGATACGATTTGTCTACCTTCAATCAATCGGGCATGAGATTGACGTCCCGGATGATGCAGCTGCAGAAAAATCTTGGCTCCATGACGATGCACACTTCTGGCCAAGCGCTCCAATCTGGGAATTTGTCTTGGATCAATTGCCCATAATTGATTGGGGGTACCCACTCCGGTTTGATTATCAATCCGGGTAATTTCCGTAATAATCAGACCACAACCACCTTTGGCTCTTTCTTCATAATATGCAATAATTTGATCCGATGCCTCTCCATTTGACGACGCCAGAGACGTTCCCATAGCCGGCATAACCACCCGATTTTTTAATTTCAATTTCCCGATATAACCGGGTTCCATTAGTTTTTGATACATAGATAGCCTCCTTTTTATTGTAATTATTAACCTGCTTTTATTATAATAAATAATTAAATTATTAACAAGGTTTGTTCCGAATCAACTTTGCTTGCTTTTTTGTGCTAAATGCACTAAAATAAAATATGATCCGTCCACAACCCTATATAATAATCTGGAGGAATATATGAAAAAAATAGATTATTTGGCAATCAAAGATTATTTGATACAGGCAGTCTTAGCCGATACCGGCCTACAACTGATTGCCTGCCATCTGGCTGAGCAATTGGGCTATCCCATCATTTATATTGACAAACAGTTTCATGTTTTATTTCATTCTGACCCGGCTCAAATCAAAGATTTTTATTGGCAAAACAGCATTGCTTCCGGCAGCTGCAGCTACGAATTTATTTCGACTGTCCAGCAATTGAGTGCATTTCAAAAAGGCAAAAAACAAGATGCCTTTTTTGAACTGACCTGCCCGATTGACAGCAGTACCAAATGGATCAAGCCAATCACTCTGACACCCAATCACTATGGCTATTTGATCGCATTAAAAAACCAGTCCCAACTATCCGCTCAGGAACTGGAAATTCTTGGTCTTTTTAGCCAGATCATCCGCAAAGAGGGCAAGAAAAATCCTGCCCTGGCTGATGATTCCCCCACCGATTCAGTTATTCTCAGTTATCTGGATGGTTCAGCTGCCCGTAAGCAAAAAGAGGCTTTCTTTCTGCGCCAGAAAAATAAATTACAGGGTCCTTTTCGCCTGCTGTTTTTGTCCTTATTATCCTATGATATTCAAAAAGACAGTCGCTCTATTTTACGCCAAAAATTGCTGGCCACTTTTCCACAGGCAAAAATTTTATTTTATCAGGAATCACTTTTACTACTATTAGAAAATCAAAATCAGCCTTTTGTGGTTTCGGAGGCTTTTACTTACTATTTAAGCAAATCAAAGCTGCATTTGATCATTGGTGATAGTTTCCGTCAAATAGAACAAATAAAACCGCAATACGAAAGACTTTTGCAAACGGAGTCCTTTTTAAGCCCCCAAAATTTCCCGGTATACGGCACTTCCATATCCCCGGAAAATCAAACGAATTTGGCAGATTCCATCTCTTTTTCAGAAGATTTTTCAGTCTTGACCCCTTCCACTCCTCCTTTGATTTGGGAGCAGGACTATTCCCTCTGGCATTTATTTGCATACTTGGAAAAAAAAGGAAAAATCAATCATTTTTTACTGCCGGAGATTTTCGATTTGGCAGAACATGATAAAAAATATAACACCAGCTATTTGCCGACTTTAAAAGCCTATTTGCAATGTCATCAAAACCGGATCGAAACTGCTAAATCCCTGTATATCCACCGCAATACCCTGCAATACCGGCTGCGCAAAATGCGCGAAGACTTCCACTTACCCTTAGAAAAACCGGCTTTTGTGCTAAATGCACTTGTTTCGATTTCTTATCTTGATTATCGTAGAAGGGACGAAAAATAGGAGATATCCTTTATTTTTCAATTAACTTTCGACATCTCCTGATTGTTTATTTAATTGTTGTTCCTATCTGGACTCAATAAATTCATTTGGCATTTTTATCATTTTCAGCATATGCTTCTCCTGAGCCACTAAAGCACCACCAATACATACCGCATCGCGGCTTAGTTTTGATGGACTGATATGAGTGGTCGGGTGCAAAGTAGAAAAAGAAATCATGCCACTATATTTTTTTAATGCCATATCATACAGAATGGGATTATCATTAATCAATTTGCCGCCTAAGACCAAATTACGAGGATTTAAATAATTTACCGCATTATTTATAGCAATCGTCATATAATTTGTAATCCTGTCAACCAGAGAAATTGCCCATAAAAAATTCTTTTCGTAACACTCCATGATATCGGCAATTGAACAAATAGAGGAATTGCTTTTTCTGGCTTCTTCAATGATGTTTTCTTCCATTAAATAAGAACTCAGGCAACCTCTGCGTCCGCAAATACATAAACGCCCATCAGAAAAATCAACAATCGTATGGCCAATTTCTCCGGCTGTATTGGTGCATCCCCTGACAATCCTGCCACGATTGATAATCGCCGAACCGACTCCGCGACCAAACGAAAGCATGACTACATCATCTAAATTAGGCACCTCACCAAATGTATTTTCTGCCACAATCGCACATTTGATATCATTGTCAATAAAGGCTGGGCGCTTAAAAACACTTTCAATCAACTCTTTAATCGGAATATTATGGGTGTGAGTCAACTCTTCATAGCGAACCAAACCTTTTTCCCGGTCAATACTGCCAATAGCTCCAACTCCAATGGCTGCCACTAATTCTTCTTTAACTTTAAACTCTTGCAGTAATTTCTGATAGTTTTGATAGATAAATCGGATCATTTCCTCAATTTTCAAGCTGCTGGCAGTGGTTCTGGATATTACTTTTTTACCAATTACTGCACCTGAAAAATCCATCACACAAACCGAAATATCTCTTTCTGCAAAGTCAATTCCCACTACATAAAAAACATCCTTTTTAATTTCCAATAAAATTGATTTTCTACCAATTCCACCAGAAGAAAAAGAAGTTTCCTGCACCAAATTTAATTCCAAAAGTTCATTGACAATCCGGGTCATACTGGTGGCACTCATCCCGGTCAATTTTGCCAAATCACTCCGGGCAATGCCATGCGCAGCTTTAATAATATTAAGAATCATTTTGGTATTATTATATCGAATATCGCTTTGATCTTGCGGTTTCATACCGTTCATAGGCTCCTCCATCCTGGAATTATTAACATGCTGGTATTATAGTATCATATTATATATTGATTATCAATAAGATATACATAAAATTAAAAAATGAATATGCCCGCTTCGCGGTCGCATTCCCCTTTCGCAACTTGCCCTGCAAGATTGCTTTCGGGTCACACGCATTTATGCTTGCACACTTCAATTTAAAAGTTGTCAGACTATGCTCGCTGTTTATTTAAATTTTTTTTATATTGTATTGACTTTTACTAATAATGATGTTAGTATCTATATGTAGAAAATCTGTAATTTCTTATTTTTTTACACTTTTTAATAACATCATGTTAGCAAAGGAGGGGCAAATGGAAATCAATGTCAGATCTGTACCTTATTTAGCACAAACTGAGCAACAGGTTCATCGTCCGGAATTTGATGCGGAAGATTATCTCCAGCGCATAAATCTTTTATCTGAACTTATGAAAACCAAAAACCTGGATTATGTAATTATTTATGGCGACCGCGAACATTTTGCAAGCATTGAATATTTTTCCAGTTACGATTGTCGTTTTGAAGAAGGCCTTTGGATTTTGGATAAAAGCGGCAACAAACATATTATTGTTGGAAATGAAGGATATGGCTACAGTTACCAGATCCCTTATCACATCCACCGCCATCTTTATCATAACTTCAGTTTACAAGGGCAGCCCAAGCATGACCAAAGAGCCCTTCATACCATTTTTTCTTCTATTGGAATCAACGGTAATTCAAAAGTTGGCATTGTCGGATATAAATACTTTGTTGATGACCTCTTTGAAAATCCCGAATCTCTTTTTGATATCCCCGAATATATTCTATCTGAATTAAGAAAAATAACTTCTTCATTTTCCAATATAACTAAAGATATTACCGGTCTGCCAAGTGGAATTCGCATGCGCATTCACAATGTCAAGGAAATCGCCTGGATTGAATATGTCGCCACCAAAAGTGCCGCCATCATGAAACGTTTGCTTGACCAAATGCAGCCCGGTATTTCCGAGCTGGAACTTTCCAGTAAGGCCGCCATTGATTTTATGCCGGTCACAATGTATAGCCTTGTAAATTTTGGCGCAAATCACGTGGCCATTGGATTAAGAAGCCCTGATAACACTATTTTAAAAGAAGGTGAGGCTTTTGGTCTATGTTATTCTCTCCGCGGCAGTTTGTGTTCCAGAACCGGTTTGGCTTTAAAAGGCCCCTCTGCGGAAACCGAAAATGTAATTAATAACTTTTATAAACCCTATTGGTCAGCAATTGCCACCTGGTATGAAAATGTGAAATTAAATGCCTGTGCAGGAGATGTTTATGAAAAAGTCATGGCCATTATCGGCGAGGAACGTTTTGGTGTAATGCTGAATCCCGGCCATAACATCGGCATGGACGAATGGACCAATTCACCTTTTTATCCAAATTCCAATTTATCTCTTCCCAGCGGCACACATCTGCAATGTGATATGATTTGTGTAAATCAGGAGCCTTATTGTTCAGGCATTTGCGAAGATACTGTGATCATTGCTGATGAAACCATGCGCGAAGAGTTGCAGCAAAAATATCCGGAAGTATATGCCAGAATCGTTAAGCGTCAGGAAATGATGCGAACAGAGCTTGGCATTCAAATAGATGATAGTCTTTTACCTATGAGCAACTTAAATGGTGTGTATTTCCCTTACGGGTTAAACAGAGATCTTGTTTTTCACAAATAACAAATCCAAAACATTTTAAGGAGGATAAGACATGAAAAAAACATTGGTTAGTTTGGTAATGGTATGTGTAATGGTAATTCTTTTGTTTAGCGGATGTAACCAAAAGCCAGCCGACAGTGGCAAAGACAAAAAAGTGAAAATCGGAGTTGCTTTAGCTTCAGAAGCCCAATATCGTTTCAAATTCGACCAAAAAATCATGAAAGAAAAGGCCGAAGAATTGGGTGCCGAAATCATTTTCCAATTTGCAAATTATGAGGCCAGTAAGCAAGAAAACCAGGTGGAAAATTTAATTTCTCAGGATATTGATGTTTTGATCCTAAATGTAGTTAGCGGAAACATGGTCAACCTCGTAAATAAAGTAAAATCACAAGGCATCCCGGTCATTACTTTTGACAATACCGTCGAAGGTGCTGAAGTTGACCTTAATGTGGATCGGGATAATGTAAAAGTTGGTCGTCTGCAAATGGAAGCCGCTCTTAAACACACCGACAACAAGGGTGGTAATTTCGTATTGGTAAAAGGTGATCCAGGCAGTGCAGTTGCTCAGCGGATCAGTCAAGGATATGACCAGGTTTCGGCCGAACATCCTGAAATTAATATCGTTGCCAATCAATTTCATGAAGCCTGGTCGCCGGATAAAGCTTTAAAAACTGTAGAAAATGCACTTTCTGCCAATAATGACAATATTCAGGCATTTATTTGCTCGGCTGATTCGGTGGCAATGGGCATTGTGCCGGCAGTAAAAGCCGCTAAACTAGATGGAAAATCCTTTATTTGCGGAATGGACGTTGAAGTTTCTGTTGCCAAACTGATTCATGAAGGAGTCATTACCATGAGTATCTGGAGTGATATTGTAAAAGGTGATCAGCGGACTGTTGAAGCAGCTTTTAAACTGGCTAAGGGTGAAAAAATCACTCCGGACGAAGTTCAGGATATTGCCGGAATAAAAGTTCCTGTTTTATTAGTTGATGTTATGCCGGTAACCAAAGATAATTTAAAACAATGGATTAACGAAATCGCTCCGGAAGGCTGGATAACAGAGGATGACGTGTTCGGCTCCAAATAAAGGAGGCTTCCTATGTCAGAAGTTATTCTAAAAATCAAAAATCTTAGTAAATCTTTTCCTGGTGTATTGGCGGTAAATAAAGCTAATCTGGAAATAGAATCCGGAAAAGTTCATTCACTGGTTGGTGGAAATGGAGCCGGAAAATCGACATTGATGAAAATATTAGCCGGCATTTATTCTTATGGCAACTATGAAGGTTCTTTTTTCCTAAATGATGCAGAATGTCAATTCAAGTCGATCGTCGAAGCTGAAAACTGCGGAATCTCTATGGTTCCGCAGGATTTAAATATGGTTAATGAAATGTCGATTGCTGATAATTTATTTATTAATAAACAGCCCAGAAGCAAAGGGATTATCAATGATCATAAAATGCTACAGCAGTCCCAGCAAATTTTGGACGAATTTGGCTTAAACATCAATCCAACCACTTTGGTAAAAGAAATCGGAATCGCACAAAAACAATTATTAGTGATTGCCAGAGCAATGCATAATAAAACCAAAGTCCTCATCCTGGATGAGCCAACTTCAACTTTATCCAGCGAAGAAAGCCAATTGCTTTTTCAAAAAATTGTGGAAGCCAAGTCAAAAGGTGTTGCCTGTATTTATATTTCTCACCGCCTGGACGAAGTAAAAGCCATTTCCGACACCATCACCGTAATGAGAGATGGATGCATTATTGAGACAGACAATGCCCCAGATATGAGCGAAAAGCGAATTGTATCTTTAATGGTTGGTCGTGATGTGGATGATTTTTATCCTCCCAAAGACCGTACTCCTGCCTCTTGTCTGCTAAAAGTAAATTCACTGTCTGTTTATAACCAGAAATTTCCAGATAAAAAAGTCGTCGATGACATTCAATTTGATTTATATGCTGGTGAAATTCTGGCCGTTTACGGTCTGGTCGGTGCCGGTCGCACCGAAATGGCTATGGGCATTATCGGTGGCTGGAGAGGCGGTGTATCCTGTGATATGGAAATATCGGGAAAAAAGATTATTAATCGCAATCCCTCTTCGGCTCTAAATCACGGTATCGCTCTCTTACCGGAAGACCGAAAAAGAGAAGGAGCCATTGATCGCCAGTCCGTTAGTCGCAATATTTCTGCTTCTTCTTTACCCTTGTTTTCAAAATTTGGTGTGATCGATGAACAAAAAGAAAGAAATAACAATCAAAAAATGGTCGATGCTCTGTCTATCAAAACTCCAAGCATGGACACTGCCTTTGAAACATTAAGCGGTGGCAATCAGCAAAAAGCCATTCTCTCCCGACTGATTTCTACCAAATCAAAAATATTAATTTTGGATGAAGCTACTCAAGGCATTGATGTCGAAGCCAAATACCAAATTTATGGTATTTTGGATCTGCTTGCTTTAGACGGAAAAGCAATTTTATTTATTTCTTCCGATATTGCCGAAGTAATGGGAATTGCTGACCGAATCATGATTATGCGGCATGGAAAGGTCGTAAAAACAGTAGTCAATGATGACAGCATTAATAAAGAAAAAATATTGTGGTATGCCACAATCGGAACGGAGGAAAGCTGAAATGACAAAATCAAAAACCGAGATTAGTCAATACTCCAAGAATATGGTAATGATCTTAGGAGTAGTAATTCTTTTTTTTATTTTCAACGCTTTAACCAATCATATCTTTATGTCTGTACGTAATTTAACCCTTTTGCTAAAGCAGGGATCAGTTTTAATGATTGTTGCTTCCGGATTAATGATGCTTTTAGTAGAAAGAAATTTTGATTTAAGTGGCGGGGCGGCAGTTTACTTTATCAGTGCCTTTTTATCGCAAATGATCGTAAATTACAATCTTAGCATTCCGCTTGCCATTACCCTTTCTATTTGCATGGGACTATGTATGGGAGCGATGAATGGATTTTTTGTAGGAATTGTTGGTGTACCGGCATTCATTGGAACATTAGCTGCTCAACAGCTTTTTAAAGGAATTGGCTACACTTGGACCAATGCCGCCACCATTGGTCCCATCCCAGAATCTCTTCAATTTTTAAGCGAAGGTTATATTCCACCCCTGCAAAGTGCAATTTTATTAACAATCATTGCTGCTGTAGGGATTCTCCTGGTTCTGCTTAATTATAAAAAAATGAAACAATGGTATAATGGTACTGCCAAGCTGATCATTTCGATTTTTTCCATTATTATTTTTTATATAATTGCTCTTTGGATCTTTACTGGCTACTACGGAATTCCAATGTGTGTCTTTTTTGCCGGTTCCATGGTTGCTATCACCGGATTTATCAGTCAGAAATCAGTTTTTGGCCGTAACATTTACAGCATTGGCGGCAATCCTGAAGCCGCCAGGCTCTCCGGCATCAAAACCAAAATTCGGGTTTTCCAGTCTTATCTGTATATGGGATTAATTTATGGAATTGCCGGTATTGTAATTACTGCCCGACTGGGTGGATCCACCGCTACTACCGGTAATCTGATTGAACTTGATGCCGTAGCGGCTGCCTGCATCGGGGGCACCAGTATGTCCGGTGGAGTCGGCCGGATTACGGGTGTAGCGATGGGTGTTTTTATATTATCGGCAGTCGATAATGTTATGAGTTTGATGAATGTTTCCTCTTATGCGCAAATGGTCGTAAAAGGATTGATTCTCTTGACCGCAGTCTGCCTGGATGTCTATATGAATGTCAGCAGAACCAAAATGAAGAAAGAAAAATCGAAACTTATTGCCCAATAGAACGGAGTGAAAAAATGAAAGTTGCAGTTGGTTTATTTTATTTGGAATGTAATAGTTTTAATCCTTATTTTGTGACCAAAGATAATTTTGTTTATGCTGAGGGAGAGGATGTAAAAAAATTCATCCATGTCTGCGATATTTTTGAAAATGCCGGTATTGAAATTATTCCCACTATTATGGCATCGACTCTTCCTTCTGCTCACTTAAAAAAAGAAAGCTTTTTGGAATTAACCGATCGTTTATTTAAGCCGATAATCCAGCATCAGGTTGATGGTATTTGGCTACATTTACATGGTGCCATGCAGGTGGAAGAAATCGGTTCCGGAGAATTATATATTGTGAAAGAACTGCGCAAAATCGTTGGCGAAAGTATACCCATTGCCATTACCTTAGATCCGCATGCCAATAATGATCCAGCCTTATGTGACTATATCAATATCCTTCGCGGCTACCACACCATTCCTCATTATGATCAACCGGAATCCGAGCGCGTAACCGCTGCTCTGCTGTTAAAAATGATGCAGACCGGAATAAGATTCAAACCTCATTTAGTTACTGTTCCGATGATCATTTCCGGCGAAAAAGGCCTTGATTCCCGGGAACCCCTAAAAAGTATTTATGCTGAAGTCGATCGTTTAGAACAATTACCAGAAATCTCCAGTGCTACCGTTTTTATGGGTGATCCCTGGAGCGACTGTCCTAATAGTCATTTATCAGCGGTAGTTGTGCCATCGGCACCGGAATACGAAAAATTCGCCAAAGAATGCTGTCAATCTCTTGCTAAATTACTGTTTAAGCATCGACACGATTTTGTATTTGAAGCTCCTACCCTTTCTCCTCAAGATGCCCTGGAATTAGCTCTTTCTTCTAATTCCAAACCAGTATTTATATCCGATTCCGGTGATAATACAACCGGCGGCGGAGTTGGTGATGGAACAGAAATCCTGCGTTTACTACTTGAGCAAAAAGAACTAAACAAACATTTCCTGATCACACCTATTTGGGATACCTCCGCTTATCAGGAATGTATTTCTCATTCCATCGGCAATACCTTTTCTATCAGTATTGGCAGAAACCAATCCGATATTTCCGTACCGGTTAATATTACCGGCAAACTAATTTCCAAAGGAGTTACCTTGGGTTATTTGAACAATGAACAGGAGATTTGCGGGAATTGCTGCACCCTGCAAATTAATGAATGGATTGATGTAATGATCTCCGATATCCCAACTTCCTTTATTTCTTATCCACATTTTCAGGCCGGTGGTGTAAAATTTGAAGATTATGACATTATCATTTTAAAGCAAGGATATCTCTTTGCCCAGCTCCGGCCATATACTGGTGAAAGTTATATTATGGCTGCCACTAAAGGGGCAACCTATCAATTTATTGAAAAATTGCCCTACAAGAATCTAAAGCGGCCAATTTACCCCTTAGACCAGGATGTTGATTTTATTTTATAGTTCAATTTTTCCACGTTCTCCAAAACAGTCTTTTTTAACCGGACACGTATTACGAAAGCCATCTTACACTGCAAATGACGAAAAGAGAAAAACAGGGCCAAAAGGACTGTGAGAAAATTGTACTCATAATTAAAATCCTTTAACATCATTTCCAATTTTCATAGGCCACTTCCATTTTTCTAGTTCATAAAGACTAATTATCCTAAAATCTAATTGCTTGACTACATTCTTTGGATAGCCTATAATGTAAATTAATAGTATTTTTTTTTATATTTATTTTACATTATAACATATTGAATATATTTGTTTTTTGACAGCCATCCATTTTCAAGAAACAAAACAAAGACTAAAGGAATAGACTAAGATGGATAAAGAAAAATATCTGCCTATGACTTCTGAGGAATTATATGAGAATTTTATTCCTGATGTTTACGCTGACATCCCCGGCAGCCGGAAATTAATCAGGGAATTAGAGTCAACCACGCGCTATCTCAGCGACTATGAATTTCGCGCTTTTATTGACACAGCGAAAGCCATTCTGCTTTCTTCAGACCGAAATAATACTCAATTAATTCCTCTATGTACCACTATTATTGAAGACACAAGTGCATTAAGTCTATGGAAATTGGTTTCTATAAACTATTATTTAATCGGCAATGCTTATTACGACATTGCCGCTTTTGAACGGGCTTTGAGCAGTTATCAAACTCTTTTGAAAATAGAATCCCAACATAATTTTTTGGCTATGACGTCGGCCTCTTACCATCACATTGCTTTGATATATCTCAAATTAGATGCCTATGATAAAGCACAGGAATACTTTGAGCATGCCTTGGCATCACTGGAGCGTAGCGGGCCGGATCATCCCCATTACACTGTAAAATTGATTTCCTCTTTAAGCAATTTAGTATCTTCGCTTTGCCGGGTTAATCATCCGGAAAAGATTCCGGCTTTGCTCGAGCGGATGAAAAAGCTCATCCTCAACAGTCCGCATTCACCAATGATCTACTGTTATCATACTGCCAATATGCACTATGCATTTTATACCGGTGATTATCAGGCAGCCAGAAGCGCTTATAAAAAGGCAAAAGAAACTTTGCCAAAAGAAAATGATATCTTATCATCGAATTTACTTTTTTGCTTTATTTCCTTATGCGACTCTTTTAAACTCAGTTATGACTTTTATATTGAGGAACTATTGTCCGTTCTATCTGCACGGGAATCTGAACATACTTCAACCAATATTCAAGTCTATAACTGCCTGCGTAAATATTATCAACAAACGGAAAATACCCGGCAATATAAAGAGGCTACCCAAAAATACATTCAAATTCTGGAGCAAAATGTCAATGATACCCAAGCGAAACAACTTAGTTCCTTAGATCTGGTCAACGACTTGCGACAGCATCATGAAGATTTAGCCGAAATTACTTCCAAAAACACTGAACTCAAAGTAATTGCCGAAGAAGCAAATCATCATAAAAATGCTTTGCAGGAAGCTTACCATAGTATTGAAATGATTAATGAATTGGGGCAGAAGATGACTTCTTCCCTGAAATTATCTGAAGTTATTGATCTGATTTATCAAAACCTGAAAGAAAATGTACCCTTAACTAATTTTATATTAATGGTAGCCGATTTGGAGCAACAGCAGCTGCGAACGATTGCTCATTATGAAAACAATCGCCTGCAGCCGGAGTTATGCTTTTCCTTTGATAATCCAAACAGTATTTTAATTGAGTGCTATAAACAAAATAAGCTCATCTTTACAGATGACATTCAAACTGACGAGCGTTTCAAGATGCGCAATCTCATTCAAACCAGCAAAACCTTGATCCGCTCTGCTATTTATATGCCTTTAAATGTGGGCAATCAATTAATCGGCGTGTGCTCGATTCAAGATAAAATGCCGCATATATATACCACAAAGCATATTTCATTTTTAAAACAACTATTGCCCTATTTATCAATTTCTCTTAATAATGCCGTTCGCTCCCGAAAGCTGGAGCGTGAGATCCGACTGCATCTTAAAACCCAATTTGAGCTGGAAAAAGCCAATCATCGTTTGGAGCTTTTATCGGCCTTGGACGGTTTAACTCAAATCAGCAGTCGCCGTGATTTTGATATGCGGATCATCGACCTACTTTGCCAGGCCAAAGCTCAGCAAAAGACCATTTCCGTCTTTATGTTTGATATTGATAATTTCAAGTTGTATAATGACACATACGGACATCTGGAAGGGGATAAGATCTTAAAAAAAGTGGCGCAAACCATTCGCCACCATCTGGATAAGGTCAATGGTTTGTCTGCCCGTTTTGGCGGTGAAGAATTTATTGGCGCCTGTATGGGTCTTCCAACAACTCAAAGCCGGCAATTAGCCAATCAAATCCGGCAGGAGATTTATCATATGGAAATTGAAAATCTGGCCTCCCCTTTGGGACGGGTCACTATTAGCGGTGGTGTGGCCATTGCCAGGAAGCCAGATACTATCCAAAAATCGGAGATTATGCGGCTGGCTGATATTTCTCTGTATCAAGCCAAAAATACCGGTAAAAATAAAATTGTATTAAAGAAAATGGAAGATAAGTGAAAACAACCAAACTTTTCTCATTTGCCATTGTCAGTTTATCATTGCCAGCAACTAAACTTTACTTTACTTTCCTTGTCGTTCATACCGTTTCCAGGCAATGAAATGCTTTTCTTTCATTTGAGCAGCCAATTCTTTTGGATCTTTCACTCTGGCTGAACTACCGAACCGAAAGAAATACTGCATAATTTGATTTTGTGAACAATCAAAATAATAATGATTGCCTTCTACCCGAATGGCCTTGGGGCGATGAACATACATCCGCTCATAGCTCCTTTGGCCTTCTTCGGTTAGATATACACAAATTTCCTGTCCATCCTGCTCATCAAAGGCAAATTGCGGGCCATACTCAATCATCTTTGCAAAAACTTTCTCCGCCCCTTCCGAAAAATGTAATTCCTCATTGCGCATAATTACTTTTTCCAGGCGTGACAAGCGAAAACTAAAAAGTTTTCCATCTTTTTCTGCTAAAAGATAATTAAATAATTCCTCTTTCGCTCCGGTGATGATATAGGGCGAAACGATATGCTGATGTTTGCTTTTATCCCTTTGTTTTTTAGAAAAATTGGGCTTAACTGCCAAATAAAGTTTACGTTTACTGCCAATAGCCTCCTGGATGACTTCGACTTGCTCTTTAAATATGATTTGCTCCCTTTTATCCTGCGGCAGCTTACAGTAAGAGGCAAATAAATCTCTGAAATACTGGGACATTGTCATCTGCTCCAATAAGAAGTTTTGAATGTACTCAATGATTTTTCGGGATGCCTTGGTTGGCTTCAGCGACAGAGTTTGATCATACTTTTCTTTTTCTAAATTATCTGCCTGTTCTCGTATGCTTTTTAAAATTGCAAAGGCCACTTCCCCGATCTCATTTGCCTGACAATTACTTTTTTCCTGCAAAACAGATTTAATTTTCTCAAAAATCTGGCTGTTGTTATTTTGATAACTTTCATAATAATTAATGATCAAAGTATTTAAAAAAGCATTTTTATTGAGACTATGGTCTTTTTTAAAAAACTCAAACAACTGCATATCCTTTTGTAATATCTGATTGACCTCTGCCGAAACATAAATTTTGATTTTTTCTTCCATCTTTTTCCCTTCTGCCTGATATCATAAGAACGAGGCTCTTTATTTATTGACTCAACTTTCCCACGTTCCTTGGAACAGTCTTTTTTATGGCGTGTGCCGCGGAAGCATCTTTTCGCAGAAAAGTGCGAAAGCGGTGTGCAACCGCAAGCCATCTTACGAAGTAAGTGGCGAAAGCGGGGGAACCCATGTGCCCGCTCCTTGGAGCGAGATAGAGCCAAAAAAGACTGTGGGAAAGTTGAGTTATTGATATTTCTCTGTTTTTCCATCTATTTTGCACTTTTCAGCATTTTCTTCTTTATTATTTATTTCTTTGATGTGCACAAACATGTAACCCGAAAGCAATCTTGTGCAGCAAGTTGCAAAGGGAAAGTTACTCTTTTATCTATAGCTTTTTTGTGTTCGCATTTAGCTTTAATATACCTTATTTTAAACTGAAATTCAATATTTTTAGGGGTCAAATTTTTCAACCAATTTGATTATTTTTCTTTGACCAAAGATTTGATATTATGATGTTGCAGCCGAGAGTGGGCGGTCAGGTTGCCAGTATGATTTTGAAAAGAGCAATTTTTCTCAAAATCACGTCGCTTGACCGCCGAACATTCGCATAAAGGTAACAGCAGCCAACTTTCGGATTATTCGCCCAAAAGCGGAAAGAACCGTACCTTGTTAAAGATGTCAGCCGCAAATCACCTTGGCATCAGTAATACTTAAATTACTTGGGATAAGTAGAGCCGGGGTCGCAAGGACTCCCCAAAACATATCCTGACCCAAAATGCATCTTGTGGCGCGAAGCACTCTCGGCAGCAATATACTGCCACTTGCTTTTGCCATTCGGGAAATTCCTGTAATTTCCTAAGCCAAAAGCAAACTGCCCTCAGAACATCCAGGGGAAAGTGGCAGTACTTCCCAAAAATTAAGCCAAAAGGAGAAAGTCATGAGCGTAATTGAATTATTAAAAAACGAATTAAACGCCTGTTCTGAAATGACCACAACTGAAAACGGAGATTATGCTTATATCAGCTCTGGAAATGCCAATCTGGACTTTTTTGGACTGGCCGGAGCTTCTCGTCATGACCAAATGCAGGTGGTTAACCTATTTCAAAAAGCTCTGGCTGAAGATACGACACTGGCCTTAAAAAATATACTTTATTTAAGAGATATCCGCGGCGGTCTGGGGGAACGTGATAGTTTTCGCAGCTGTTTTCAATACTTATGCGAAAACGCTTCTGAACTGGCGACTGCACTTTTTCCACTTGTCATAAAATATGGCCGATTTGATGATCTTTTCCTGGCGAAAGGCACTTTAGCAGAAGATGCTATGCTGGACTTTATCAATGCGCAGCTGAAAGAGGATATTATCAACTATGAAAGCGACCGGCCCTATTCCCTGCTTAGCAAATGGCTCCCCTCGATCAATGCCAGTTCTAAATCAGGACTGCGCATGGCCAATTTCTTTGCCAGTCGTCTGGGCTATAGTAAGGCAGAGTATCGTAAAATACTTTCCCGCCTACGGAAAGGCAAGATCATTGAAAATTATTTGCGGGAAAAGGACTATTCCTTTGCCTATGAATCCATTCCGGCCAAGGCGCTTTCCAAGTACCGCTCTGCCTTTGAGCGAAATGACAGCAAGCGCTATCAGAGATTTATTCATTTGGCTCTGACCAATCCCTCTGCCATCAAGGTAAATACCCTTTTCCCTTATGATATTATCCGGGAATACAGTTACAACATGAATGACATTCAAAAAGATGCCATGCAAGCCAAATGGAATGCCCTTGAGCCGCATAAAGAAACCGGCAATACAATCGTGGTACGTGACGGCTCCGGCTCAATGAATTGTTTTCAAAACGGTTTGCCGTTACTGATCGCCACTTCACTGGCCATTTTATTTGCTGAGCAGTTAAAGGGTGAGTTTGCCAATCATTTTATTACTTTTTCTTCTTCACCAAAACTTGTGCATCTGCCGACAAACTGGAATTTGCACCAAAAACTGATGCATTGCTATACCTTTAATGATTATACCAATACCGATATTTCCAGGGTTTATAACCTGATCTATCAAACCAGCTTAAAAATAAAGGATCCAAAGGATTATATCCAAAGGATCGTGATTATTTCTGATATGGAGTTTGATAAGGGTACTGACAAAATCCCTACCTACGAAACAATGAAAAAACGTTTCGAGCAAGCAGCAATCCCTCTGCCGGAAATTATTTACTGGAATGTCTGTGCCAGACACCCTCATTTTGCCGCCAGAGCTGACCAGCCCAATATCCGTTTTGTATCAGGGGCTTCGCAACATGTGATCAAGGCAATTATCAACAATGAAACGGTGGATGCGGTAGAGATGATGAAAAAAGTGCTGGAGAGGTATGAGGTGGAGGGGCATCCAAATACTCTTAATTGAACTTTCCGTCATATATCGGCATATCGGCAAGGCGTTCTTCGCTGATTGTCGTTACGGTTAAGCGCCAAAGCAGCAAACTATAAAAGTTCCGACATCTTTTTTTCCTTTGATCCTCTCGGTACTCCGGCGTGTGTCGGGTCATATGCCTTGTTTCGAAAGGCCGAAGAATATCCTATAGCTGAAAATGATTTAAAAATAAAAGGAGGAAGTCGCCGCCGAACTACTTTGCAAAGAGGAAGAAGTATTTTTTCTCTCATATCCCACTTCTTCACTGTATTCTCCCCCAACAATATAGATTTCTTCCAGCCCGATTTGGACTGTTTTTGCATTCTCAATCTCCCATTTGCTTGCTGAAAAGCAATATTCGTTTAGCTTTTTTTGGTATTCGGTACGGCGAAAACGCAGCTTTGTCGGAACAGGCTTTTTCTGACTATAAAATTGTTGAATCTCCTCTTCGCTTTCTTTTAATCCCTTTTCTATTTCAGCAATTTCCTCTTGGTATATGCCTTCATACACCACTTTAGGAATGGCTTTATAGGAAATGATATTCCGAAATAGTGTCTTCACTTCCTTTAGATTTACTTTTTCAGAATAATTTTCCGCAACTTTAGAGTAAAAATAATCATATTGTTTTAGAAACTCACTGCCTCTTTTCTCAATATTTTCAAAAGTAAAGTGCTTTTGAATCAAGTTCTGTTTCTCTTGCTCGCTGATAATACCATCTCCTTGTTCCAGCAGAGCCTCTACACTGATTCGGTGTAAATCCTCATCAATAAAACCTTTATCTCCCTTTAAAAACAAACTCTCCTGTATTTCCGTATAAATAAAGCAATTTGCCTCCTCAACCGGCTTTAAGCCTTTGCGATTCACTCTGCCCAGCCTTTGAAAAAGCGAGTTCAACTCTACCAATTCCGTAAATAAATAATCAAAGTCTATATCTAAGCTAGCTTCCACAATTTGGGTGGCAATCCATACAATCTTCTTATCATTCCAAGCTTTGGAATTGTCCTGATAGGTTTTGCCATCCTGCATGATTTGACTTTCTTTGCTTTTTCTGTCTTTGGCAATGAATTTCGCATGCAAAAGTTTACATACCAATCCCTTTTCAGAAAGCTCCCGATACACTTTCTGCGCTTGAGAAACCGTATTGCATACCACCAAAATCTTTTTGTCTTCTTTTCGGTTATAGACTTCTTCGATATCAGCAATCTCCATTCTTCCTTGCTTTACCTTAATATAATGCCTTTTTCGGTCATGTAAAAAAGCCCTGTCAACCATTTCTAGCGCCGGTTTCCTATCTTTGGCAAATCTTCTTTCTACCCTACCAAGCAGTGTTTTTACAAAGGGCGGAAAAGTGGCCGTAAAAATTGCAAATTTACCCCCTACTTCCGCAATGCTTTGCAGGCCATAAATCAAATATGCCAATAAATCAGCACTATACGCCTGTATTTCATCAATAATGACTTTAGAATAGCTTAAGTTAGCAAGTTTTAATTCATATCCCGGATAGTGATACACGAAATTAAAAATTTGATCCGGTGTGCTTACCGTAATAGGCAATGAGAGATTTCTGGTTTCTTCAAAATAATACTTTATTTTTTCATATTCCGTTTCGCTCTGCCGATTCTTTTCCGTCATTTCTGTCAAATAAAGAGGAAAAGTATCTCCATGCAATAATCCCAGTCGTCTGTCAATCGACCTTTCTTCTAAAATGCTTTTTTTCAATCTTTTGTATATCTCATTAATGGCTGTCTTTAAAGGCAAAACATAAATGCCCTTATGATTGCCCAGCCAAAGGAGGGCTGCTTCCGTTTTTCCCATGCCCGTTGGTGCAGTGATCAAAAGATTATCTTCCTGATGGGCCAAACAGTACCGTTGCACTTCATTTGGGATAAAATTTTCCCGCAAATAATAAACCCTTAGCTCCTCTTCTAAAAAGTCATTTTTATATTCCACTTCGATACCGGCACTGGCCGCAAAATCACATTTATGCAAAAATCCTTTTAAAAGTCTGGCCTCTATATTCTCCCCTTGATTTTTAATATTCTTTATTTTACGACTGCTGAATCTTCGCTCAAAGGACTCCGTATCTTTTTTTATACCGTAGCTTTCCAGTTCCTTTCCCATTTGCTCCAGCAGCCTACCGATAAGCTCTTTATTTTCTTCTATGGCCTTAAAATTATCCTCATGATAATGATGATGATTGATTACGGCATAGGCTACTTTTTGAAAGTCTTCTTCTGAAAGTTTTCCCTCCAAATCCACCAAAAACATAGAAAGCAAATTATGTCCGGCTTCTGTGTCGGGATTAAATTTTGTTTTATTTTGAATTCGATTTTGAAATTCGGCATTCATTTTTCCGATATCATGATAAAGGCAGGCCGAAAGCAGATTCCGGTATAGTCTTTCTTCTCTGAGATAACCAAACTCTTTTAATGTTTTTACATGACCCAATAATTTTTCGGTATGGCTCCACAAACTTTCCTGTGGCTTGGCCAAATAATTTTCCATAAATGTAAAGTCCATACTCTCCCCCCATTTTCAAACGAAATCAACAATATAGCCGTCTTTATCTACATAAATTCCTTTGGAGCAATCATCAACCCCATATCCGGATAGATATACCACTTTTTTATATTCAAATTGTCTTCCCTTGTCGGTGATTTCATATTTCTTCGGTAAAAAATAAGTTGTTCCGCTAACCGGTATTTTTTTATGTTCATCCCGTCCGGAGAGCAGAAATATATTTTCCTCTCCGGTTTCCTCATTTTTATCCAAATGACATCTTTGAATATAAGCACTATACTGCGAATTGCGATACTCTTTATCCGGCGTTTCGCATAGCTCAACTCTTTTATACTCGATAATATCCACAAAATCTTCACTTCTTCCCAGACATGTAAGATTCGGAATCGATTTCTCAATATCGGATAATACATCTTCATCAGCTTGAATGTGCAATAGCAGTTCTACACCATATAAAACTTCCACATATTTCGGAGCTTTGGTGAGGGTTTGAAAATGAGTCAATGGAAGATCACATTCTAACTCTTTCCTCTGTTTAAACTCCTCCTCTATTTGCTGCCATTGTGCTTTTTCTTTTTTGATTTCTTCTGCCAGCTCTTGATACTCCTGCGATTTCTTGTCTAGTGTCTTTAACTGCTCTTTCTTTTCTTTTTCCGACTGTTTTTGTATTTGCTTTTTATCTTTGATTGATTGTGCCTCAAGTTCAAAATTTTCTTTTTTTCGTAGTAAATCCCAATATTCTGTCATCTTGATTTGATTAACAATATCAATCGTAACATTATTTTTAAAACTATTCCCTTGTGTTTTCAGAGCCCTCGCCACCTCTTCATAACCGGCTGTCAGCAGTTCCGGATTTTGTAAATAA
Organism: Clostridiales bacterium COT073_COT-073; assembly: GCA_003858485.1. Lineage (GTDB taxonomy): Bacteria > Bacillota > Clostridia > Lachnospirales > Vallitaleaceae > W11650. The sequence continues at coordinate 64,597 of RQYD01000013.1, forward strand.
ATTAAAATCCCTCTATCATCTTCTCTGTGGTTTAATAATATCTGCTGATTATGCACTTCCATCTGCATGGATTGGTATTTGCCCTGTATGCTAATGTTCATCGAATGATAATCATTATATCCGCAAGCAGTATGCAGTGCACCGATTACCGTAGAATATGGGGGTAGTGGATAGGTCATTCGGTTATCCACGCATTCCGGTCTTCCATAATGGGCTTTGTTTTGCCTGAGTTTAATTCGTAGTGCCTGCATAGTATTCTTCCACCTCACTTCTTAATTGGTCAAAGAAACGACTGACAGAAATCGGCTTTAATTCTTCCTTTATGCTATCTTCATTTGCAAAATTTCCACCTTCCAGTAGTGCCACTTGATAGCCTCTTGATAACTTGTCTTTTAAATCTTCGGTAATTCGTAGGTGTCCATTTTCCACCCGAACCACATTTTCAAAATAATGTGTCTTGTAATTACCAATCCCACCAACCACAAAAATCGGTTCGGCATTATCCAGATTTCCTTTAACCACTAAAGAAAGCGCTTCTACTGCATTTAAAATCGCATTTACTCTAGCGATTTTCTCAGAGCTATCCGCCTCTGAGTTAAAGTTCTCATCTTTGCCGACTTCATCTAATTGAATCGTCAAACTATACTGTTTCATCGATTTATCATATTCATATTGATATGGCATCAGACCTGACTCTTTTGCTTTTTCTTGTAAATTAAGATTGTTGTCTTTGGCAAATCTACCTGCCAAAAATAGATTATTATGGAATCTGGTTTCATTGACAAACTCATCACAAGCAACTGCATCCGTTAAATAAAAAGAGCTTTTCCTGATTTTGGTTTGACCGGAAGTATTCATATACCCCCCCTCCAAGGCTCTGCAATTCGCTGCGTTCAATTCTTCATTTACCAGCTTTTGGGTGGCACCATCGACTTGAACTTGTAAATCATCATACATTCCACTGGACACCATAATGGCATTTTTCATACTCTCTCTGGAACGGGTCGCATATGTTCTGCCATCCCGAAACACTTTTTGAACACTGGCGATATTTCCAAGTCCCTCTCCATAATTGGAAGTCATTCTTGCTATAATTGTTAGAGTTAATGCTTTATTTTTCATCTGCGGTATCTCCTTCTTTGATCATTCTATAGTTCTCTAAATGGTTGACAAATGCATACGCTACATTTTTATTTTCCACAAAATTTTCTGCCAAGTAATATAAAAAACTCATCGATACTTGAGTATAGGAAGACAATTGTAAAGCGATTTCAATAAATCGGTCATAATTTTTAAAGACCAGACAAGAAATCAGCTTTTGACGATAGCTGCGAAGTTTGAGTGCTGCTTTCTCCTCGGCATCTTTCTTACTCATCCCACCTTTTAGAAATTCCCCACGAATGGATTTTATGACTTCGTCGGCAGCAGCATAGGCTGCTTTCATTTTTGGGTTATCCATTTCCTTCCCTCCTTGATATATCATCTGATTGACCTTAATTAATTGATAAATTACATTACTATGTGTATTTCCCCATTTGTTTGATTCCGGACGATTTTTGTTTCGATGTTCTCCATCTTTTAGCAGCTCATCAATAAGATTATCCAAAAACAGTTTATTGTTGATATGCTCGCATACTATTTTCATCACCGGAAGATAATTGCCATTTTCTAAGCGGCAAGGACGATTAAATATTTGATAGCTTTTCTTTTCTTCTTCCCTGTCTTTTTCCAAGTTTTCCAATCTTTGAAAAACTTGAACCGCTTCCTTTCTGACCATCAAAGTTTTATAGTATTCCTCATCTCTATCTCGGAAAATTACCTCCACATCATAATCTAAAAACGGCAACCCTTTTTGCAAAGTTAAAAACAAAAGTTCCCGAATATCTCTGGATTCTTCCCGCCCATACTTACTGTATATCTCCTCGGAAATAATATCATTGGTTTTTATTAAACTTTCGAGCGTAAAATTATTATTAATGAAAATCGATTCAAATCCTTTGCTAAAAGCGAATGGGATAAAATCAAATTCCATGGCATCTTTTCCATTAAAATTAGAGGCATCAAAATTGTAACTTATGGTTCTCGTTTTTCGTCCTTTATCGACACTATATCCCACCAACCTGCAAATACTACCCGCTTCACTTCGCATCAAATTGGGATTTGCATACTTACGATAACCCGACAGCATCATTTTATAAGTTTCTTTGACAATTTCCTGTCGGTTTTGCTGAATTCGTTCTAAAATTTCTTCTTTTTTCTCCGGCGAATACTTTATATCCTTAAAAATCTTTTTCATCACGGTATTTGCGCTGAGTTTAGCTTGTAATTCTTTCCCTTCTTGCTCCGTTAATTCTGCTTTTTTAAGGTATTCTTCTACTTTGGTATGGTGTAATTCCTCTCTGTACCAGTCTTCTGCAAATTCATAGTATTTTTCATCCGCTTCCGAACCAATCGTTTCGCTGTCATACCATAAGGTGTCTTTGTCTATTTCATACCTGATATGATGAAATTCAAAATATCTCACCATCCCTACAACGGCCGCCGAAAAACGCCAATCCGAGCATTCTATCTTTCGATCAAATCCTCTTTCTTGTACTTCTGTAATCATTCTCTCACCTCATCATATTTTTTCAGCAATCCAAAACCGCCGGACTTTAGACTACCTGCACCGGATTTATAAAAATAATCCAGCAAATATGTCTTTCCGCTTAATGCAAAGGTTGTCAAGTTACCTAAGACTTCAATTCCATAATGCTTGACTTTTACTTCTTTGTTCTTCAAAATCTCTATTTGCAGTTCGTCTATTTCCTGCTCTTTTTCCGGAAATCTTCCCTTTGCCTGCAATTTCAAATTCTCTAAGAACTGTGTTTGACCTTTTTCTGTTGAAAGAGAATGGTACCAAGTCTTAGCATTATCATGCTCATGCTCTCTAGCCACACAGGGGGATTGACAAAGAAACACAACTTTTTCCTCTGTAATCGCCTTTTCATCTATTAGTTTAACCGACTTGACGGTCAATTTTGTTTGCCCGGCATAAGCAAATTCGGAACCAACTCCCTGCATAAATGCATTATATATCCGAATCCCCATGGATAGGTCATATGTCGAAAAAGTTACCATTATCTCTTTACTTGGAATCTCAATAGTATCTCGGTGGAAAATACAGTCTTTCATATAGAACGCAAAACAAAAGTCCTTTTCTTTGGCTTCTCTTGTACCGTACAATTCTTGGTATAACTCATTATCAAATTGCTCCAGTTGATTTTTTATTACGGATAAGAAAATCCTGTTTTTGTCTTTGTTTATTTCCGGTGTATTAATTTTTAATGTGATACGAAATCTCATAATGGTAATCTCCTTTTTATTTGAATTATACTCTGATTTTTTAACAAAGTCAATCTTTCCATTGTTATTTTTTATTTATTTTATATATTTTCAGAAAATATTTTTCTAGCATGCCAAATCGTTTTGTGGTATTATAATATTAGCTTTTTATAAGCAAAATATTTATTAATCGAAACAAACTGTAATGTAAATTTGTTTTTTTTGATTTACACTTTAATAGAATCAGAGTGAAATATTGTTATATCATAAAAAAGACATTACTTAAATACAGCGGTATCCGTAATCTCTTTTTTATTTTGTTCTTTCTAAAATGGCCAATTTGCTTACCACTCCTTTAGATATTGAAAAATATATACCGGCTCCGTAAAAAACAAATATCTTTTCCCTATTGTTTATTGTTTTCACTATGATTCTATTAAAATCCAATACGCTAAATTTGCTTACACTTCTTCTATTGTATAATTTACTTCTACTAAACCATATGGTAATCTACTATCTTTATCAACATAAAATCCGTTTCTTACTTCTTCTCTTTGCTCTTTCTTTAATATTGTCAAATTAGTCAAGCCTGCTAAAATGCCCTTATAGCCTCCTAAAAAAATCAAATTTTCTTTACCTTGGAACCCCTGAAGTTTTTTCTTTATGTCACTAAGTTCACCTACTATTTTTTTATCTGCCAGCGCCCATTCCTCAATTTTTTTCAGCCTATTTTCAATCTCTGCAATGTAATTTGCTATTTTTCGCTCTGTCGTCTTAAAATTTCTATTGAGCGTTTCGATAAACTCATTTTCTTCGGCTCTAAATGCAATTTCTCCTTGAAATTCCACATTTGCTTTTAGCATTTCCACCTGAATTGCAGGAAAAAAAGCCTCCCATATTGGCGCATTGTATTTCTTTTCCGTGATTTTCTTATTTCCGTCATCAATAGTACCCTCTCGGTATAAGTACTGTGCTTTTTCTAAATTATGTAATTGAATATTTTCCGGCTCTATTTCAACATCCCGAAAACGCATTTGACTTCGAAAACTTATTTCTTCCTGCTCCAATTTCTCAGTTTCTTTCTTTGAAGTCTTCTTTTCAACTTTTTTTATATCACTGTATTGCAATTTCCCTAGCAAAGCCCCTTTTAGGGAAGACGCCGGTATATAGTATGAGTTTGCTTTGTGAAAATTACTTTTTTCCTGTAAGTTTCGACTATCGTGACTATAAAAAGGATATATTATTTGTATTTTATCGTTACTCGCTACTCTACTAAAATCAATGCCTTTATACAAAGCAGATTCTATTCTGGATGTCAATATTACCGGCGAAATGCTTTTATATGTGATGACTGCTTTTCTCATAATCCTCCCCCCAACTCTACTAAAAACGAATTCCCAAAAATCAAGGCATTACGGTATAACGGATTGTACTGATTTTTTATGCATTTGCCGATTTTATACTCTGCATTCTGCTTATCATCCCTTACAATTACGCTTCCAGCTATAATAAAACTGATGACTTTACTTGTTTCATCATTGATTTCATAAGGTTTACGGTCTGAAGAACTAATCTCTAATATGGAGGATTGCCAATCCAAACTTTCCTCATCTGGCAGCAACATTCCTAAATTGAGAAACTTTTTCTTTTCATTTGGAATAGCACTCTCTTTTTTAACCTTAATATTTAACTCCTGAATATCTTCTACTCGAACAACTTTTGCCAGCTCATACGCATTATAACCCGAACTGGCTTTACTACCCAGAAAACAAGGCAAAGACAGTTTCTCTTCTCTACTCATATTTTGTAATTTTATAGCTAAAATACTGTTTTCCTCTACAGCAACATAAAAGCAAAATATTTTCTTTTCTTCTATCTGTCCCTTCTCTTTTCCTGCTTTCCGCAAAGATAAAATTGGCAAAGAATAGGCTATATTGGGCAAACCCGGCCATTTTTCAGTTTGGCTTTTCAGGTGAAATTTCTGAATAAAATTCTGATTTTTTTTAATAGAATCATATTCTTTCAATTTCTTTGCTTCCCATACTTGGTCATCGTTTTTTCCTAAATCACTGATATCCGTTAGCAATTTTTCCAAATCTTCTTTTTGGATAAAGTCTATTTTCTTTATCGCCTCATAAATTTCTTTTCGGGATAGCTCGGCAATTCCTTGGCTGATAGTATTATACTTCGGAGTTAGTTTATCAATCTGCTTATTATATTCCTTCTTCTCATCTTTTAAGCTCTTGACCTTAATATCCATATCCTTTTTCTTGTTTTCCTGGATTGCTATAGCATTCTTAAAGTTGTCTCCTGCTTGATTTCCATTGCTCTCTTGCAAAGCATTTAACCTCTTAATCTCCTCTTCAACCTGCTTTATCTCTCTTTCTTTTTGTCTTTGTTCCTCTAAAATGTTATTTACTTTCTTTACTAATTCTTCTATCCCAATTTTTACTTGCTTTCTATTTTCTTCTAATTCCTTTATTTTCTTTTGATTGCTTTGAAAGCATTCTTCCAATTTTTCCATTATATAGTCTTTGGGCATCGGGTAATACCCTAAAGGCATAACATTAGACACCATGCAGCATTCTTTACCCTCTAATATGTTTTTCGCAAAATCATCTATATTCTCTTTTTTATCCACCAAGCTCATCAAAAAGCCAAATAATCTCTGCGAATCCGGTAATCCTGTAATTTCGCCTACCTGATTCAACTGAATTTGAAATATTTGCATGATTTTCCCCCTCACTCAGCCTTTACACTTACTTGTCCATAACCTCTTGATTTCGAGTTTCCAATCCCGTAAAAACCGTCATTAAATTTTTCAATTTGACTTACTATTTCTCTCTTTACCTTTTCAAAATCTACTCCACAATCATCAAAATAAGTGTCCTGAAAACGAAGTTTCCCCTCAAAATTCACTCCAGGTCTAACAACCCGATAGGTTCTTGGTAGACTGGTAAGCGTATTATTACCTTCTATCAATGTGTTCTTTGTTTCAAATCTAAAGTAATCGTTGTTATCCTTAAAATCTTTCTCTGCCATTACTCGAAGATCCGAACAATAAATCCTTGGCATATTATTGATTCCCTCTATTCCGAATATATAATGTGCCTTGGGAGTTTTTTGATAGTCTTCGATTTTTTCTACTAATTTTTCTATTTTAGCATCTTTTGAAATTCCTTCATATCGCTCTAATAGTTTTCCCAGAATACATTCTACATATCTCCTAGTTTCCGGTAACTCCTCTTCATTTTCTCTAATAATATTACGCAAAGCTCCCTTAAAAGCAGAGCCATGAATAATCGGTCTACCCTCTTCATCGATTGTCGTCGATTGATCGGTTCCTCCTACCGAAAAACTTTCTGTTTGATTTCCAATCAAGCAGCTGGAAACTGTTGTTAAATTTACTTTTATTTCAAACATCCTATATCTCCTCCAAATATTTATTTTAATCATTAAAAAAGAACTTTAAATTCCCCAGCCCTTTTAACTCATTATTTAATCCGGTAGACTGCACTTGTTTTTTTGCATTTTGCACATTATGAGGTCTATCTCCTTGCTTTTTGCCTTGTATATTATACGCCCCTTCTACTTTCTTTTTGCTATTTCCTTCCTTGTTTCTCTTGCCTTTACCACCTTTTTCGGCTCCGGTCTTTTGGCCCGATTGATTTTCCTTTTTCTCTTTCTCGGCTTTTTTAACAGTTTTTACAATAATTCTCTGTTGATTATAATAAAAAGCTAAAATCAAGGTATCCAGCCATTGAGTTCCATTTGACTGTTGCGATTCTATTAATTGCTGATATAATTTGTTAAAGCTTTCAATATCAAATGCAATTCTATGTGGATTTTCTAATTCATTTTGGGTTTCCTTATGCTCTGGAAGATTTTCTTCTTTCCTTACCATTTTCTGCTGTATTCCTTGATTATAATTTTCAAACAAAGACACCACTGCTTCCGTCTTACCATTCTCTATTAAATTTTTTGCTCTATAAAAAACAGACGGTTGAAAATCGGCAGAGGGATATAACTGTTTCCTGTTCTTATTTTCTGCCTTGATAAACAGCTCAACCAGTTGATTATCAAGCTTTTTGTTATGCTTATATGATTTCTTATTCATACTACCTAATAAATGATTTAACGGTTTATTCAGCATAACCGAATGCATATTTTTTTCCCAGTCTTGCGTATTTTTGGGCTTTATATATTGATACACCACATCTCCTACCGGTTTACTATACTTTTTTCTTAACATGAGTAGTACTAATTTTATTTTTGGAATCAAAACATTATTTATCTTTTCCGTATCAAAATCTTTTTCCTCTTGCCCCTTTTCCCCTGTACCTTTTTCCACTATATGGGATAGCCAATAATATTTAAAACAAAGTTCGTCATTGACTAATTGTCCCTTTTGTAAATTGGGCCTTAAAAAATATAGGGCATAATACAGTTGTTGCATTTTATCTGATTCAATTTCCATATTAATCAGCAAATTATGCAAGGCCGTGTTGGTAAAAACCTTTTTACTCAACATATCCTTTAATTCACTCAGTTCTTGCTCAAACCTGTAAAAACCGTCGTTTTCCTTATATCCATATCCTTTTTTATAGATATGAAACGAATTTCCAGCCATAGAAATTCCAACCGCCGCTTGTAAGGCTCTTTGCATTTTCATAGTTGTTTTGGCCTTCGCCAGCTCTTCTTCCACTAATTGCCGATAATAACGAATCGGTTGGTGATTATTTACAAAAACCACCCCTACTGCCAACGATAATTCCGTAGAGACTTTTCCCGCTGTTTGCTTTTGAATCTCTTCATTTAAATCTCCTATCATATTCCGCAGTACTTTTATCGAATCTATCACACTATCAATTCTGGTCGCATAAAAGATGTCATCCCCTGCAATATAAAAAGGCAATATCTTCTCATTTAAAGTCCACTTTTCATCTTTCGATGCACTTTGAAGGGGCAATTCTATTTTTTCCGAATAGCTTGTAATACGCTTTCCAAAATTTTCGATGTTTATCTCATCCTCTAATAATTTGCTGATTTTTTTATATAAATCAAAACTATCCAACCCCATCATAATCCTGCCTAAATGGTTGATATCCGCCTTTACAATAGCAATCTTCCCATCCGTGCTATCCGATTCATGCTTTTCATCTTGCACTACCAAATCATCCATGTTCTTGATAAAGACCTCTTCCCATTTCTCATGCTCTTGCTTACTTATTCTTTTCCTGTCTAGTGTATTTTCTAACTCTGTAAATTGAAAAAGCAATTTTTGATTTTCTTGTAAAATCATAGCTTTTTTTTCAGATTCTTTTAGTTCACGATCGGACTGCCGCAAATTTTCCATTTCAGAACCACTATCTTCAAAAACGGCATACTTTAAAAAGATATGCCCTTGATAATCTCTGTAAATCTTTTCAAATAAGCGCTTGCACCGCTTATATATCTCCTCTCTTGACAACTCCGAACGAAAAACCACTTTCCCTGAAATCCACAAAATAGTATCTCCGTCTTCCTCCATCGAAGATATCACAACATTAAATTCTTTTTTAATTTCTTCTAAAAAAGTTTCCGCCACTTGATTTGAGGCATCTATAATATCCCGCAAAGTTTTTCTATCCTTTTGGTTATTATCTATTTTTTGAAAAATATATCTTTGAACTTTTTCAACTGCGATTGCAACAATATTCCCCATTCTATCCTCCCTATTTTGATTCTGTTCCTTGAAACATATCTACATATGCCTTATGCGGAAAAAACATCGGATTATTAATCAACATCAACATTTGATTAAACTGAAAAATAAAGGAAAGCAGGCTGTATTCCTTTATACTATAGTCGCTAATCTTTCGTTCTTCTAAACACTCTTTCTTCAAATTATCAGTTTCTTCTATTTTTGATTCTGGAGCTGCATGATTAAATCTCTTATATAGACTAAATAAATCATTCGGCTCTTTGAATGTTATTTTTAAATTTCCCAAATCCTGTTGCGTTTCGCTATCTCCTTCTTTTTGAAATGCCTCAATAACAATGTCAAATTTATTTCTTCCATTGCTGTTATCTGTTGTAGTTTTTTGTTCTGATATATAACAAAGTATCTTTATTGGAGCCGTTGCAGTCTGAGTAGGTGTCTTCTTATTTTCCTTCATGTCTTCATTCGATTTTTCACTCTTTTCTATGCCATCTTTTAATGCAGGCTCCCCAATATGATTATAGGTTGCAAGTCTTGCAATCGAATTTCTTGAAGTTCTTAAACTCTCAATTCTTTGCACCCATTCTTCCAAATTGCTTTTCGTTAAAGTTCTGCTCTTACATTGGACTACTGCTGCTACCGCTTCAATCGGTATAAATTTGATATTTCCATAATTAAAAATATACGGAGTGTATTGTTCATCATAAATAGCAATATCTACTTCTTTTGAGCAATTTTCATGAGAATCAATAATAAAAACCGAGCGTGCAATATTAAACTTTTTAGGAATAATGCGTCTGAAAAACTCTACCCATATTTCCTCTCGATTTGTTCCCGTTGTAACATCATGTTCTACCTCATAACTAAGCTGAGTTACTAATTCATGCTCTAATTTACGATAATTTTCCCTGATATCCTTTATAAATCGCTTCATCATCTTCTCCCTTATTCTATTCATTTTCTATACATAAAAATATACTTTTCTCTTTTAAGCTATCATATAACACAAAACATTACAAGATTATTTAACTTTTTTATTAATATTATATAAAATCTTTCAGTCATTTTATGCAATTCGTCTTTTTAACGCTATTATTCATAATTTCCACACAAAAAAGTCACTCCAATATACTGCTCCACATTTACATTACACTCTGTTTCTATTAAAAGGTTACTATATTCCCTGGGAAGGAAATAACAACAGATACGGATTTACATTACACTCTGTTTCTATTAAAAGATTGAGAAATACAAACATCTAGCCCACTTTAAGCCCGATTTACATTACACTCTGTTTCTATTAAAAGCGGATAACATCAGACATGGCTCTAATATATTCGGAACAAAATTTACATTACACTCTGTTTCTATTAAAAGAGCAGTGTCAAAATAGTAACTAATGCGTCTTGAATATTTACATTACACTCTGTTTCTATTAAAAGTAAAGCCAAGAACAGAGCAATCCGCTTGGCAAATCAAATTTACATTACACTCTGTTTCTATTAAAAGTGTAAAACAGCTTTTCCTTAGCGTCCGAGCAACTTTCATTTACATTACACTCTGTTTCTATTAAAAGGTAATAGAGGAATATGAACACGAGCCTGAATTTACCATTTACATTACACTCTGTTTCTATTAAAAGTTGAGTTTGCGGATTTTGAAGAAAATAATCCGAACCGAAATTTACATTACACTCTGTTTCTATTAAAAGCTAAGTACGTGGGAGAGGTTATTAAGAAAACTCCTAAATTTACATTACACTCTGTTTCTATTAAAAGGGCACGTAAGTGCCACAGGCACTTACTAGCACCTCCATTTACATTACACTCTGTTTCTATTAAAAGTTTTACCGACGTTTTAGGCGTTGCGATAGAAGGAATAAAATTTACATTACACTCTGTTTCTATTAAAAGATTAGGTTAGTTATCAAGATAAAGCAGGACGAGATAGATTTACATTACACTCTGTTTCTATTAAAAGTTTCTTTTATCTTCTCTATTATTTCCACACATTCCAAATTTACATTACACTCTGTTTCTATTAAAAGTCCAATCCCAGAATCCCAGCTACATTCTGCATTTTTGTATGGATTTACATTACACTCTGTTTCTATTAAAAGATTAGAGCGTTGGCCGCAATTATCAGAGCCACAGGCATTTACATTACACTCTGTTTCTATTAAAAGGTTATTATTAGATGAAAATACAAAGAATTTTAATGTATTTACATTACACTCTGTTTCTATTAAAAGGTATGCGGTAATTAAAGCCTGCATGATGGCATCATCCATATTTACATTACACTCTGTTTCTATTAAAAGAAGTGAATAAGAAAATCCAAGGCGTAACCATGAGAACATTTACATTACACTCTGTTTCTATTAAAAGCGCCTTCGGAAACTTTGATTTTCATAAGTTCCACATAATTTACATTACACTCTGTTTCTATTAAAAGGCAAGCTCACAAGAACAAGGAGAGAGAATGAGAATATATTTACATTACACTCTGTTTCTATTAAAAGTTAATGCAGACGATATTAAAGAAATTCTTGCAGATAAATTTACATTACACTCTGTTTCTATTAAAAGATGATCTTGAGAAAGAACGGACATTATCTTATTTACATTTACATTACACTCTGTTTCTATTAAAAGCAGGCTTGCTGGTATCTAAACAATTTGAGAGAAAGATTTACATTACACTCTGTTTCTATTAAAAGGATAAGGCATTTATTTATGTTCCAGTAAAAGAAGGATTTACATTACACTCTGTTTCTATTAAAAGGTATCCTATTGTAGAAAAAGTTTTATCTAAACCAGAATTTACATTACACTCTGTTTCTATTAAAAGCTTATGTAGGGACTCTCGATAACCATTTCTCGACAATATTTACATTACACTCTGTTTCTATTAAAAGTGTAGGCGCAGCGAAAGGAAAACCAACCTTGAAGATATTTACATTACACTCTGTTTCTATTAAAAGTTGCTGCCGCAAACATTTCCCTTGTGCGGAAATAGGATGATTTACATTACACTCTGTTTCTATTAAAAGTGAAATTACACAAACATAAAGCAGGAAGCTTGCTTAATAATTTACATTACACTCTGTTTCTATTAAAAGCGGGAAGATTAAACGAAGATTTAGAGATTGAAATTGAATTTACATTACACTCTGTTTCTATTAAAAGCCGTTGGGGTAGCAGCCCGCTATTATAGCTTGTTTGCGCCCCTCAATCTGTCGACCTGTTATAATTCTATCATTTTTCCCTTTCTTAGGCAAGGAAAATTTAAGCAAAATTCAATTCAATC
>RQYD01000121.1 GCA_003858485.1 Clostridiales bacterium COT073_COT-073
TTGAGCTTACGCACACGAAAGTTCTCAAACCGGAACATCTGCTTTTTGCAGCGGAAATATTCTTCGATTTTCCAGCGTGAGAAGTAAGTTCTGGCTACTCGAATAACTTCGTCTTTGGACTTGATATCTATATTAGTGGCAAGCATCATCGGATGCACGGTAATGCCATAAACAAGCACCAGAAAAATATCTTTGACAATTCCGAGAGCCTCGAATTTGTGTCCATCGGGCTTAACCACGTCACTGTCATCGATGTGAATGACTGGGTGAGCCGGTACCCATTTTTTAATCTGCTGTAGATAGGCAGAAAGAGAAGGGATCGGAGTCCCTTTCTCCAGATGTCTGGATAAGCGGTCTACCAC
>RQYD01000122.1 GCA_003858485.1 Clostridiales bacterium COT073_COT-073
CATCAATAAAAAACGGACAAACAAAAAAACTAATCTCTTGCGTAAAAGATCTGTGCAAAACAATCACTTCACATATCAAGTGAACTTGCAGTTTGTCAATCGGCGACCATAGCAGTCTACATAGAGAGGCAGATAATTGCACAGCAATTATCGTTCGACTGTCGTATGACATCCTAATCTGTCATCAATAAAAGACGGACAAACAAAAAAACTAATCTCTTGCATAGAAGATCTGTGCGCAACAAAACTCTTCCGATAAGCCACAGGCGCATGCTAAGTTTGTCAGTCGGCGACCATAGCAGTCTAGATAGAGAGGCAGACAATTGCGCAGCAATTGTCGTTCGACTGTCGTA
>RQYD01000123.1 GCA_003858485.1 Clostridiales bacterium COT073_COT-073
TTAGATGTAAGTTATTTTTAACTTACGGGATAACAATATTTTCATATCTTATCTCTTGTCTAATCATCAGTTTGCGCATTCTAATTTCTTAGAATACAGATATTTAATTGTTAATATTACGATTGCTCGTTCGCACGGCTGTGCTTGAAGTCGTTTGTCAACGCTTCCGTGGAGATAAGGAGATTCGAACTCCTGACCCCCTGCTTGCAAGGCAGGTGCTCTCCCAACTGAGCTATACCCCCAAAAATGGCGTCCACCTGCTTTCCCAAGCCGTCTCCAGCTAAGTATCATCGGCCGCCCAAGGCTTAACTTAGCAATCGCAAGCGATTGCAACACGTGTTC
>RQYD01000124.1 GCA_003858485.1 Clostridiales bacterium COT073_COT-073
TTTGAGCCGACCATGATCGGAACTTGCCTTCCGACAAAAGCAAAGCCTTGTCCCAGTTCCAACAAAAATTTGGTGATATTGGTTGTAAGTGCGTCTTCGAGTTCTTTCTCTTTATATCCTTCCGTCAATGTCAGAAAGTCAAAGTTATACATGTCTTTCAATGTCTCTTGTGCCAAATCGCTTCTGCTGTCAAGCAATCGTTTTGTAAAATTTGTAATGGCATTCCCCTGTGAAAGGCATCTCCCCAAGCGTATTGCTCTTGCCTGGATACAATTTCTTTTCCTAAGTTCCAGTAAAGGTCTAAGAGTTCATAATTTACTTTAACGGCAGCTTTGAGTTG
>RQYD01000125.1 GCA_003858485.1 Clostridiales bacterium COT073_COT-073
TTTTTAATCTGCTGTAGATAGGCAGAAAGAGAAGGGATCGGAGTCCCTTTCTCCAGATGTCTGGATAAGCGGTCTACCACATTTATCTTTTTAGAAGGTTCATGAAGCTGGTCGCAAATGTCGGTGAGCAGGCAACTTCCGGAAGCTAACATGCCATAAGTCATGTCAGCGGTAAACTTTCTATCGGGTTTGGAAAGTTTTTTTGAAATTTTATTGGTAAATGTTAAAATTTCTCTTTTCAAAGTATAGGTGTTTGATGTAAAATGGGACATAAGGAATCTCCTTTCTTTTTGTTTAGTAAGTTTTTTGTTGATACCTTAATTTTACATCAAAA
>RQYD01000126.1 GCA_003858485.1 Clostridiales bacterium COT073_COT-073
CCGATGACTGGGGTGAAGTCGTAACAAGGTAGCCGTATCGGAAGGTGCGGCTGGATCACCTCCTTTCTAAGGAGTAACTCAGAAAGAGTTACGAAGAACAGGTATGGTACTACCTAAGGAAACTTAAACAGGCTAAGAGCAATTGCTTGATAGGATTTTCCGCAAGGAAATATCCGCCGGCAGACTTTTATGAGCGCAGCGAATAAAATGTCGGGAGGCATTGCTTGGTCTTCTTGAAATTGACATAATTTATGGTGTCGATACGCTCTTGGGAAACACCCGTACCCATCCCGAACACGTGTTGCAATCGCTTGCGATTGCTAAGTTAAGCCT
>RQYD01000127.1 GCA_003858485.1 Clostridiales bacterium COT073_COT-073
CTTTCAAAACCCGAAAGAAAGTTTACCGCTGACATTACCTATGGCATGTTAGCTTCCGGAAGTTGTCTGCTCACCGACATTTGCGACCAGCTTCATGAACCCTCTAAAAAGGTAAATGTGGTCGATCGCTTATCCCGACATCTGGAAAAAGGGACTCCTGCTTCTTCTCTTTCTGCCTATCTGCGGCAGATTAAAAAATGGGTGCCGGATCACCCGGTCATTCACATCGATGACAGTGACGTGGTTAAGCCCGATGGCTACAAATTCGAGGCTCTCGGAATTGTCCGGGATGGTTCGGAAAGCACTTCTGCAAAAAATGTGTATAAAAAAGG
>RQYD01000128.1 GCA_003858485.1 Clostridiales bacterium COT073_COT-073
AAGCCATCTTACGAAGTATGTGGCGAAAGCGGTGGAACCCATGTGCCCGCTCCCCGGAGCGGGATAGAGCCCAAAAAGACTGTGGGAAAGTTGAGTTAAGGACTCAACTTTCCCGCGTTCCCTGGAACAGTCTTTTTTAGGTGTGCAACCGCAAGCCATCTTACGAAGTAAGTGGCGAAAGGCTCGTTAAATGGGTGAGAACGAAAGCAATCTTGCGAAGCAAGTTGCGAAAAGCATGTGCCGCGAAAGCCATCTTACGAAGTATGTGGCGAAAGCGGTGGAACCCATGTGCCCGCTCCCCGGAGCGGGATAGAGCCCAAAAAGACTGTGG
>RQYD01000129.1 GCA_003858485.1 Clostridiales bacterium COT073_COT-073
CGTAGTTTTTCCGCTGGAAAAACCAGCCGCGTAAGCATCTTTTCGTAGAAAAGTGCGTGAGCGGGATTTGAACCGATGATCAGGGTGTTGCAGACCTTGCGCATTACTCCGTAATGCTTACACCTTACCACTTGGCTATGTCGCCGTATTTAGTTTCTTTCTTCTCTCTACCTTTGTCTGCAACACCAGGTGTGCAGACCTTGCGCTAAAGAAATAACTACAAAATTGTCATAAAAAAAGTATTCCTTTTGGAATACTTTTTAAGGCGACAATCCGTAGTTTTTCCGCTGGAAAAACCAGCCGCGTAAGCATCTTTTCGTAGAAAAG
>RQYD01000130.1 GCA_003858485.1 Clostridiales bacterium COT073_COT-073
CTGGCTGCGCTTGTAAGCGCACCGAAGGTCTGCCTCTCGCATACTGTTTCAGCTACCGCTAAAGCGGTTTACTTCTTGCTTCCTTTTTCCGGCTCACCTGTGAACGGGTCATATATTCCTTTAAACTGATTTGATCTTTTAACTTATCTTCTACTAGCTGGTTCCTTATGTATTCCTGTATTTTCTTCGCATTTTTTCCTACCGTATCTACATAATATCCTCGTCACCAGAAATTTCGATTCCCATACTTATACTTTAAATTCGCATGTCTATCGAATATCATTAAGCTACTTTTCCCTTTCAGATATCCCATCACTTCTGA
>RQYD01000014.1 GCA_003858485.1 Clostridiales bacterium COT073_COT-073
TACGACAGTCGAACGACAATTGCTGCGCAATTGTCTGCCTCTCTATCTAGACTGCTATGGTCGCCGACTGACAAACTTAGCATGCGCCTGTGGCTTATGGGAATTTATTTGTTACAAGCGCATGCTATAAATTACAAATCTGTTACATATTGGATTAGGGTATTGACGAGGGATTTTGGTGGTGATATAATCCATTGTGTAATGTAATGGGGGGAACTCCCTGAAGAACTAATAATCTATAACAAAAAGGAGGAAACAAGTAAATGAAGAACTTAAGAAAAGTTTTAGCGTTTACTCTTGCTTTAGCAATGTTATTGTCTACTATGACATTTACTACATTTGCTGCTAGCAAGGAAGTTGAAGCTCTTGCTAACTTAAAATTACTTCTGAACACAACTGATGCAGAAGTAGAACAAGAGTTAACAAGATCAGTAGGACTTGCAATGGTATTAAAGGCTTTGGGATATGCTCAAGCTGATGCCGATGCAAAAGCAGCGGACAATAAGTTCGTTGATATGGATCAAGCTGCATGGGCAAAAGGTTATGCTGCACTTGCTGAAGAATTAAAGATCAGCAACGGAACCAGCGTTGAGCCTAAATTATTCAGCCCAATGCAAAAATTGGATCAAAAATCTTTCGTAACTTTCATGCTTCGTGCATTGGGTTATGATGCTGACAAAGCATGGGCAGAAGCTGGTGCTTTGGCTAAAGAAGCTGGCTTAGTTGCTGGTGAATTAGCTGAAGGCGCATTCAAAAAAGGTGATGCTGCTGTTGTTATGTACAATGCTTTATTAGCAAAAGTACAAGGCGATGAAAAAGGCAGAACCTTGGCTGAAAAATTAGTTGATGAAAAGAAATTAGACAAAGACTTAGCAGTTGCTAATGGTTTGATGTCTGCAGAACCTGAAAAATTAATGGTTGCTGAAGTTAAAGCTGATAACTTAAGAGAAGTTACAGTAATGTTTAACGGAACTGTTAATAAAGACAGTGCTGAAAAGAAAGGCAACTACAAATTAAAAGGCAAGACAATTGATAAAGCTGTTGTTTTAGAAGATGGCAAAACAGTTGTATTAACTTTAGCTGGTGACACTGCTATGGATAACAAGAAAGAAACTAAATTAACAGTTTCTGGTGTTAAAAATGCAGCTGGTGTTGTCATGGAAAAACAAGAAGTTATGTTTGTTCCTTTTGATAATGAAAACCCAACCATTACTAATGTTGTCTTTACTGGACCGAAATCTTTAGAGATTACTTTCTCTGAGCCAGTTAAGGTATCCGGAGCAAAGGTTTCTTTAAAAGATGGAAAATCTAATTTAACAACCAAAGTAACAGCTGATGAAGCCAATGAAAGAGTTGCTAAAGTTAGTACCTTTACTACATTAAAAGACGGTACTGAGTATTTGGTATGTGTTGGCGATCCAAAGAATAATAACAGCTATGTAAAAGACTATGCTAACTATCCAAACCTTTATTTTGAAGGTGCTTACACTTACACTGCAGATAAAACTGCTCCAGAAGCCACAGTTGTAAAGGCTGATCAAAAAGTTGTAGTTGTTGAATTTAACAAACCAGTAATGGGAATTACTGCAAAACATTTCTATCACAGCTTTGCATCTTATACTGCAGTTGGAGTATACAAAGATGAAAAGATGGATAAAGCAGTAGAGAAAAAAGACTCTGTATCTAAAGTATGGGTTAAGTTCTATGAAAAAGATGGCGATAAAGCATTGCCAGCTGGCACTGTTCCATTTACTATTTTAGGTGAAGCTGATAATAGTAAGATCCAGGATAATTGGAAAAATGCATTTGCCAGCCAAAATTTCAATTTGGAAATTGTAGCTGATAGAGAAGCACCGGAAGTTGTTTCTGCTGAAGTAACTGGCGAAAAAGAAATTAAAGTTACTTTCAATGAAGATGTAAAAAATATTTCCAGAGAGCGCTTTACTTTACTTGATAAAGATGGCAAAGAAGTAGAAAAAGGCAGCAAGCTTAATGTTAAGACCGATAATGGCAAGAAAGTTGATAAAGTAGCCAAATTGACTCTTAGCGAATCTTATGCTGGCAAGACCTTAACCTTAACTATCAAAGGTATTAAGGATGCTTCCTTATATGAAAATATGATGGCTGATTACAGCACCACTCTTGAGTTTGGCGATAAAACCTGGAAGGGTGTAAAGAGAGTTGAACTTCAACAATATGGAACTACTGAAGATAATCGTTCTTTTGCCTTATTTGTAGTATTTGAGGAAAAGATGGATGAATCAGCAACTGATGTAGCTAACTACAAATTGCAAAAAGGTGAAGAAATTGTTAATATCAAAGGTACTGCTGATTTCTATGAAGGTCAAACAGATATTGTAAAAATTGACTTAACATATGAAAAAGGTAAAGATAAGACTGATGCGCATTTCATTACTGGTAATGATTTGAGTACTTATACAGATGATTCAGTTAATTTAGTAGTAAACAATAAGGTTAAAGATTTAGCTGGTAATACTACTGAGAATTTCCAAAAATCTTATCCTATTAAGAAATGGGATAACACAACCAATGCTCCAAAGATTAAGAGTATTGAAGCTGTAGAAACCAAGAAAATCGTAGTTAAATTCGATACTGAGTTATTGAATGTAGAAGTAGAAAACTTCAAGGTTAAATCTGCAGGTGATAAATACAAAGAGTTAACATATAATCCAGTTGATGGTAAGACTCTTGAAATTTACACTGAAAAAGCATTACCAACAGGTCAATTACTTGAAGATTATGGAATTGAATTAACTTATAAAGTTAATAAAGCAACCGCTGATGTATATGGTCGTTGGTTAGAAGCTGCTAGTGGCGCAGTAGATACTGTACTTAATAAGCCTATTACTGATAAGATTGCTCCAGCGGTAGCAAAAATTGTTTATGATGAAGAGAATGCTACTACTATGAGTGCAACAGGTGCTTATGCAAATGTGGTAACTAAGAATGAAAAATTCAAAGATGCTCCGGCGATTATTGTTGAAAAGGATGAGGCTGCTGGTACAACAGCTGGTAAGGACTTTGTATTAAAGATTAAGTATACTGAAAAGATTGATGAAAATACTGTATCATTTAGTACTTATGAATTCTCACAAGACTTTAAGTTAAATAAAGAGCCTGGTGCAGGAAGACAAACCATTACTGTAAATGGTAGGGAAGTTGTAATTTTACTTACCAGAGATAAAGTAGCTACTGAGCAACAAATTGAAGACTTAACAGTTACTCAGGCTGCTAAGATTTATGACAAAGCCAATAATGCTATGGCAAGCAGCAGTGAAGCATTTGAAACTTTGAATGGAACAAAATAATCTGAATCTCAGATAAAATAACAAAAAGAGCCGTAAGGCTCTTTTTGTTATTTTGAATACATATTTGATTGATTTCAGTTAATTTTCTTTACTAATACTATGTAAATATCAAATTATCAAGGTTCATTTTTGAACACATTCCTGATTGAGGTTCTTTGTCAAATGGTGTTGGTAAAGAATAAAATCAACTTTCAGGGTGAGATAGCGTAAGCTATCTCACCTTTGTTATATTAATGAATAAATCAGTTTTTTAGTAATAAAGATTCTGTTTTTGAAAAGGTAGGATATCTTGCTATCCTGCCTTTTTATATTTAGTGGATCAATAGGTTTTTTGAGGATAAAGATTTTATTATTAAAGTAGAAGAAACTTCAATAAGCAAAATCTCTTTTGGTACAAAAAGAATAATATTGAGAGGGATCAAAAAATAGCATAAAAGTAGCAGGGAGAGAGCTTATATGGCTATATTAATATAAAGATTTTCAATGAATACAGACCTTATTTAAGTTTTACGCTTTTTTAACATATTCTTTTACGAACCTTAATGAAATTCCGCAACCAGTGGACGACTTTTGAATTTTCTCTTGTTATAATATCTATAAATAAAGGGTGAGTGCAGTTTACCAAGAAACAGGCAAGAAACGCTTGCTTTCAGTGCTTGATTTCCGAGGAAAATATAAGTGGTAATGTGAATCAAAAAAGGGTCACATTTTTGAACTGCACTCACAAAATTTATCCCCTATTTTATAGTGGAAAAATCAGTGGGAATATCTTATAATAAGAGGAGAGAAGATATGGAAAAGCAAAGTAAAAATGACAAGTCAAAATCGCATGTGGAAACGGATATAGGAAAGACAAGAGCAGAAAAACAGGAGTACTTGACAGACAAAGGGACTATGGTTTCATCCAAGCCAGTACAAACAAAGAATCATACTGCCGGGAATACGGAAAAGGACATAAAAAAGTCAAAAATAAAGAATGGGCAGGAACTAAGTCAACCGCATGATCTCTTTTTTAAAGCCAATATGGGCCAAAAAGAGGTGTTGATTGATTTTTTGGAAAGTTATTTGCCGGCAGAATTGCAGACACTCATTCGATATCAGTCCCTGATTCCAGTCGAACCTAAAACCATCAGTCCCACTTTAAAACTGGGCGAAGCCGATCTCTTATTCCGCTTTCAGCTCCAGGATCTGAATTGCTACTTACTGCTACTGATGGAGCATAAAAGCTATGAAGATAAGTATACGCCCATTCAAATTTTGCGTTATATCAGTGAGATTTGGCATCATGATTTATCCCAAAATCAGATGCTTTCCCCAATTTTGCCACTGGTGTTCCATCAAGGCAAAAAGCGCTGGCAATACCGGCAGCTAAAGGATTCTTTACCGAAAGAACTGCCGGCTGAACTGTTACCCTACCTGCCGCTATATCAGGCCCTATACTATGATTTTTCCTGGGAAAACGCTGGAGTACTGAAAGACAATGATCTGGGAATGCAGCTATACCTATATTTAAAAACGATTATCTCTGTTTATGAACCGGAGGAGAAGGCATTTAAAGAACAAACCCTAAAAATATTTCAGAACATGAATCAACTGGAAATTGATACCTTAGTGGAGATCGCCACCAAAATCATTACCTATTTGGGAGCGACCAGAAAAGGATTTAGCGAAGAAAAAATCATTGAATTAGTCAAAGAATCAGGAGGTGAAAAGACCATGGAATCAATTTTTGATAGAGTCGAACAACGTGGGGAAAGACGTGGAGAAAAACGAGGAGAACTGCGTGGAATTGCGATTGGAAAGCAAGAAGGAATTAGTATTGGTGAACTCCGAGGAATTACCATTGGAAAGCAAGAGGGCATTACCATTGGTGAACATCGGGAAAAGCTAGCTTTTGCGGTCAAAATGAAAAGAGATGGCTTTCCGATCGAAAAGATCATGGAGTACACCGGACTAAGCCGGGAGGAGATTATGGATTTATAAATGATCGAGAATGAAGGGCATCCCGATTAAACAATTCTTATTTTAAAGTACAGTTTGCTTAATGGCTGAAGTGATATAAAAAGTTAGCTCTTTTTTAACTTTTGACACTTGGTATGAGTAGGCAGTACTTTTATTTTATTAAAAATAGTGAAATCAAAATTTATTTTTGACAGACTAAACTTGCTGTGGTATAATTTCTTAAGATGCAAATGCAAATGATTTGCAAAGAAAATTAAGAGCCGTGATCAAATACGGTTAAGGAGGATAAAATGAGAAAGAGATTATCAATTTTTATGGTGCTGGTATTGATGGTACTATCACTGGGAGCTTGTACCGGTCAGGCTCCAACTGAAAAAAACAAGGGAGAAACCGGCAAAGAGCAAGCAGCCGCTAAGTCTGCTCCCGCAAATGAAACTCAAACAAGTAATGCAAAACCGAAAGCTGTCGTTACCATATTACCGCAGGCAGAGTGGGTGAAAGCAGTAGCCGGAGATTTATTTGAGGTTACCACTTTATTGCCTCCGGGAGCCAGTCCGGAAGTGTATCAGGCCAGTCCCAAGGAAATGGTGGCTTTAGAAGAAGCAGATATTTATTTTACTATTTCCGTGCCGGTAGAAGTGGAAGGAATTATTCCCAATACTATGACTAAGGCCAAAATTGTTGATTTAGCCAAAGCCGCGGCAGATGAATATCCGGAGAGATTCTTTGAAGAAGATGAGTTCCATGAGCATGATGATCATGATCATGGTGAACATAAAGATGAGGCCAAACATGATGACCATGATCATAAGGATGAAGGAAAACATGAGGATCATAAGCATGACCATGATCATCAAGCCAAAGCCAAACATGATGACCATGATGATCACCATCACCACAGCGGCCGTGACCCACATATTTGGATGTCGCCCAAAAGAGTGGCTGTTATGGTGATTGCCATTTGTGATGCCTTGGTCGAAATGGATGCAGCCAATGCAGAAACTTATAAAAAGAATGCAGAAACTTATTTAAATCAGCTACAGCAAAAAGATAAAAAATTAACAGAAGTGCTGTCAAAAGTTAAAACCAGGGATTTCATTATTATGCACCCTTCTATGGGATATTTTGCCGACGATTATGATCTGGATCAAATTTCGATTGAAAAAGAAGGCAAGCAGGCCACAGCCGAGCATTTAAAAAAGGTCATTGATTTTGCCAAAGATCATGAGATTAAAGTTATTTTTTATCAAAAAGAATTTGACAATAATCAAGCGAAAACCATTGCCGGTGAAATTGGCGGAGAAGTTATGGAATTAGAGCCGCTGGCTGAAAATTACCTGCAAAATTTGGACAAATTGGCAGAAACTTTTGCCGCTACATTGAATTAAATTTTCTTTGCCAAAAAGAGAGGAAAATATGCCGATTTTAAAGGTCAATCATTTACAAGTAAATTATGGACAAACGATGGCTTTGACGGATGTTAATCTGGAAGTGGAAGCATGTGATTTTATTGGGATCATCGGTCCGAATGGCGGTGGCAAAACCAGCCTGATCAAAGCGATTTTAGGTATTATTAAGCCGGTTCGGGGAACGATTGAACTGGATCCGGGAGAAACCTTGGGCTATGTGCCGCAGCTGACAACATTTGATCGGAACTTTCCGATCACGGTATTGGAAGTCATTCTCCTGGGCCATTTACCTAAGCGGATTACATTGGGCCATCGTTTTACCAGGCATGAAAAAGAGCATGCAGCTTTTGTAATGGAGCGGTTAGGGATCGGGGACTTAAAAAAGCGGCAAATAGGAGAGCTGTCCGGGGGCCAGATGCAAAGAGTATTGGTGGCCAGAGCATTGATGACCCATCCGACTATTTTGGTTTTGGATGAGCCGACAGCCGGAGTCGATGAGGCCTCCAAAAAAGAAATTTATCAGCTTTTGGCGGAGCTTAATAAAAACATGACTATTTTAATGATCACTCATGATCAATTGGACACCGCTCCGTTCATTTCGCGGTTTATCTATGTCAATAAAACCATTTGCCGGTCAGAATTGCCAATTTGGGAAGGACTGATAGGAAAGGAGAGAAAAGTACAATGATAGAAGCTCTTTTTAAATATACTTTTCTGCAAAATGCCTTTCTGACTGCAGTTTTTGCCAGTATTGTCTGCGGCATTGTCGGAACGATTATTGTTGAAAAAAAGTTGGTTAGTTTTAGCGGCGGGATTGCACATGTCTCTTTTGGCGGAATTGGTTTGGGTTATTTTCTGAAATTTGAACCGATTTTTGGCGGGATTGCTTTTGCCATACTGGCAGCCCTGGGAGTGGCACAAATTCGAAAACGTAGCAATACCAATGAAGATACCTTGATCAGCATGCTATGGGCAGCCGGCATGGCATTGGGAATTTTATTTATCGCCTTGACACCGGGATATCCGCCGGATATGACTTCTTATTTATTTGGTGATATCTTAACTGTCAATGCCCTGTATTTAAGAGTCATGATTGGCCTTAGTGCGGCGGTGCTGCTGATTGTGACATTGCTGTATAGCTACTGGAAAATGTACTTATTTGATGAAGAATATGCCGGGATCATTGGCATTCGGACATCGACTCTGGAGTTTATATTATATTTGATGATTGCTGTCAGTATTGTCATTTTAATAAAAGTGGTGGGCATTATTTTGTCCATTGCCATGTTGACTGCGCCGCCGGCAATTGTTAAACTATTTACCAACCGTCTAAGCCGGGTAATGATCGGAGCCGGTATTTTAGGGATCATGTTTAATTTGGCAGGTTTAACGATTTCCTACCAAATGAATATTCCCTCAGGTGCAACCATCATCTTACTGGCGATTTCTGCTTATTTGCTGGCTTTCTTAGGAAAAAAAGCAATGATAACATTACTAAATCATAAGGTAACAAAATAAATCATCAGCAGCTGTTGCTTGGATTTTATTAAAAAGTATCGGATCTTATTTTCAACCGGTATTTTGATAAAATCATCTAGCTACAGCTTTTTATTATGCCTGATCTCCCTGGAATTTTTGCTCAATACCGGTACGGGGAGGCAGGCTTTTTTTATGTCTGGCGACCAGTAAGGATCAGCCGGGTCTGAAAAATGTTAAAGGCATGAAAAATGAATCAAAAGAAATAGCGGCTGGCAGGAAAAAGGATAACCTATATCTAAAAACTTTAATATTTAGTTAATAAAAATTTTACAGAATGATTATGAAATTCCGCAAATAGAGGACGACTTTTCTAAAAAAATATGATATAATAATAAAGCGAATAGGAAAAGAGAATTAGTACTAGGTCTTGAGAATTTGTAAAATAATGGGTTGGAGGCATAATAAAATGGATATAATATGCGAAAAATATACTATCTTAAAATGCCTGCATCAGACGGAGGCCAATGTCATTTATTTGACGGAGCATATGGGTCTGCAGACGAAGAGAATTGTCAAAAAAATGAGAAAAGAAAACAATTTTCAGCTGCCGGAAATAGAGATTTTAAAACAATTATCTCATCCCAATATCCCCCAAATTATTGATGTTCTGGAAGATGATGAGTTTGTGTATTTGATTCGGGAGTATGCACAGGGTAAGAATTTGGAAGAATGGATGGCTGAGAAAAATGGCTTTGGCGAAGATCTGCTGATCCGTATTGCTGGCCAATTGGCTGATGTGTTAAGCTATTTACATGAAGGCCTTGATAGACCGATCATTTATCGGGATTTAAAACCGGAAAACATTATTTTAGATGCCAATGGGTATCTGGCCTTAATTGATTTTGGTATAGCCAGATATGCTGATCCGGAGCGAACTCAGGACACTAATTTTCTAGGCACAAAAGCCTATGCTGCACCTGAGCAATTTGGAGTTTTTCGAAGTGATGAAAAATCAGATATTTATGCCTTTGGCATGACTTTATATTATCTGCTGAGTCATCACCAAATTACCAGCCTGCCTTATCAGCGCAAGGAAATGAGTAGTTGGCTAAAAGAGTATTCGGAAGATTTGGTCAAATTGATTTATGAATGCAGTGAGCCCAAAAGAGAAAAGCGTCCACAGAGTTTTGCTGAAATCAAAGAGCGTTTATCTGAGCTGGGCTTGAAAAGAGAAAGAAAACCACAATTGCCGGATCATGCCAGCCTCTATCTGGGCATTCGGCCGGGAGCTGGAACCAGCTTTGTAACTTATGCACATGCATTTGCAGCAGCTCAAAATGGGCAGAAGGTGGCAATTTTAGATTGGAGTGAGCGTCAGCAGATCATAAAGCTGAGTTTGGTAGCAGAAGAAGTGGAAATCAAAAAACATTGCTTTCAGTTAGACCAAATGGAAATTTTCCCGCTCAATAAAAATCAGAGCGGCCCGGCCAATTGGCAGGATTATGACCGGATTTTTATTGATGGAGGAGTATTGACCAGCGAAAAGCGAAAACAATTTGCAGAGCAGCAGCGGAATATTTGGTTGGTGTGTTCGGGAGCGGCGTGGGATATGGCAGACTTTGATGATATGATGTTTAACGAACAGCTGATCGAGTACCGCTTCCTTTTAAATTTGGCGGAAGATGATTTGCTGGAAAGGCTGCAGCGGGATTATCCGGAAACTGAATTTGCCCTTTTTCCCTATCAAAAAAGTTTACATAGCTATGCTGGTCAAAACCCGAATAAAACAGAAATCGTCAAAGACTCCTGGTTTGACAAAACAAAGAAATATCTTGTATCTGCTGCCCATAAGAAAAAAATGATAAGCCGAAAAAAATGAACAAGGATACCGGCAATGAGGGGAGGAAGCCATGTTTTCCGGAAGAAAAGCAGGCCAAAAGCTGCAGACGATAGCGGTTAAAGGAGCAGACAGAGGATTGGGAGCAACTCATTTAAGTTTATGTTTGGCCAATGCCTTAGCAATGACCGGTCGAGTAGCTATGCTGGAGTGGAATGCAGGCAATGATTTGGCTGAAATTGAAAAAATATTCAGCGGCTTTGGATTTCAGGCAGGCAATGAAAAAATGTTTCGAATTCGGCGGGTTGATTACTACAAGCATTATCAGGAGAGAGGGCTGGCCGGATTAAAAAAAGAAAATTATGACTGGATCATTGCTGATCTTGGTACTTATGCTCATCCATATTTTGCAGAGGCAGATCATCCGGTGCTGGTGGTCAGCGGAAGTGAATGGCGGGCAGGCAAAGCTCTTTTGACAGTCAAAGCAGCAGAAGCGGAAGTTGGTCGGCGGCTGAAGGTCTTTATCAATTTTGGTAATCAGGAAGAGTTATTATTTTTCCAAAGAAAAAGTCAGGCACAGATTTATAATTTTCCTTTTTGGAAAGATGCTTTCTCATCGACCAAGGAACAGCGTGAGCACTTATCGCAAATTTTTTGGTAGGCCGGTGACTGGAAAGTCAGCTCTCGCAGGAAGTTGTGAATTTACGGTTTCTGTCTTTAAACGAAAAATATTAGAATAGGAGCACTGAAAACGGAGACAACAGCAGCCAAAAAGACGGCAATAAAGTTGAGTAAGGAAAGAAACAATCATATTATTAAAACGGAGGAAACTATGACATTACGCAGACGAGGGATGATTCGGAGTGTGTTGAAGTGGGCAGGACTTGTTTTAGTAGGGATGGTGATCGGTAGCGGCAGCAGTTTTGGCTATTGGTATTGGCAGCAGGCAGCAACGAAAAAAATTCCGCCGGTGGTGCGTAAGGAAGTAGTAAGTGTAAATCGGGAAATTGCTTTGGGTGAAATCATTCAGGCAGAAGATATCAGCTTGATGGCCGCTGAAGAGGAACTGATCCCGGCCGGGGCTTTGGTTGTGCCGGAACAGGCAATCGGACAGCGGACCTGGGTCAAATTGGTGCCGAAAGTGATTTTACAACCGGATTTTTTCTATCAAAATCAGCCGGAATTAATGGTGAATCAACAGGAGATTGTTGTTCAAAAATTACCGGAGCAATTAGAAATAGGAGATTATACCGATCTGCGGATCCAATTTCCCAGTGGACATGATTATTGTGTATTATCGCATAAACAGATTGGCGGCTTAAATCAGGAAAAGAACATGATCGTACTGGGATTATCGGAAGCAGAGCGGGTACGGATGGGCAGCGCCCTGGCTGATATACAAAGCTATGAGCAGGCCTATTTATATTTAAGTATTTATCCCAGAGCAGTCGATATGCCGGATACAGTGGTTCGTTATCCGGTGAATGGCTCAGTCCAGCCGCTGTATGAAGAAATAACCCGAAGCCGGATGATGGGAGAGGAAAGAAATCATTTGGAATTGGCCTTGATTCAGTTGAAAGCAGATGAAAAATTTTTAAAGGCTGAAAGTCAGGCAATAAGCAGTCAAGAAAATGTATTAAACCCGGAAATGCCGGCTGATCCGGCCGGGGAAAATAAGAATTTACAAAATCAGCAACATTTGGAATTAACAGAAAAACCGGAAAATGGGCCAGCAGTTGATGAATTGCCGGAGGAGCAAGTGCCGGCCGGTTCTGTCAAAGCGGTGGAATATTAAGCCAATGGGGTTTTACCGGCAAAGTTCGATTTTGGCCATTAAGTTGCGCAGAGGGAAATGGCCGGATGCAGGACCGGATTTACTCAGATGGTGAAAAATTCCACACAAAAACATTTGTACCTTATTGACCTATCATAGCAGATTACAGAATATCAAAAACATAAGGAGACAGCGATGATTCAAATTCTAGGTAAAAAATCGGCGGCCAAACGCCAATTTGTATATACATTAGCCACATTACTGGCAATTCATTACGGAAAATATGAAGTCTATTCGGAAAGTTTTTCCAGAATTTCCGAAGATTATGTCGATAGTTTAAGCATCCATCCCCTGACGAATTATTGCGGGGAAGAAAGATGTATTATTGAAGCAGAAAATCTTAATTTGTCTGCACAAAATACCATTTGTTTTTTAACGCCCTATCATCCGGAGATCAAGTCATTTTTACGTTATTTAGAAACGGAGCAGCCGAAGCAAATATTGGTTGTCTACGCAGATCATATCAAGGAATCGGTCTTAAATAAACAATATCTGGCCCGATTAATTGCTGAAAGATCAGAAACGACTAAAGTTGAGATCATTACAGTGGAGTGGGACAAATTAAATAAATTGATTTCCAATGAAGGATTATTTGACGGATATTATCAAATATCATCGTTATCAAGAGAATATAAAAATGCATTGGCTTATGTTCTGGAAGTTACCAACGGAATCACCTATCGGGAAAGTAAGAAATATTTTCGCCGGGAAAGGAGAGGATTGCGATGATCATTGGCTTTGCTGATATGACCGGGCGCGGACATTTGACCAGCCAGCTCAGCTTTTTGGCAGTACTGTTTACTCGCTTCAGCGATAAAAAGCATTTGCTGATCAGCCGAAAACCGGAAAAAACCGAGTATTATTTGGGAATTACCGTCGAGGATGCGGAAAAGAAGAGAAATGATTTAATGCGTCTGGCCGTAAACGGTCAGCTGAGTACTCAGCTCCTTAAGGATTACAGTGTTCCGTTGGCCAGAAATTTAGATTACTTGGATGCCTCTTATATTGATGAAAAAGAGGCAGAATATCGACAGGCATTATTTGAATATTTATTGGAGAAAGCCGGCGAAGGCTATCATTATGTGTTTGCAGATTTGCAGACAGAAATCGAATTTAGCCGGAGTACCGATAAAACCGTGCTTTGTTTTCCGCAATCAATGGCCATCATGAGGACATATCAGGGCTGGAATTGGGAGGGCCGGCTAAAGGACTTACCGCTGCTGGTTTTTGGTCAGTATTTTCCGGAAAGCAAATGGACGAAGAACCGGCTGAGCAAGGGGATCCCGGCAGCCGATATCATTGGTCTTGATTTTTCTTATGAATTATTTGATGCCTTTAATCAGGGCAATCTGCTTGATTATTTAAACCGAAAACAAAATAACTGGGGAAAAACATATAAAAGTTTTGCCAAATTCATCAGTGCGGGGGAGGTAAGACCAACATGATCCAGTCTTTATTGCCGGGGACGGCGGTTATTTTGGCAGTGGCGATTTTTCAGGGAATGTTTTGGTATGAAAAACAAAAGCTGATCCGTCAACATCAAAAGCGGGAAGCAGAAATCAGCTTTGAAAAATTGTTTGCCCAGGTTAAGGAAGAGCTTTATCAGGAAACGAAAAGATATTTAGATTACAAAGAACACAGTGAGGAATATGAGCGGGCCAAAAGTCGCTGTCTGCATTTGCAGACCGCTTTAAAGCAATGCGGATACGGTTACCGGGCGGATAAAATCTATGTTGTTGAAATAATTAAAGATATTATCCGGCAATATCTGCCTGGGCGGGAGGCGATTTATGAGATCGTGCCCTATTGCAGAGAAGATCAATTATCGATGGAGGATATGTTTGATATTTTGCTGTATCGGTATGAGCAGCAGTATCAGGATAAAGCACTGGAAGAATTTATTGACCGATATCACTTGGATGCAGCCAAACACATTATTGAAGGCGGAGAAACACCTTCCTACATTATCACCGCTGAAGAAATCAAAAACATTTATGCTCAGGAGGCGATCGGTTTAAGTGAGGAAGAGGAGAGGGTCTTACTGGCTCATAAAATTTATCGCTATTATAAAGGCTTCGGAGTGGTTGACCGGCTGCGTGAAATGGCGGTTGACGGGATCTCCGGTGGCGTTTCCGGAAAAATTAATGAGGAAGTGAGCAATGAATTTAAGCAAAAACTGGAATTTTGGAGCCGGCCTGAGGAAGAAGAGCCAAAAGAAAAGAGTGCCCGTAATTATGACAGTGTCTGGATCTTCTTTCGGGGGAAACCGATTCATCTGGCTTTTTTAAGTTTTCAATCAGAAAAAGAGTTAAGGCGGGTGTGTCAGAATATTTATCGATATAATAAAGCCGGACAACTTTCAGAGAATATCGGCTATAAAGTCAATGACATGCGTGATGGTTCCAGAGTGGTGGTGGTGCGACCTCCTTTTTCAGAAAGTTGGGCCTTTTTTGTCCGCAAATTCCATATTAAACAATTAGAGATCACCCAATTATTTTATGGGCATCAGGCTGATATTTTAGCGGAGTGGCTCAAGTATTTGGTCAAAGGTGGCCGAATTATGGCCATTACCGGCTCACAGGGCAGTGGCAAGACGACTTTGTTGATGGCTCTGATCAAACATATTTACGGCACTTTAACTTTACGAATTCAGGAAATGGCTTTTGAGCTGCATTTGCGTAAGGTCTATCCAATGCGAAACATTTTAACTTTTCGGGAAACCGAATTCATATCCGGCCAGGCTGGTCTTGATTTGCAAAAAAAGACAGACGGGGCTGTCAATATTTTAGGCGAAGTGGCCACCGATGAAGTGGCAGCCTTGATGCTGCAAACAGCACAGGTAGCTTCCCTTTTCACCTTATTTACCCATCATGCCAAAACCACGGCAGATTTAATACTATCTTTACGAAATTCCCTTTTAAAATGTAATATTTTCAGAGATGAAACGATTGCTGAAGAGCAGGTAACAGGAGTGATTCAGTTTGATATCCACTTAGGCAAAGACTATGATGGAAACCGCTATGTGGAAAGAATTACCGAAATCATTCCGGAAAGCACGGGCTATCGGCTGCAGGATATCATGGTGTATCATGATCATGGATATGAGCTTAAAAATTTACCTTCAACTAAAAATATATCAGCCATGTATCGGCATATGACCACAGAGGACCAGCAGCAATTTAAAGATTTTCTGGCTGGTTGCCGGCATTTGCTGGTTTAACAGTCAAAAGAGAAGAGAATGAAATACCGGCATATGACCACAGAGGACCAGCAGCAATTTAAAGACTTTTTGGCCGGTTGCCGGCATCGACTGGTTTAACAGTCAAAAAAGCAGAGAACGAAAAGGGGGAGAAAAATGGAACCGATATTAGTGGGGATTTGGTCATTAACTTTGGCTTTGCTTGTGATCGCAATTTGGTATAGCCAAAGAACAAAGAAAATCAAAATCAGAAAAAAAGCCGAATTTGTTTATCCGTCCAATTTGCGTTTATATTATTTTTTGCTGCGCTTTTCCTATACCCGCTCTTTGGTGCTTCGCTGTCAGTACAGCTTAAAGCAATTGACGCGATTACGCGAGGAAAAATTATTCAATCAAGTTGGGGATTTTTTCCGGAAACTGATCTTATGCTTTTTTCTGATTTTGGGCGGATTATTATTGATCACCGGCAATATTGTGTATTTGGGTATGTATTTGTTTGTGACCCTGGTATTGCTGGAGGTGGTGATTGATTATATTTTGGTGAAAAGACATAACCGGCTGTTAAAAGGGCAAATTTTATTTAATGAACTGGTCCGGCAGAAATATCATGAACAGGGAACAGTTGAAGAAGCGATCTATGAAGCCTGCCAGGAGTTTCCGGATAAGGACAGCCCAATGCTGATCCAGGGCGAGTATTTATATGAGGTTTTGCTGGAGAGCAATGTTGAGGAAGCGGTTCAGATTTATAATCAGCAGGCACCGAATAAATATTTAAAAATGCTGCTCAATCTTTGTTATATTACTGCTGAATACGGAGATGGCCAAAAAAACGGACAAAGTGTGTTTATGAACAGCCTAAGTCATTTGACCAATGAACTGCGAGTTGAAGAAATGAAAAGGGAACGCTTAAATTATTCGCTTAAGAGTCTGCATGTGATTGCGGTACTGCCGCTTTTATGGATGCTGCCCTTACAGAATTGGGCCACTACCAATTTTGAGCCGCTGCGAATTTTTTATCAGAGCCGTTGGGGAAAGATTTCGGAAATTACCATGTTTTGTCTGATTTTATCGGCGGTTATGTTACTGCGTAAAATTCAAAATATCGGAATTTTAGCCGAGCCCACAGCTAAACAGAAAACTGCTGTTCAACTGGCGGATAATAAAAGAAAAATTCGAATTTTCAGCTTTGGCATCGGTTTGCTTTTGGTCCTGACAGTAAATTGGCAGGAGCACCGTTATTTAGAAGAGCACTCAGTTTTAGAAAATGGACTTTTGTTTATTGAAAACAGCCAGGAATATCAGCGGCTTTGGCGGCAAAAAGAAAAGGAATGGCTATCAAAGCTAAATCCCGAAATGAGCAAAACCGAAGCTTTGACCTTTTTGCGTGAGCAGGCCGGACAATTGCCGGAGTTGGACCGGTTTCAACCCCATCATCCGGATTTCTATGTTCAGCGCTTATATGACAAATACCTACAGTTGCAAAAACCTTGGCTGGGTCTGGAGCAAGTTTTGATTTTGGCGGTACTTGCCTTTGCCCTGGGATATAGCTATCGGCTGTCGGATTGGCTGGTGCGGGCAGTCAGAGAAGCGGAAAGAGAAGATGAAGTGGCAGGCTATCGCAGTATTTTACTAATGCTGATGTATCATTCGCGACTGGGAACGGAAGAAATTTTAACTTGGCTGAATATGTTTTCGGACTACTATACAGAGCAGTTTGAGCGCTGCCTTAATAATTTGACAATGGGAACGGAAGCCGCCTTTGCGGAACTGAAAACGGCCAAACACAGCGATTTTCAAACATTAGTTTTGCAGCTGGAAGCGGCCTCTAAAGATTTATCTTTGCAGCAGGCTTTTGATGATTTGGCTCATGAAAAAGCCTATTATTTGGAAAAAAGGAAAGAAATCAATCGCCAAATGATCGTTAAGCGCTTGGTCATGGGTGAAATCATCGGTTTTTTGCCAGCATATGCTTTGATTTTACTGTACTTGATCATTCCCATGATTTACAGCGGCATGGCAAGTTTAAACCAGTTTTATCAGGGAATTTAGGGAGGATTAGCGCCGCTGGCCGGGATCTACCGGTGATAAACAGCGGCATGGCAAGTTTAAACCAGTTTTATCAGGGAATTTAGGGAGGATTAGTGCCACCGGCCGGGATCTACCGGGAGGACAGTGAGAGGGGGAAATTCAGAAAAACAGTTAACACATTAGAATTGGAAAGATCGGTAAGGAAAAGGTAAGTTACGGATACGCACCGGATGTGCAGAAAGAGCAGAGTAAGGTTATAAGAAAGGCGGATAAGCAATGGATCAAAATATTCAAAAAGCATTGTGGCTGGGTGTGGGAATTTTACTGTTTATCGGGATTGTTAGTACAGGATTAAGTCTTTATAACAAGGGCAGAGGTGTGGCTGAGGCCAGCAGTCAACAGCTGGATAAGGTCAGCAAGGATTTATCGGAATCCAGCTATGCACCATATAATAATGCCAAAACTTCGGGAGCTGATGTGATCAGTGCCATTAAACTTTATGCTGATCAAACCGGGGACTTTATTATCAGTGTTAAAACCAAGACCAGCAGTGCAACTTATATCAGCGGTGGCAGTATTTCAAATGGTAAGGTCAGCTCATTAAGTGAAATGCAGCGGACAGCCATTGATGCACAAATTAAAAATGCCAATGACAGCAGTCATAGCCATTATATCAATCCGACAGCCAGCTTTTATGCGCAGCTGGCATATGATCAAAATGATGTGATCAAGGGGATTACTTTTACCCAGGAATAAGATTATGGAAAAGCTTCTTAATTTACTGGAGGTAGCGATTGCTACCTTATTAGTGGTAGTAGCGATCACGGTGCAGCTGAGTGACAACTATCGGGTCACTGCCGCCAGGACAAAGCCGGCCGTGACCGTTGACCGGGCAGCCGGTTTAAGGTATTATTGCAACGGCCTGGAGCTGGCAGCTCATTTAATACTGGTTGCCGAGAAAGAACAAATGGCGGTGATTTATCAAAATACCGAATATGAATATGCGGTGTTTTGCCGGGAGATTTTGGGAGTAGAATACTTGCCGGAAGAGCCGGGATTTAAAGCTGATTCCAGGCTACAGAAGCAATTAGCGGCCCGGCAATTTTGTCTTTTTCAGCAGGAGGGGAAATGGAGGGTTGAAGAATGATGATGCAGGCATTAGACCGACTATTTGCGCTGCTGTTAATTGTG
Organism: Clostridiales bacterium COT073_COT-073; assembly: GCA_003858485.1. GTDB lineage: Bacteria > Bacillota > Clostridia > Lachnospirales > Vallitaleaceae > W11650. The sequence continues at coordinate 18,269 of RQYD01000014.1, forward strand.
GTGCTGCTATTTGTGATCCCCACTTACTATCGCTTTCAGCGCCAGGAGGAAATCAATTATCAGATGGTTTTAACGCAAACGCAAAAAACAGCTGATTTAATTTGTGAGCTGGGATATATTGAAAGTCATTCCTTGACCGAGTTGGAAGCGGTATTGGCTGCTACCGGAACTGGTTATCGGGTGACCTTGGCACATTTACAAAAGCATTTCAGCGAAAATGCGGACACTGGAAAACTGGATTATTATTATGAAGGCAATTATAATTATGAAATATACCAGGAGATCAAAGTCAGCGGGCGATATAGCATGGATCTGGGCGATTTTTTTTACATCAGTGTGGAAAATAATACACCAACCCCATTTCAGCAATTAAAAACCATGTTGGGGATGGCTGACCATGAGCGGGTGATCATGGCCAGAAGTGGTGGTTTGATTCGGGCGGAGGGATTATAATGAGCAGTTTAAAAATTGGAATCATTGGGCTTTTTATTGTACTGCCTTTTTTATTTGTGTCCCTAGTCCAGGTCAGACAAGACAGAAACTGGCAGCACAGCCGGCTGGTGGTTGAAAAAGCAGCAGAACGGGCCATGCGCGATGGAGTGTTTGCTTTAAAGACCTATTCACGCTCAGCCTATGATCCGGACCGGCGTCCTAAAATAAAAATTGCGGAACAGGAAACGATCGACAGCATTAATCGTAGTTTTGCCTATGGACTGAATGCTAAAACCGAAAGTCAGGTAGCGGAAATTTGCCAAAGTATTCGTCTGATCGGCCTGGTCGGTTATGATAATTTAATATTATATGACCAAAAAACCCAAGAACGACTGGAAATTCCCTTTTATCAAATGACGATCAGGGATAAACAAATACTGATCGAAAAGCGGGATATTACAGCCGCCAAACAATTATCGGGACCGGGCCGGGAATTAAAAACTGAGGCAATTCTGGAAGCGGTCCTACAGCCTTATGTGGGAGAAAAACGGCTGCTGCTGCCGGAGCATCGCTCAGCTCTGTTTGGCAATGATTATTCCGATGTTGGAGTCTTTATACTGATCCAGGGAGATCCGCTGCAAATCGGAGTTGAAGAAAATTATTTTAAAATAGGGAAAGTATCCCTTTCCCAAAGAAAGGGCTTGGATTAAAATTTTAGCCGATCAGTCCTCAGGACAGACAAATGATACAGCCGGCTTAACAAATGCCCTGAGATTCCCGTCATAGCGCCGGGAATCTCAGGGCATTTACCGGAACGATTGTCGGATTTTAAGACCGAAAAAAAGAATGATTTTCATCAGCATAGTGATGTTTGCAGTAAAAAATCATCAAAAACTGGCTACTATCCACAAAAAAGCAAAAAGGGATTGGATTTTTGAAAAAAATGACATATAATGATAGATGGAATTGCTTTATGTCTCTTGCTTTACTGAAAATTCAGGAGACAGCTCCACCAATTGTTTAGAAATAAGGAGAATATTATGAAAAAGTATGAAACGATTCAAACCCTGATTGATAGCGGCGTAGTAGCAGTCATTCGTGCGAATTCTAAAGAAGAAGGGAAAAAAATTATTGAAGCTATAAAAGCGGGCGGGATTAAAGCCTTGGAAATTACCATGACAGTACCGGGAGCGGTTGATATTATCAAGGAATTAACGGCAGAGTATGCCAATGAAGATGTGGTTATCGGTGCCGGCACCGTCCTGGATGCTGAAACAGCCAGAGCCTGCATTTTGGCGGGAGCAAAATATGTGGTCAGCCCTTGCTTTGATGAGGCTTCGGCTAAACTTTGCAATCGCTATGCCATTCCTTATTTCCCGGGGGTGATGACCCCGAAAGAAGCAGTGATCGCGTTAGAATATGGAGCGGAAATTTTAAAAGTATTTCCGGGCAATGCCTTTGGTCCAAGTATTATCAGTGCTTTTCGCGGACCGTTGCCGCAGGGCAATTTTATGCCAACCGGCGGAGTATCTTTAAGTAATGTACATGAATGGATCAAAAATGGTGCCGTGGCAGTCGGCATTGGCGGCGAGTTGACCAAGGGAGCGAAAACCGGTGATTTTGCTGCAGTTACCGCTACCGCCAAGGCATTTGTGGATGCAGTCAAAGAAGCCAGAGCCCAAAAATAATATGACCAACCTAACGGTTTGGGGATTTTGAGTAAGATCCTTGACCGGTCAAGGGGAAGAACAAAAAAATTGAATTAACAATAAACCATACAAGGAGTAAAATATGAGCAAAAAAGTAGTAACCCTCGGAGAAATTATGTTGCGTTTGTCACCGGCCGATCATCTGCGCTTTGTCCAGGCCAATCAATTTGATGTGATATATGGCGGCGGTGAAGCCAATGTATGTACCTCATTAGCTAATTATGGCTTAGATGCTTATTTTGTGTCCAAGGTTCCGGCTCATGCCATCGGCCAATGTGCGATCAATGAATTGCGTCGCTACGGAGTTCATACCGATTATGTAGCCAGAGGCGGAGATCGTTTGGGAATTTATTATTTGGAGCATGGTGCTTCGATGCGGGCTTCGCAAGTTATTTATGACCGGGCCAATTCTTCGATTGCCGAAGCAAAGGTGGAAGATTTTGATTTTGATGCAATTTTTGAAGGAGCAGATTGGTTCCATTTTTCCGGGATCACTCCGGCGATCAGCAAAAGCGCGGCAGCGATTACAGAAGCAGCATTAAAAGCAGCTAAAAAAGCCGGTGTAACAGTATCGGTTGACTTAAACTACCGGAAAAAATTATGGACTCCGGCGGAAGCACAAGCGGTCATGACCAAATTAATGGAATATGTTGATGTTTGTATCGGTAATGAAGAAGATGCCGAAAAAGTACTTGGTTTTAAGCCGGAAGGGACGGATGTGACCAAGGGAGAACTTGACTTATCGGGTTATCACAGCATTTTTAAGCAAATGAAAGAAAAATTTGGCTTTAAATATGTAGTAACGACATTAAGAGAAAGTCATTCGGCTTCTGATAATGGCTGGTCAGCCTTAATTTATGATGGCCAGGAATTTTATCATTCCAAACATTATGACATTCGGATTGTTGACCGGGTAGGTGGCGGTGACTCGTTCTCAGCAGGCTTAATTTACGGACTTTTGATGAAAGACTGTTTTAAGGAAGCACTGGAATTTGCAGTTGGCGCATCGGCACTAAAACACACCATTTTTGGAGATTTTAACCTGGTGACCAAGGAAGAAGTGGAAACCTTGATTAAAGGCGATGCTTCAGGCAGAGTTCAAAGATAGAAATCGAATGCGCCTTTTTGTCTGACTTGAGATATTCTCGATTAAGATAAAAAGGCGCATTTATTATTGGCCCGACACAGAAGCGGATAATTTTAATAACCGGGATGATTGGCCTTGCTGATCTGGCTTGCGGATAGTTAAATTCAGCAAATGGTCAGGCTTTTGCCTGGCTATTTGATATCACTTGCCGACCGGCAAATTCAGCAAATTATCAACCAGTTTTTTAAGGACGATAAGGAGAAAAATATGATTTATTTTGCGCATAGAGGATTGTCAGAGCATGCACCGGAAAATACAATGGCTGCTTTTCAAATGGCAGTTCAGGCCGGAGCCAAGGCAATTGAACTGGATGTTCAACGAACCAAAGATGGAGAAATTGTGGTTATGCATGATTTTTATCTGGGCCGGACCAATAATGGTCAAGGCTTATTAAAAGATCACAGTTATCAGGAGTTAAGCCGACTGGATGCCGGCAGCTGGTTTGATCCGGCTTTTGCCGGTGAAAAAATGCCGCTGTTAAAAGAAGTAATGGCCCAAATACCGGCAGATATTTTAATAAATATTGAATTGAAAAAACCGGCGATTGAAGAAAATCAGGATCTGGCAGAAAAAGTAGTGGAAATTATCCATCAATATCCAAGGCCGGTGTTGGTTTCTTCCTTTGATCACTATTTGCTGAAAAATGTGCAGGCCCTGGATCAAAGCATTCCTTTGGGATTGCTGTACTGCTCCAATTTAATTGATGTTTTTCAATATGCCGAACAAAGCGGCTTAAAGATAGCAGCCATTCACCCGTCAATTGAGTATGTCAGTCCGGCATTAATTCAAAGGGCCCATGATTTGGGGATTCAGGTCAATATTTACACGATCCGCCGACCGGAAGAAGTAAAATTATTGGAACAATGGCAGGCCGATGGTATTTTTGTCAATACTTTTGCCATTGTTTAAAATTCTTTTTAAAAACTATTATCAAATACAGAATAATGTGGTATACTTAGGAAAAATAGCGATGGTTGCTGTTGCCTGTTTCAATGGAAATTCAGGAATGGCAATAAAATGGCCGGCTTTTGGAGTGATTGCTTGAAAGGAGAAGAGGATGTATCCGTTAAAATTTGAAAAGGTTTTTAAGAAAAAAATCTGGGGTGGACAAAAATTTGCCACGGAACTAAATATTGAATTACCGGATAATGATAAGTATGGGGAAAGCTGGGAGTTGTGTTCCAGAGCCAGCGGTGTCAGCCGGGTAGTCAATGGGCCGCTGCAAGGCAAAACCTTAGAGGATATTTATCAGGAATATGGCAGTAAATTAGTTGGTGAGGAAGTTTTTTCCGAATTTCCGGAAAAATTTCCACTGCTGGTAAAATACTTGGATATTGAGGGACTGCTGTCGATCCGGGTGCATCCGGATGATAAATATGCATTAAAACAGGAGCATGATTATGGTAAGTCAAAGTCCTGGTATGTTTTGGAGGCTTCCAAGGATGCCAAAGTGATCATGGGGCTGGCAGACGGTGTGACCAAGGAGGAATTCCTGCGCCGGGCGGCAGCTAAAGATTTTGAAGGACTGTTTCGGATCGTGCCGGTCAAAAAAGGCGATTTTATTGATATTGAGCCGGGAACCGTTTATTCCAGTTATGAAGGCTCTTTATTGGTGTGTGAGATCCAGCAGAATTCGGAAACCAAGTATCGAATTTATGATTATGAACGAGACCGCAATGGCAATCCGAAAGAGATCCATTTGGAAAAAGCAGCAGAAATTATGAAATATGATCATAAGCCGGTGATTTCTTCAGCCGATACCAGAGAAACCATGGAATTTGATGGTGCCAAAATTCAGGAGCTGGTTCGGCATAAATATTATAATGTGGACCATATGGTAATTGAAAAAGAGTTGTTGGCAGAAGCTTATAAGAATTTTAAAGTCCTGACGATTATTAATGGCAGCGGCATTCTTTATGCCGGTAATGAGGAATATCAATTGAAAAAAGGGGATACTTACTTTATTCCCTCAGGAGTAAGAGTGGGAATTGAAGGTAATGTTGAACTTTTAAAGTCATATTTATAACTCAACTTTTGCACAGAACAAAGGCTGAAGATTTTTGGAGATTAGCGCAGCGGCTGAAAAGCAACTGCGCTAATTTTATAGTGTGCTTTGCCATGTCCGGGTTCGTTTATGAGAAAGCAAGGCTTTGAAAGAAGGAATTAGTCAATGAATGCTTTAGTTTCAGGCATCCGGATTGGCAAAACAGAAGATTGATTTTTCCTTTTACCTTTGTCTTTTGCAAAACTTGACGGATAGAGGATATATCGCTATAATAAAGATACTGATACAAAATACTGGAAACTCGGATTCAGGGGAGATGAAACCAAAGTTAAAGTCCGAGGTCGGGTGGTTTTAATGCCCTGGCATGAAAAACTTACAGGAAAAAAGAAAGGGGATTATTATGCAGAAATTATTTGCCAATCGAATCAGCGGAGAAAGGATCGGAAAGAAGGACATTAAAAATCGTTTAGAGGAAGCAAAGCAAAAATATCAGGCAGAGAAAAACAAGCATATTATAGACTTAAGTATAAGTGAGCCGGATGCTATGGCAGATTTTGATGTTATTGGTAGTTTGGCCTATGAAGCCGGTCAATGGGGAAATCGTGGCTGTGCGGGAAATGGGATTATTGAATTTAAAGAAGCTGCTGCTGCGTATTTACAAAGACAATTTAAGGTGGAAGGTCTAAATCCGGTGACAGAAGTAAATCATGCACTGGGAACCAAGACCGCACTTAGTCAGTTGGCTCAGGTCTTTATTAACCCGGGAGATGTTGTACTGAGTATTACTCCGGCTGAAAATGCTCTGACTACTATGGCCAAATGGCTGGGCGGTGAAGTGTTTGAGTTGGCGTTGACTGCTAAAAACAAATTTTTACCGGATTTGGAAAGCATTCCGGCTGAAGTGATCGCTAAGGCCAAACTTTTATATTTACAATATCCCAATAGCCCATCGGGAGCAATTGCCACCAAAGCCTTTTTTAAACGGGTGGTGAAATTTGCCAAAGCCAATCAAATTGCAGTGATCCATGATGCCGGTTATGCTGCCCTGGTTTATGATGACAATGAGCCCCTTAGCTTTTTAGCAATTCCGGGAGCCAAACAAGTGGGAGTGGAAATTCACTCGCTGTCGGAAGCCTTTAATATGACAGGCTGGCGCTTAGCTTTTGTAGCCGGAAATGCTAAAATTATCCAGGCTTTTGCAGCAGTTAAAAATGTCAGTGATTCCGGTCAGTTTAAAGCAATTCAAAGAGCCGGTATCACTGCTTTATATAAATCAGAAATTACGGATGTGACCAGAGCTAAATATAGCCGCCGATTGGAGCAGCTGGTTCATGTTTTTAAAGAAATGGGCTTTGCTGCCGAAAAGCCGAAAGCTACTTATTATTTGTATTTAGCGGCACCAAAAGCGACAAAAGATGGTATTAAATTCAAGAATGCTTATGATTTTGCCGAATATTTTATTGAGCAAACCGGTATTGTGGTTGCGCCATTTGATGAAAATGGAGCGTATATTCGGATATCGGCTACTTTCCAGGCATTGGAACAGGAAGAATACGGAGTTTATGAGGACATCCGCTATCGGACACAAGGCTTGCAATTGCTGTTTAAATAAGGACTTTAAAGAGCGTATTTACATTTACGGTGCTTTGCCGTCAGATCATTGGTTTTGCGTAGCAAAATCCGATGTCCACGTCGACAATTCGGGCAGCGGCGTGGCAGAGGACCACGATGAAATCATTCATGCACAGCATTTGATCTGACGGTGAACGGCCGAATAACTATTAATTGAAGTGCAAGCAAGTGGCGAAAGGGGGGAAATGGAAATACCCTCGTAGCGGCAGGGCCTGACAGGAAATAACTATTGACAAGAATGAGCGGCATCGGTAGCCGCTGAAAAAACTGATAAATCAGAAAGAGGAACTTATGGAACAGAATAACAATCATTTACCCCCAAATAACCATTTTCAAGCCCAGGAAGCACAGGATTTTCAAAATACCTATCAGTATAATTATAATCCGCCAACTACCGGCACCCCGCCATATTATAGCTATGGACCGAATCAAGCGTATTCCGGCGGAAATTATCCACCGCAGGGATATGCTTATCCGACACAGCCGAATATGCCGGAGGAAATCTCAGTTTGGAAATATTTGGGGATGATGTGGGTCTCGGTCATTCCCTTTATCGGCATCATTGTCATTTTGATCTGGGCATTTTCCAGTGACCAGATCAATCGTCGCAATTATGCCAGAGCGGTACTTTTAAATATTGTGATTTCGCTTGTTTTAGGATTTGTAATGTGGGGAGCGATGATGGCGCTTTTTATGCAAATGATGGATGTTATAGAAAAACAGCAAAGATATATGTATTAGTAAGAATATGAATAAAAATAAAAGTGTCAGGCAAAGCCGGGAAATCGGAGCGATATCCTTGCTTTGCCAAACCGTAAAAAAAATAATTGTTTTTTTGATAAAAGTGATTTTGGGATTGGGATTAAGTGCGATTTTATTGATTTTAGGCATAAATGGTTATATGGTGCTGCGAACAGGCAGTAAGATTTTAAATTTGAATCATTTAAAAGCGGAGGCAGCCAAGGGACAATTTGATTATATTTTGGTTCTGGGTGCTGGTGTGCGCCCGAACGGAGAACCCTCTCCCATGCTTAAGGAACGGATAGATAAAGGAGTACAGGCCTACCAGCTGCTGGAAACCAGTCCGCTGCTGATGAGCGGCGACAGTGCCGATCGATATTATAAGGAAACAACGGTTATGGTAAATAAGGCCATTGAGCAGGGAGTGCCGGCAGAGGATATTCAGCAGGACCAATATGGGATCTCAACTTATGACAGTATCTGGCGATTTAAAAAAATTTTTCAGGGAAAAAAAGTATTGATCGTCACTCAGGGTTATCATTTAAGTCGTTCTCTTTATTTGGCACAGTGTTTTGATCTTGATGCCTATGGTTTGGATGCACAAAAGATCCGCTACAACGGTCAATTATATCGGGATGTGCGCGAGCTGATGGCCAGAGTTAAAGATTTTGGCCTGGGTATTTGGCAGCCGCCGGCTAAGCACACAGATTAGTAAATTCAGCATTAAAGAGTGGAAAGGAGGAGCTATGGCAGAGTCATTTAATATTAAGGGCCCGGTTCGGATTCCCAAACCGGTGGAGCATTATAAGATCAATTATCAGGAACAGCACAGATCCAAAAAGGACCAGAGCGATGATGCCGGACGCAGTCCTTTTCAAAAGTTGATGCAAAAAGAACCGGTCACCAAAACTGTTTCCAAAATCACCCCGGAAAAAATTTGTGAAAGAGTGTTACCAAAGTGTAAAATCTATCTTCTGGATTATGAAAAAATTGTTGGTCTGCGCCACAAAAACTATCCAATTGATCTTTTTTTTCGGGAAGGAACTACAACAGCCAATTTACTGGAACCCCGATATTTGGATGCGATGGAGCAGCATCCGGAAACAGCGGCTTGGCAAGCAATGATTCAGCGCTGTCAGGGCAACGCTGTTTTGATTCACCCGCAGCAATGGGAAAAAATGGCAGAAGACTTGGAGTATGCGGTCATGTTGACAACAGAAGTGCGCTCGGTTTTGGCTAAGGAATATGCCGAAAGTGATGCCTATCCCAATCGAATTTGCCTTAGTTGTGTGATTGGCATTGATCAGACCGGTTTGGCGGTGTTGCTGTTTTCAACCGGAGAAAATTATAAGCATGAGGGCATCCCGGCAGAAAAAATAATGAAACTGAGGAAGCTGCGGATGAAAAAAAGCGATGAGGAGTGGAAGCAAGAATTTATTAAAAAATTACGGCAGCAAAAAAAGGGCCTGGAAAAATATCGCTATGATACAGCTGTAATGAAACGAGTGAAAATGACAGCTAAATTATTTGATGCCGATGCCATCAGCGTGCCGGATAAAGGGCAAAAAAAGACCTCTTTTTTTCAGGATAATGAAGCATCGATTTCTTTAATGGAATTAATTACCGGTGGATTATAAAACCGGCAATAACAAAAGAATTTAACCGGTAAGACACCAGCCGCAAAAAGACTTGGCGAAGATGTTTTTTAAAGAGCTTGAGGACCGGAGCGGCTTAGGTGTGACAGCAATGGAAATGCTGTTTGGTCAGGAGAAGATAGGTTAAGGGAGGCAAAATCTGAACGGGCTGTGGTTCAGCCTGTTTGTAAAAAATTTAGAGGAGGTTTGTATGGTTATACATGAAGCATCTGAGAATTACTTGGAAGCTATTTTGATGCTGCGGGAAAAACAAACGGAAGTGCGCTCGGTCGATATCTGTAATTTTTTTGGTTTTGCTAAATCCACAGTCAGTGTGGCCATGAAAAAATTAAGAGAAAATGGTTTAATTGAAATTGATGAAGGTGGGCATATTGAATTAACAGAAGATGGTCAGAAAATTGCCAAAAAAATCTATGAGCGCCATGTGGTCATTGCCAAACTCTTTATGCAGCTGGGGGTTAGTGAAAAAACTGCACTTGAAGATGCCTGTAAAGTTGAGCATGATTTAAGTGAAGAAACTTTTGCGGCATTAAAGCAGCATTATTTAAAACATCAGGTAGAGGTTTGATATTTTGTTGATTGGCCATTGTGTAAACGGACCGGATATGTTTATAGATAAGCAGTGGTCAAAGCGGGATAGGGATGATGGCCGGCAGATGGAGAGGATGATGCCGGCAGACGGAAGCAGGAAAGGGAAGAAACAGACACCATGAGTATTTTAACAGTAACTAATTTAAACCATAGTTTTGGCGGCAGAGATATTTTACAAAATGTCAATTTCCGCCTGCTCAAAGGTGAGCATGTGGGCCTGGTTGGTCCGAATGGAGAGGGCAAATCCTCTTTTATGAATATTGTTACCGGCAGATTGCAGCCGGATGATGGAAAAATTGAATGGGCAAGAAGGGTAAGAATTGGTTATTTAGACCAACATGCCAGTTTAGATCCGGAGATGACAGTACGGGAAGTTCTGCGGGATGCATTTGGCTATTTATATACATTGGAAGAAGAAGTCACGGCTTTATACAGCAAAATGGGAGAAGCATCCGCGGCAGAGCTGACCAGATTAATGGAAGAAGCTGCTGAAATTCAAGAAATTTTGGAGCACAATGATTTTTACATGATCGATGCCAAAGTTGAAGATATTGCCAATGGTATGGGTTTAAAATCGATCGGGCTGGAAACGCCGGTTAATGAATTAAGTGGCGGGCAGCGTTCTAAAATATTGCTGGCTAAGCTGCTGCTGCAAAAGCCCGATATTCTGATGCTGGATGAGCCGACAAATTATTTGGATGAAGAAAATATTGAATGGCTGCGCCGCTATTTGCAAAATTATGAAAATGCCTTTTTATTGATTTCCCATGATATTCCGTTTTTGAATTCGGTGATTAATTTGATTTACCATATTGAAAACAAGGAAATGAACCGTTATGTCGGTGATTATAGTGAATTTGAAAGAATGCGGGAGATTAAGAAAAACCAAATCGAAGCAGCATACAAAAAGCAGCAGCAGGAAATTGCTGATTTGGAAGATTTTGTTGCCCGCAATAAGGCGCGGGTAGCCACCCGTAATATGGCAATGAGCCGGCAAAAGAAGCTGGATAAAATGGAAAGAATTGAGCTGGTCCGGGAAAAGCCGAAACCGGAATTTCAGTTTAAGACAGCACCGGCCACCAGTAAGTTGATTTTTGAAACCGAGGATTTGGTCATTGGTTATGACAGTCCGTTGACCAAGCCCCTTAAACTTAGAATGGAGCGCGGTGATAGAATTGCCGTAGTCGGGCAAAATGGATTGGGAAAATCAACTTTGATCCGAACCATTTTGGGGCAGTTGCCAGCAATCAGCGGCCATGTCAGGCATGGGGAAAATCTGAAAATTGGTTATTTTTCTCAGGAAGAAACGGAAGGCAATATGAAAAGTGCCTTTGAGGTAATGTGGGATGAATTCCCGTCCTGGCAGCAGTATGAGGTTCGCTCGGCGTTGGCCAAATGTGGATTGACCACCGATCATATTGAGTCAAAAATAATGGTATTAAGCGGCGGCGAGCAGGCCAAGGTCAGACTATGTAAGATTTTAAACCGGGAAACCAATATTTTGGTACTGGATGAGCCAACCAATCATCTTGATGTTGAGGCCAAAGAAGAATTAAAACGGGCCTTAAAAGAGTATAAGGGTGGTATTTTTCTGGTATCACATGAGAAGGAGTTCTATGAAGAAATTGCAACGGAAGTCTGGCAGATGACAGACTTTGCGCCGATCAGATAGTCACAGGAAGGCGTAATCGTGCTTGGGCCATTGCCAGCGAAGGTGTTTTGGGCGGCAGAGCGCCTTTTGTAATGCGGCAGGTTGCTTTTGACGGCCATGCAAGATCTTTCATGGCAGGTGTGAAAGCTGAAAAATAAATGGAATTCAATAAAGCAAGAAAGGATGATAAAATGACTAAAGAATTAAAAATTAAAGGAATGTCCTGCGGACACTGTGTTAAGCATGTGACCAATGCATTATCGGAAGTGGAAGGAGTAAGTGAATTACAAGTTAATTTGGAGAAAGCCAATGCGACCATGCAAGTTACGGATCAGGTCAGCAATGAAGCTTTGATTGAAGCAGTGACCGAAGCCGGATATGAAGTGGTGGAAATTATTTAATTATCTCAGTCATTATTTAGCTGGTAAAATTCAACAGGCTTGAAAGCAAGCAGCCAGCAAATAAATGCCGCTGACCGGAAAAGCCAAGCGGCCGGCCGGGAAAAAGCCGGGATTTTACACAGAAAATACATGGCCGGTTTTATGAATATATTTATGTGTTACTATAGGATGTGAGAAAGGATAAAGCATGAAAGCAATTATTAATGGACAAATCTATACAGATAACCATTTCTGTGAAGGAAAAGTACTGCTGTTTGATCAAACAATTAAAGCGATCATCGATAAAAATGAATGGGATGGCCAGGCCGATCAGATTTTGGATGCGGCCGGTGCATATGTGGTGCCGGGCTTTATTGATGTGCATATCCACGGTTTTAATGGTGCTGATGTGATGGATGGTAAAACCGAGTCTTTGACGACTATGGCCAAGGGGCTGACGGCAAACGGAGTCACCTCTTTTCTGGCAACGACGATGACAATGGGAGTACCTTATATTCGGGCAGCCCTGGAAGCGGTTAAGAACTATACTGAAGATGAACAGCTGGCCCGCCAAGGTGCGGAAATTGTTGGGGTGCATTTGGAGGGACCATTTATTAATATTAATAAAAAAGGGGCGCAAAGAGGAGAGGACATCATTCCGGCAGATATTAATGTGATCGCCGGATATGAGGATCTGGTTAAAGTAATTACCATTGCTCCGGAAGTTCCGGAAAATATGGCATTTATTGAGAAATATGCCGATCGTTTTAATTTTTCGATTGGGCATACGGAAGCGACTTATGAAGTGGCATCAGAAGCGGTGAAAAAGGGAGCGCGCTCCGTTACTCACTTATTTAATGCGATGTCACCACTGGAGCATCGCTTTCCGGGAGTGGTTGGAACCGCCTTTTTAGAAGATATTTATGCGGAACTGATTGCCGACACCATTCATGTCCATAAAAAGATGTTTGAAATGATTTATAAATTAAAGGGAGCCAATCGCTTGATTTTGATCACCGATGCTATGCGCGGAGCCGGTATGCCGGAAGGTAGGTATGATTTGGGTGGTCAGGAAGTGATCATTAAAGACGGCCGCTGTCTGCTGATTGATGGTGTTTTGGCTGGCAGTGTTTTAAAGTTAAATGATGCTGTTCGCCACTTTACGGAAAATACCACCATTGGCTTAGAAAAAGTAATTCCGCTGGCGACCTTAACTCCGGCCACTTACATTGGGGTACAGGATCGCAAAGGTAGTTTGGATGCCGGTAAGGATGCGGATATTGTTTTTCTGGACAAGGACTTAAAGGTGCTAAAAACGATTGCCAGAGGAGATGTGAAATATGAAGTATAATTACAGAGGAATGACGATTTATGTGGAAAAAGATTATGCGGCAATGAGCGCCGCTGCAGCTGCAATGCTGCTTCAGGAAGTCAGGGAAAATCCATCAGCCGTTTTGGGACTGGCAACCGGCAGTACACCGATTGGGATGTATCAGGCAGTGGTCAAGGCCTATGAAAAAGGCGAAGCGGATTTTTCCAAAGTGGTCAGCTACAATTTGGATGAGTATTATCCGATTCAGCATGACAATGATCAAAGCTATCATTATTTTATGAAAGAAAATTTATTTAAGCATATTAATATTTTGCCGGAAAATACCCATGTTCCAAGTGGAGAAAGCAAGGATGTGGAAAAGACGGCAGCTGAGTATGATGCTGAACTTTACCAAATCGGTGGCGTTGACTTACAGGTTCTGGGGATCGGCAACAATGGACATATCGGCTTTAATGAGCCGGGAGTGGTATTTGCGAAAGGAACCGGGCTGGTTGACTTAACCCAAAGTACGATTGAAGCGAATTCTCGCTTTTTTGCAGCAATTGAAGATGTGCCTAAAAAAGCGGTTTCGATGGGCATTGCCACCATTATGCAGGCTAAGAAAATTATGCTGATGGCCAGCGGTCAGGGAAAAGCCGGAATTATTGCCCAAACTATTTTTGGAGAAATCACACCAGCTGTTCCGGCATCTGCCTTACAGCTGCATCGGAATGTTACCTTTTTCCTGGATGAAGCGGCGGCCGCAGAAATTCTGCCATTATTAAAATAAACATAAAATATAAATAAAAAGCCGGACTTATCCACAGCTTTATTAATTTGGCGGAAATAGTAAGAAAATACCAAAATCTTAAAAAACAGAGGAAACTCCTTTAAATTAAGGGTTTTCTCTGTTTTCTTTTGTTAAAATATTAAAAAAATTTATATTGTGGATAAATGGCAAGTTATCCACAGTGTACACATTCTTCTAATTTAAATGAAAAATGTTAAGAAATCTACATTATTTTTTGAATATTTAGAAGAATTATTTCAGCGCTCACCAGTCGTTTTCATTTTTTGTTTATTTTGGTGATACCGGATCAGCTTAGCAATCAGGCAAATGGCAGACTGCAAAAACAAAACCAGAAAAGCGATCAGCAAAATGCCGAAATACCGGAACCCAGGGTCATAACGGGCAGTTAATCCGTCCAGAGTCAGGTTGATCACCCCGATATCATAGGCATATAGAGGGGAATACAGGAAAATCAGGAGAACATAAATGATCAGGGCCAACAGCCAATGGCGGAGCCGATCGGTGAAAAAAATCACCCCGACCATGGTGACAATTATGGTAGTCAGGCATAAAACTACAATCATTTCATGATCACCGGTCACCAGCTTAAAAGAAATGGCCGGGATCAATAGAAATTGAAGAAGATACAGGCCAATATCACAAAGAATTGCTGATATAAGTTGTTTTTTCATGATTCACCTCGTTTCTGGCCGGCAAGATAATTATTTTTAAAATTGGGGCTGTTGCAAAATATAGATCTGACATAAGATATTATGGCAAATCATCATCAGATATCAGAATTTTATCTGATATCTGATGTGAAAACCTTAAATGCCACAGTCCCATTTTATCAACCAGATGATAGTTACTGGTCAGATGCTTTGCATTATTTGCTACTGAAAGTCATTATAGGCAATAACATAATAAGTGATCGGCAAATGCGGATGGGTCATGCCGCCAACGCCCAGAACACCACTGGAAAGAACAAAGGAAGTTTTGGCATCGGCATATTTACCGGCCAGGTCACGGCCCAGTCTGGGACCAACGCCGACAATCATATTGGCCATCACCTGGGTGGCATATGCCGGTGAATAATTAATTTCCACATGATATGGAGTAAACCAGCCACCGCCGACAATATATAATTTACAGAAACGGAGCAGCTTTTCTTTTTCCAAATCGCTGCTTAATTCTTTTAATTCTTTTTCAGCACCGGCTTTGGTGACATGTCCCCAGTCATTTTCCCAAACCTTGGCTTCATCGGAAGTATCCAAAGGATATAATTGATCACGGTTTTTGGTGATTTTGGCAAAGGCATTGAGAGTCCGCTGGGTGCCGCTGTCATTGTTATAGTCACGGCCGACAAACCATTCCCAAGTACCTTCTTCGGCTCCGCCCAAGCTGTTTTCATAATGCTTTTCGACGCTGATCTCCTTAATCACACCATATTTATCAAAGCCCCATGGGGATACTGGCATAAACGGGATCATATCATCAGTATTGATAATATTAAAGATGGTTTTATAATCCCGGACATTGCCGGCAGTGGTATTATTTGGAGTCGCAAAAGCATAGGTATAGGTGGTAGTATCCGGTTTCACTTCATAGTTGGCCCCAATTAAATTGGCAATTGCTGCTCCACGAGAGTGTCCGGTTAATAAAATCGTCTTTGGGCTGTTGTTTAATGAATAACGGCTTAAATAATCCTCGATTTTTTCGATCAGCCGATTGGCGGCAACATCAAAACCTTTATGATTTTGCTTATTCAGCCAGTGTGGATGTTGACCGGTGGCCGCATAATATTTATCGGTATCGGCTCCAATATCAAAATTGCTGGTCCATTCTTCATGGGTACCATTGGTGCCACGGACAGAAATTACCACAATTTCTTTGGTTGCTCCTTTATAGCTGACTTGGCGATGGCCGATCATGATTTCTGACAGGTCATCCGGGTCAGCCTGATAATCCGCTGCATTGATTTTTAAATTTTCCACATCTTTTAATCCAAATAAGGATGGAAAATCAGTGGTATTGTCGGAGCCGCCATTAATACCCTCATTGACCATGATATAAGAATTTTGATAAATATCGGTGGCATAAAGAGAAGTTAACATAGCCAGATCTTTTTTGTAGATGGTGTTATCTTCAAACAGCAGTCCATAGTTGACCTTAAATTTCAGATTTTGCTGACTGACCTGCGGTCCGCTTTCATCCCAGTGGAGTTTTCCGGCAAAGGAATGATTTCGTGGATTAGTATCCGGCACGGTTGCCTGGCCGTCATAATCAACATTTCCATCCGGCAGACCATCATAGTCGGTATCCAGCAGGACCGGATTGGAAAGATAATTCCACACGGTCAGAGTGGTTTTTCCCTGATAGCTTTCAACCGGAATATCATGGAGATTGGTCAGCGCCTGAATATAGGGCAGCATATCTTTTTCTTCACTGCTACCCAGCTCAGTGGCATCAGTTAAACCGTCACTGTCAGTATCATTGGTATCGGCCTGACTTAAAGGAGCGCTTAATTTAACAGCCTGGAAGTCACTTAAAAATACCCATTCTCCATCAGCATTGGTAATGTCTCCAATCTTATCAGCCAGCTTTATAAGGACAGAGCTGAAATTATCAAAAATATTGCCATATAAGCCATTGGTCTTTTCCCACAGCATTTGATAGAAAGGCTGCAAACTTGGCTCAGTAATGACTGACACACAAATCTTGCTGTCAGCAAAGGCCTGAGTTACTTCCTGAAGATTGGCATAGTTATAGGTATTATATTCGGAAGACCATTCATCGGTTAATAAGATCACGAATTTGGCGGAATTACTGCGCCAATCCAAGGCTTTGGCCATACCCAGTCCATCCAGCGGAGTTTCATCCCAGCCATCGCCAACATCATTTTGAGCAATTCGTATCACTTCCTGCTTAAATAAATTGACATTGGTAAACCAGTTGGAATTCAGGTACTGGTGAATTTTAGTACTATTTGGTACATTAATAATATCATTATAGGTAATAATTGAAAAATTGACATCAACATTATACTCGCTCATCAACCGGTCCACAAAGTTATTGATGTTGGCGGCCACATTCATAATATCATCATCCATTGAACCGGTAGTATCAAGGACAAAGGCAATATCAGCTTTGCCAGTGGCCTTGCCTCTGACCGGAAGGACAGGATCATCCATGAACAGGTCAAGTGACATCATTTCAAGATCAATCGCTTCCGGAGTGGCGCTTAATGTTTCTGCCTGCTGCCGGGTATCCAGATTCTGATTTTCGACAGCATCATCTTCGGAGGAGAGAATCCGCTTTTTATCAATTAGTTTGCCCTCTTGGTTATAGAAATATTTATATTGATCATGGTCAGTATCCTCTGCTAAAAGTGACACAGGATTTAAAGCAACCGTCAGGGGGACGGCCCGTTCAACAGAACCGGTGTCCGGAGTTTGAAGATTGGCAAAGACATCAATACCTAAACCTTTTAGAAATTCATTTAAATCAACTACGAAATAAGTTCCGGAGCCATTAATTTGGCCGGACAGTTGATTATTTTCCGGATCATGGGAGGTTTCCACTAAAGTAATGCCATTTTCACCTAAAGCAGCAATTGCCAGATTTTTAGTATCACCGGTAAATCCTGGCTGAATCGCAAAGGACAGCTCCAACGGCTGCTCATAACCGGTAGAAACATTGATCGCATCACTTAAGATCGAGCGATTATCATTTAAAACATAATCATGGGATTTTTCCAGCAGAACATTTCGGGCAATATCCCCGGGCACATCCCCGGCAATACTGGGAACCAGCAAACTGTCACTGTTTTGCAGTTCTTCATCCTTTATATTGGCAGCGGCAGTTTGGGGAAAAGTCCTTTCGCCATCCGGAGTAATTCCGTCAGTACTGGCAGCAGCCGGATTTAATCCCAGCTTTAATTCTTCCTGATCCAGCAAGCCATCGCCATCACTGTCAACCGATAATGGATTGGTGTGATGGACCGCCATTTCTGTGCCGTCGTCAATGCCGTCTCCATCACTGTCAGCCAGATCCGGGCGGGTGCCCAGTTCCTGCTCGCGGAGGTTGGTCAGGCCATCCTGGTCAAAGTCCTCATCAGCATCAGAAATACCATTGCCATCTGTATCGACTACCAATAAATCAGTAGTTAAATAGGAGAATTCAAAATAATCATTTAAGCCATCGCCATCATTATCTGTTTTATCCGGATCCAGGCCAAGCATTTTCTTGGCATCAGCCGACAGCTCTTTGGGCTTATCCGGTTCCGGTTCAGCGGGAGTGGAAGGATCAGCGGAAGGAGAGGAGGGACTGGCGGGAGCAGGGTTACTGCTCAGGGCTTTGATTTTTCCTAAATCAAGTACTCCATCAACAGCTTTGGTTGAATATTTGCCGTAAGAGATCAGCTTTCCCTTTTCGACAGAAAAGATTTCAAACTCTTGATTTTTTGGCAAAAAGATAGTTAGTTTACCGGCTTTGTCAGATTTAGCGGTAAAATAAGGATTGACTTTAAAATAAAAAGCAGTGTCGGCCAGTGCCTGACCTTGGCTATCTTTAACTAAGGCGGTCACTTCCTGACCGATTTCCGTATTTAATTTAAGGAAAGTCTGATAACCGGTTCTGACCATTACCTCACTTTTAAAGGCAATTCGGTTATCTTTGCTGATCAGCACATCATAGCTGTCGGCAGCCAATTGACTGTGGAACAGGCCATTTTGGTCGGAGCTTACGGTTTGCCCATTTTGGTAATCGCCTTTGGGCAAGAAGGTAATATCAGCGTCAGCTAAGGCTTTGCCATCGGCATACAGTTTTCCGCTAATCCCGGAAGTACCGGCCAGTAGAGTATAGACATTGTTTAATAAAATGACCGAATCAGCCCGGCTGATATTGTCCCGGGGGGCAAAGTTGCCGTCAGGTTTGCCATTAATTAATTTTAATTCCGCCATAGCAGCCACATGAGCAGCAGCGTAATCAGAAATATTGTCCTGATCATTAAAACCTTTTAAATAAGTATTGTCATAGACATCAGTCAGAGACAAATAACGGCTGACAATGACAGCTGCATCCTGACGACTGATTGGTTCATTCGAACCAAATCGGCCATCCGCATAGCCGGTAATTAAGTTGTGCCCGGCACTGGCCATCACAGCCGGATAAAACCAATCGCTGGCGGCTACGTCAGTAAAGGTGATGGCTGTACCGGCGGTTTCTGTCAGTTGAAAGGCCCGACTGAGCAGAGCTACAAATTCAGCCCGTGAAACTTGGCGGGCCGGAGCAAAACTACCATCCGGAAGACCTGACACAAATCCATTTTCCAGCCACTGACGAATGACGTCTTCGGCATAATGGCCTTTAACATCAGCAAATGGAGTTTCGGCCTCTTCTGCCAAAATGGGCAGGTTGATTTGAGAAAGGGTTAAAACAATCACTAAGACAACAGCAAAAATTCGGGAAAATATTTTTTTCGGCATTCTCTCCTCCTTTAAAGAAAAGTGGTGTAGTAGTGGTTTGCTTAATGGGATATCAGTCTTTTGAACTTTCTGAAACAGTTTTTCGGGCATCTGACCAAAAACAATCTTAAATAGCTGTGATTGGAGTAAAACAGGGCCAAAAAACAGTTGTGAGTGATAAAAAAGTAGAATAAAAAGCAAACCTTATATGTATCATTTTACTATAAAGACAAAAAAAATCAATAAATTTTTTTATTGATTTCGGGAAAAAGGGATTGATTTTTAATATGAATTTTAGCTTAGCTCCAGGCCAGAAATCTTAAAAAACTCAAAATAATTTATGACATTTTTCCGGAAACCAGTTTCTTGTATTGATAAGGAGTTTTTCCGGTATGATTTTTAAATAAGCGCTGAAAATAACTGGGGTTATTTTTATAGCCGATCATAGCCGGAAAAAACAAACGCTTCCCTCTAATATTGATCACTACTTGAAGGAAGCGTTTTTATGACAATTATTGTTTTATTTTTTCATAGCCAAAACATCATTGGCCAGAAGATATAGGGATTCAGCCAATTGTTATCATTGTAATGTGCTGCCGCAATTAGGACACATGGCTGATCCGGTCGGGGTAGGTTTCCCGCAAAAAGGACAAGCTACTACCATGCCGCCCATGGTTCCCATTGCTCCGGCACCCATCATGCCGGCTTGAGGATAACCTTGCATTCCTGGCTGCATACCCATTGGCTGCATTCCTGGCTGCATACCCATTGGTTGCATTCCCGGTTGCATACCCATTGGTTGCATTCCCGGTTGCATGCCCATTTGCATTCCTGGCTGCATTCCGGGTTGCATGCCCATTGGCTGCATTCCTGGCTGCATACCCATTGGCTGCATCCCCGGCTGCATGCCCATTTGCATTCCCGGTTGCATGCCCATTGGCTGCATTCCTGGCTGCATGCCCATTTGCATTCCCGGTTGGGCATATCCCATTTGTCCCATTCCAACTCCACCCATCATTGGATTGCCTTTGATTTGTTCGCATAATTGCATGACCTGGAAGCAGGCTTGGTAGCGATTCATTAAATTGCCGTCGCTGGTGGAAACATCAATTCTGATCGAGTTGATATAAGGATGATTAACTGTAAAATTCAAATTTAAGCCGGTAATATCTTTCAGCATCCCATCCTCGGTATAGGCATTATTTTCCCGGCGGACATATTGCTGAATTTGCGGTGGTAAATTTAAAGGATTGGCAAAGGGATTCATTTGATTGACTTTACGAATTGCTTGCTGATTGGCTTCACCGGTCCGATTATCCATAGTATCACGGCTGTCCGGCACACCATCTCCGTCAGAATCTTTGGTAAAGGCATCATAATCTTCGCTGATATAATAATCAACTAATTGATTAAACTGAAAGATTTCCGGATTTCCTTCCCGATAGTCACGGCCACAGGCAAAATAAAACAAATGGTTGGTATTATCGACCACCAGCTCGGAATTAGGTCCGGCTGTCGCCGAGCGCTGAAATTGAGAATATTTGATTTTGTTTTGCTCTCTTTCCGCTAAATGCTGCTGCACATCGGCAATCGTGCGCTGTGACCAGTCAGATGAAAAACCGCTCAGCTTTTTGCTGCATGCTGAGCACAAATAGCCCTCGGATAATTTCATTCGAGTTAATAGATTAACCTTGTCATTACATAGTTCGCAGAATTTTTTTTCAAAAAATGCCATGTTCTCTCCTCCTTTAAATGATTGTTTTAAATATTCCACTCAACTTTTTCGGGGCTGGCCCAATTGCTTTCCGGCTATGCCTTTAGCGATTTTCGGTATGAATTGG
This sequence comes from Clostridiales bacterium COT073_COT-073, assembly GCA_003858485.1. Lineage (GTDB taxonomy): Bacteria > Bacillota > Clostridia > Lachnospirales > Vallitaleaceae > W11650. The sequence goes on from RQYD01000014.1 coordinate 39,620, forward strand.
TGAGCAAGATCTGACCAAAAGAATATGATTTTCTCTGGTCGAAATCCTTTGACTTTAGTTTGAGGGATGTTCCTTTCCCTCAAAGAAGGTGTTTAAGCACAGAAATAAGTTGAGACTTTTACTTTTAAATTACAGTGACCGGCTGTTTAACTGAAAAATAACTACTTAGAAGAGTTTTTCGGATTTTCAGAATCAGCGCCGGCATTGTTGATGAGGACCGGATCATTTATAATCAATAATGGTAATTCGGCCTTCGACATCACGGTTAAGCGTTTTATGTGAAGATAAATATTCTTCCAAAATATCCAGACAAGAAGTGGAAACAATGGTTGGCTTGGCCAGTGCTGAAATTTTATCTTCTGTAAGATTCAGGAAACTTTCAATATTATTGAAGTGGAATTTTTGCATACCAATTGAAAAAATATCCTGATCTTTAACTTCCTTCCCATTGAAGGTCAGACTTAGTATTTTTTTGTGCCGATAGGAATAAACCAATTGTAATCCTTTAGAGAGTTGATAAAATTCGGTTTTACCTAAAAAGGCATCATCACGCAACATATAGGTCAACATTTGGCGCAGGTCTTGACCGCTGACTTTAAGCATATAAATTCCGTCATCATAGGGAAAGGTTTCAATTAATTTGCCATACTCAACGATCGGACCCAGTAAATCATTGCGAATACTGCCGGAGCCAAGAAGCATTACATCAATGCCTAAACTCTCTTTAAAAATGTCTGCAAACAAATTTCCTAAGGCCGTTTCAGTATTTCGGCGCGGATGGGTTAAAGGACGACTGAAACGAGTGACGACACGGGCATATTTTTGGTCGGTGATCGTCTTATATTTACGGATCAGATTATCCAGTTGCTCATCGACCGGACAGTTTTGGGCATTGATCGGAATACAGTTCCAGGTATAGCTTTCCACGCTATTGGTATCCGTATTGACAACAATATCAAAACGCCCGATTTGGTCAGTGCCGACACCGGCCTGAGCAATTAATATCCCATTGACTTCAACCGGCTGTTCCATTAAGGTATGAGAATGTCCGCCAATAATAACATCAACCCCCCATTCCGGCTGTAAGAGAGCAGCCAGTTCTTTATCGGCTTCAAAACCGATATGGGTTAAAAGAACGGTAAAATCAATATCAATCCGGTTATAGGTATTACAGATCCGGCCAATTTCGTTTGCGGCTTCTTCTACACCGATAAAGGAACCAATTAAATCATCCTGTTTGGCCTGAGCTAAAATTTCATTGGTGATGATCCCGATAAATAAGATTTTCATGCCATCAATTTCCATAATATGATAGGGCGGAAACAAACGGGCATGATTGGTCTTGATAAATAAATTGGCATTGATAATTGGAAACTGCGCACATTTTTCAATAAAGAGTAAATGGGCAATGCCATAGTCAATCTCATGGTTGCCGATGGTGACAATATCAGGGGCCAGAGCGTTCATGATCTCAATGGTGGAAATGCCTTTGTATTCACTATCAATGACGGAGCCGCGAAACATATCGCCGGCAATGGCATAGATCACATTTGACTCTTCGGCCCGAACCTGATTGATATAGCCGGACAACATAGAAACACCACCCACTAAATTATCATCCACCTTTTCGGCCAAAAAATCGCCATGTAAATCATTGGAGTGAAGAAGAGTTAATTTTTTTAAATGTTTTTTGAAATCCATAAAGACACCTCCCTGGTAAAGAGGTATGAATGGAAAAAGAAGTTGCAAACACAAAAATATTGCAAACGAATCACCCCATAGCATACTCTCCTTATTGTTTCCCCTATATGCTCTCGTTTGATAATCATATGATGTATATTTATTTTTGATGTTTTAGAATATGATTTCTCTCTATTTCTCATAGTATATCATATTTTTTTAAAAAATGCGATACCTTTTTTTCCAGAGTTTTATCCTTTTTTCTGTTTTTAAAAAAATACTTATTTTTAAAGCAATTAAAAAGAATTGACTTGAATTTTATTTTTACCAAAATTATTCGTACTGACCATCTCCTGCTTCTTTACTTTTAAGATTTGAAATGATACAATGTGGAAAATCGGGATAGGAAAAAATGATACTAAATGGAGGCGTTTTTTTGAAAAAATGTAAAATTACCGTCATGCGGATCGTGGAGCACAAGGATTTAATGGAAAAATATGAAAATCCAATGGAACAGGCTTGTGACATGAAAGAAGGACAGGTTTTTATTGCTGACGGCTGGAAAAAACCGGAGGGCATGTGTGACAGTGCTTGGGAAACCATGTCGCCTTTTGTGATGACGCTGGCTCATGGCGGAGAGGATATTTATAATGGCTGGATGAAAAATAAAAAATCGGCCATGATCTCCTGTAATGATGGTTTTCGGCCAGTCAGTTTTTATATTGAAGTGATGGAAGATGAGGAAGGAAAATGAAAAAGGTAGTGGTATCGGGATATTACGGCTTTAAAAATTCAGGAGATGATGCGATTTTGTCATCAATTTGCGCGGATTTGCGGGCGATTTCCAAGGAAATTGCAGTTACGATCCTGTCCAACACACCGGAAGAAGTGCCGGCAGAATACGGCTTTCCGGCAGTCCATCGCTTTCGCTTTTGGCCGGTGGTCAAAGCTCTGAAAGCTTGCGATTTGCTGCTGATGGGAGGTGGCAGTCTGCTGCAGGACGGAACCAGTTCACGTTCTTTATATTACTATTTGGGCTTGATTTGGCTGGCCAAATTATTTGGGGCAAAAGTAATTTTATACGCCAACGGCATTGGTCCGGTCCATCGCCGGCGCAATCAATGGCTGACCCGGATGATCGTCAATCAGGTCGATACCATTACTTTAAGAGAGCATTTATCTTTAGAGGTACTGTCTAAACTGAAAATAACCAGACCCAAGATTGCTGTAACAGCTGATCCGGTCTTTAATTTAAAGCTGGATCACAGCATTTCCAAGGAAAAGATCTATCAACAAGAGGGAATTGTTGCCGGTAAGCCGATAGTAGGCGTGATGTTTCGCAGCTGGCAGCAGGAAGAGGCCTATGTTAAGAAAATGAGCAACTTATGCGATTGGTTGATTGATAAATATGATGTGCAAATTGTGTTTGTACCCATGCGTTTTCCGGCCGATATTCGGATCGCTGAGGATATGCAGGCAAAAATGAAACATCCGGCAGTAGTGATCCGTAATTATTACACATCACAGGAAATCATTGCCTTGATCGCCGATATGAAACTGGTTCTGAGCATGCGTCTGCATGCGCTGATTTATGCGGCCATTCAAAATGTGCCGATGATGGGCTTTAATTATGATCCCAAGGTCCTTTATTATGTACGGGAGCTGGATATTGAATGTGTTAATCATATGCATCACATTCGCCTGGATGAAATTGAAGGTTCAATTGATGAGATGATGAAATGTCCGGAAAAATATCAGGCCAAAATTATGGAAAATACACTCAGACTAAAAAAAGAAGCCAAAGAAAATCGGGGTTATTTGCAGGAGCTGTTAGTATAAAGGATTAAATTTTCAATAGTTTTTTGGTTTTGCTTCGCTCCCTGTTTTGCCGCTTGTGGCGCAAGAGTTTTATCGAAATCCTTTGTCTGCCTACAAGGCCGCCAAGGACTGCGGCGGTACATGCCCGAAAAGATGGCTCCAAAGATGGTGGGAAAGCGGAGCAATAAACTGTTGATGCGGCAGATATGAGCAAGCGGGCAGGGTCTTTCTTAGGAAACTTTGAAAAATCAGAAAACATGTTACTATTCATGAAAATCAAAAAGCGAGGAATAAAGTGCGGGTATTTAAACCGGAAGTATTTCAAGGAGTAAACAAGAAGAAAAATTATTTTGAAGGTTGGTATTATAAATTGATCAGTCAGGATAAAAAACATGTGATTGCTTTTATTTCCGGAGTGTCCTTTGATAAAACCGGTAACAATCGACATGCTTTTATTCAGTTTTTTAATGCAGTGACTGGACAGACCGAGTATTTTCGTTTCCGGACAGAAGATTTTCAAGCAGAGAAAGATTGCCTGGATGTCCGGATTGGGCCAAATCATTTTTCAAAAGTGAAATTAAAAGTTGATTTAAAAAGTGCGCATATGTCAATTCAAGGGGATTTGCAATTTTCGGATATTATCAGTTATCCTTCAACCTGGCTGGAGCCGGGGATTATGGGACCATTTTCGTATTTTCCTTTGATGGAATGTTATCATGGCATTGTGAATATTCATCAAACGATTTCTGGCGTTTTGACCATTAATGGGGAAACTATTGATTTTGACCGGGGATATGGTTATATTGAAAAGGATTGGGGAAAATCCTTTCCTAAAGCATGGGTGTGGATGCAGTCCAATCATTTTGGTCAGGAAGATATATCCTTTATGTTTTCGGTAGCCACCATTCCTTTTTTGATTCGATCCTTCACCGGGTTTTTATGTTTTTTCCGCAGAGGTCACCAGTTTTACCGGTTTGCCACATATTCCGGGGCAAAAGTGATTTATTATAGAAAACATGGAATTTATCTGGATGTGGTCATTCGCGATCGCAAATATGAATTGAGGTTTCGGGCAGTCAATCATCAAACTGGCAGTTTGCTTGCCCCTGTGGATGGAGAAATGGGAAGGACAATTGAAGAAAGCATTACCGCCCAAATTTATGTAAAGCTTTATGACAGAAGGGGAACTCTTTTATTTGCCGGAGTTGGAAGAAATGCAGGACTGGAACTGATCAATTTTCAAGAAATTTGGCGGTAAAGCCGGGGAGTTTTTGCAAAAATTAAGCAACTCCCTCTATTCAAAACATTAAATATAGTGTATGATAGAAGGGAGATAGCTTTGCTTTGAATGGATAAGGAGTTGGGCTGCTGCCGCTGCATCTGTTTGCCTGAAAAAAAGATTGACAAATTATCAGTCAGAGTTTATAATACAGATGTTTTATTGCTTTCATAGCACAGTTGGTAGTGCAATGCATTCGTAATGCATAGGTCGCCGGTTCGAGTCCGGCTGAAAGCTGTAAAAAAAGCTGTCATGTATGACAGCTTTTTTTTTAGGAATGCCGGGAACGGTAATGTTTTAAGTCCATTAGCAGAAGAGATATCCCAAATATGGAAATATCCGCTAAAACTCTTTTTGTAATGTTTTAAGCCCATTAGCAAAAGATCGGGCAGCCAAGGGATCTGACCGAGTGGAGAGATTGTTATGCGGCAGATGATTGATAAAATCATCCCATCAGGGCATGAGCAGCACAAAGCTCAAGATTTTATAAGGGAGAAACGACAGTAGACTGGCGCTTGAGGTTAAGTGAAACAAAATAAGCAAACAGGCTATAGCCAATATAGAAATGAGGAACGGAAAATGAAATGGGGTTGTAACTATTCAAAAGCATTGATGCAACTACTAAGAGAGATGAAATTACCGGAACTTAATTATATCAAAGCCGGTGCCTTTGGCGATTATGATCTGGAGGAGGCATTTGCGGAAAGACCGTTGTTGCTTCATGGTTTTGGCTGGTATGAGCGGCTGGGGATGGATTTTGCGAAAGCAGAAATTCCAAGGATCTTTGGCGGCAGTTTGGCCAAAGCCATTAAGCGGATGAATGAATTGGCTTATTATTATGAAAGTCCGCATTTGGCTTTTCATTGCCTGGCTTACGCGGAAGATATGGAAGACTTTAGCGGGACGGAAGCAGAGAAAAATAAGCAGCTTTATCACCGCCTGAAAGAAAATATAGTTTTTTTCAAAGAAAGGCTGGAAGTTCCGCTTTTAATAGAAAACATTGATTATTGCCCATTTTATGATCAAATGAACCAAAAACTCAATCAGAAGTATCCGGTGCAGCCGGAGGTGATCTCCGGTTTGGTGGAAGAAACCGGCATTGGCTTTTTGTTTGATTTATCGCATGCCCGGGTATCGGCTGCCCATTTGGGGATGGATGTTTTGGAGTATTGCCAAAAATTACCACTGCATAAAACAGTTGAGCTTCACTTATCGGGCAGCAGGGTCCATCCGGAGTATGGCAGAATTGATGTGCATCAGGAGATGGATGAGGAAGATTATCAGTTAATTGAAAGATTATTTAAGGAAAATGTGCCGGAGTATATTACTTTAGAATATGGATTTCCTAAGGATGGTGGGGAGAGGATGACCTCAGCAGAAGCGATCTTGCGGCAAATGAAACAGCTGCAGGAAATTTTTGGATCGTAATCAAAGCACACAGGAGGAGATATGGGAATTTTAGACTGGTTTAGAGGTGTTAAGATTTCAAAATTAAAAAAAGACAATATGACAAAGGCTAAAAGAATAAAAGATCTGGAAAAAATATGCCAGAAGCAGGATCAATCAATTAACCGTTTGATGTCAGATGGATTAAGGCATGGAAGTACTTTGGCTGCTAAATATATGGCAGACAAGAAAAAGCAATTAAGAGGAAAATAAATTTTCAAGATCGCTTATTCTTAAGAGATCGGAAAAATCTTCAGGAAAACGAAAGGACAGAAAATGATTTATTTAGCAGAAGTAAAAGAGGGAGAGCGGATCCAGGAAGTATATTTATGTGTGACCAAGCAGGTATTGAAAACCCGGGCCGGTAAGACATACTATTCCATGACCTTGCAAGATAAAAGCGGGATGATAGATGCCAAGATCTGGGATTTGACGGATGCGGTCGGTCATTTTGAGGCGGGCGATTTCATTAAGATCGATGGTTCGGTGGTTAGCTTTCAAAATGCCAATCAGCTGAACGTCCGGAGAGTGCGGCGAAGCGAAGAAGGAGAATATGACCCGGCCAATTATATCCCAACGACCAAAAAGAATACGGAGGAAATGTATCAACAGTTTTTAGGTTATGTCAAAAGTCTGAAAAATCCATATGTAAGAGGGCTGGCGGAGGAATTTTTTGTTAAGGATATTGATTTTATAAAACGCTTTAAAAAGCATACAGCCGCTAAAACCGTCCATCATAATTTTCAGGGTGGCTTACTGGAACACACTTTGGGTATTTTAAGAACCTGTGATTTTTTAGCCGGACAATATGAGCTGCTGGACCGGGATGTATTAATGATTGGGGCAATGCTTCATGACATTGGCAAAATGCAGGAATTGTCCGATTTTCCGCTGGTCGATTATACCGATGAGGGAAATTTGGTAGGACATATTGTTATCGGGGTGCAATGGATCAATGAGAAAATAAAGCTGATTCCAGGTTTTCCGATAGATTTGGCCAATATTATCCGGCATATGGTACTTTCTCATCATGGTGAACTGGAATATGGTTCACCTAAAAAACCGGCAATTATTGAGGCGGTGGTGCTGCATTATGCCGATAATATAGATGCTAAGATCATGACTTTTCAAACATTGCTGGAGGAGAGTGAGCAGGAGGACAATTGGATCGGTTATTCTAAATTGTTTGACAGTATGATTCGCCGAACCAGATATAAAAAATAAGAGTTTTGAGAGTATAATTTTTACTTACAGCAGTTGGACTTGGTAAGGATGAAGAACAAATGGTTTAAGCTAAGAAATAGGAGTGAGTATGAATTTCTCAATTTTAAAAGACATTATTTTGGAGCTGCGGGAAGTGAGAAGGGAATATGAGGAATTAGCCAAAAGACATACAGAAGAAAGACAGCAATTTCATAGGGAATGTAAAGAAAGAGAAGCGCTGAGGCGTAAAGCAGAAATGAAACGCAAGAAGGAGCTGGAAAAGGAAGAACGCAAACAAATGCCAAAGGCTGCCAAAACTGCTCAGAAAGGCACCGGGAAAAAGTCCGCTGCCTCAAAATCAGGACAAAAATCAAGTAAAAAACAAGATTAAGAGACGGCGCCATTAGCATCAATTGGTGAAAGATCATTGATGCTGATGGCGGATGTTTTAATAGAGAAATTCTGGAAGTAGGGCAGTTGATTGGATTGAAGTAGTATGGGAGAAATATATGAAAAAAATAATACCGGTTATGAAAAATCAAGATATTATCATGACGATTCAGGATATTTCGGCAGAAGGAGAGGGGATCGGTAAATATGAAGGTTATACCCTCTTTGTACCAAAAGCCTTGCCTGGTGAAACCATAAAAGCCAGGGTTTTAAAGGTCAAAGGCAATTTTGGTTATGCCAAAGTTGAGGAATTGCTGGAACCCTCTGCTGCCAGGCAGGAAGCGGATTGCCCGGCTGGACCGCTATGCGGCGGCTGTACTTTACAGCACATCAAATATGAAGAAACACTGAAAATAAAACAAAAGCAAATTCAGGACTGCCTTGAGCGAATTGGCGGTTTGACAGGAATAGAGGTCATGCCGGTGCTGGGGATGGCAATTCCTATGCATTATCGTAATAAAGTTCAATATCCGATTCGGCAAGGCAAAAACGGCGCAGCTCAAATCGGTTTTTTTGCGCCTAATTCACATCGGATCATTGAAGCGCCAACCTGCTGCCAGCAGGACCCGCACACCGATCTGATCTTGCAGACGATTCGTCAGATGATGGCCAAGCATAATATTACCGCTTATCAGGAGGAAACCGGCCGGGGCCTGTTTCGCCATTGTGTGATTCGAAAATCCGCTCTGCATAAGAATTTCCATCTTACTTTGGTGATCAATGCCAAGAGCATTTCTCCCAATATTAAAAATGCGATCATTGAAACCTTTGCCGGTGACCCGCAAATATCAGGAGTCAGCATTAATTTTCATACCGAAAAGAATAATGTGATCATGGGTCGGCAAACCGAGTGCATTTTGGGTGAACAATATGTTGAAGATTATATCGGCAAATATAAGTTTTTAATTTCGCCCAATTCGTTTTTTCAAATTAATTCGGCGATGACCGAAGTCCTATACCAAAAGGCCTTGGAATATGCTAGTTTGACCGGCCGGGAAAGAGTATTTGACCTTTATTGCGGTATCGGTACGATCTCTCTTTTTTTAGCGGAAAAAGCCAAAGAAGTGATCGGCGTTGAAATCGTGCCGGAAGCAATTGCCGATGCCAGGGAAAATGCCAAGCGAAACGGTATAGAAAATGCAGAATTTTATGTTGGCAAAGCGGAAGAAGTTTTTCCCAAGCTTTATGCCGAGGGCAGGGGAGCGGATGTGATCGTGGTTGATCCACCGCGCAAAGGCTTAGAGCCGGCGGTGATTGAAACTATTCGCCAAATGCAGCCGGAAAGAGTGGTTTATGTATCCTGTAATCCGGCAACGCTGGCCAGGGATTTAAAGCTGTTTGTGGGCGAAGAGAAGGAAGAGGAAAGAGAAGGTTCAGTTTTGACCGGCAGTCAAGGTCAAGAGAGCAGTTTGGCTACAGGGAAAAAATTGGCCAGGTATCAGGTCATGAAAGTGCAAGGGGTGGATATGTTTGCCAGAGGTGGGCATGTGGAAACGGTGTGTTTACTGGTGAAGGTATAGAATATAGTGTCAGCGCTGTTTACAAAAGGATAAGAAACTTAGTTGTTACAAAATTTTCAACAACTGTGTCAGATGGGAAAAATATTAAGATGATTGCTATAAAGACAAAAAAAGAAAAACTGACACCATTGGTGACACAATTGATTTATCAAGCAGGTGATAAATAAAATGCAAGGAAAAAAGAAACTATTGTGCAGCTTTATGATACTATTTAGCATTTTGCTTTACAGTGACATGAGCACTGTATTGGCTAATGGTTTGCTGAATTATGAGGACATAAATAGACAGATAAAAAAAGATGTGGCAGAAAATCATATTCCGGGGATGGCAGTTATTGTAGTAGATAAGAACAATACCTTATTTACTGGTTTATATGGTGATTGTCAAAGTGCGGATACACCGTTTATTATTGGCTCGATGAGTAAATCGTTTACTGCCTTGGCCATCATGCAACTAGTAGAGGACAATAAGATAGAATTGGAGGCGTCGATATTGGAATATATCGATGTGTCTGATTGGTTTTACGAAAACACCGATCAAGGTTTTATGGTTATTTGTCAGGGATTTGACTCTGGTGATATATTTGAATGGAATCGCTTTGGTAATGGTGGGAGCATATAAGGTTGTTTGGTATAGAAAAGGGATTGCTGGTTTTTTGGGAGTCTTGGTAGTGTGCAAAACATCCGACTTTCCAACATTTTCAAAGAAATGAAAAAGGAGATGACCTTCGCTATGCAAAACAATTTATTTTACAGCTTAAATGATGAACTAAAGAAAAAATTCGGAACGAAGATTATCAAACTTTCTTTGGATGGTGGTTTTACCTGCCCCAATCGGGATGGGAAATGTGGGATGCGGGGCTGTATTTTCTGCTCGGAAATGGGCGCGGGAGAATATGCGGGAAGTCGGAAACTTTCTATTCATCAGCAGATGTGTGAACAGATTGCGTTATTACGGCCTAAATGGCCAAAGGCGAAATACATTGCTTATTTTCAAAATTTCACCAATACCTATGCTTCGGTGCAAACCTTGCGAGAACTTTATGAGGAAGCACTCCGTTTTGAGGATGTGGTTGGACTGGCGATTGCCACACGTCCGGATTGTCTGGACAATGAAATCCTGTGTTTACTGGAAGAATATAATAGGAAGACTTTTCTTTGGGTTGAATTGGGGCTGCAAAGCATACATAAGAGAACAGCCGAATTTATTCGCCGCGGGTATGAGCTGCCTGTCTTTGATGAAGCGATGCAGGCATTAAATCAACGTCAGATTCGCACGGTGGTACATCTGATTTTGAATTTGCCGAACGAAAGTCTTGAGGACATGGAAGCTTCTCTTCGTCATGTTTGTAACTCTGGTATTTGGGGAATTAAATTGCAAATGCTCAATGTCCTTCGCCATACGGATTTAGCCATTTATTATGAGAAAAAGCCTTTCTATCTGCGCTCGGCGGAGGAATACATTGTGCTTATCAGCTATTTGCTGACCCAAATCCCGGCACACATTGTCATTCACCGCCTAACAGGAGATGGCGACAAGAAGGATTTAATTGCCCCAAGATGGATTCTAAATAAACGCTATGTTCTAAATGGGATTCAGCGTTATATGAGAGAACAGGGGCTTTATCAGGGGAAATGTATTGGGGGAGGATGAGGTTTTATATAGAGGTGGGAAAAGTTATTATAGTATCGAGAGCTGGGGAACGGGCATTCAGAGGATGTTTAGTTCTTGCAGAGAATATGGGATCAGAGAACCGGAATTACTGGAGATTGGCGATAGCTTTAGGAGAATGACCCCACAAGATAAAATATTAGTTTTTTGCGAGGTGCCAAGAAGCAAGAACGAAATTGTTACTTATCTGGGCTATAAAGATTCAAGACATTTTACAAAGGAATTCATGAAGCCTTTGCTTGAAACGGGGAAACTGGTAATGACAATACCGGATAAACCAAACAGCAAAAATCAAAAATATGTGCTAAACAAATTGAAGGGAGAGCATTTGCATAGTGATGGTTTTTATTCGTATGACAAATAATCCAAAGATTAAGCAAATGGAAATATCAAAAAAAATAGATATAGCAATGGCTTGTCATAATTTGATATGCCTTTAGACAGAATCTTTTAATATCAAGTAAAATGGAGGAGGTAACTATGTACCTATTAGAATGGCTGGAGGGCGATAAAAGGCAGGTAGTTGGTATCTTTGACAGCATGGAAAACGGGCGAGAGTTTATGCGCAAAGTACCGGGCTATCGTTTGGAAATTACGGAGGAAGATGATTTTAGCTTTGAGGATGAATGGATTGAATATGTGAAACTTCCGGATATTGCGATGATTGAGTATAAGGACTATCAAGTTCCGATCAGCCGGTTTTCTTTTGAAAATGATATCATAGTGGTATGGATTGAGCTGGATCATTTGGATGCTGTGCCTTTGCAGAGTAAAATGGATTCCGGACATTGTGAAAAGAGAGCGGATCAAAAGAAAGTAGCGACCGGTGCGACTCGTGTTGATGCCTATTCCATTAATAATGAAGAAGTAGAGGATTATGTTACAAGGCGAGAGGTGCAGTTTAAAAAATGTGTGGCACTTTCGCAGAAATTGGGCTATGATATAAGCAGAGAATGCTTTGGTTCGGAAGATGGAGAAGTGATTTTTATTCGGAAAAAAGATGCCAAAGAAAAGGAACGCTGGCACTTTCTTACCCATATGGATCCGCTTTTTGTAGAGATGGATATGGAAAAGGAACTGCCGGAACTTTTGAAGTGGTAGGAGTGATAAAAGATAGGTGTTCTTTTATGAAAATTTTACATAAGATGGGGGAATGAAAATGAAAGAAAGCGCAGTAGATAAGGAGAAAAAGACACTTAGAGATTTTGCACATATTAGTAATCCAGAGATTAGCATTTTCATAGAAAAAATGGATGACATGATACAAATTTATAATCATACTTCAGAAATATACTTTGATAAAGAAAAAATTTATTTGGTATCAAGCCTTTAACCGCATCAATAAGGAGAGCGAATACGAAAGGAGGCAACCAGTGAAGCTTACAGATATGACAATTGAAGAAATGTGTACAACCACAGAAAAACAGTCATTTGACCGTAAGAGTGCAAAGGTAGATGTGACTGCAATAGCGACTCCAATGATTGCTTTTGCTAATGCAGATGGTGGCCTATTAGCAATTGGAATTGAAGATAATGGCGAAATAACAGGGATAGATGATTATGTGAAGAATATCAACGAAATACTTCGAGTCGGATATGATTTCTGTCAGCCATCTATTTTGGTTGAAAAAGAAACAGTAGAGTGCATGGATAAGTATGGAAAGGAAAATCATATTTTGCTTTTAAAGATTCCGCAAAGTCCCGATATCCATGTAAATCATAGAGATGAAGCGTTTCTGCGAGTTGGGGATAAGTCGAAAAAGCTTACCTTTGAGGAGCGCATGGAGCTTATGTATTCGAAAGGAATGCGTTTTTATGAAGATGAACCGGTGTATGGAAGTACTTTGGATGATATTGATATGGATTTTGTTGCCAAGTATTGTGAGAAAATTGGCTATGGAAAAACACCGGAAGAATATATCAGACAGAACAAGGACTACATTGTAAATGTTGCCGGTCGTCAAGAGATGAGCGGTGCCGCAATCATGATGTTTGGAAAAGACCCACAGCGATTTTTTCCAAGGTCAAGAGTTCGTTTTATTCGATATGAAGGTACAGAAGCAAAAGTTGGAGCAGAAATGAATGTGATTAAGGACAAGATATTTAGAGGGCGTATTCTTGACTTGGTGGAGCAGACAATTGAATATGTACGAACTCAGATAAAAGAGCATACATATCTTGGACCGGAGGCTCGTTTTGTGACAGAGCCGGAATACCCGGAATTTGTATGGAAAGAGATTATTGTAAATGCGATTGCACATCGTGACTATAGTATAAAGGGGACGGATATTCAGATTAAGATGTTTGATGACCATATCACGGTGGAAAGCCCTGGAATACTTCCGGGCACAGTGCGCCTTAATAATATGCGTGAAATACACTTTTCACGAAATCCCAAAATGGCGCAGCTTCTTCATGAATACGAATATGTCAGAGAATTTGGCGAGGGTGTAGATCGGATGTATAGGGAGATGGCAGAAGCAGGTCTTCCGGAACCTGAATACAGAACAGTTGCTTTTATGGTACATGCGACGATTAGGAATAAAAAGTATCTGGTAGATGAGAAGATTATTAAGTTGAGTTCGGATAATATTTCTAAAGCATCAAATGCCAATGTTCCAAAACCTCAAGATGAAGCTTTGAATGAGGCTTTGGAAATAAAAATTCTAATACTTATGAAAAGAGATCCAAAAATTAAGCAAACAGAGATAGCGAAAGAATTGAAGGTATCCAGAGCAACTGTTCAGAGAGCGATTCAAGTACTGACAGATAAACAGTCAGTGGAACGGGTAGGAGGAAAGCGGTATGGTTCTTGGAGAGTAAAAGTTTAGCGTATTTTCTTTACCTATTTAAATTACCTTAATAGTAACGGAGGGTAAAGCGTGTCCTATTAGAATGGCTGGAAGGGGATAAAAGGCAGGCGGCTGTTTTAATAAAATTCTTACACTAATTATGGAGGTAAAACGATGAACGAAAAAATTATCATGAATGTATCCAAAGGATTTTTGAAAAAGCTGTTTGGCAAAGACAGAATAGAATCGGTGGTATTAAAGGAAAATGGATTTACCATTCGCATGGAAAAGGGAGAGGAGATCCCTTTGGCTTTTGATCAGGTAAAGGCAGTGAAATCTAATTTTTATTTTGACCAAAGTACACCTTATCGGATGGTGACCTTTGTTATGAAAGATGAGAAAGAATATACACTGAATGTTTCTTCCGATCGGGCAGAAATAGATTCTATTTTACAACATTATGCCAAATATCAATTACAGGGTGATTTGCCGGAAAATGTGGGCGCCATTAAACTTATTTTGCAGTATGGTTTAAATGATTATACTCTTCGCCTGGAAAACGGCAGCTTGATTGAAACGAAAAATGGACAGGAAAGCATTTATCCGCTAAGTACAATGGAATACTATCGGGTTGATAAGCCATCCAATTTAATTAATCTTAAATTTAAGGATAAAAAAATGTTTGTCCGGTTAAGCGCCTTACATGTTACTAATCTTTGGCTGGTGATGCAGATTTTGGAGAGAGTATCGGAAGATAAAAGCTGGCTAATATAAAATGTTGATATTCAAAAAAGGCTTTTCCTAAAGTATTATGGTGAGAAATAATAAAAGTGGTCGTTAATATGTAAATGAAAAATTACCAGGCAGTAATTCCCACATTTTCCGTACCAGCTCTATAGGGAATCCCTTACTGACCTTTGATATACTAAGACTTGTCACCACCATTGAAATAAAGGCTTTGTTTTTAGGCGTTTTATGGTTGATGGTGAAGCATTGCAACAAGGCAAAACCTGCAATTTGAGCGTTTCTATGTTTCCTTTGGGCAATTGACTTTGTAATTGCCTGTATATTTACTGGTTATGCCAATTATTTGCAAGCTTTATGTTGACAGAGAAAGGAGGAACAACAGATGGCAATGATGGAGAATTTTAACCGGACCCTTGATTATCTGGAAAGTGCATTATGTGGTGAAGTGGATGAAAGAAAGATTGAGCGATTATCGGGGTATTCGTATCCGATGTTTCGCCGGATTTTTTCGATTCTGACCGAGATGACCTTGTCCGAATATCTGCGTGCCCGCAAGCTGACCGAAGCAGCCATGGAGCTTCGGGAAGGTAGCCAGAAAGTGATCGACATTGCTTTGGCATACGGCTATGAATCACCGGATTCGTTTGGCCTGGCATTTAAAGCCTTTCATGGTTATACTCCATCCGAAGTCAGGAAGGGCAAGCCCTTTTGTGTTGTTTCCCGAATTCGATTAAAATTAAGTATCAAAGGAGGAAGCACTATGAATATTAGCATTCAAAGAAAACCGGCATTTACGGTAGCAGGCATTAATTTTAACGATATTGAATCATCCTTTTGCTCTAAGGTGTGGCAGGAATTATTTAGCAAATGCAGCCACGAGGAGCTGGCAAAACTTGGAACCGGGCAAAGTTATGGAGTTTGTCATGATATTAAAGATTGCCGGAAAATTAATTATATGGCAGCTTATGATGTCAAGGATGTGGACAAAGCCAAGGCAATGGGATTGGAAGTATTAGAAGTAGAAGAAACGGAATATGCAGTAGTAGAGCTGCAAGGCAAGGTGCCGGACTGCATTCACCATGGCTGGAAATATTTGCTGGAAGTATTTTTTCTGGAGCAAGGCTATAATCATTCCGGTAAGCCGGACTTTGAAGTTTATAGAGAGGGAGATATGGACAGGGATGACTACAAAATGCAGCTTTGGGTACCGGTGGTAAAGGAATAGCGGCAGCTTATATAATGATTTTCCGCATATAGTTGGCCTGCGAGCATGGTAGAAGCACAAAATACTTCGGTAGGCAGATGCTGCAAAAGCTATCTTATGCAATAAGTGACAAATGTGGTGTTTAACTGCCAGCCAGGCCGCATCCCGGCGCAGCAGTAAAAGTCTTTCGCCAGGGTATGCCAGCACAAGCTAGGTCATATACTTGCCAGCGGTAAGAAGCACTTTGACCGGAGAAATCTTGCACCTAAGCTGCGAAAGGTATGTGGTGAAAGGCATGGGCCGGAAAAAGACGGCCGGAGGATTGAGCCGGCAAAAATAAATCAGGAATTAAAACAAGAGAGTGTTGCTATCGGGATAGTATGATAAAATAATCCTAAGCAACATTCTCTTTTTTTGTCCTGACTTTTTTATCGACTCAATCGTTATATTTAAAGAAAGTATGTTACGATTACTTTTGGGGAATAATAGCAAAGAAGAGTTATCTTTCAGGCAGTTTTTACGATGGCCATTACTTGCCGGTCCGCTGTCGGGTCTTGCATTTGCAACTTATTTTAAAAGAGAGGCCTGGGAGTGAGGAAAATTGAAATATAAACAAAGACACTAAAAATAACAAAAAGCAAATTTCAGGAAGGAGGCTTTGGTGTGGATAGTGATTTTTTGCTGATTTATAAGATAAAAAATAAAGATGAAGCAGCGGGCGAAGCCTTTGTTCGGAAATATTATGCGGCTATTTTTAAGTATTGCTCTTTGCATTTAAGGGATTATGGTCAGGCACAGGACATTACCCAGGAAACCTTTCTTCGCTTTTTTGAAAAGATTGAGCATTATCAAAGCTATGGTAAGGCGCTGAATTATCTCTATGTCATTGCCGGCAATGCTTGCCGGGATTTTTATAAAAAGAAAAAACATATTTACATTGAAGAAATGGATATCGGTACAGAGAAAATGGAATGTCTGCACATGGCGGTTCAGCCGCTGGAAAGTATCCCGCTGAAAATACAAATCGAAAACGCGATCGATCAATTACCAAGTGAGATCAGGGAAACTGCCATCCTATTCTTCTTTCAGCAGTTGAAACAAAAGGAGATCGCTAAAATACTGGGAATTTCCCTGTCACTGGTCAAATATCGGGTCAGTCGGGCCAAACAAATTCTAGCCGAGTATCTGAAGGAGGAGGCGCAATGAAGAACTATAAGAAAATAATCGCCGAATATAGTCGGCAGATAGAAAGTCAAATAATCTCCGAAGAAAAGATCGGAAAAACGATTGCTCTGGTCAAGCAAAGTATGCTGAGGCAAAGGGAAAGAATGCTTTCCTATGCTGAATTTGTTTTTTTTCAGTCAAAATTTATCAAAAAACGCTGGTGGCTGTTACAGGCCTTATTTTTACTGGCACTCTGGCTGCTTTTGGGCGATATGTCAGATGACTATTACCTGCCCAGACTGCTGGGGTTGGGGGCGCCGCTTTTTGTCAGTCTGATTTTACCGGAAATCTGGAAAAACCGTAAATATTATTCGATAGAAATTGAAAGCAGCTCCTTTTATACCTTAAAGCAAATCTATTCTGCCAGAATGATCTTATTTGCCCTGATTGATATTTTGCTGCTGTCTGCCTTTTGGGCGATAACCGGGCTACCGGTCGAAATCTTTATTGTCAATTTTATCCTGCCGCTGAATATCTGCTGCTCCATTTGCTTTCGACTTTTGTGCATACGTAAGGTCAATATGGAGCTGACCATGATGATGATTGGCATTTGGACGGTCATTTGGATGGTGATTTTGGCAAATGACAGCTGGTATCAAAGATTGGTTCTGCCGATATGGGGACTTTATTTGGCGCTGTCGTTGACGTATCTTGTTTACTGCGTTTATAAGCTGCTTTCGGGTGAGGAGGAAATTTTATGCAATTAGAATTGAAAAATCTTAGTAAATATTATGGCAAAAGACAGGTAATCAATCATATTTCCTATGCCATGGACTATGGTGTGTATGGACTGCTGGGCGTTAATGGTGTGGGCAAAACGACTTTGATTCGGATGATTTGCACACTGCTTGCACCGACTTCCGGGCAAATCTTATATAATGACAGTGATATCGGAAAGCTGGGAGAGGAATATCGCAAAATTCTGGGTTACCTGCCACAAGACTTTGGTTTTTATCCGGAGCTTTCAATTTATGATTATATGATGTATATTGCCACGCTTAAAGGGATTTTGTCCGGGACGGCCAGGAAAAGAACGGAGTTGTTGTTGGATAAGGTTTCTCTTGGCAAAGACAAGCATCGTAAGATGGGAACGCTTTCCGGCGGAATGCAGCGCCGGGTGGGAATTGCCCAGGCAATGCTCAATGACCCCAAAGTATTGGTGCTGGATGAGCCAACGGCTGGCCTTGACCCGAATGAGCGGATCCGCTTTCGCAATCTGATCAGCGAGCTGGCGGAGGACAGGCTGGTGCTGCTTTCTACCCATATCGTTTCGGATGTGGCGTTTATAGCCAAGGAAATTTTGCTAATGAAAGAGGGAAAATTAATGCAAACCGGCAATCACGAGAGCATTCTTGCCGGAATGGATAAAAAAGTGTGGATGGTCAAAGCGGAAGGAGATTTGCCGGAGGAGGCATTTCGCCATCACTTGATCGCCAATAAAAAACATGGAGCAGATGGGGTGGAAATGCGGATCATTTCAGAGGAAAAACCGGCAGTGGGGGCAGTTTTACAAGAACCAACCCTGGAAGATGCCTTTTTATGCTATTTTGGAGAGTCAGGAGAATAGGAAAATGATAAAATATGAACTGAAAAAAATATTATGTAAAAGAATCAATCACCTATTAATGCTGATTTTACTGGCATTAACTTTTGTTTTTAGCTATTTTGCCATGGTCAGCAGTTTTTATGTGGATGAAAAAGGAATCGAGCAAACGGGGATTGGCTCAGTGCGAAAGCTAAATCAGGATAGGAGCCGCTGGCAGGGTATTTTGACACCGGAAATTGTCGACCGGGTTGTCCGGCAAAGACAGGAAACAGAAAAAATCTATGCCGGTAATATTCCCAATGATATTTATGGGCAGGAATTACAGGGCTATTATGATATTATAATTATGGTTAATGGTATACTGAGAGCGGATAAGGAGTTTGAGTCCTCAGCAATTTTGCGTATGCCCGTAGAAGATACCAAAAAAATTTATCAGATTCGGGAGCAAAATATCGAAAAAATTATTTCGATTTATGCCAAATCGGAGGCTCAAAAAAACTTTTTAAGCAAAGTATATAGTCAGGTAAAAACGCCTTTTTACTATGAGCCGTATGAATCTTGGGATATTTTAGCCCGCTATACCAATACCTTGGGATTGATCATGATTTTACTTTTGACGATACCGGTATCGGCCATTTTTACCGATGAGTTTCAAACCGGAGCAGAGGCGGTCTTTTTTTCAACCAAGTTTGGCAGAAACAGTGCGATTTGGGGTAAGATTGGAGCGGCACTGGTGCTGGTGACAGTAGTTTTCTGGGGAATTATGTTGCTTTTTTCGGTGATAAATCTTGCCATTATGGGAGTCAGCGGTCACTCCGTTTATTATCAGATTGATTTTAGTTATAGCATCTATCCGCTTACCTTTTTACAAAAACACTTTCTGATTTTATGGTGCGAATATGTGGCCTGTTTGCTGGCTGCCTCTACAGCCATGCTGATGGCGGTAAAGACCCGCAAAAATGCGTTGGCAATTTTTCTGCCCTTTGTATTATTTGCGGTATCGCCTTTTATTGCCAGAGAAATGCCATTTAAGATCTTTTTCCAACTGACACCCGACCAGTTGATGAATATTAATAATTGTTTGCGTTTTTATTATTTCTACGAAGTTGGCGGTATGATCTTTCGTCAGGTTTACTTTATTTCTGTATTTTATGTGTTGCTATCATTGATATTATTGCCATTTATCTATAAAAATTATTATAAAAGTCGTGGCAAATGGGCATAAGGGATAGATTTATCAGAAAGGAATTTTGGGAGTTTACCGCCATCAGACGCTGCCATTTCGTGTCAGCCGCACCTTCACAGCCCTGTGGCAATTGACTTCGTCAATTACCCACGAGGGTATCGGATTTTGCTACGCAAAACCGATTATCTGACGGTGAAGCGCCGGAACATGTAAATGCCCGTTGCGCAGTCGCTTCCATTTTCCCGTTTTCGCCACTTACTACGGAAAATGGCTTTTACGGCACATGCTTCAAATCCAAAATGGAAAAATGAACGATTTTATTTAAACAGGAAAATATTTTAAAATTTCTATTTCATTTTTGTCATTTTTATTGTATGCTAGAAACAGCAATATCCTTTTTTAAATGCTCTTTCATATATTTTGAATAAATGCAGGAAATAAAGACCTTTCATTAATCAGATGAAAGGTTAGTCGGAAGCTTTGAAAAATGTGAATTACCTGGATTAGGAGGAACTTTTGCCAAAACAGGAAAGAGAGAGCCAGTGGTTTTGGGAGTAAGGGAGGATTATTTATGGAGCCATCAAAAAAAAATCGAATTATTGGGATTTTGATTTGTTTGTTTTTACTGATTAGTATATCAACTATCGGTTATTATTTATTGCTTGGAATTTCTATTACCGATGCACTTTATATGACGATTATCACAATTTCGACGGTGGGCTATAAAGAAGTGGTGGATATGACTCCTTTGGCCAAAGTTTTTTCCATTTTTGTTATTTTTGGCGGGATCGGTATCGTGGGTTATACCTTTACCACATTGGAAATCATCATTCTGGAAAGCAATTTTAAAAGCATTTGGAGGAATAAAGCCATGAAGAGAAAAATAGAGCAAATGAATAACCATATTATTATTGCCGGTGGCAGTGAAAGCACCGAAGTGATGTTTAAGCGTTTCCAACATGCCAAAAAAGATTTTGTGGTGATTGAAAAGGATAAAGAAAAGTATGAAGCTTTTCTGGAAAAGGAAATTCCGGCTTTGCTGGGTGATGCTACTTCCGAAGATAGTTTAAAGGAAGCAGGGATTGAAAGAGCCTCCGGCTTTATCAGCACCCTGCATCAGGATGCGGATAATATTGTGGCTGTACTGACTGCCAGATATATGAATAAAAACTTATATATCGTTTCCCGGGCGATTGAAAAAAATTCAAGAGAAAAACTGCTCAAAGCCGGTGCCGATAATACCGTTTCTTCCAATGAAATCGGGGGCAATCGAATGGCCGCTTTGGTGCTTCGCCCGACGATTATCAGTTTCCTCGATACCATTACCAGGGCCGGAGATGTAGAGCTGGATTTGGAAGATATTGTGATTGGCCAGGCTTCATCCATGCAAGATCAATCCTTAAAACAAATCCAGATCCCGCAAAAAATTGGTTTGACCGTCCTGGCTACCAAAAAGAAAGACTCTGATAATATCAAATTTAACCCTGATCCAAATGAACCCTTAAAAGCCGGGGATTCGATTATCGTACTGGGCACGCCGGAGCAGATTACCGAGCTGAGAAAATTGGCAGATGATGATGGAATCAGGGAATTTCACCATGGGAGATAGGACGGTCTCTTTCCGTTGCCGGTATATAAAGGAATTTACTAAGGAATTTAGACTCAAAGATCAATCCATGCTTGAAAAATGAATTTTTTTATGTTATAGTAAACAAGCATTTTATGCCGACAGTTCGTTTGTACCATCCTGTCGTAAAACAAAACCAGGACTGCTATTAAAGAAGTGATAAGATAGTAAGGACTGCTGCGTTTTGAAGCAGTCCTCTTTATTTTACGGATAGTGGCCTTGCGTTTGCAGGGCTATTTTTATGGTTGGAATCTGGTTAGTGTTTCCACCGCCAGACCCGCACCTGCCGGTGCTCTTTGTCTGCCGGTGAAGCGCCGCAAAATGAATATGCCGACTTTGTCGTTGCATCCCCCTTTTGCAACTTACTTCGTAAGATTGCTTGCGGGTCACATGCATTTATGCTTGCGCGCTTTAAATTATTTTTTGGAGGAAGATATGAAAAGTATAGCATTAAAACAAGAAAACAAAGGATTTAACTTAGTGAAATGGATAAAAAGAGAGAAGGAAGAAATGGAGGTGCTAATGCGAAGCATTCCGGCAACGGTGGTGTCGCTCTTTGTCGTTAGCGTTATCTGCATGAACCTGCTGGCCAACAAAACGATTGTTCAGAATGACTGGATCGCCCTGGACGGCGGCTTTTTGGTTTCGTGGCTGTCCTTTATGTGTATGGATATTATCACCAAGTATTTTGGACCAAGGGCTTCCAATAAAGTTGCGCTGCTGGCAGCGGCGGTTAATGTCCTGACTTACTTTATTTTTTATATTGTCAGCATTATTCCATCAGAGGCGGCGGATTATACGGCACTGAACTCGATTTTGGGCGGCACTTGGTTTATTCTTTTAGGAAGCACGATTGCCTTTTTGGCTTCGGCCGTGATCAATAGTTTTATCAACCGGGCAGTTGGGGCCCTATTTGTCAAAAATCCAGATGGAAAGCTGGCCTTTGCCACTCAGGCTTATGTATCCACCTTTATTGGGCAGTTTATGGATAATTTGATTTTTTCCGTTTTAGTATTTACCATTTTTGCCCCGATTTTCTGGGACGGCTTTCACTGGACGATCTTGCAATGCATCACCTGCGCCTTAACCGGAGCAGTGGCCGAACTTCTGATGGAAGTGCTATTTTGGCCATTTGCATACCGGACAGTGAGTAAATGGAAGCGTCTGGGCATTGGCAAAGAGTATCTGGAGATGCAAAAGTAAATAGAAAGCATATAGGGAAAAGTGAAAGAAAAGCGGCCACAAAGGGAGCATTTCCCTTTTGCAGTCCCCGGCATTTATGGCAGTTCGACTTTGCAGATTACTTCTGGGCGATCCGGTAACTTAAAATTTCTGGGTAGCAGGGCAGTTTTAAAAAGTAAGATCAAAAAGAAACAGCCAAAAGTAGGAAAAGAGTTTTAAAGCTTAGAGCTATTTTGGGCAGAAAGGCGGAATATATGAAAATATTAGTCACCGGTACAACTCAGGGAATCGGCCAGGCAATTGCCAAACGGTTTTTAATGGAAGGTCATGAAGTGATTGGAATTGACCGGCAGGCGGCAAGTATTACCGATAAGAATTATACTCATCATCAGCTGGATATTCGGGATTATGAGAAGCTGCCGAAGATAGAGGAGGTGGAGGTATTGATCAACAATGCCGGCACCCAGCAGGAGGCGGACATCGACATCAATCTCAAAGCGCTGATTCATATTACGGAAAAGTATGGGGTGCAGCCGAGGATTCGCTCCATTTTAAATATCGGCTCTGCCAGTGCCCATACCGGCTCGGAGTTTCCGGAATACTGTGCCAGCAAGGGCGGTGTGGTGGCTTATACTAAAAATGTAGCCATGCGGATAGCTAAGTTTGGTGCGACTTGCAACAGCCTTGATCCCGGCGGAGTATTGACTCCGCTAAATGAATGTGTCATCAACGACCCCGTTCTCTGGGCGGAGATTATGGAGGAAACGCCCCTAAAAAAATGGGCAACCTCCGAAGAGATTGCCGAGTGGGCGCACTTCCTTACGATGGTCAATAGCTTTTGCACCGGACAGAGCATTATTGTCGATGGCGGAGAAGCGATAAAGCATAATTTTGTGTGGAAGTAGCGGGGAATAAAAATTGCACTATTGACAAATGCGTATTATAGGCGTATTATATTGATGTAGGAGAGTGGAAGATATGAAACGAAAAGATTTGATAAAATTGCTTGAAAAAAATGGCTGGCAACTGGAAAGGCAAGGAGCCAATCACGAAATATACCGAAAAGGGGATAAAATCGAACCTATTCCAAGGCATAGGGAGGTTTCCGAAAATTTAGCCAAGGCAATTATAAAAAGACAGGAGTTAAAATAATCTCGTGTTTATCAAAATCTTATCAGAAAGGAGTCCTTATGAAAGCAGTATATCCAATTATTTTAGAACAAGATAGAGAATTTATTGTGGTAACGGTACCGGATTTTGAAATTAATACAGAGGGAAAGGATTATTTGGAGGCGATTGAAATGGCAAGGGATGCCATCGCTTTAGTTGGAATTACAAAAGAAGATTATAACGAGCCGATTCCGACACCGAGTGAAGTAAAAGATATTGTACTGGGAGAGGGACAATTTCTTACACTGGTTGATGTAGATTTTGCGGATTACCGTAGAAAAAATGATTTAAAAACGGTCAAGAAAAATTGCACGCTTCCTTCATGGCTTTGTTATGAAGCTGAAAAACAGGGAATTAACTTTTCAGCGGTATTGCAAGAAGCATTAAAGCAAAAAATAGCAGTTGATTAAAGGAGAACCGATATCATCCATAGCAAAATGTTTATCCGAACCGAACTTGCAGATTCTCAAATTCGCCATATTATCTTATATCTTGCGGAGGTCTTTGGAAGTCAAGTGGCATTGCAAGAGTTACAGGAAATGGAAGAAAGCATTTTAACATGGGAAGAAAATCCATATATTGGCAGCATACCTCAATATCCGGTGCTTAAAAGACAGGGATATAGAGTTCTTATTTTAAAGAAAAACTTGGTTGTTTACAAGATAAATGAAGAGGGAAAAGAAGTCATCCTCTATGCCGTAGTTGATGGCAGACAAGATTATTTAAGGATTAGTCAGGGATTATAAAAAGAAAAAAATGCAAATTTGGTGAAGAAATCACTGGATTTGCGTTTTGTGTCTTATGCTGATCCGAGAGGGGTTCGCTTATTGAGTCATCGAGATCGCTATTGTACCTTGATTAATGCCGGTATGGAGAATTTTAGGGTGGCAAAAGAAAACGGAATTCCAATCTTATGATTTGGGATTCCGTTTTTTAGCAGCTTTATAAAATTGGCAAAACTTGATGACGGAACAAGGCAACTCATTCCATATAATTATATAAGTAAGCATTTAAAATGTTTTGCGGACTGTCATAATAAAAACTGCTGTTATAATCATCGATTTTTTCGCTGACATAGGAATGATAAGCACTCCAGAGGGCATCAATGATGTCGATTTGTTCGGCAGCGGCAATGCCGAGAATCAATCGCTTATAAATTTTCCCAATATCCCAATGACTGGGGATAGAATAACGGGCCAAACTGACCGGATCATAAGAGCCGCTTGTCAGACTGACTTCTTCAATAAAATCGCTTGCTACCCGTTCGATATTATCGCTATGATAAATATCAGCCAGGTCATAAATTTTATCAATATTGTCTTTTCCCAGAGTCTCAATAACAACGGAACTTTTGTTTTTGGTCTTGCGTGCAATATATTCAATTAAACTACATGTAAAAAACAAGTCATTCGCCTTTTTATCTTCTCTTCCGTTCATAGAAAACCTCCTCAGAAGATTCGTAAGAAATGCAAGATAGTGCCTGCTGTGTACAGAATGCAATCTGGTGCGTGGGGTATTTAAATTTTGCTAATGCCCAGAATTGCTCTTTTGTCAGAACGCCATCAACATAATCGGAAATATAGTTATACACTTGATCATTGGCCATGGCTCCGATAACAATATCATAAGAATGAGGCTTACCGCTACGACAGGCAACAATAAAATCAAGCCATTCTTCGGTCATGGTTTTAAATTCCCAAATATTTAATTGTTCGTTCATTCGCAAACTGTAAGTATTGACAATGGGCGTGCTATAGCGAATCGCCCAGCGTTCCGCCTGCTCTTTGATTGTCGTGCAATAAAAACCAATTCCGAAATCTTTGGTATTTTTGCCAAGGCGAATTTCCGGAGATTTAATTTTTTGATAACTACCGTGATAAATAAATGATTTACCCACAAGAAAACTCCTTTTGTGAAACCAATATGCAACCGGGGAACTGCCATTATTGTAGCATAAGGGAAGATATTGTGCAAGATTCTTTGCTTAACTTCAAAGTAAGGCAGGGAAAATAAACTTGCTTTTTCGTGAAAAGAGGAATATGCTCAAAGAAAACGGAGGGATAGATGTCATGGATAAAAGGAGGATGTCATTTGCCGATTTATATGGGAGGATTGGTGTGATATATTTTTTTGAATTTCAATAATGGAGGATTACTATGAAATATGAAGAAAAAATAGTTGCATTTATTGATATTCTGGGATTTAAAAACCTAGTTAACGATGAAAAGAAAATGGAAATCATTGCTGCCATATTAAAGATGCCGTATCGCCTTAGAGAGGGTGACATGGCTAAATTTTTGAAAAAGCTATTTTATCCTGTACAGAAATTTCGCAGCACACTTTGCGTAAAACATTTGTGAGAAATGAAGATAATTTGTTGGCATTGGATATTTTTCGTTATATGAGTCGGGATAAGTTGGAATTATGTCATTTGAAATTGAAGCAAATGAAGGTATCTGATTTAAGGATACAACAAAAAATTGATTGGTTAAAAACTACAATAGATCAAAAAAGGAGCTTCTTATGAAAACCATTGCCATCATTGATGATGAGAAACAGATTCGTCAACTTTATCAAAATTATGTAGAAAAATGGGCCAAGCAAAATCAAATGCCGGTACATATCCATGTATTTGCGTCGGCTGAGGAGTTTTTATTTGCCTATGAAGAAAATAAAGATTTTCAGGTGATTTTATTGGATATTGAAATGAAAGCCATCAGCGGGGTCGAGCTGGCGAAGCAGATTCGGCAAAGAGACGACAAGGTACAAATTATCTTTATCAGCGGTTATAGCGAATATATCGGGGAAGGTTACGAGGTAGAAGCCCTGCATTTTCTGGTTAAGCCGATTGCCGAAGAAAAGCTGTTTGCAGTGCTGGATAAGGCAGTCAGTAAGGGGGAAACCACGGAGCAATTTATTCTGCTGAAAGAAGGAGATGAGCAGCATAAGGTGTATCTGAGCAATATCTATTATGTTGTGGTCGATAAAAACTATCTGCTGATTAGCGGAAAGGGCTTTTCCTATCGCATTCGTATGACTTTAAATGATATGCAGCAGATGCTGGATAAACGCTTCTTTCGCTTGAGCCGCAGTGAAATTATTAATATTGAGAAGGTGGAGAGTTTTAGCAAAACTGAAATAGAAATGACCGATGGCAAACGATTTCCTATTCCCAGAGGCAAGTTTAATGAACTCAGTCAAACCATGATATCCTATTTTTAAAGAAGTTGAAATTACCGGTAATTCGACAGTATTTGGCAGAACACTTCCGTTTCCTTGCGCAATTCCAATTTTGATTGGTTAGATATTCTAAACAAGTTGTATTTGTGCTTAAAAAATGATATAATATTAGCACGAATACAACATATGGGAGGGGCAGTATGAATTATGTTGAAAAAATAAAAAGAAAACTGAGAAAAACAGGTGGTGTGATAACTGGAAAAGATCTAAGAGAAGAAAATATTCCAACTATTTATCTTACCAGAATGGTAGAAACAGGCGACTTAATCCGAGTGGAAAGAGGGATTTATATTGATTCTACCGGTGACTTTGATGAGTATTATTTTTTTCATAAAAGATACCAATCGGCAGTTTTCTCTTATCTGTCTGCCCTGTACCTGCATCAATTTATCGATATCATTCCACAAGAGATGGAAATTACAGTTTGTCGAGGATATAATATACATCGAATGGGAAAGTCTGTAAGGGCACATTATGTAGCGAAATCAATTCATGGTTTGGGAGCGACAGAATTGCCGACAATATATGGCAATAAGGTTAGAGTCTATGATTTAGAGAGGACACTTTGTGATATCATTAAAGATAGGGAAGAACTAGAGAGTGAGATGTTTGCGAAAACAATTAATAAGTATGTGAGAAGCAAAGAAAAGGACTTGAGTAAATTATATGAATATTCCAGGGAAATGAAAATATATGATAAGGTAAGAGAGATTTTGGAGGTGGTCTATGAATAAGGATAAACTGAGGTCGATGTGCCAGAAAATATCAAAAGAAACAGGGCTTAGCTTTAATTCAGTACAAACTCACTATTTCCTGGAAAGAATTTTGGAGAGAATTGCGGATAGTAATGAAAAAGAGAATTTTATTTTTAAAGGTGGTTTTTTATTGGCCAATGTTGCTGGTATTCGACAGAGAAATACGGTAGATATTGACTTTCTGGCAAAACGATTTTTACTAACAGAGGAAAATATAAAACATAGATTTGAAAAAATCTTGCAAAGCAATAAAGACGATGCAATTACTTATGAAATCCAAAAGATAGAAGAAATTAGGCAAGAGGATGAATATGGTGGATTTCGACTGACGATAATTTGCAAATTAGGGAATATAAGGCAAATGATTCCGCTAGATATAGCAACGGGTGATCCAATAACACCGCAGGAAATCCTGTATGATTATAAAAGTATCTTCGAAGAGAAGCATTATACAATTTATGCTTATAATATAGAAACTATCTTGGCAGAGAAACTTCAAACTATTTATCAAAGAGGAGTGTTTAATAGCAGGAGTAAGGATTTTTATGATATATTTATAATATTTCACCTAAAAAAAGATAAAATTGATTATTTAAGTTTAAAGAAAGCATGTATTAATACATTTCAACATAGAAACACTAAATTCGAGGTAGAAGATATCTTAGAAGTATTAGATTATCTGCGGAACGAAAATGGACTTCAAACGAGATGGAAAAATTATCAAAAGAAATTTAGTTACGCACAGGAGATTTCTTTTGGCAGTGTAATTAATGCAGCAATAGATTTGGTTGATATGCTAAAGTTCATTTAGGAATTTTAATAATGACGGACAGCAAGCGTTTTACTATTCCCAGAGGCAAGTTTAATGAACTCAGTCAAACCATGATTGCATATTTTTAGGATAATTGAAAGTTGTCGGGTACACATCTGGTTTTTAGAGGAATGCAGAATGGAGAAAGCGAAGTCATATTAGCGAGTTTGTGAGCTGCAAGTTTCTTAAAAACTGTGCGAAAGACAACGAAAAGCTTTAGTAATTTATGAGTTCCAAAAATCATCGGTATGGAAAATGGAGTGAATTTCCTTATGGAAAGAGGAAAAATATCAAAACAGATGTACCGGAATATCAAAAGAATTTTTTAAATACATATTATACTAAAGAGATAAGGTGAACAAATGAAATTATTTCGTAAAATCAAAATGATGTTTATCAAAGAGGATGTGCTGGAATATCAGAAAAATCTTTTGAACACGCATTATAGCGAAGTGGAGAATATGTATCAGGACATCCGTAAATGGCGGCATAATTACCGCAACCATTTGCAAGTGCTTAAATCCTATGTTGAATCCGGTGACTTGCCAGCAATCAAAAGCTATTTGGCCGAGCTGGAGGAGGACTTACACAGCACTTCGCCGGTGATTCGCACCGGCAATAAGATGACGGATGCGATTGTCAATTCCAAGGTCAGTCTGGCGAGAAGTCATCAGATTGCGGTGGTGCTGGATGTTAATGTGGCCAGTGTCCTTAGCATTAAGGAAATTGACCTGGCGACGATTATCGGCAATTTATTTGATAATGCGATTGAAGCCTCCCTGACGTTACCGGAAGCGGAGCGAATGATTCGTCTGTATATGGATATGAAGGGCAAGAAACTTTATATTTCTTTTACCAATTTGACAGCACAAAAAAAGCAGTCAAAGCTGGGCGGGATTTTCACCAGCAGCAAAGGCAGTGGCCGTGGGCTGGGCCTGATCAGCGTAGATGCGATTGTAGAAAAATACAATGGCTATTTATCCAGAAATTCAGAGGATGGAGCATTTACCACCGAGATTTTGATATAGATTTTGTCTGCTTAAAACCATAAGGAAGAAAGCGATAATACGAACCGAACAGTATTGTCGCTGATTTTTTATCTAGAGAATTTAACATTTCATCCCTATTTTTTTACCATTTATCCCAAAAAGAAAAATTCACTTTCGGTTGTGCTATCCTAAGGTCAGGGAGGTCATGCAGATGAAGAAGAAATACAGTATTTGGAGTAATATAAAGTTTATAGCAAAAGTCGCCGGAAATGTGGATAAGGGGATGCTGCCCGTATTTTTTGTCCTGTCTTTACTGACGATTGCGGTATCTTTACTGGAAGTGTTTATGATACCACAGGTATTGAAAGCTTTTATCAGCGGAAAAGAGCTGAGCGAAATTATTCGGGTGATTTTATATATGGGGATTCCATGGTTTTTGGCTGATGGCGGGCTGGGTTATCTGAGGACGATTTTTCAAGCGAAAAAAATATATTTTCGGATTGAGTTATTGGAACAAATTTTGCTTAAAACTTTGCGTATGAGCTATCCTTTGACTTTCTCCAAGGAAGTCGGCAGCCTGAAGGAAAAAGCCATTAAGTCAATGAATAATAATTCATCAAAAGCGGAAATGATTTGGGGCTACGGGATACAGATTATTTCCTACACTTGTTTGATCAGCATTTATTTGCTGATCCTATCCTCACTCCCTCTTTTACTGATTGTCTTAACGGTGATTACTACCTTTGTCAGTTTTTATTTTGGAAAAGGACTGCGACAATGGGAATATGATAATCGGGAAATTCAAGGCAAGTATTTACAACGGATTTACTATTTATTCCGATTTTCTGATAATTATCAAAATATCAAGGATATTCGCTTATTTGGACTGGGAGAGTGGCTGGAAGACCTTTTGCGGTCAAGTATGCGGCTATATCATGATTTTTGTTATCAAGCAGGTATAAAAGCTATTTTAGCAGATTCTATCGATGTGCTGTTTCAGCTTTTGCGGAATGCATTGACTTATTATTATTTGATTTCGATGGTGATTCATGGGCAAGTTGATGTAGCTGGTTTTCTCCTTTATTTTCAAGTGCAGGGAAAGTTTGCGGCCGATATGAGTCAGCTGCTACTGGCAGTTAATTTCTTTTATGCCAGTCATTTGGAAATTAGCACTGCCCGTCAGTTTTTGGAGTATCCGGAGCTTTTCTGCTTTGAAAATGGCAAAGAAATTATGGTGGATAAAGAAAATTTACAAATTGAGCTTAGAAACGTGAGTTTTCGCTATACAGAAGATGGAGAAAATATTTTGGAAAATATCAACTTTAAGATGTCGGCCGGAGAAAAAATATCAGTGGTTGGCCTCAATGGTGCCGGTAAGACCACTTTTATCAAGTTGATTTGCGGGCTGCTTGATCCGAGTGAGGGAGAAGTTTTACTAAATGGCATTAATATCAAGGAATTTAACCGCCGTCAGTATTATCGACTGTTTGCGGCAGTCTTTCAGGAGCATTCGATTTTAGCCGGAAAACTTTCCTGGAATATTGCCAATTCTATGGAAGAGATTGATGAAAAAAGACTGGAGCGGGCGATTAGCCTGGCCGATTTGGCGGACAAGGTGAGTGGACTGAAAGCCGGAGTGGACACTTATATTATGAAAGAAGTTTATGATGATGCGCCGGAGTTTTCCGGTGGCGAGATGCAGAAAATCCTACTGGCCAGAGCGATTTATAGGGACAGTCCGATTTTGATCTTGGATGAGCCGACAGCAGCTCTGGATGCGATTGCCGAAAAAGCGATTTATGAAAAATATAATGAACTGACCAAAGGCACGATGTCGCTTTTTATTTCCCACCGGCTAGCCTCCACCCAATTTTGTGATTATATCGTTTTAATTGAAAATAAAGGCATTGCTGAAAAGGGAACCCATCAGGAATTGATGAACTTAAATGGTAGGTATCGTTATTTATATGATGTGCAAAGCAAATATTATCGGGAGGAGGTAGTGGCATGAACAGCATAAAAATCCAGGCCAGGCATTGGCGATTGCTTTGGCATTATTATAAGAAAGAATTTTTTTACTTTTCACTGGTTCCGCTGGTTAAGGCACTGCTGCCTTTGCTTCAGCTGTACTTTATGGCCCGAATGATTGATTTGATTGTCAAAGGGCAGACTGGGGATTTATCAGCCTGGGCAATTTATACTGTGTTTGCTATATTTATCAGTCAGTTGATTCAGGTAGTTACTCAAGGAATTGTTAATAATTATACCACTAAAATATATCTTAAATTTCAGCATATTTTTTCAAAAAAATATCGGGGAATGGACGTAAAAACTGCCGAAGATTCTGCGACTATGGAAGCTCTTTCCAATATAAGGCAAAACAGCAATTCTTTTGGTTTTGGAATCGAATATCCGCTTTGGATGGCCGAGCAACTGGTTCAAGGAATTGTACTGATGATTGGTAGTATGTTGCTGACAATATCTTTTTTTCGACAGCCGGTTCAAAAGAGCGAATGGGCATATTTAAATGGGGCATGGTTTCATTATGGCGTGATTGCTATTTGCCTGTGTCTGGCATGTATTAATATTTATTTAGCCAAAAAAGCGGATGATTATTTTATTAAAATATCAGAAGAATTTAAGCTGGGCAATCGCATAGTTTCCTATTTTCAGTTTCGGATGCCCTTTCAATCGGAACGTTTTTTGGACAGCCGGATTTATGAGCAAGATAAAGTCATGGAAAAGAGTCGACATAGCTATCCCTTTGCCAAGGGAAATGCATTTGACCGGTTTAAAAAGCAAGTCCATGGCAAAGTGGTGGCGATTTCGGCCATGCTTAGCCGCAGTCAGTTTCTTCTGATCGTCTTGCTGGTAGGAGCAAAAGCCTATGCCGGAGCCTTTTCGATTGGCTATCTGACCCAATATATTGGCAGCATTCATCAGTTCGTAATTGGCTTTGGGCTTTTGGCCGGTTTTATCATGGAATATCGGCTGAATATTCCCTATGCCAAAGAAGCAATGGACTTCCTGGATATCCGCTCTGATATGTATACCGGCACTTTGACAACGGAAAAAAGAACAGACCGCAAATATGAACTGGAATTTCGGAATGTCAGCTTTCGCTATCCAGGAACGGAAAATTTTGTGCTGAAGAATTTGAATTTAAAGTTTGAAATCGGCAAACGCT
>RQYD01000131.1 GCA_003858485.1 Clostridiales bacterium COT073_COT-073
ACCCAGAGCAGAAGTCCTACTTCAGCCAGATCAGGCCTGCAAAGAAACTGCGTTTCACAGGCCTTTGGAAGAGATGTTCCCGGTAGGCTGTAAGAGCACTGTGCAGAGCGAGTTGTTTCTTAGCTTCCCAAAGAGCTGGAAGCAAGATGCTGTGGGGCCCAACTCGCCCTTTGGAAAGAAGCCTGCACGTTGTGCCTTTCAGCTCTAGGGCAAAGTAGCACACCCAGAGCAGAAGTCCTACTTCAGCCAGATCAGGCCTGCAAAGAAACTGCGTTTCACAGGCCTTTGGAAGAGATGTTCCCGGTAGGCTGTAAGAGCA
>RQYD01000132.1 GCA_003858485.1 Clostridiales bacterium COT073_COT-073
TTTCGTGTGCGTAAGCTCAAAGCAATCAACGCACTTAACTTTTATATCACCTTATGCATGGCCTTTCTGGCAATGATTTCCATGAAATCCGACACCAGTGCCCTTAAGGTTTCTATCATAAAAACAGCAAACCCTGTAAAGAAAAAAGTTTTCTTCTCCTATTACCGATTAGCGAAAGGCATCTTGGGCATACTTTCTTATGCCAAAGAGGGCGTCAAGCTCTGGTTCCGGACAAAGCGTCCGGCATACCGTCAACTCTGTCTTCAGCTGGTCGCTTAAATAGATAATTGAATCGTTCTCCCAAAGTCCGGTTCCG
>RQYD01000133.1 GCA_003858485.1 Clostridiales bacterium COT073_COT-073
CAAAAGGCAGAAACCCTATCGTGGATCCGATGACTATGCTGGAAATCTTACTGTTTTGTTATTCGGAAGGATGCTTTAGTGCAAGAAAGATAGAGGAAAAATGTCGATATGACCTAAGAGTCTTGTATCTTCTAGACGGGCAGAAAGCTCCCGACCATGCTACCATCCATCGTTTTCGTAAAAGGATAGCGCCCTTACTGGAAGGAATCTTAGAGCAGTTTACCCTTATGTTGGTGGAAAACGGGCTGGTAGATTTATCTTCTGTGTATATTGACGGAACAAAAATCGAATCGGTAAGCAATAAATATCG
>RQYD01000134.1 GCA_003858485.1 Clostridiales bacterium COT073_COT-073
TTCCATCAAAATTTTTTAAGCGATATGGTTTTTCTTGTATTTTGTGGGGCTAAAATCCCCTTTTCGGATTTTAGAAAGGAGGGTATTGAGGTTTAACCTCAAAGCAAGGAATGTAATCTCTGCCTTGATATCCGCAAGTCCTTTGCATGGAAAACGGTGATAATTTAGCCCGCTTTTTATCTTGGAAAATACCCCTTCGGCTTGAATAGAACGATTGATTCTTTCTACGATTCCTTCTTCGGAAGTAATATTTTCCCATGATTTTTGGCGATAATGGTTCAGTTTCTCTGTAAAGTAAAGAGATTTCGT
>RQYD01000135.1 GCA_003858485.1 Clostridiales bacterium COT073_COT-073
AAAATACGGAGTATTTTTCGATTGCACTCACGGAATATTAAGTTAGAAGGGAAGCAGAAAAAGAAGTACAGTCTGTCAGGATGCTTGCATCCGAGGCAGCTGCTTTCTCTCTTGCTATATGAGTGGTAACGCGAATCGAAAAATACGGAGTATTTTTCGATTGCACTCACGGAATATTAAGTTAGAAGGGAAGCAGAAAAAGAAGTATAGTCTGTCAGGATGCTTGCATCCGAGGCAGCTGCTTTCTCTCTTGCTATATGAGCGGTAACGCGAATCGAAAAATACGGAGTATTTTTCGATTGCACTCAC
>RQYD01000136.1 GCA_003858485.1 Clostridiales bacterium COT073_COT-073
CAAAAATCATGGGAAAATATTACTTCCGAAGAAGGAATCGTAGAAAGAATCAATCGCTCCATTCAAGCCGAAGGGGTATTTTCCAAGATAAAAAGCGGACTAAACTATCACCGTTTTCCATGCAAAGGGCTTGTGGGGATCAAGGCAGAGATTGACTTAATTGCCTTAGGGTTAAATCTCAATACCTTACTTTCAAAAATCCAAAAAGCAGATTTTAGCCCCACAAAATACAAGAAAAACCATATCGCTTAAAAAATTTTGATGGAAAAGGGATGGCTTTTTTGTTGTACCCAAAATTAAGAAAAGGT
>RQYD01000137.1 GCA_003858485.1 Clostridiales bacterium COT073_COT-073
GGTAGATTTATCTTCTGTGTATATTGACGGAACAAAAATCGAATCGGTAAGCAATAAATATCGCTTTGTATGGAGAGGTTCGGTAGAAAAACACCAAGAAAAGCTGCATGCAAAGATAAAAGAAACGCTTTCTTTGTCGGCGGATGCTTGCAAAGAAGACATTCGAAAAGCGGTAAAAAAGGCATGGAATCATTGCAGGCAAGAATGCCGGAAACAAAAGATTGTGTTTGTCTATGGAAGTGGGAAACGAAAAACCGAAGTACAAAGAGAATACGAGAAATACGAAGAATGGCTTATAAAGATGGATA
>RQYD01000138.1 GCA_003858485.1 Clostridiales bacterium COT073_COT-073
ATATGAACTGGAATTTCGGAATGTCAGCTTTCGCTATCCAGGAACGGAAAATTTTGTGCTGAAGAATTTGAATTTAAAGTTTGAAATCGGCAAACGCTTAGCGATTGTCGGTCAGAATGGCTCAGGAAAGACTACTTTTATTAAGCTGCTGCTCCGCTTTTATGATCCGGAGGAGGGAGAAATCTTGCTGAACGGCATTGATATTCGTAAGTATAAGTATGAGGATTATCTAAAAATCTTTTCGGTGGTGTTTCAGGACTTTAAACTCTTAGCCTATCCGGTTGGGCAAAATATTGCCGGCAG
>RQYD01000139.1 GCA_003858485.1 Clostridiales bacterium COT073_COT-073
AAAGGGAAAAGTAGCTTAATGATATTCGATAGACATGCGAATTTAAAGTATAAGTATGGGAATCGAAATTTCTGGTGTCGAGGATATTATGTAGATACGGTAGGAAAAAATGCGAAGAAAATACAGGAATACATAAGGAACCAGCTAGTAGAAGATAAGTTAAAAGATCAAATAAGTTTAAAGGAATATATCGACCCGTTCACGGGTGAGCCGGAAAAAGGAAGCAAGAAGTAAACCGCTTTAGCGGTAGCTGAAACAGTATGCGAGAGGCAGACCTTCGGTGCGCTTACAAGCGCAGCCAG
>RQYD01000140.1 GCA_003858485.1 Clostridiales bacterium COT073_COT-073
CGCCTTTTTTGTTTGGAAAAAAGAAGGAGGTAAAAATGCGAATCAATGATTTTCATAACATTTTGGAGCTTGTGAAACGAGATGTGTTGTATAATGAAATAGAATATCTCGGGCTCTTAAAGGTTGTCGGAAACAATCAAAGATATGACTTTAGAAGTCAGCTAAGTATCTATGATAAAAATCCGAATGCGACAGCCTGTGCAAAGTTTGACTATTGGCGTGAACGATTTAACCGAACGGTTATGCGAGGACAAAAAGGAATCCTTATTTTAGAAGATTATGGCACATACCAAAAAGTGGA
>RQYD01000015.1 GCA_003858485.1 Clostridiales bacterium COT073_COT-073
GCAATAAATCGTTCGCCAAAGTCCTCTGACAATTTGCTGCACAAATTGTCCACGAGGACATCGGATTTTGCTTCGCAAAACCGATTATCTGACGGTGACGCGCCGCAAAATGTAAATGCCCGCTGCGCGGTCGCTTCCATTTATGCTTGCGCGCTTCAAATTATGATTTGTCAAAGGGGTTCCACCGTCAGAACAAATGCTTCGCATTTGCCGCACTTTCAGTGCTCCCTTTCTGACGGTGAAGCGCCGCAAAATGTAAATGCCCGCTTCGCGGCCGCTTCCATTTTGCTTGCGCGCTTCAAATTATGGCTTACATGTTTGAAATGAGTGTTATTTGCAATAATATTAATATCATTTCAATTATTAGTGTAACAAGATTAGAGGGAAAATGCAAGAGGGAACTGGGGGAGGGGGGATTTAATAAATGTTTGTTGCTTACACTATAATGCCAGTAACTTTGGGCTTGGCACTAACAAAATCGTGTCAGCCATGTTTCGCACTTGTAGTTTTGCCAGTAAAGGACGGGAAATTAAATAAATTTGCCTTGTGAAGGTATTGGTTTAAAAAACAGAAAAAAATAAATATAAAACAAAAAAGAAAGAAAAATGAAAGAGAATATTGACTTTTACAGAAAAAAGTTATATTATGTAATAAGAAGGAATATTGTGTAATATTTAGTGGTATTTTGGAGGTGAAGAAATTGCTGGTAAATATGAAACGACTACTAAAGGCAGCACAAAGTAAAAAATTTGCCGTAGGAGCATTTAACATTTGTGATAGCCTTTTATTTGAAACAGTACTGCGTTGTGCGGAAAAAGAAGAAGCACCAGTTATTATTCAACTGGCGCCACCAGAATTTGAATATGTAGGAGAATCTTTTTTTTGCTATATGATTACGGAAATGGAGAAGTCAAAAGTACCTTGTGTATTACATTTGGATCATGGAAAAACAATGTCAGATTGTGTAAAAGCTGTGCGATGTGGTTTTACATCCATTATGATTGATGGTTCGCAATTAGAATATGAAGAAAATATCCGGATTACTCAAAAAGTTTGTGAAATGGCACATTGTTTGGATGTTTCAGTAGAGGCGGAAATTGGCACTATTGGTTCATTGGAGTCCAGTGTTGAAGGGGGAGCAGCTGATATTATATACACTGTACCTGAACAAGCAGTAGACTTTGTTGAAAGAACAAAGGCTGATGCTTTGGCAGTTGCAATCGGGACAGCACATGGGATATATCCACCGGGATTTATTCCAAAACTTCGAATTGATATAAGGATTGCTGATTGGAGCAAGTTTGGAATTGGTTTATATGGGAACATTAACAATAGGTGGTGCTTTCCCGCCAGATATTTATACCGGCGGTATTTTGGGCACAGCCTTTGCAATTACCACTGGAGCTGGAATTGAAGGCGCAGTTGCATTATCGCTTCCGATTGCGACTTTTGCACTGTTAATCAAACAATTAATTTATACATTTGTTCGTGGATATTTTGTACATCGGGCTGACGCCTATGCTTTAAAAGGAGATGATAAAAAAGTAGCGGCCATGCATGTCTGGTCAACACTTGCTTACTGTGTGCCAATGGCGATTGTAGTCGGAATTTGTTTTTATGTTGGCGGTCCGGTGGTTCAAGCGATTCTGGATAAGGTTCCTAAGTTTATTATGGCTGGTTTATCAGCGGCATCAGGTATGCTGCCGGCATTAGGTTTTGCAATGTTAATTAAAATGATTGTCAGTAAAGAATTGGCACCATATTTTTTCATAGGTTTTTTAATTGCCGGATATCTTAATATTCCGGTATTAGGAATTGCTTGTATTGCCATTTGTATAGCGATTTTGGTTATAATCAAAAATGGAAAAGACAAGATGAAATATGTAGGAGGTGCAGATGATAATGAATTCTAATACAAATAACGCTGTTGCTGTAAAAGAAAAAAAATTAACAGATAAGGAATTAAAATCTGTATTTTATCGTTCTATTGCATATAATTCTTCCTTTAACTATGAAAGACAATTAAATCTTGGTTGGGCTTTTTCTTTGATGCCGGTACTCCGTAAACTGTATGGAGATGATAAGGAAAAAATGAAAAAAGCCTTGCAAAGACATCTGGAATTTAATAACATTACACCTTTTATTTGTACAGTATTATTTGGCATTACCTCTGCTATGGAAGAGCAAAATGCCAATGATGAAAACTTCGATACAGACTCAATTAATGCAGTAAAAGTTGGACTTATGGGACCATTATCAGCAATTGGAGATTCTTTGTTTTTTGGAACAATAAGGGTAATTGCTGCTGGTCTTGGATGTTCACTGGCATTAAAGGGATATATCTTCGGGCCGTTTTTATATTTGCTGCTGTTTAATATCCCTAACTTTTTATCCCGCTATTTCCTGATGTTTGAAGGGTATCGGCTGGGTACCGGATTTTTATCAAAAGTAGAAGAATCCGGTATTATGGATAAAATCTTTAAAGGTGCGGGAATCTTAGGATTGATGGTAATAGGAGCAATGGTTGCTACAAATGTGTCTGTACCGATTAAGGTGGTATATGATCAGATGAGCCTTCAAGATACAATAAATGGTATTGTTCCCAATTTACTGCCATTATGTCTTACTGCTTTTATTTATCGAATGCTAAAGAAAGATGTGAAAGTCGTATATATATTGGCCTTTATCATATTATTCGGTATTTTAGGCGCAGCAATTGGGATTTTTTAAAGGAGGATATTATGAGAATTGCTCTGATTAATGAAGACTCACAAGCTGGAAAGAATACTTTGATTTACGGTATATTGGCCTCAGAAGCAAAGTCAAAAGGGCATGAAGTTGATAATTATGGTATGTTTTCGGAAGAAGATAAGCATGAAATCAACTTTACTCAAATTGGAGTTATTGCTTCTGTCCTGCTTGAAAGTCAGGCAGCCGATTTTATAGTAACCGGCTGCGGTACAGGACAAGGAGCGATGATTTCCTGCAATGCATTTTCCAATTTAGTCTGCGGATATGTCAATACTCCGCTCGATGCATATTTGTTTAGTCAGGTAAATGCCGGAAATGCCATTTCCATTCCATTTGCCCAAAATTTTGGTTGGGGCGCAGAGATCAACTTACGGCATATTTTCAGAACATTGTTTGAGCAGCCATTTGGAGGAGGTTATCCAAATGAATATGCAGAAGCAGAGCGAAAAAGTCGAATCAAAATGATGGAGTGGACCAAAAAACCGGCGCAGTATCCGGTTGAAGAAGCAATTCAAAGGATGGATCAGGAAAGACTGTATCATTTATTAAATTATAAAGAATTTAAAAATTTGTTTTATAAAAACGCAAAAAGTGGTAAAATAGAAAAGTACATAAAAGAATTATTAGAAAAATAAGAATTTCTTTCATGCGCAAGAAAATCAGAGCTTAGTCTGCTTTGATTTTCTTGATTTCATTTTGAGTTCATATAAACAGGACAAAAAAGGAAGAAAAAAATGTTATCAATTGATAGAAAAAGTGAGATTTACAACAAATTTCTCCAGAATAAAACTTTGACCATAAAAAAAATGGCAGAAGAATTTAAAGTTTCTGAGCAAACAATCCGGCGTGATTTTAAGGAATTGGAGAAAGCTGGGATTATTACCATGTTTTATAGCGGAGCAAAACTGAATGAAAAATCATTAGCGACAATTAATGTTGATTTTTCAGTCAGGCAAAAACTGACTCTACGGGAAAAAGAAGATATGGCAAAGTTGATCAGAGATGTGTTTGAAGAGAAGGATTCCATTTTTTTGGATAATTCTTCGACAGTATTTACGATGATCGATGTAATAAAAGATATTCCGATGACAGTAGTCACCAATGCGATCATGGTAGCATATAAGTTTTTAACATATGGCAATGTCAGTACAGTGTTATTGGGTGGTTTGATTGACAATAAAAATAAATGCACCAATGATAATAATTGCCTTGAAACACTGGCTAAATATCATTTCAACAAGGCATTTATTTCATGTAGTTCCATTTCTATTGAAAAAGGGATTACGGATTCCAATGTATCGATTGCACAATTAAGAAGGAAAGTCATGGAAAATTCGGAAACCGTGTACTTACTGGTTGACAGCACCAAATTTAATAAGATATCGCTGATTCATATTGATGACTTTTCTCATATTGATTATTTGGTTACAGAAAAAAAACCAAGTGAAGAATGGATGGATTTTTTAAAGGAAAAAGAAGTTGGTGTGATCTATCCAAATAGGTAGCTTAATGTAATGTTCATTGCATGTATTTCCGCCGGTGTACTTATTGTGCAAGGTGGTTTTCGAATCGCACAGCTTGCATGACTTTTTACGGTCAGCACCAAAGATCCGCCTTTGTGCTGATACTTTTGGAGCACATGCCTGCAATCTTAACTTAAAATTGTATGTTTGTTTTTAAAGTAGGAGGAATCATGAGTTTTTCATTATTTATATTTGAGCGAACAGACAATCTTAAGACATCACAGGATGTCTTAGAGTATATGAGTGAATTTACGGAATATACGGAAAACAAGGATTATAATTCACTGAATGGCTGTTCGGAAATTATTTCTAAATGGGCGAAAAGGATGTTTGCAAAATTTCCGCCAATAAATGGAGAAGATGCTTCGCCGGATGCGATTGCTTCGGCCGGTAAAGAGTTAGAATTGCATTTAACCGATTATTCCTTGGGAAAGAATGGGGCATTTTGTGGCTTTGCCTGGCCGGTGGCGGAGGAAGCGCTGGAGTATGCCATCTCTATTTTAGAAGAAATGGGAGTGGGGATTTATGATCCGCAGGATGGCAAAATATACGGCAAAGGAATCAAATGTTTAAAATACCGGACAGATGGCAGGGAAGATAGTTTTGGCGATTGGGCAGAGATTGAGGCATCTGTTCAAACGCTGGACAGTACAGAAAGAGGGACCTCTCATCGTGAGAATGCATTTATA
Organism: Clostridiales bacterium COT073_COT-073; assembly: GCA_003858485.1. Taxonomy (GTDB): domain Bacteria; phylum Bacillota; class Clostridia; order Lachnospirales; family Vallitaleaceae; genus W11650. Next base: position 4,964 of record RQYD01000015.1, read on the forward strand.
ACTGTATGGTTTGAACAAGATGGGCAGCCGGAGGATGATTATATCCAGTGTACACCAAACTACCAAAAAAAGAGCTTTGTCAAAACATTGTTTCAGAGAAGAAAAGAAAATCTAATCAGTGGATATATTTTTGAGATTATGAAAGACGATTCCCTGTATCAAACGCAAGTAACCAGTAAGGAAGAACTGATTATCCTGATGAAAGACTGGTGTTTAAGCCGGAAAGAACCGGATATCGGTTCTTATGATAAGATTTTGCTATAATCTTGACAATCAAAAGGGGTTGATATGAAAAACAAAGCAGTTGCCATTATTTTAATGATTCTTTTGGAAATCCATTTTTTGGTTGTGGATGGCTTGGCTTGTACCGGATTTTATATTGGTGCTGAGAATAGTGAAAATGGCAGCAGTTATTATGGGCGTTCAGAGGACATTGCTGATAATTATTGTAAAATATTTGGGGCAGAAAAAGCATGGAGTAGACCTGAGAATACGATGTATGAAGATATATATGGATTTCAGCTGCCATATGGCGGTAAAAGCTATGCTTATACTTATGTCAAAGATGCTCCTGTGTATGGTGAAACCATCAAAGACTCAAAAGGCAATTATGTCTGGCAAGCCTATGCTGCAGCCGGAGTTAATGAAAAAGGAGTATCGGTCAGCGCAACAGTTTCAACAGAATGCAATGAAAAAGCCGGAGAAGCCGATCCTTTAGTGGCAGATGGAATCCGGGAAATTTCTATTCCATCAGTGCTTTTAGGAAAAGCAGAAACAGCCAGGCAGGCGGTTGAGTATTTAGCGAATATTATTGATGAATATGGAGCCGGAGAATGTAATTCACTGATGATTGGTGACACAGAAGAAGTTTGGTATTTTGAAATTGTGTCAGGGCATCAGTATGCGGCGATCAAACTGCCAAAAGATAAAGTATCGGTCCAGCCCAATATCATGCTTTTGGGAGTGATTGATATTAATGACCATGAAAATGTGGTGGTTTCTGACAATTTAGTAAACACAGCCAGAGAGTATAATTTTTTAGTAACAGATGATAATGGAAAAATTGATGTGGCAGCGTCTTATGGAAAGTATCATCCTGATCAGGCAATGTGTGAACGGTATTTGCAAGGGATCTGTTACTTAAATTCGGCGGCAAAGGACTTAAAGTTAAATGATATCAGTGACAACCATCAGCAAAGACCGCTTTTGTTTCAACCAGATAAAAAAATATCAACTCTGGAAGTTCTGAGATTAACCGCTTGCCGCGGAGAAGGAACAGCATATAATGCCAATAATGGCAGTGCTTCTTATGCGATTGGTAACTCCAATCAGGTAGAAAGTCATGTTTTTGAAATCAGGGAAAATTATCCAATAGAATTAGCTACCCTGCAATGGCAAGCGATGGCGGATGCGGAGTATTCCATTTTTATTCCTTATTATTCAGCGCTTGTAAAAGAGGTGAATAATAAATATAATGCAGATAGTAAAACATATGTAAAAGATTCTTTAAATTGGGTGTTTTCGGAAATCAATGCCATCTGCTACGATTATCGTGCGGAAAAGGGCAAAAATCTTTGTGGTGAAAATATCATTCGGTACTTTACACAATATCAGGCCAGAATTATTCAGCAGCAGGCAGAAATTGATAAACAAATGCTCAAATTATTTCAGCAGGATAAGGAACTGGCAGCCCGAAAAGCTGATTTATTGGGAATTGATTTAGCCGATCAGGTTTATCAAATGGCAGACAGTGTACTGACAGAATTAAGAGAATATATATCAGCGGAAGAGCAAGCAGAAGCTTTTGTGCCAAGTGCCATGCAAAAAAATCTAATGCCAATATATTCTTTTGACCGAATAAAGGGACAAGAGTATAACATAGAGAGAGAAATAAGCAAAGATACAGATATTGTCATTCGAAATTCTATTGTCTATCGGTTAATTCCGGTATGGTGGATTTTAAAGGCATTGGGTATTATTTAAACAGAACATTATTTTTCCAAAGCAGAAAGAGCTAAAAAGACTGTGGAAAAATTAAATAAAAGGTATTTAAGAGAGGAGAGAATTATGAGAAAGAACAATAAAAATGGAATAGTAAACAAAGGGGGAGTTTTATTGTTGATGATTTTTTTGGCTGTTAGTTTATCAGCATGTTCCGGCTTGAAATTTAATTTTTCCGGTGATGAAAAAGCGAAAACAGAGTCAAAAGATAAGAAAAACAGTGAAGAAGATAAGGGGGATAAAGCAGAAAAAGAGGAGGAGGAGGAAGCGGATGCGAATAAAGAAACAGAGAAAAAAAGTAAGTCCAAAAAACAAAAAAATGTAAAAAAAGATCAGGCAGATGCTGAAAAAAAGTCAGAAAAAACTTCATCCAAAAATAAAACACCAAATCCTTCAAAAGTTAAAGTATGGGGAAATAAAGATAAAACCGGGGAGCAGGCAGAAAATACAAAAAAATCCCCAAAGGAAAAAACCTCTCAAAAAGGTAAAAAAGAGTTATTGACCGATGAGGAAGCCAGACAAATTATATTAAAAGAATACCGGGAATATGAGCAAGTATTGACTAAAGAAGGATTTGAATTAGATTTATCCGCACCGGTTGGAGCAAATGCTGATCAGTATTTGTTTTCAACCCTGAATGATGATTCATATCATCAAGCGATGCAGCAATATGGATTTGATTATGGGGTGCATCTTGTACGGGAAGTCTATCCAGGGCCATATATGACATATTTGCTGTTTCCTGATTTGGAAGCGCAGCAGACATTTATTAGCAGTGAGGAATGGGTACCGGTTGCCTGTTTTTATATTAATTTAAAAACAGGCATGGTATTTTTTGCTGCCGGTCCCAGTGGGATTTATCGTTTGCCTGATGACCAGTTGATTTGGTATGTGCCGGACGCTTTTGAAGGTTACAGCAATCTTGACTTTTTATTAAGTGGGCTGGCAAAAGCAGGATATATTGAATCCAAGTGGGATTATACCTGGAAGTATGATTTGAGAAAGTGGGACTTTGAGAATCCTCCTTATTCAGAAGGCGAAGAACCGGAAGGCTGTGCCAGAATTATGCTTTTCCATAGACAAACCCAGGAATATTTAGGTTGTTTTGAGATTGAAAAAGCTACCCAGAGTATTTATGATGTGGAAACAAAAGAACTGATATATCAAAATCCGGCGGCGAATTATCCAAAGAAGAAGATAACTGCCCAAAATGCTGCTCAGGAAACGGAAGATATAGTCAGGCAGCTGGAATTTCTGGATTTTGATAAGCAAAAGTTGACTTTTTTGGCGGGCGATAGTGTGTTTTTTGAGGAGATTAATGAAAAAGCATATTCCATTGGAGTTAAAGTTGGGGATGATGAGCATATTTCCTATTTGTTTTTTATAAATCATGATGGCACCAAGGTTGGAAGCTTTAACCATGCTAGCCAGAGTTATGATATTATTTACGGTAATCATATGTGGTAGGAAGAGAGAATAGAATTTTATAAAGGCTAACAAGTATATTTGATTACTTGCTCATTAGCCTTTTTTTGTTGTCACAATTAAAATTTTGTATAGATTTTTTTAGCATTTCATATAAAAAATAAACAAAAAATAAAATTGTTTTTCGATAAAATTAACGATTTTGTAGAAAATATAATAGTAACTTGTTGACACTGATTACATTTGGATATATTATATTAATAAAGAAAGTTTATTAATTAAATAAGGAGAAAAAAATGATAACTGGAAAACCTCAATTGATCAATGAGTACAATAAGAGTTTGATTACTTCAATTATTAGTGAAAATGGACCAATTAGCAAACCGGAATTAGCTGATATAACTAAATTAAGTTTGCCCACAGTGAATAAGATTGTAGATCAGCTAGTAGAAAATCAAATGTTAAGAATAAGTGCAGTTACTAGCCATGGTGTTGGAAGAAAAGCAAAAATGTATATTATTAATGAAGAATCAGCATATGTTATCGTTTTGTATTTTTTAAATGATCATTTTATAATTTCGGAATACAATATAATTGGAGTACAAAAAAGAACAGAGAAAATATTTATTAATAATGCTTCATTAGAGGGGGCATTACAAGATATTTTTTCGGTGTTGGATGTTTATGTGAGTGAACAGAAAGATAAACTAAAAATGATTGGATTGGGAATTCCGGGAGTTGTTAATGAGGAGGGGATGGTGACAAGTATTCCATTAATTCCAAGCTGGGAGTCTAAGAATATTGGTCAATACATTGAAGATAGATATGGAATTAAAACGATTGTAGAAAATGATGTAAAAACTATGACATTAGGATTTTACTCTAAATATTTATCTAAACAATATAAAAATATTGTTTTTATATATGCTGGGAGTGGATTAGGATCAGGAATTATAATTAATAAAAAATTATATAAAGGGTTTTCAAACTTTGCAGGAGAATATGGCTATATGCAATGGAACGAAAAAACAAACTATGAATCAATGTCAAAGAAACTAATAAAAAAAATCGGAATGGATAATATAGAAGCAATCACAGAATATAAAAAATTATTAAGTCGCGCTATCATTTCCTTTATTACAGTTTTAAATCCAGAGGTGATTGTATTAAAAGGGGTATTGATAGATTACGATGTTGTAAGTTCAATAAAATCACATGTGGAGAAGATAATACCTCAAACTTGTATGCCAAAATTTATTTTAGACAATGAAAAAGATGATGGAGAATTTGGAGTTATGCAGATGTGTGTGTCAGAAATAATGTCAAAAATAAAGGTAATCAAACAATCACAATATGTGTAAAAAGGCAGGGAAGTTCGAATGAGGCGCTATTTAATGTCAATGGATGGTGGAGGAACAAAAACTGAATTTTGCATTAAAGATATGCAAAAAGGTACTTTGATCTTCTTTAAATTTGGAAGTTCTAATTATAAATCAAGTAGTGCGGAATATGTTAAGAGAAACATAATGAGCGGTTTTAAAGAATGCTTAAAACAATTGGGAGCTGAAAATGATGAGATTGCGTATATGGTATGCGGAATTGCAGGGTTAGATAGCAGAGAAGATTATGAATTTTATAATGACATAATAATTCAAATGGGAATTCCCAAAGAAAGACTTTATATTGGAAATGATTCAGAAATTATTTTAGAAGAAATAGAGGAAGGAATTTGTATTGTAGCTGGAACAGGATCCATTGTGACAGGAATTAACTATGAAGGGAAAAAGTGGCGCGCAGGTGGATGGGGGCCTCCATTGAGTGATAAAGGATCTGGCTGGTGGATGGGATCAAAAGTATTGGAATATTATATTAAAGCTTGGGATGAAAGTGTTTGTTTTAATGAATATTGTAATTACTTAAACTTATACTTTAAAATTCAAAATAGGAGGGATGCTATCGAAAAATTAACTGATTTAACAACTGAAGATGTTGCTTCATTAGCTAAGAGTATTATGGAATTCGCAGAAGTAGGAGATGATTTTTGCAATGAGATTGTAAATCAGTCTATTAAGGAATTGTCGGAACTGATTAAAACAGTGTATATTAAATTGAACTTTTTAAAAAGGAAAGAAGTTCCAATGATTGAGGTAGGTAGTTTATTTAAGAATTTAAACTTTAAAACTAAGTTAGAAGGAATATTAAGAAATGAATTCGGAATTTTAAATTTAAAATGCAAGATGTTAGAAAGCAGTCCTGCTCACTACGAAATTTTATTGGCTGAAAAAAAATATAAACAATTATTTAAGGAGGAAGAATGATGAAAAAGCAAAAAGTTATAGTTTTAATATTTATATTGGCTTTGTTTCTGGGATTGGTTTCATGTACTGATAAAGCAGAGAAAGATTCTTCCGGAAATGGTACAGAGAAAAAACAAGAAAAGCAGAATTCTGAAAAACAAGAAAATATTGCAGTAGATAGTCCTTTTTTGAAGATGATACCCAATTACGATAATCCACAAGGAACATTTGCATTAAGTCCTAATGGAGAAAAGGCAGTGTCAGCAGAGACAGTAAAAATTACAGAGGAGCAGTATGAGAAAATAAAGACAATGGAACTGAAAGCGGCGTTATTATGGGCAGGATCTGGTGAATGGTACAATGGAATGACAGATGGTGTGATTTCTGAATTTGAAAAAATGGGAGTTGAAGTAGTTGCTGTTTCAGATGCCCAGTTTGATCCAGCGCAACAAGCAACACAAATTGAAATCGCAATGGCTTTGAAACCAGATATTATATTAACATTACCTGTTGATCCTGAATCGGGGACAATAGCATATAAGCCAGCAGTAGATGCGGGTGTTAAAATTGTTTTTGCAGATAATGGGGTGAACAATTATAAGGCAGGCGAACATTATGTATCAATTGTTACAGGCGATCAATATGGAATGGGAAGAACTTGTGCGGATTTAATGGCAGAATCTATTGGTCAAAAAGGGAAAATTGGGGTGATTTATTTTGATGTTGATTATAATGTGACTAATAATAGGGATAATGAATTTGTAAGAACTATTTTAAAACAATATCCTGGTATAGAAATTGTTGATATGAAAGGTTTTGCTGAAGAATCTGCAACTGGTGAAGTTGCATCTGCTATGTTGGCTCAAAATCCAGATTTAAATGGAATTTATGTGTCTTGGGATGTTGCTGCAGAGCCGGTATTAGCTGAAGTTAGAGCAGCAGGAAGGAATGATTTGAAAATAATTACAATTGATTTAGGCGGAAATAATGATTTGGATATGGCGCAGAAAGGGAATGTTTATGGTAAATCAGCGGATATGCCTTATCAAATTGGACAAACTATGGCTAAATTAGCAGCGTTGTCAACATTGAAAGAAGAGGTGCCACCATATGTAGTGAGTGATGTAATAAAAATGACACGTGATAATATGATTGATTCATGGAAACGCTCACTAAATAAAGAGCCGGATCAGCAAGTTTTAGATGCATTAAAAGAAAAATAAATAGTTAAAGCAGGAATCCTAAGGAGACGAGTATTTTATGATTAAGAAATTTAACTATAAAAAATACATTGTGTATATTAGTTTTATTATTGTCTTTACAGTTTTTTCAATTGTTTTAAAAGACAAAGGATTTAGTTCACCAGCCAATTTGATGAATATTTTGCGACAAACTTCAATGATTTCTGTAGCTGCTATTGGAATGTGTTTTGCTATTTCGGCGGGACTTATTGATTTATCTATTGGTGGTGTTATATCCATTACAGCTCTTTTAGTGGCTCTGCTATTAAAATATTCAATATCTGTCCCTGTGGCAGTTACAGCAGGTTTAGGAATGGGAGCTCTTTGTGGGGCAATTAATGGTGGAATAGTTGCAAAAGTAAGGATTCCTTCTTTTCTTGTAACCTTAGGAACAAGCACAATTTTTGCAGGCGCATCAAGAATTATGACAAATTTAGAAGCTGTACCAATTACAAATAAAGTATTTAATAATGTGTTTGGGAGCGGAAATATCGGACCAATTTCCAGTTTGTTTATCTGGACGCTAATTATGATGACTATAGGACATATTGTTTATAAAAAGACATCATTTGGAAAAGCGGTACTATCTGTTGGAGGAAATGAATCAGCTGCTAGATATTCGGGAATTAATGTGGATAAAACAAAATTTTGGACAATGGTTATTTGCTCTATATCTGCATCTTTTGCGGGAATAATGTATGCAGCAAGAATGCATGGGGCAAGATATACTTTAGGAGAAAATGATGTTATGTCAGTCATTGCGGCAGTTGTAATTGGAGGAACGAGTTTCAGTGGTGGAAAGGGAACGATTGTTGGAACAATAATAGGGTCAATTGTAATTGGAATACTTAATAATGGGCTTTTGTTGATGGGCTTAAGTGTATCTGAACAAATGATTGCCAGAGGGGTTGTAATTATAATTGCAGTATCATTAAGCTTAAGAGAATCCAGAGATTAGGAGGATAGTAATGTTTTTAAAAACAATAATTAATAAAAATCCCAATTTAATTAAAACTGCTGTAACTTTGCATCAAAGTGGATTAATTCCGGCAAACTCCTATTTGTTGGATATAGATACTTTTAAAGAAAATGCATTAATAATGAAGAATGAAGCAGATAAACTTGGATTAAAATTATTTCCAATGTTAAAGCAGCTTGGACGGAATATTGTAGCAATGCAGGCATTAAAGGAATGTGGAATCGAATCGTGTGTGTGTGTTGACATGGCTGATGCCAGAAGAGCTCATTCTGCTGGAATGAAGATAGGTCATTTAGGACATTTGGTTCAAGTGCCTTTTGCAGAGGTTAAAGCAGCTGTTGAGATGAATCCGATGTATTGGACAGTATATTCTATTGAAAAAGCAAAAGAAATATCAGATGCCTTGCCTCTAGAAAAAAAGCAAAAAATATTATTGAGAGTTTATGATGATGGTGATACCTTTTATAAGGGACATGAAGGTGGATTTCTAGCATCTGATGTTGTAAAAATAGCAAATGAAATCAAAACAATGAGAGGACTTGAAGTAGCTGGTTTAACAACATTTCCAACTCAGTTATATAATGAGCAAAAAAAACGTGTGGAACATACTCATAATTACATAACATTATTGAATGCAGCGAAGGAATTAAAAAAAGCAGGTTGGCAAAGTCTGGAAATAAATGCACCGGGAACGACTTCGGTTCATTTATTTGCAGAAATGGCAGAATCAGGAGTGACTCAAGTAGAGCCTGGACATGGATTGACAGGAACAACTCCAATTCATGCCCAAAAAGATATGGCGGAAAATCCGGCGATATGCTATGTTTCTGAAGTATCACATTTCCACCAGGGAAAAGCATATTGTTTTGGAGGAGGAATGTATATCGACCCAGTATTTGATGAATATGAAGTCAAAGCGTGTGTTGGTAATCAGGCAGAAACGATATTAAGCCAGTTGGTAAGTTGTGAAATTCCAGCACCACAAGCAATTGACTACTATGGAATTTTGGCAAAAGACGAAATGATTAAATGTCGTGATACAGTTGTGTTTGGTTATCGAATACAAGCCTTTGTTACTAGAGCATTTGTAGTACCTGTATCAGGAATTCAGAGTGGAAAGCCTGTAGTAGAGGGAATATTTGATTCGGATGGCAAAGAGATGAGGTGGCCAACATGGGAAAACAACAGGAATATGCATTAGAAATAATGGATGTAAAAAAATCATTCTATGAAAATCTGGTATTGGATGGGGTTTCTTTTGAATTAAAACCAGGTGAAATATTGGGGTTTTTAGGCGCAAATGGAGCAGGGAAATCTACATTAATGAAAATAATTACCGGAGTTTACAAAATGGATAGTGGAATGATTAAAATAAACGGGAACCAAGTCTCAGGTGAGCAAATTTCTAAAATAAGAGAAAACAGCGTGGCAATGGTATACCAAGAATTTTCATTAATTCCATCTATGACTGTGACAGAAAATTTATTTTTGGGCTCAGAATTAAAAAAACATGGATTGATAGATGAAAAAAGGCAAGAATTAGAAGCAAAGAATATGTTTAAAGAATTTGGAATTGATATTAATCCATCCGTGGCTGTAGAAGAATTATCTATTGGCAACCAGCAATTAGTTGAGATTGTAAAAGCGTTAATGAAAAAACCATTGGTATTAATAATGGATGAGCCCACAGCATCATTGGCAAATAATGAAATAAATTTATTATTTAAATTTATGAGAAAATTAAAACAAAATGGAATATCAATTATTCTGATTACTCATCACATGCAGGAGGTATTAGAGGTGTGTGATAGAGTGATTGTATTACGTGAGGGCAAAGTAGTCATGAATCGGATTACGGATGAACTATGCATAGATACAATGGTTGAGGCAATGGTAGGAAAAGCTATTCTTTCAAAAGATGTATTGCAAAAGAAAGGTATAAATAATACTCAAAGAGTGCTACTAGAAATTAATAACTTGTATTGGCAAAGCAAATTGAATAATATCAACTTTAAAGTACATTATGGAGAAGTCGTTGGAATTGTAGGTTTGCTTGGTAGTGGACGAACAGAGTTGTTGAAGTGCTTATATGGTCTACTTACTCCGACTAAAGGAACCATTATATTTGATAATAAACAGATTGAGCATAAACTAACACCAGAAAAGGCAATAAAGATAGGAATGTGTTATGTTCCAGAGAATAGAAGAAAAAATGGAATTGTTGCAATACATTCTGTAGAAAATAATATGTTAATGTCAATATGGAATAGAATTTTAAATTATGGGATAATTAACAAGAAAATATCAATGCAAAAAGTATATGATATGGTTAAGAACATAAAAATAAAATGTGTGAACAAAGACCAAGAGATTAGAAATTTATCTGGAGGGAATCAGCAAAAAGTTGTTTTTGCCAAAGGATTATTGATTAATCCTAAGTTAATGATACTAGATGATCCAACTGTAGGTGTAGATGTAGAGGCTAAAGAAAGTATTGTGAAAATTATTCGTGAATTCACAAATAGAGGCAGCGCGGTTCTTCTTGTTTCATCTGAATTTGACCAATTAGAAAAAATCTGTGATCGGATATTGATTTTAAAAGAAGGATCTGTAAAAAAAGAACTGCAGTATGGCAGAGACTGCATTAATGAAATAACAATTTCTGAAGCAGTACAATTGAATTAATAAAATGAAAGAACAAAATGAAAGAACAAAATATTGAAAGCCTTGTTTTTAATAGAAGGGTATATATTTTGTTCTTTATTTTATACAAATATTTATGTAAATAATAATTGCAAATAATATTTGTAAAATATATTGACAAAATAAAAAATGTGTTGTAGAATTTCTATAACAAATTAAACTTTGAGTAAAGGAGGATTTTATGAAGAAGTTAATAGTATTTGTATTATGTGTGAGTTTAGCGATGGGGATAATAGGTTGTGAAAGTAAAAAAAAAGAAGCAGATAATAATAAAAAAACAGAGGAATCATCTAAAAAAGATGTAGTAAATGATCCGGATATGTATGAAGGAGCAGTTTTGTACACAGATTTAATAAACAAGGTTGGAGCGATTCCGAAACCAACAAAGGATCTTACAATTGGATTTGCAGCCAAAGCATTTGAAAATGAATTTTGGGGAGCAGTTAAAAAAGGCGTAGAAGCACAGGGAGAAGAACTAAAAAAAACGGGAATGAATTTAATTTTAGATGTAAGGGCGGGGCAGGGAGAAGCAGATGAGCAAGGTCAGGCAGCATTGATGAATGATATGATTAATAAAAAATACGATGCCATTATTGCTTCGCCTATTTCAGATGGAAATTTGGTTCAAGCAACAGAAAAAGCACAAGCTGCAGGGATCCCTGTAATAAACACAATTGGTGGTTTTTGTCAGGTAATGGATGTTTTTGTTGGTCCTAGAAGTCAGCAATGTGGTGAATTGGCGGCAGAATGGATTTCAAATAAATTGGGTGAAACAGGAGGAAATGTAGCTGTTATTATGGGAATGCCAAAAGAATCGGCTGCCAGAGGACGAACAGAGGGATTTGTTCAATGGCTGGAAAAAAATAATAAAAATATTAAAGTAGTTGATACCCAAAATGCAGATTGGGATAGGCAAAAAGCAAAAGAGGTCATGGATACATTAATTAAGAAACACCCAGATCTAAAAGCAGTATATGTTAATAATGATACTATGGTGATGGGAGCATTGGAATCGATTATGGCGGCAGGGAAGAAAGAACAGATTTTAGTAGTGGGGAATGATGGTACAAATGAAGCACTACAATCAATTAAAGAAGGAAAGTTAGATGCCACTATTAATATGTTCCCTGAGTATGCCGGTAAGATTTCGGTGGATATTGCATTAAGAAAATTGGGTGGACAGGAATTGCCAAAGGTAATTTACACGAACTTAGCAATTATTGATTCAACTAATATTGATAAGGATCCAGAAGAAGTAATTGGCTGGAGTCCATTACAATTTAAGTGATTTGAATAATGAGGCTGCTGTGCTGCAAAAAAGTGCAGTGGCCTTATCTATTAAATGGAGGGATTGAATGGATAACTATATAGAGTTTAAAAATATAAAAAAAGCATTTATAGGGCAATTGGCTGTGAAAAATGTTTCTTTTTCTATTAGGAAAGGTGAAATTCACGCTTTGTTGGGAGAAAACGGTGCAGGTAAAACAACACTATTAAATATTTTACATGGTTTATTTCCGGCAACAGAAGGAGAAATTTTTATTGGTGGAAAGAAAGTGGAATTTTTTGATTCTAAAGATGCAATTAAAGAAGGAATTGCCAAAGTTCATCAAGAAATTAATTTAGTTCCGGAAATGACAGTAATGCAAAATATAATGTTAGGTGACGAAAAAAGAAAAGGTATTTTATTAAATAAAAAACAAATGTATCAGGAAACAGAAGAAATACTAAAAAAATTGAAATGTAAATTCAATGCAAAGGATAAAGTATCGCGTTTGAACACGGGCGAAAAGCAAATGTTGCAAATTGCAAAGGCTTTAAAAGGTCAGGCCAAGATTATTTCTTTTGATGAACCAACATCGTCACTAAGCAATAACGAAGTTAAGACATTATTCTCAATTATAAAAGAGTTAAAATCACAGGGGATCACAGTTATTTATATTAGTCATAAATTGGATGAAATTTATGAGTTGTGTGATAGAGCCACTATTATGAGAGATGGAGAATACATTAATACCTTTGAGATAAAAGGACTTGATAAAAGTGTGTTAATTAAAAATATGGTAGGACGAGATGTAGAAATGTTTGCAAAACGTCAAAAACCACTTAGAGCCAATTATTTACAAACGGTTTTAAGTGTGGAGCATATTTCTGGGAAAGAAGGTTACGAAGACATTAGTTTTAATTTATATAAAGGTGAAATTTTAGGTTTTTTTGGATTGGTTGGTGCTAAAAGAACAGAAATGATGAAAGGAATATTTGGAGCTACTCCTTTGATCCAAGGGAAGATATATAAAAATAACAAGGAAATTAAAAATTGTTCTCCTTATAATGCAATTAGTCATAGCATTGGCTTTCTTCCCGAGAATCGAAAGGAAGAAGGGTTTATAAAAGATTTAAATAACACAGATAATATGGCTTTAGCTTCATTAGATTATTTTGAAAGAAATTTTTTTCAAAATAAGAAGCAGAAATATAAAAATGCTTTGGAAAAGGGAAAAAGAGTAGGTTTAATGCCAAATGATCCAGATTTTATTACACGTAATTTATCAGGTGGAAATCAGCAAAAAGTTATAGTTGGAAAATGGTTAACAACAAATGCAGATATTTTAATTTTTGATGAACCTACAAAGGGAATAGATGTTGGCTCAAAGGCAGATATATATGCCATTATGGAGGAACTTTTAGAAGAAGGAAAATCGATTATTATGATTTCAAGTGAATTGCCAGAAATTATTGGGATGAGTGATAGAATAATAGTTATGCATGAAGGGAAAATAACTGGTGTATTAAAGAGAGAGGAATTTAATGAAGCGGAAATTCTTCTAAGAGCGGTAGGGGGTAAGGAATGAAAACGAAATTTAAAAATTTAAACAGAGAAATCAGTGTGCTAACGGCATTGGTTGTTATGACTATTTTATTTGGAATAATAAATCCAGTATTTATTGGTAGTGATAATTTAACCGATATTATTAATCAATCTACTATTTATGGCTTAATGGGTTTAGGAATGACATTTGTGATTGTTAGTGGCGGAATTGATTTATCAGTTGGTTCTGCATTTGCTCTTATTGGGGTTATTGTTTCAAAATTAAGTGTAGCCGGAATGCCACCATTAGTTGTTATATTAACTGGACTATTAATAGGATTCTTACTTGGAGCGATAAATGGCATATTAATTTCCAACATGAAATTACAACCATTTATTGCCACAATGGGAACAATGTCGGTATTTAGAGGTATTGCTTATGTGCTCTCAAAAGGCATGCCGATTTTAAATGTGCCCACTCAATTTAGAAATACCGTTGATGGAATTATAGCAGGAAACATCAGAATTTCAATTATTATATTTGCTTTTTTTGCAATTATTTTTCATGTTCTTTTAAAAGAAACAAAGTTTGGTAATTATGTATATGCTATTGGTGGGAATGAAGAGTCAGCTAGATTGTCAGGTGTAAAAATAACTTTTAATAAAATAATGATTTATGGTATTGGAATGATGGGAACATCTATGGCGGCATTAGTTCAAATTGGAAAATTGGGAACAGGAGAAGCATCGGCGGCACAGGGCTATGAATTAAATGCAATTGCGGCAGTTGCAATTGGTGGCGCCAGTATGGCTGGCGGACGTGGTGGAGTGGTAGGAACGGTATTGGGAGCTATTTTATTTTCAGCTTTAAAAGTTGGATTAATTGTTTCGGGTGTAGAAACATTTTATCAATATATTGCAACAGGACTGGTAATTGTAATAGCAGCATATATAGAAATAATACAGGCAAAGTTAGCAGATAAAAAAGGAATGAAATTGGTTAAAAAAGAGAAGAAATTATAGAAAAATATTTTTAATACTATTCGCATTGTCGATCGAAAACAGAGGAAAAAATTATGAAAATACTATTATTAGGAGAAACCTGGAATGTTATACAAGTAAATATAATAGGATATAATCATGTGATATCATCAAGAACAGAAAATCCAGCTGAAAAATTTATTGGCATGCTAAAGGACTTGGGGTATGAAGTAGATCATTTATCCAATCAGAAAGCTGTGACAGAGTTTCCACAGACAATAGAAGAACTAAGAAAATATGATGTACTAATATTAAGTGATATTGGAAGTGATACACTTTTGCTTCATCCAGATATGCAATTTAAGTGTCAGAGAAAAATAAATATCTTAAACTTGATTTGTGAATATGTAGCACAGGGGGGTGGTTTTTTAATGTGTGGAGGATATATGAGTTTTTCTGGAATAGGAGGGAAAGCAAGATATGCGATGACTCCAATAGCCGAAATTTTGCCAGTTAAAGTACTGCATTATGATGATAGGGTAGAACATCCAGAAGGAATAGTTCCTCAAGTTGTGAAATCGGAGCATCCTATTTTAAATGGAATTGATACTGAGTGGCCGGATTTTTTAGGATATAATAAATTAAAAATAAAAAATGGAGCTGAATTAATCGCAATAATGGCTGAAGAAGATGCATTTATTGCTGCTATGAATTATCAAAAAGGAAGAAGTATTGCTTTTGCATCTGATTGTATGCCGCATTGGGGAACGCCAGAATTTGTAGAATGGAAACATTATAAAACTTTATTTAAGAATATGATGCAGTGGTTAAAAAAAGAAATATAAGGAGATAAAACATGATTGCAATAGGAACTGATCATATAGGATTTGAATATAAGCAGGAAATTATAGATTATTTGAAAGAAATGGGATATATGGTAAAAGATTATGGAACATATGATAAACAGCGGACGGATTATCCTTTATATGGAATAAGAGTAGCCAAAGCTGTTTCAAGCAAAGAATGCGAATTAGGAATTTTGATTTGCGGAACAGGTGTGGGGATTTCATTGGCGGCGAATAAAATTAATGGAATTCGAGCAGTTGTATGTTCAGAACCGTATTCAGCAAAATTATCTAAAGAACATAATGATACAAATATATTAAGTTTTGGATCAAGAGTAATTGGAATTGAAATGGCAAAAATGATTGTTAAGGAGTGGATTCAGACTAAATTTGAAGGAGGAAGACACCAAAGAAGAATTGATATGATTGCTGAGATCGAGAAAGGTAATGGTTAAAAAAATGGCTGAAAATTATAATGTTGGAATTGATATAGGCGGAACGAAGGTAAATATAGGAATTGTAAAGGAAAACGGAGAAATTTTAGATAATATTATTATAGCAACGAATAAAGAAAAAGAACCAGAAGATTTTATTGCTGATATCTGTAAAAAAACAAAGGAACTGCTGTATAAAAATAATTTGTCCATAAAAAAGATTTATTTTATTGGGGTGGGAGTACCGGGAACGGCTGATATAAACACAGGCATGGTATCGTACTGCCCAAATTTATTTTGGTATGATCTTCCGATAGGAAATATGTTTGAAAAAAATTTACAAAGAAATGTAAAAGTAATGCAAGATTCAAGAAATGCAGCATTAGCAGAAAATCTATTTGGAGCAGGCAGAGGATTTGATAATATCTTATGTGTTGCAATAGGAACAGGAATAGGTGGCGGCATTATTATTAATCGTAAGATTTTTAATGGTGGAATGAATACTGCTGGAGAAATAGGGCATACTCCGATAATTAAAAACGGAAGAAAATGTGTATGTGGTAATTTTGGTTGCTTAGAAACTTATGCATCAGGAACTGGAATCACAGATTTAGCTTTGGAAAAATTTCCGGAAAAATTTATCAAACTGGAAGATAGAAGATGTGAATATGTCTTTGAATTAGCCTATGCAGGAGATAGTGAGATTTTGCATTTTATTGAAGAATGTGTGGATCATCTTGCTTTTGGAATTGCTAATGCGGTATCTTTATTGTCTCCGGAAGCGGTTATTATAAGTGGTGGACTGTGTGTACATGAGGAGTTGTTTGTCAAGCCACTCCAAGATAGAATTGTTCAAAAAGGGTATTATTCATGGACACATTTAAATAAATTGAAAGTTTATAAAGCTGAATTAGGAAGTGATGCTCCAATGATAGGAGCGGCATTATTATATAAGGGAATATAAGGAGGATAAAATGGCAAGAGATATGAATTATGCGAAGTATATAGATCATACAGTATTAAAAGCAAATACAACTAGAGAAACAGTAAAAAGAATATGTGATGAAGCAAAAGAATACAAATTTACAAGTGTATGTGTAAATCCATATTGGGTGGCATATGCTACTGAGCAATTGAAAGGCAGCGAAGTAAAGGCCTGTGCTGTAATCGGCTTTCCGCTAGGTGCAAATAAAACAGAAGTTAAAGTTTTGGAAACAAAACTGGCAGTAGTTGATGGAGCAGAGGAAGTGGATATGGTCATTAATGTAGGAGCATTAAAAGATAAAGATTATGCATATGTAAAAAATGATATTCAATCAGTTGTGGAGACAGCGCATCCTGAATCACTTGTAAAAGTAATAATTGAATGCAGTGAATTAACTGAGGAGGAAAAAATAAAAGCCTGTGAGTTGGCAGTAGAAGCTGGTGCAGACTTTGTAAAGACATCTACAGGTTTTGGCTCAGGAGGGGCAACTGTAGAAGATATTAAATTAATGAAGAAGGTAGTTGGCGATAGGTGTAAAGTAAAGGCTTCTACCGGAATTAATAATCGAAAAATTTGTGATGAGTTTATAAAAGCTGGAGCAATAAGAATGGGAACCAGTAAAGGAATTTACATTGTAAATGATCAAGAACCACCAGTTAAACCAATTCACTGAAATGGAGGAGTTCCATGAAAAAAGGAATATCTGCATCTATGATGTGTGCTGATATTATGAATTTGAAATCAGAATTAGAAATTTTGGAGCAGGCTAAAATTGAATATCTTCATATTGACATAATGGATGGAGAATTTGTACCCAATTATTCTATGGGGAAAGATTATATTAGTGCTCTGCGAGAAAATACAAAAATTCCGCTAGACATTCATATGATGGTAAATAAACCAGAAGTAAAACTATCTTATTTGGACTTACAAGCAGGCGATGCTGTCTCAGTACATATAGAAAGTAGTGTGCATATTCAACGTGTTTTAGCTGATTTGAAATCAAAAGGAATTATGACAGGAATTGCATATAATCCTGCTACTGGACTGGAAACACTGAAATATATAGCTGATGTGATAGATTATGTTTTGATTATGACAGTTAATCCTGGTTATGCTGGACAAAAATTGGTTCCACGATGTTTAGATAGAATCAAAGAAGCAAGGGAAATAATGGATTCGCTAGGAAAAAATCAGATATTAATAGAAGTAGATGGAAATGTTAGTTTTAAAAATGCCAAAATAATGAAAGAAAAAGGAGCAGATATATTTGTGGTTGGAAGTTCCAGCATTTTTGATAAAAGCCAAAATATGACAGAAGCCATTAATAAATTTCGTGCTATTATAAATGAATAATTCAACTTTTTCGTGTTTTTCAGAATGATTTTTTAGATTGTTAAATGAGTGGAAACAAAAGTAATGCAAAGTAAGTTACGAAAATGGAATCTATGTTCCCACTCCCCAGAACAGGATAGAGTCAAAAAATTGTGCGAAAGTTGAGTAAATAAGTTAAGATTAAAGTAAGAAATATTTTGTAAAGATTATTGACAAAATATTTTAACATATATATACTGGCAATGTAAAAGAATGTGTGAAAGCTTAGAAAATGGAGACATATAATGCGATATGATAAGCAAGGAGCTAAAAAAGCAAATACAACTCGGATTGTAAAAAAAGCTAATAGTTATTTAGTAGTAGAAACTATTAAAAATTATGAATATGTTACTATGGAAAGTATTATAAGTAATACAGGATTGTCTCGACCGACTGTGTTGAAAATTTTAAAAGAACTTACGGAAAAGCAGTTGGTGAAAAAAGCAGGTTTTGCAGAGAGTGATGTTGGAAGAGCGCCAGTATTATATGCATTAAATACGGAAGCGTATGTTGCAATTGGGGTAGATATTGATGGGCCTCCGGTTTACTTGGCGGTTTCTGATTTGAGCGGTAAAGTACTTGTGTCATCAAAGTTTGAATTAGCAATTGATTCAACAATTGAGGTTATTCAAGATACAATTGAATTATATATAAAGAAAGCACTGACAGAATTAAATATTAATAGAGACAAGGTTTTGGGCATTGGATTAGGATTGCCAGCATCTGTTGACATTAATAGTAATTGTGCATTAAATGTAAGTCGCTTGCAGGCATTGTCAAATGCGCCTATTGCTAAATATTTAGAAGAAAAATTAAATATTCCTGTATTGGTTAGAAATGACGCACATTTAATTGGAATTGCTGAAAAAAAACGACTGGAAAATACTGAAGAGTTATTGTGTGTTGTACACCGTACAGGAATTGGATTAGCAATTATCATGGAGAATAAGAGCTATGAAGGAAGTACAGGGAATTCAGGATTTATTGGTCATATGACAATTGACTGTCAAGGTAGAGCATGTGCTTGCGGTTTTAAGGGGTGCTTAGAAGCACTGGCATCAAAAAGAGCAATTAAAGAAATTTATTGTGAAAGAACTGGAAAAAGATTGGGATACAGGCAAGTATTAAAATTAGCTGAAGAAAATGACAAAGTGGCAGTAGAAATTTGTGAAGAAGCAGGATACTACCTGGGAATCGGAATCGCCAATGTAGTAAAAACACTAGATATTCATAATATTGTAATTAGTGATATACGTTGCAATGAAAGGCATGTTTTTTTTAAAAGTATAAAAAAGAGTCTTCGGGAACATACAGATACTTTTTTTAAAAAAACAGTTAAATTATATGTAGGAGGATTACAAGAGAGTGAATTAGCTTTAGGCGGTTGTAACTTTGTTATTGATAATTTTTTTGTATCACCGAAATTGATACTAAAAGCATAAGATTAATCTGGAAATTTACAAAAAAAGTTAAATATAATTTCCACAAAGGTTTTTGGAATTAATTAGTAACAGTAGATTTTAATATTTCTCAATAGATATTTTGAATCCGGACGAAATGACACCTGAAAATATTATTCCTATTATAAAATCAGGATTATCCAAAAATATACCGGTATTGATGTTTCAAAATTTTTTTGGCCCCAGTAAGTGGGAGGGATTTGCAAATGAACATGATATGCATGTTATGACTATTACCAGATATGATAAACGCAGAAATAATGAATATATTACAGTTTCCACATGGAGAGAAAGACATATTGTTTCAGTAAGATTATATGATATTTTAGGAGAAATTCTTAGATTTTCTGTGTTTTATTTGGAATAATTCTGGCGGAAAGCCAGGCTGATAATTACCAGGAGGGCTTATCATGCGTGAAGAGATTAACCAATATCTTAGTAAGACCAAACGCCAGACGATTGGTGTGATATGCGTTTTTCTTCTGATTTTTGGGGGCGCTCCATTATTTCAAAAATTGGCCAGTCCTCATCGTGAAGTGATTTTTCGACTAGAGCAGATCTGTTCTTCTCTGGAGATTTGGACAATCAATGTAAATGACAGCCGAAGAAGATTTCGGGGGAATCCCGGAAAAGATATTAACTTTGATGTTTTTTTAAAGGCCAAGGAAGAAACGCTGGATTTACAGGTGCTTAATGGGCTGGCAGATCAAATCGAAGACTATATTAAAAGTACGGAATGGGATGATGCAGTCCGGCGATTTACCCAAATAACGCAGAAGGATAATCGGCCTTATAGTATGGTAAGAGTTAGATTTTATGGAACTCCGCATCAAAGACATATCCTGGATGGGGATTCCGAACGGGAAGGAGTTTTTTATCTGGATATGAAACGGGTGGTTACCCAGGAAACCGGTGAAGTCTCCTGGGTAGTCGGTCGCAGGGAGTATCCAAAGGTATCTGTCTTGTTTCCGCCGATAGCGGAGCTAACTGCTTTTCTTTTACTGACGGTTTTATTGGTCTGGGATTATTGGTTTCATTTATCAATTTATCAAAGCCAAGATTATCATCCCAGGCTTTATTGGCATACCAGGTGGCAGGAGGAAAAAAGCGAAAACCGGCTTATTTGTCGCCGTCGAAAAGTGTTAAAGTATGGATTTTGGCTGTTAATGCTTCTGTCTTTGCTGATTTATGATTTTCGTAACCCATCTGATTTGACTGCCCCCAGCCAAGCGCTTTTGATTTGGTTAGTATTTGCCTTCTGGTTTCGCTTGTGGATACGGGGAGATATTCCGAAGATTCGCTATAGTCAGCGAATGAAGCGGATGATTTTAGGACTTGGACTGTGTTTTTGTCTGCTGACCGGTATGCTGCGGCTGGTACTGTAAGCCCGGCTTTTATGCATATCAGCATTTTATTTGGCAATCATGGTGGTGGAATTGATTTATGTCCTTGATAATAAAACAATAATTCCGATTGTATCCGTATTACTAAAACCATGGGAAGATAGATTGTTGGCCGGAACGACCGCCAGAACCGGAGAGCTTTTGACCGGACAGCCAGCTTTGCTGAAAATAGGAATTAGCGGCCGGCACCAGGAAGAATTAAAATGTCAGCTGAAAAAACTGTTGGAAGAAAGGTATCATCTCTTGTCAGGGGGTCAGACTAATCTGGTATTTACAACGCCAAAGGATTATCGTGGAATTTGGGGGATCATACAAAGCATTCAGCAAAATTTCCCGGGCCAGTGGCAATACTTAATTACCGGAGTGGAGAGTTTAAGTGAAGAAGAAATCAATAGGACTTGCTCCTGGCTGAAACCACAAATTGGACTAATGGCAGCAATGGCTGGTGAAACAAGCGAAAACAGAGCGGAACACGATATTTATCTTTATCGTCAATTTGCCTTGGCCAGAGCAGTTGGCCGGGATGGTGTAATGATTGTGAATCGGGATGATGAAGCAATCCGGCAGGGTATGGATAAATATCATGCGAGTAACTATATTACTTACGGTCAAAATAAAGCAGCTGATATTTGCTGGACAGTATTATCGGTTGCGGCTGGCGTGGTGGAAATTGGTATTTTCTATCAGGGTGCGGAAAAGAGCTATCATTTAGAACTGAATGATCCAAAAGAAATTCCGGAACTGGCTGCGGCGTTGGCAGTGATGGTATATTTGGAACAGGAGAAGTAAGCGGTGTGGAGGCAATTGCAATTGACTTTGGACGGAAAAACGGGGAAGAGTCGGGATATAAGGATATAGAAAGTATAAAAGGGATGTAATCATAAAAAGAGCTTTGTAAGCTGTGATTATAAGAGAAAAGATATATATTTGCACTATTTATAGTGCAAATATATATCTTTTATTTTTTATAAACAGAATATATAATTATTTTAAAGAAAATGAGCGCAAGTCATAGTTTTTATGAAAGAGGAGATGCAAAGCAATGATGGAGAGCATAAGGGAAATCCCCTTTAGAATAGAAAAAATTATAGCTGAATTTGAGATTATTTATCATGATATCATTTTGTATTTAAATAATTTTCAATTTAAGCCGGAAGAAATTGTTTTCATAGCAAGTGGAACTTCATTCAACGCTGCATTTGCCATTAAGAAATTTGTTGAAAATCATTTGAACATAAGAGTTACACTTAGATATCCCAATGATTTTACAAATGACGATATCATAAATAAGCATGCTGTTTATATATTTATTTCACAGAGCGGAAGAACAGCTGTTTTAAACGAGAAACTCGAATTTATAAAGAAGCGGGGACTTATTAATATATCAATTACCGCTGATGCCGAGAGTGCGGTAGCCTTAAATTCGGATCTGCATATTGATATGAGGGCGGGCTTTGAGAAACATGTATTCAGAACCAAGGGTTATAGCTGTAGTGTTGTCACATGCATTTGTGCGGCAATTTCAATAGCCAGATTCACAGACCGCATTGATGATAAATTACTAAAGAAATATATTGAAGATTTAAAAACTTTGCCTGTTTCAATTGCTCATATTATTGACTGTTCAGAAGACTGGGTTAAATCAAATATTTTGCTGATAGAAGGGAAAAAATGTGTATTATTTTCTGGCGAAGGAACTCTCTGGGCAGCAGCTCAGGAGGCGGCGATTAAATTTATGGAGATGATCCCGATAATCAGCAATTCTTATGAGATAGAGGAGCTGATTCATGGGCCGCAGAATGCATTTGATCATGAGATGCTTTTTATACTGTTGTACAATAAATTTAAGAATTCTGATAGGATCATAAAAGTATATGAATTTATAAATAAGGAAATAGGAGACTGTATATTGCTTGGCAATAAGCCTTTATCCTCTAAGGATTTGTTGGTGAATTTTAAGAGTGAATATTTTTATTTTTTGGAAATGGTAACCGTATGTCAGGTATTAGCTTATTATTTTGCAATTCATAGAGGGAGGGATTTGACAAAGAGAATAAATTACGTTATAGACCAGTATATTTCAAAATCTATTTAAATGGATGGGGGTGGTAAAAAATTCATGATATGAAGTCCATAATTATAAAATGAATGGAGGTGCTTATGATTGTATTGGTTAGGATTGATGACAGGTTGTTGCATGGGCAAATTGCACTAAGCTGGAAGAGCGAGCTGGGATATGAGGCAATAGTGATTGCCGATGATTTAGTAAGTGGTGATGAATTCCGGAAAAATGTGTTAAAATTAGCTGTTCCAAATGGTGTAAGACTGGCTGTCAGAACTTTGGATGAAGCGACAAATTTAATTAAACATGAGCAGTTACAAAAAATGAAAGTGCTTGTAATTGTAGCGAGTACCAAAAGCGCCAGGGAATTTTATAATCGTATTGAAGAAAAACCTGTTTTAAATATAGGAGGCATCCAATCTTCAGATGGTAAGAGGATGTTTTCCAGAGCCGTTTATTTTGATGACAATGATATAGAAAATTTAGATAATATTCAAGCTTCTGGAGTAGAACTAATGGTTCAGGAAATTCCCGGCACTTCTAAATTTAAGTATTCTGATTTAAGGGCGAAGTTTAAAGGAGGAAAATAACAATGTATGAAGCTTTGATAGTTGGACTTATATTAGCTGTTTTGTGGGCTTTGGAAAAATTATGGGGAACACCAATGGTGATAAGACCACTTGTGGTCTCAACTGTGGTGGGCATTGCACTTGGCAATATAGAAATTGGCTTATTAACAGGGGCTACTTTGGAGTTGGTGTTTATGGGTGCTATTCAAATTGGCGGGGCTGTTCCGCCGGATGTATTGGTAGGAGCAGGGCTTGGAACTGCATTTGCAATTATGAATAACCAGGGAGCAGAGGTGGCATTGACATTAGCACTCCCGATTGCTGTTTTGGCGCAATCTTTAAAGGTGATTGTATTTATTTTGCGGTCATCATTTATGGATCATGCAATGAAATTGGCTAAAGAAGCAAATATAAAAGGACTTAGAAGATTGAATTTATTCGGACTATTCGTACAGTGTTTTATGTACTTTATTGTGGCATTTATTGCAATACTCTATGGTTCAGAAGCTGTGGGAGCGTTTGTAGAAAATATTCCCCAAAATGTTATAAATGGTTTAAAAGTAGCGGGAGGGCTTTTACCAGCAGTTGGTTTTGCTCTATTATTACAGCCACTATTGAACAAAAAAAATCTTATATATTTTATCATTGGATTTACTATTGTAACATATTTAAACCTTCCGATATTAGCTGTGACAATTTTGGCTATAGGAGTTGCATTTGTAGTTGTTTATGAAAGAGATTCAAATGTTGTAGCAATTGAAAATAAAATTGAAAATGAGGAGGAATTATTCGATGTCTAGCATAAATAAAGCAGCGGGTGAATTGACCCCTAAAGAAAAAAAGTTGATTAATTCGTTATTTTTAAATTCATTTTTATTGGAAGCGTGTTATAATTATGAAAGACAACAGGCACTTGGTTTTGCTGTGGGTATATATCCTGCAATAGAGGAATTCTACAAAGATGAGAAAGACAGGGCAGATGCACTGGAAAGGCATATGGCAATTTATAATACGACCCCTCATGTGTCATCAACCATTTCCGGAATAGTGGCTTCTCTTGAAAAAGAGGCCAGTGAAAATAAGGCATTTGATACTTCGATAATTAATAATATAAAAGTAAGCTTAATGGGGCCGTTTGCTGGCATTGGAGATTCGATATTTTGGGGAACCCTTAGGATCATAGCAGCCGGCATAGGAATTTCACTTGCCCAACAAGGCAGTATCATGGGACCGGTTTTGTTTTTGGTGTTGTTTAATATTCCGCACTTAATTGTAAGGTATTATGGCACGGTTATCGGGTACAAGATGGGAACTCAAGTACTGTCAAATTTATCTGGCTCATCAATGTTAAATAAAATTTCCAGGGCGGCTGCTATAGTAGGTTTGATTGTAATTGGTGCAATGAGTGCTTCAATGGTAAAACTTAAATTGGCACCTGTATTTGTAGTAGGAGAAACGGAGTTTCAAATTCAAAACTATATTGACCAGATATATCCCTTATTATTAAGTTTATTATACACATTGGCGATGTTGGGCTTATTGAAGAAAGGCTATAAAAGTAGTGTAATTCTTATTATCACTTTGGTTATTGGGGTTGTAGGCAGTATAATAGGATTATTTTAAAGAAATTGATGTCAAGAAAAGGATGCTGATTTCATTATATGGCTTAAAAGCAAGATGGACAACTCCTGATGGATGTAAGAGATATTAACCATAAATATGTAGTTGAAAAGAGAATGGGATGAGTTTATCACATAAAAAATATGCTATTATATCGCTTCTTTTGGAAAGGGATGAATTTGTAAATTCCAAATTTATAGCTTTTTCATTGGGAATTTCCATAAGAAGTGTAAAAAGTTATATTCAGGCTATAAATGCGGAATGTGAAGACATTGGGCTTAAGATACTTGGTAAAAGAGGCAGAGGATATAAAATTTGGATGGCGGATAAGCAATCTGAAAATGAGATAAGGGCGAGGTATTCCTTAAAGTCAGTTGCCTTGCCCTATAATTATGAGAGCAGTGAGAGGGTTGATTTTATTACAAAATTATTACTTGAGAGGTTTAAGCCAATTTCAGTGGATGAGATTTTAGATACTCTTCATATATCAATACATAGTTTTAATAAGGATATGTTTTCGGTAAAGATGAGATTTAATAATTTTAGAATAAAGGTAATGAATAAATCCGATGCTATTTATATAAAGGGAAGCGAAACGGATATAAGGCTTTGCATAAGGGAATACTTATATGGTGATTTTGAACTGGGTTCTAAATTTGAACATAAGGATGTACTTTATGATGAAATTCATGTGATTAAAGCCATGATCATTAATGCTCTCAATGAATACAATGCCAATATAGCTCCATTGGTTTTAAATAATTTTGCTCTTCATATATATCTTGGTGTGCATAGATATAGAAATGGAAATAAGGTAATACTCTACAAATATGAGAACAGGTGGAATTTGGTATCTGAGGATGATTTGGCAATTAAATTATCTACTTGTCTATGCAGTTCCTTAAATAAGAGATATAATATTGATTTAAGCAGTGAAGAAATGCTTTATTATGCACTTCATTTTAAGTGCAAGCTGATAAATTCAAAAAATGAAGAAGCCGAAACAGATTTAGCAAAGGATTGTGTAGAGGATATAGTCAAAGAGATTGAAAATAATTTTGGACTGGATTTTAGCGAAGATGACAGACTTTCAGAAAATTTAAAACTCCATATTCCTCCTATGATCACAAGGATTAAGGCACATATAGTATCCAGAAATTCAGAGCTGACAGAAAATTTAAGGCAATACTTATTTGCAACAAAGATAACACATTCTGCTTGTCAGATAATTAAGAGATATTATGGTGTAATGCCGGATGTTAATGAATTTGGTTATTTGGTCCTGTATTTTCAGATGGCACTTGCCAGGCTGATAGAGAAAAATCAATACCGGATAGGTGTGCTGATACATGGTGGAAGAGCACAGCAGTTGATGTATTTACATGATATTGCATTAAAGTTTGCTTCACAAAAATATAAATTCGAAATTTTAGATGTAAACAAAATTTTTAATGCAGATTATTTGAAGGACTATGATATGATAATTTCAACCGATGAAGTTGAATTGGCCAAAGACCTGAATTTATATTTGATCAAACGTGAAACCTATTTACCTGATATAGCCAAATGTTTAGAAATGCTTGACTTTAAAGGGTTTTGCAAGGAGAAGTATTTTAGTGAAGCAAATTTTATAACGGATTTAAGTGTTTCCAATAAATTACAGGCTGAAAAAAAGATATTTGCATTTTTGCTAAAAAATGGGTATATTAAAAAAGGCTTTGAAGAATTCAGTGAATTTGAATTTACAGAGCTTGGGAAAGGCTTGGTTCATTTGCAGGATACCAAAAAAATCATTAGTAAGACTATATGTTTAGTCGTTGTATTAAGCCAAAGTATATACTGGAGTCAAAATCCGGTCAGGATCATACTGCTTACAAAGACCAAAAAAGACAGCGACCTGGATTTATATGCCATATGCAGCATGCTCTCAAGATGGGCTAAAAATGACTATAATATAATAAGGCTTCTGGAAGAGAAGAATTTTAAAAAATTTTTTGAAGATTTAGGGAATACTTAAAAGATGGAGTTGGAAATGGGACTAACTAGAATACTATACTTATTTATTATAATTGTGTGTGGATTTTCGATCCAGACAGTATCAGGCTTTGGTTCGGCTGTATTTTCGATACCTTTGGCATTAATGGTTGTTAATAAATCAGCAGTATTGCCTGCTTTTTATATATTGTCAGCCCTTCAATCACTTACTATTGTCTTAAGTGATTATCAATATGTAAATTTAAAATTATTTTTGAGGATGATTGGCTTTGCAATAATTGGTGTGAGTTTGGCATTTGTAATAAATCAATTTTCAGATGTCAGCAGTATTGAGCGATTGATTGGTATTTATATATTTTTGAATTCGGCACTGTCAATATATAATCTTGTATATAAAACTGATGGTATGCCAAAACCAAGTGTGATTGACAATATATTTCCGGTTTTAAGCGGGATGTTGCAGGCAATTTTTGGAATTGGCGGTCCTTTTATAGCAATGTATATGAATCGACAGGAGATGGATAAAAGACAGTATCGAGCAAATATTTGCTTTTACTGGTGTTTTTTAAACCCTGTCTTGATAGTAAAGTTGATTCTGTCAAATGAAATGCAAATGGAGCATATTTGGACAACTTTATGGCTTATTCCGGCTATGTATATTGGGATTATGATCGGCAAGCAAATCATAGACAGAATCAGTATTAAGCAGTTTAAGCTCTTTACCAATGTTTTGCTGATACTAATATCCTTGTCCATAATATTTTAACTTTTCTATTGATTTTTAGTAAAACATTACCATCATAGCCGAAAGGTAACTTTTGCTCCCCTTGACAGCCTTTCCATAGAAATTTTGACTTTTCCCGTTCTTTCCACTCTACGACAAATTTCCCATTCGTTCCGCTTAACGCAATCCACAAATAACACCGCTCGACGAAAGATTTCGATCAAAATTTCTGTGTCAGTGATTATTGAAAATGCTTCCACCAGCTCCTGAATCAATTTTTTTGTTCGGTTCGTAGCAAACAAAGTCAACCAAATACAAACTGCTATAGAATTTCTGATAGACTGGCACAAATTTTTTAATCTGCAAAAACTATCTTGCTTTCTTTCATGAAGACTTTATCTTCGATTGTCAATTCCAACCAGTTCGTTCTATTTTATATTGCTTCCACTGCTTAATTGCTCACTTTTGGTGTTAAAAAATGGGGAAATTTAAAGGAATTTACCTTTTTACAGCCTTTTTTACAGCTTTTCATAGAAATTTCTTGCATTTTTATATCTTTTATGCTATGATTCGATAAGAGCATTTTGAAAATGCAGATATATGAAATTGTTGATGAGGACAGTACCATAGCCCGCTGTGACAGAGAGAAAACCCTTGGAAATTCCTTGGCTGAAAGGTTTTTCACAGTAAACTTTCGGGAAAACCACCTCGGAGAGATTGTAAACCAATCCGGTCACTCCGTTATCGTGAAAGAAAGTGGTGTATTATTTGTTTGGAGCTTAGATTGATACAACAGGGATTATTCGGCTCAGTATGGATATGCCGGCCATGCCCGGACTGGTGTTAAAGGGCTTACAGCTGGTGGCAATAGTATTTTATCAACAAATAAACACAATTAGGGTGGAACCGCGGATTTATTCGTCCCTTGCAGGAATGCAAGGGATTTTTTGCGTTCCGGGAATTTGTTTTAATTAATAACTCAACTTTCCCACGTTCTCTGGAACAGTCTTTTTTAGGCATGTTAAATGGGTGATATGTGCCCGCTCTCCAGAGCGGGATAGAGCCAAAAAAGACTGTGGGAAAGTTAAGTTAGTAATCGGAAAACTGGTTGATCCATTAGAATAGGCAGATATCAAGAAAGCCATTGGTCGCAGTTAAGATTTTATTCGAAATAATCTTTAATGTCTGACCAATAGCAGAGTTATGTCGGAACGGCTTTGGGTAAAGCCTGATTAATGGCGGAAAATGAAATATTTAAGAAAGGAAAGAAAAAATGAAAATCACATTAAAAGATGGAAGTATCAGAGAGTATGAACAGCCAATGGCAATTATTGATATTGTCAAAGATATTAGTGAGGGATTGGCCAACGTGGCTACTTTGGCTGAAGTGGATGGCGTAACCATGGATCTGCGCAAAGTCATTGATCAGGATTGCAGCTTACATGTATTAACGGCTAAGGATGAAAAGGGTTTGGCGGCTCTTCGCCATTCCTGCTCCCATGTTCTGGCACAGGCAGTTAAGCGCCTGTATCCGGAGGCCAAACTGGCAATTGGGCCGGCAACCGAGAATGGCTTCTATTATGATTTTGATAAAGAACCGGCCTTTAAAGATGAAGATCTGCCGGCAATTGAAAAAGAAATGAAAAAGATCATTAAAGAAAGACATAATATTAAATATTTTGAACTGCCAAGAGCAGAAGCAATTGCTTTAATGGAGCAAAAAAATGAACCATATAAGGTCGAACTGATTAATGATTTGCCGGAAGATGCGGTCATTTCTTTTTATGAACAAGGGGAGTTTGTCGACCTGTGTGCCGGCCCTCATGTTATGAATATTAAAGCGATTAAGGCTTTTAAATTAATTTCCACCGCCGGTGCTTACTGGCGGGGCAGTGAAAAAAATAAAATGCTGTCCCGTATTTATGCAACTGCCTTTGAAACCAAGGAAGAATTGCAGGCATATTTGACTCAGTTGGAAGAAGCAAAAAAGCGGGATCACAACAAACTTGGCCGTGAACTGGGTTACTTCATGACATCAGAAGTAGTTGGACAGGGCTTGCCGCTTTTAATGCCGAAAGGTGCCAAACTATTCCAGATCCTGCAACGCTATACTGAAGATTTGGAAATGAGAAGTGGCTATGAGTTTACCAAAACTCCATATATGGCTAAGAGTGATTTATATAAAATTTCCGGACACTGGAGCCACTATAAAGATGGGATGTTTGTTCTGGGAGAAGAGGGCAAGGATGATGAAGTACTGGCGCTTCGACCAATGACCTGCCCATTTCAGTATTTAATTTATAAAGCAACTCAGCATAGTTATCGTGATTTGCCAGTGCGTTTGTCAGAGACTTCCACATTATTCAGAAACGAGTCTTCCGGTGAAATGCATGGCCTGATTCGGGTGCGTCAATTTACTTTGGCAGATGCTCATATTATTTGTACTCCGGAGCAATTAGAACAGGAATTTAAATCAACGGTTAATTTGCTGCACACCATTATGACCGATCTGGGGATCGCGGATAAAATTTGGTACCGCTTTAGTAAATGGGATCCCAACAATAAGGAAAAATATATTGATGAACCGGAGGCCTGGGAAAATACCCAGAATCTGATGCGGGATATTTTAAATCATATTGGCTTGAAATTTACAGAAGCTGATGATGAAGCTGCCTTTTATGGACCGAAATTAGATTTGCAGTTTAAAAATGTTCACGGCAAGCAGGATACGCTCTTAACCATTCAAATTGACTTTGCTCTGGCCAGACGTTTTGATATGACCTATGTCGATGCTGATAATACCAAGAAACATCCATATATTGTCCATCGCTCCTCCATCGGCTGTTATGAAAGAACTATGGCTATGCTGATTGAGGAATATGCCGGTGCGTTGCCGCTGTGGTTATCGCCGGTGCAGGCCTTGATTTTACCGATTTCTGATAAATATATTGATTATGCCAACGAATTAAAGCGGAGAATGGAATGGCAGGGGCTGCGTGTCCAGGTTGATACCCGCAGTGAAAGCATTGGCTATAAGATTCGGGCCGCTCGTGGAGAAAGGGTACCTTATATGTTGATTGTCGGTGAAGAAGAGGAAAAAGCGGATGCTGTTGCTGTTCGTAGTCGTGAAAAGGGAGAAGAAGGTGTGGTTTCCGTGGATGAGCTGATCAAAAGGTTAGTGGAAGAAGATAGGAGCAAATACATTTATCATAAGCATATGTCTCAGGAATAGGCTTATGATTATATGAGGAGGTATCTATGAGTGCATGGTGGAAATCATTATTTGGTGGGGGAAAAAGCGACCGATTCGGGGAAAGACCGGATGATTGGGAGGAGACTACAGAAAGAGAAGAAGAATGGGAAGAAGAACTGCAAAATAAACCAACCATGGATGGCCTGAAACAAATTTTAGAGGAAATCAATCAAGAAACTGTGACCGAAGTGATCAGAATCAAAGTTAAGCCATTTGTTCAAGGATTACCTACAGAAAGTAATTTTGGCGGTGTACCTTATATTCCGCATGGAGGAACGATTCCGACTACCAAAGACGGCAGACAATTGATGTTTTTGGCGCAGATCAATTGTGCGGAACTGCCGGCAAATAATTTATATCCGGCGAAAGGGATTTTGCAATTTTGGGGCTTTAATGATGACTTGTTTGGGGCGGATTTGGATAACGGACTGGCCGATGAGACCAAGCGAGTACTTTATTATCCGGTGGTCGAAGAATGTTTGTCGGAAGAAGAAGTAAAAAGGATTTATGATCCACAGGGAGATATGGATGAGCTTTATTCACCGATGAAAAAAGGAATGCCATTTGGGCTGACCTTTACTTTGGAGAAGGAAGGCTTATCGGCCGGGGACTATCGTTTTGAACCGCTCTTTCTTGAAAAGTGGAACAGGAAATATCCTGCTTTTAAAGCAAACAGTATTTTTGATGATGTGATTCCGGATGAATTTGGGGATTATATTTATGATGAAAATTTTTCCAGCGGACATAAAATTGGTGGTTATCCATTTTTTACTCAAACCGATCCCAGAGAGTATGGAAATAAAGAATATACGACTCTGCTTTTGCAAATTGATTCGGATTTTAATAAAGAATATGAAATTATGTGGGGCGATGTTGGCGTGGCTAACTTTTTTGCGACCCCCAGGCAGCTGAAAATGCTGGATTTCAGCGGTGTTTTATATACCTGGGATTGCGGCTGAGATAAGGAGGAGCTATGTTTTATTTTGTGCGTCATGGGAAAACCGATTACTCAGAGCATAATCAAAAAATATATCAGGGATATGGAGTTAACTTTGCTTCTTTGGCTAAAAAGGGAAAAAAGCAAATCAAACAAACAGCCAAGGATGAACGCTTACAAGATGCCGATTTGATTATTAGCTCGCCTTATACCAGAGCCTTACAGTCAGCGGCGATTTTATCCAGAAAAGTAAATGTGAAACTGGAAGTGGAAACCGATTTGCATGAATGGCTGGCCAATAAGAATTACATGTATGTCGAAGATGGCAAGGCGGAGCTGGCCTGTGCTGAATATTTCAGTTTAAACGGTGATTATCCGGCTGGTCAGGACAGAGATTGGGAAAGTCGGCAATTAATGGCAGAACGGGTACTCAAAGTTCTGGAAAAATATAGCCAATATGACAAAGTTATTGTGGTTGGGCATAGCATGATGATCCAGGCAGTGACCGGATATGAGCCAAAATTAGGTGAAATTGTGGAATTTACTTTATAAAATATTTTTAAAAGAGCTTAAAAATAAGCCGTCCTTGGTTTGAAGCAATGTTTCGTTTGAATTTAAGGACTGGCTTATTTTTTTATAAAAAGTTTTGGCTAAAAGCTAATAAAAGTCAATAGTTTCTGACTTTGAGGTCAGAAACTATTGAAAGATAAAACTTTTTTGACTTATAAGTCAGAAACTTTTAAAATGGATTGCTTTTTGAAACAGAGATAAGAAAAATCATTCCCAGAGAAAGGTAAAGAAACAAAGGCGAGATAAAATGTTAAAAAAATAAAACTGTGTAAAAAAATTGACAAAAACTATAAAAAGAGGTAATATTAAAATATAAATCAAATATTATATGAAAATAACTGGTTTAATGGTGTGGAATGTTGTTTGTTACAGAAAATAATGACAATTTGGTTTTGATAGGGAAAGTGATCTAAAATAAAGTGTTATTTTGTGGTATGAAATAGATCGCTAAGATAATTTGCTTATATTGCCTATTGGAAAGCTAACTTTTCATATAAGCAAATACAACAAATTATCAAAAGGAGTTATTATTATGAAAAAAATAATGTTCATTTTACTACTTTTCTTAGTTCCGGTTGTTGGTTCCTTTGTATCCAAATTTCATATATCGGAGTCAAGTTTAAAGGATTATGTACAAAAAGACTTAAAGTCAGATAATATTGAATTTATTGATACATATAGTAGTAATAATACTAAAATAATTTTCTATCGAATAAAAGATTCGCCGCTGTATGGACCGCTGCATGGGGTATATGTTTTTAAGTCTGGTGATTTCTTAAAAGATTATTACTTTTGTTATGGAAAAAAACAAACAAATCAAAAATGGTCTTTTTATACGGTTTCAAACAATAATGCATCAAAAGAAGGAATTATTATAATCTTTGGAAGAAATCAGAATTTGGAGGATAAGCAGTTGAGCATTAAAATAGATGGAACAACATATATTGAAAACATTGAAACGAAGCGATTTTACTTGTTTATATATCCTGTAAAAAATATTGATTATATTCCCGAAGAATTGGAAACAATAAAAAATGATAAAATTTCATGTGTTTTTTCTTGTACATCGTAAGATGTTTATATAACATCAACAATAAAGAGGAGACTCATTATGATGAAAAATTACATTTCTGATATTATGTTTCATATTTTTAGTTTCAACAACATATTTAAGCGTAGCAGTTTTATATAGCTGTTGCGCTATTTTTATGCCGAACTATTTATTAGACGGTATATGTATAAGAAAATAAAAAATATGGAATTTACTTTTGATGTAGTAACTTTGGGGAGATTTTCTACAAAAATTATAGAAAAATAAATAACAAAGGCAAAACGGGACAGTTTTATTTGTGGTATACTAGAACATTATCATATATGGCTTATAGTAAATTTATATCATTTGTTTTACTTGCATTTTTCCAGAAAAAATATTAAAATAGGGAAGAATGTATAGAAAAAGAAGATGGCGAATTGCTGTCTTTTGAAAGAAAAATAAATCACAGGAGTAGAAAATGAAAAAATACGGAGTTAATGATTTAAGAAGAATGTTTTTGGAATTTTTTGAAAGCAAGGAACATTTGCGGGCCAACAGCTTTTCGCTGGTGCCGCAAAATGATAAGTCCTTGCTTTTGATCAACAGCGGGATGGCGCCGCTGAAAGCCTATTTTACCGGCCAGGAGATTCCGCCACGCAAGCGTATGACTACCTGCCAGAAATGTATTCGGACAGGTGATATTGATAATGTTGGAAAAACCAGCCGCCATGGCACTTTCTTTGAAATGCTGGGCAATTTTTCGTTTGGCGATTATTTTAAAAAAGAAGCCATTGCCTGGGCTTGGGAGTTTTTCACCAAAGTGCTGGAAATTCCGGCTGATAAACTTTATGTATCGGTTTATGAAGAAGATGATGAAGCGGCTGATATCTGGCGTTTACAAGAGCATGTGCCGGCTGAGCGAATCATTCGCATGGGCAAGGCTGATAACTTCTGGGAGCATGGCTTAGGACCATGCGGACCATGTTCAGAAATTTATTTTGACAGAGGCGAAAAATATTATCAGGGAGACGATTTTGAAGCAGGAGCAGAGGCCGATCGCTATGTCGAGATTTGGAATTTGGTATTTACTCAGTTTGAGAAAATGGAATCCGGTGAATATGTGCCGCTGCAATTTCCCAATATTGATACCGGCATGGGCTTAGAGCGTTTAGCCTGTATTATGCAGGATGAGCTTTCGATTTTTGATGTGGATACCGTCAAAGCCATTCGTGATGAGGTTTGCCGCTTAGCAAAAGCGACCTATAAGGAAGATGAGCAAAAAGATATTTCCATCCGGGTGATTACCGACCACATCCGCTCCGTTACCTTTATGACTTCAGATGGTATTTTGCCATCTAATGAGGGCAGGGGTTATGTCCTGCGCCGCTTGCTGCGCCGGGCTGCCAGACATGGACGGCTGCTGGGCATTTCCGGCTCTTTCCTGAGTGGTTTGGCAGAAAAGGTAATTGCCACCAGTCATCAGGGGTATCCGGAATTAAAAGAAAAAGAGGCTCATATCCTAAAAGTCATTGCCATGGAAGAAGAACGTTTTGCCGAAACGATTGATCAGGGACTGGGTATTTTGCAGGATTATCTGGCAGAAACCAAGGCAGAGGGCAAAGATACCTTAGATGGTGCCAAGGCATTTAAATTATATGATACTTATGGTTTCCCGCTTGATCTGACCATTGAAATATCAGCCGAAAGTGGCATTAAAGTCGATGAAGAGGCTTTTAAAGCAGAAATGCAGGAACAAAGAGAAAGAGCCAGAGCTGCCCGGGAAGAAACCAACTATATGGGAGCTAAAGAAACGGTTTATAATAAATTGCCGATTGAGGTAGCTAACTGTTTTATTGGTTATACCAATTTACAGGCAGCAGAAGAAATTGTGGAAATCACCTGCGGGGAAGAAATTGTGGATCGGGCAGAAACGGGAGAAACGATTACCTTATTTGTGAAGAATACTCCATTTTATGCAACCAGCGGTGGACAACTGGCGGATAAAGGATTAGCCAAAACTGAAACCGGAGTAATGGAGATCGTAGATGTGAAAAAAGTGGTCGGCAATAATATTGCTCATATTGGTAAGGTAGTTAGTGGTTACATCCAAAAAGGCCAGTTAGCTGATTTGACAGTGGATTCGGAAAATCGGTTTGCCACTGCTAAAAACCATAGTGCTACCCACTTATTGCAACGCGCCTTAAAAAATGTGTTAGGTGAGCATATTGAGCAAGCTGGTTCTTCGGTTAGTGCTGAGCGTTTGCGTTTTGACTTTACTCACTTCCAGCCGGTGACCAAAGAAGAATTGGAATTAGTGGAAAAAGAGGTCAACCGCAAAATTGCTGAGGGTCTTGAGATTGTGATTAAAGAAATGCCAATTGATGAGGCCAAGAAGATGGGCGCAATGGCACTTTTTGGTGAAAAATATGGCGATGTGGTGCGGGTGATTGATATGGGTGGATACAGCATTGAACTTTGTGGTGGTACTCATTTAACCAACACTTCGCAGGTGGGACTGTTTAAGATCGTGTCAGAAGCCAGTGTGGCGGCTGGTGTTCGCCGGATTGAAGCTTTGACTTCAGAGGGGGCATTCGAATATTTAAAAGCTGAAGAAACTAAATTAAAAGAAATTGCCGCCTTGGTCAAATCAGACACCCATCAGGTTGGTACAAGAATTGAACAACTTTTGGAAGAAATCAAAGAGCTGCGTTTAAAGAATGAACAGCTAAGCGCTAAATTATCCGGTGGTGCAGCCGAAGAATTGCTAAGTAAAAAAGAAGAAATTGGTAATTTTGAAGTGTTATTGGCAGAAACCCCAGATATGGATGCCAATGCTCTTAGAGAATTGGGCGATAATTTACGTTCGAAATTAAAAGGCGGAATTGTGGTTTTAGCCAGCAGCAAAGATGGAAAAGTAGCACTGATTACTATGGCTGGTGATGAGGCGATTAAGGCCGGCATTCACTCAGGTAATATTATTAAAGCAATTGCACCAATTGTTGGTGGTGGTGGCGGCGGAAAACCACAAATGGCACAAGCCGGTGGTAAAGATGCTGAAAAAATAGGGGAGGCATTAGTACATGCAAAAGAGGTCATTCAGAAACAACTTGCATAAGCTTTGGGCAATCGTTTTATGTATTGGCTTGATCACTGCCTGTGGCAACACAGGCAGTGCAAATACAGGGGCGAGTATAAAAGGACAAAAGGAAACAACCATAGAGAAAGCAGAATTTCTGAAAAAGGAAGATAAGGTTGAGCCTTCTGCCAAAAAACAGACAGAAAATAAAGATAAAACAGAAGAAAAAAACGCGGAAGTCAAATTACCGAAAATGCCCAAGGATCAGTATCATGAGGTGTCATTTTTGGCAGTTGGTGATGTGATGGTGCATAAGGAACAGCTGAAAAGAGCCTATGTGCCGGCAACGGACAGCTTTGATTTTGTGGAAAGCTTTGTATATGCCCAGCCTTTTATTGAAAGTGCAACATATGCTTTTGCCAATCTGGAAACAACATTGGCCGGCCGAAGCCAAAATACAACTTCCGTTACAGGCAGTATGTATAAGGGTTATAGTGGTTATCCCAATTTTAATGCTCCGGAGAGCCTGGGCGATGCTTTAAAATGGGCAGGTTTTGACTTTATTGGAACGGCTAATAATCATTCACTGGATAAAGGCTTAAATGGAGTGATTAACACTCTGGCTTATCTTCGCCAAATCGGATTACCCTATACCGGTACTTTTGATACTGCGGAAGAAAGAAATACCTTAAAGGTGGTAGAAGTCGGGGGCTTAAAGATCGGAGTGATCGCCTATACTTATGCCACCAATGGAATTTATTTAAAGCCGGAGGATATGTACCGGGTTAATACCTTGGATAATTATCAGGCTGAAAGAATTGCCGAACTTTATGAAACGGTCAAAAGGGCAAAACAGCAACCAATTGACTTATTATTTGTAATGATGCACTATGGCAATGAATACTGGGAAAAACCGGAAAAGCATTATCAGGCAGGGATTACTCAGGAACTAATTCGGCTGGGAGTGGATATGGTCATCGGCTCGCATCCCCATACTTTACAGCCACTGATTTATACCGAGCAGGACGCGGTTTTATTAAAAAAATCGGAACAGGCACAGCTGCCGGTTAATTTAACTGCAAATCCTCAGGTTAATTCTCAAACTTCTGCCCATAAAGCAGAAGCGACAGAAAACGCAGAAACGGCAAATAAAGCAGAGAAAACGGAAGGAAAACCGGAGGCATTGGCTCAAACTGAAATAAATGCTCAACAGCCGGTTACTGCTGAAACTACAACCGGGCAATTGCCCTGGGATATTGCCGGTATTTATTCTTTGGGTAATTTTATCAGCTCACAGCGAGTGATTAGTGAATATAAAACTGATACCGATACCGGTGCTATGATAAAATGGGTGTATCAATGGAAAAATCAGGATAAGCCAACTTTAGTTAAAATTGGTATTATTCCAACCATCGTAGTTTGGCAGGATGACCGGGCAACGGTCCTGCCGATCAATGATATTTCCATTGCTGCCGCCAAAGCTGACCCGACCATGGCCATTACTCCATATGTGGAGAGCAGAATTGCCAATGCCCAAAAGACGGTGCTAAAGCGATTGACTACTTTTTTGCCGGATAGTTTAATCCAGTCCATGCAAACCGAAGGCGATGGCTTTACTTATCTTTATTTGCATGAGGAAATAAAGGCCAAATAAAGCAGTAAATCATTAGAAGTTGTCTAGCGCACGTTTAGTTATTAGAGAAACGCAGAATGGCGGAAGCGAAAGCGAGCCATGTCAGCGAGCTTGCGAGCTGCAAGTTTCCTAAAAACTGTGCGAAAGACAACTTAAAATTTTGCAACAGCCCTTTTTGATAAGTGTGTAAATGTGATCATGGTAGAAAATATCTTTGTTTCAAAAACCAAGGCATGCTGAATCTCCATCCTGTCCTTGCTTAGATGGAAAGACAGGAAATGCCGGTGGAAACAGCCATAGATTATTAGTAATGATGGGATGAAAATGTTTAAAAAGCGGAAAAGTTGTATCAGAAATTTTATAAGATTAGAATCAAGAAATTTTTAAAATAGGAAAGCAGGCAGCAGAAAAGGAGTAAAAAATTGAAAACAGAAATTGTAGATAAAAGCAAACAGCGACTGGCAGAGCTGGA
The DNA here is from genome assembly GCA_003858485.1 of Clostridiales bacterium COT073_COT-073. GTDB lineage: Bacteria > Bacillota > Clostridia > Lachnospirales > Vallitaleaceae > W11650. Next base: position 43,845 of record RQYD01000015.1, read on the forward strand.
TACTTGCCGGGCACTGGCAGCATTGTCTGTTTTAGCCATTCATGTGACTTCGATTCCGCTGGGTATTATTGACAAAAACAGTCTTTTATTTCAACTGTTATTTATCATAAATCGGTTTTTACAGTATGCTGTGCCTTTGTTTTTAATGATGAGTGCTATTTTGGAGGGCTATCATTTTAAAAAAGTGGAGGGTTTTTATTTAAAAAAAGCCAGACGGGTGCTGCTGCCGTATTTGGTATGGTCTTTGCTTTACATGGGATTTAATCAATTTTTAAACCGGGGTTATTTAACGGAAATCAGCAATTGGAAAAGCATGACCAATATTATCTTATTTGGTGATGCCCATTATCACTTATATTTTATGTCAATTTTACTCCAATTCCTGTTTTTGTTTCCCTGGTTATGGAAATTGCAGAAAAGATTTGGTACACATTTGCTCTTTGGCTTGTTAGGTAGCTTTGCTCTGCAAATGCTTCTTTGTTATTTGGTGACGGAACCTTTTTATCCTGTTTTTCCGAATATTGTTAAAACTTTTCCACGTTATTTTTTTATATTAAATGGCGGCTTACTGATTGGACTGGCCTATGCTAAGAAAAAAGAATTATGGCATAAATATAAGTATGGTATTATAGCAATTGCATTGCTGGCTATGGGATATTATATTTGGCTGGAATATCAGCTGCAATATCATGCCGGAGTGGATGTGCGCTTTTATTTACCGGTTTGGTATTTATATAGCTTTTTTATTTCTTTGTGCTTTTTGGCTTTTTCGGCTTTTTTAAGCCAAATGAAAGGGCCTTTTAAGAAAGGTTTGGATGTAGTTAGTAAAAATTCGTATGGTATTTATTTGCTTCATCCGATGATTTTAGAGATCCACCGTAAAATATGGGTGAAATTACCGGTTCCTTCCAGTATTCTGTACTTACTGATAATGCTGATAGTAGGGGTGTCAGTGCTGGTGATTTCCATTTTGACCGCAGCCTGGATTTCTAAAAATAAGTATACTGCCTGGATGCTGGGAGAAATGCCAAGAGCAAAAAATTAGAAAGTATGTGTTAATCTTATAGGGAAATAATATCAGAAGCAAGATAAATTAGATAGCGAAGGCTAGGGTACCTGTTTTATAATGCATTGGTGCCTTGCGCAGAAAGACGGGAAACAATTATGAAATTATTTTTAGCCAGTGCATCCCCAAGGCGTTCGGAAATTATGGGGATGATGCCATTTGTGTTTGAGGTTTATGTGCCGGAATTTGATGAACGGGCATATGAGGCCGAGGTTGTTGCCAGCGGAGTTTGTGGAGTCAGAGAAATCACCCTGGCAGTTGCCAAGGGCAAAGCTCTTAGTGCCTATCATCAGTTAAAAGCCAAATATCCGGAGGAAGAAATAGTCGTTCTTTCGGCTGATACGATTGTGGTGCTGGACGATCAAATCTTTGGCAAAGGAGAAAACCGCCAAAAGTCAGTAGCCATGCTCAGCCAATTAAATGGAAAAATGCATGAAGTGATCAGCGCGGTTTGGGTGCTGGGCGATGTGCAGGAAACCTCACTTTTAAATATCAGCAAGGTTTATTTTGCCGAGTCCGAGCAGGCATTGATTGAACGATATGTCGATCAGTATCAGCCATTTGATAAGGCCGGCGCTTATGGCATTCAGGATGGTGGAGCTTTGCTGGTCGATAAAATTGAGGGGAGTTATCATAATATTATGGGGCTGCCACTGCGACCGGTGTATGATGTTTTAAATCGTATTTTAAAACAGGAATTTTGATAAAATGCTTTTCATCAGAAAATATAGCACTTGGGAAGTTTTTTAGTAAAGGAGATTTAAAATTTATCTGCCACTAAAAGGAAAGTCAGGAATCAGAGATGAATTGGCAAATCGAAGAAAATAATCTTGATTATAAAACTTACTTTGCCCTAAGGGAATCGGTTGGTTGGTCTAACTTTAGCCCTAAGCAAGCAGAAATAGCAATAGCAAATTCTTATTATTCAATTGTGGTAAAAGATTTGGAAAATGAAATTGCCATGGGTAGAGTTGCTGGCGACGGCATGTATTTTACCATAGTCGATATTGTTGTAAAACCGGAGTTTCAGGGCAGAGGAATTGGAACTATGATTTTACAGGCAATTTTAAAGCATATTGAAAGAAACTTACCGGAGGGAAGCAGAGCCAGTATTGGACTAATTTCCGAAATAGGAAAGGAAAGTTTTTATATCAAACAGGGTTTTAAATTGATCCCACATCAATTTTGCGGCTGTGCACTAAGAAAGATAATTTTAAAATAAGAAATTTTGAGCAAATAGATAAAATTGAAAACGAAAATCAAAAGGATAGTGACAGTATCGCCTTCCAATAACCAGATTTGATATCTGGCTTTTGGAAAGCGATGGCAGCCGCTATCTTTTTTCATAGGTTAATTGATATTTGGGTGAATTTAAGGTGACCTCAGTGTAGTCCATAATTTGACCATTGTCCAGATAAGTGGTGCTGGCCAGTCTGAGAATTGGGGTATCCAGAGAAATTCCAAATAAATCAGCAATTTTTTTTGAGGGATGAAGTGGGGTGACAGCATGAGTGCTGCGAATGACTTTCAGCCCTTTTATGGTTTCAAAATAACGGTATTTGGAGGCCTGTAATATTTGAATGGAAATATCCGGATACAGCCGGCTTGACATATAGGTAGTTTCAAACTGAAAAATATCTTCGCCGGCATAGCGGATTCTTTCAATAAAATAAATCGGTTCACCGGTTTCAATTTTTAAAATGGATGCAATATTAGCCGGTGCTTTTTGCAGAGTAAAGGTTGGGACCTCAGTGCGAACAGCAATTCCCAATTTTTCCATAGCGGCGGAAAAGCCTTGAATCGTACTGGGAATTAAAGTGACCGAAGGGTGACAAACAAAAGTTCCGACTCCGGCTACTCGCCTTAATAAACCCTGAGCCACTAAATTATCAGTCGCTTTCCGAACGGTTACCCGTGACACCTTATAAGTAGAGGAAAGTTCTAACTCAGTTGGGATTAAATCGTCTTTTTTATAATATCCTAAGTTGATCTTTTGCAGCAAATCATTTTCAATTAATTTATATTGGGCAATTCGTTTTTCAGACATAATTTTCTCCGATGTTTTTCTGATGTCGGTAGTTTATTAACTCAATTTTCTTACAGCCTTTTATATCCGTTTCCCTTTTGGCAGAGAGAATATGAGCAACTTGAGATTTCCCTTTTGCGCTTTTGGTGTCCACCTCATACATTTGGTGAAATGCTTCGGACTTCTGCGGACATGCCGCCTGGCTGGCGGTTATATACAGCTTTCATCACTTGCCGCACAGGACGACTTTCTACATGTTCATAAAATGTTTTATGGAATATAGAAAATGGAGATCAGTTAATAGTATTATTTTAAATTATTTTAAAGGAAATGGCAATACATTTAAAAGAAATAATTTTTATATTACTGTTGTCAGGTTCAAATAATGTCAATACCATTTTTGGATAAATGTATTGACATATTTAGGAATAAGGTATATATTAAAATAAAATAAAAAAAAATAATCATTAAAATAAAAATAGAAAAAATGTGAAAGAAAAAGCCGGTTAAATAAAGCTGTCCGGATTAATTTAAAATTTGGCCGATTGAGCATCAGGCAAAAAAGGAGATCACCAGTGAAAAATATTTTATATATTCATACCCATGATTCCGGTCGCATCATCAGCCCCTATGGCTATCAAGTTTCTACTCCTAATTTGCAAAAATTTGCACAGACAGCCACCGTCTTTCGCAATGCATATTGTGTTGGCCCGACATGTTCTCCAAGCCGGGCCGGACTTTTGACTGGAACTTATCCCCATCAAAATGGGATGCTGGGATTAGCACAAAGAGGTTTTGAGCTGGATTATCAAAAACATTTGGTAAGGTATTTAAACAAACATGGTTATATGACTGTTTTATGTGGCATTCAGCATGAATCCGGCTGGTATTTGGACAGAGGAGAAGCGGCTGAAAAAATTGGCTACCAACAGGAGTTAACAACTGACAGCCGGGGAATTGCCGAAGAAGAATTAATTCATTGGGATAAGGCCAATGCCGATGAAGTTAGCCATTGGCTGAAATCAGATCAAAGCGGACAGCCATTTTTTCTTTCTTACGGTATGTTTGCGACTCATCGGAATTTTCCGGTGCCGGAGGAAGGCTCTGTTTTAGCAGATTATACCCGGGTCCCTTACCCGGTTCCGGATACTGAAGAAACCAGAAAGGATTTTGCCGGTTATTTATTAAGCATTCAAAGTGCAGATGATTGCTTTGGACAAGTAATAGAAGCGTTAAAGGAAAGCGGCCACTGGGAAGATACGATCATTATTTTCACCACAGATCATGGACTGGCCAATCCATTTGCCAAATGCACTTTGTTTGATAGTGGGATCGGTGTGGCATTGATGATGCGGGTACCGCAGATCAAGGGAAGGGTATTAGACAGTTTGGTTTCGCAAATTGATATTTTCCCAACCATTTGTGATCTGCTGGAGTTGCCGAAACCGGAATATCTGGAAGGAGTATCTTTGCTGCCACTGCTGATAAAGGAACAAAAAGAAGTCAGACAGGAGATCATGGCTGAGATTAATTTTCATACTTCTTATGAACCGGCCCGCTGTATCAGGAATCAAAGATATAAATATATTCGTTATTTTGATCCCGAATATTTGCGGATCAATCAGTCCAATATTGATGAATCGCTGACCAAAGATTTTTTTAATGAACAGGGATTGCAGCAATATATAAAAGCAGAAGAAGCGTTATACGATCTGACATTTGATCCCAGTGAACGAAATAATCTGGCGGTTAATGCCGAGTACCGGGAAATAAAAGAAGAATTAAAACAAAAATTATTGGATTGGCAAATAAAGACACAGGATCCGATTTTAAATGGTGAAATTAAAATAAGACCGGAGTGGAAAGTGAATACTAAACAATGTCAAAAAGCAAAGTCTGGCCGACCGGAGGATTATGTTCAGGTCAGCCAAAGTCAATAAATTTTCTGTAAGCAAAGAGATGACATGAAAAAGGAGGACTTTGAGTAACACCTGAAGATGATTCTTATTATGCAGTGATTCCGGTGAATTTAAAGCTGGTTGGCATCTGATTTTCAGAGAATTGGCAATCGCTCAGTGTACAGTCATGATGTTGGGTTTGTTATTTGCAGCACAGGGTTGCTTACTTTGTGCTTTTCTGAAGATCAAATGTGATCCAGTCCTGTAATTACTGCGGTCTATATAAATACATTATGACAGGAGTAAGGAGGCAAAGGTATGAGTTTTTTGCAAGCATTATTAATTGGCTTATTTGCTTATTTGGGAAGTAAGCGTACCCCGTGGGTATTTGGGGTCACCGGTGGGTGGAATATGATTGGTCGCCCTTTAGTTGCCGGACTGATTATCGGCGTTATTTTGGGTGATGTCAGAAGTGGAGTAATTGCCGGTGCCATGGTCCAGGCTTTGTTTATTGGACAGATTACGCCGGGCGGAGCAATGCCGGCTGATGTTAACTGGGCTTCATATATTGGCATTCCACTGGCCTTGGCTGCCGGAGGAACCGGTGAGCAGGCAGTGGCATTGGCAGTTCCATTGAGTATGCTGGGTTTGGGCTTGTTTAACTTTATCATGACCATTAATGCTTATTTTCCGCATATGGGTGACAGAGCTGCTGAAAAAGGAGATGGTGCCGGTATTCGCCGGGCTACTTATTTAACAGTGATTCCCAGCTTTATTTTAAGAGCCGGTTCAGCCATGCTGATTTGCTATTTAGGAGCGCCGTTGGCCGAATCATTAATTAATAATATGCCGACTCAAGTTTTGCATTTCTTTGCTGTGGCTGGCCGGATGCTGCCGGCAGTTGGTTTTGCCATGTTGATCAAACAATCATTATCACAAAAATGGATGATTATTTTGTTCCTGATGGGCTGGATAATCATTGGAGCAACCAATATGACAGTAACAGCCTTGGCCATTCTGGCAGCCGGTATTGCTGCATTATTTGTAATGGCTAAGGGAGAAACCAAAGTGGTAACCGCAGGCACCCAGACCGATGAGGAGGATGATTGCTATGAAGAATAAAAATGCAATATTAAGCCGTAAGGATATAAATAAAGCTGCCTGGTCATATATCTTTTTTTCACAGGCAACCCAGAATTTTGAACGGATGATGGGATTGGCATTTTGCTATGTAATGGAACCGATTTTAAAGAAATTATATGCTGATAAACCGGAAGAATATAAAAAGGCATTGCAGCGGCATATGCAGTTTTTTAATACAGAGCCGCAGCTGGGGGCTTTAATCCCGGGTATTACCATTGCTATGGAGGAAGCCAGAGCACAGGGAGAAGATGTTAGTGAAGAATTAATTGTTAATACCAAGAATGCTTTAATGGGACCTTTTGCCGGAATTGGTGATTCGATGATCATTGGAACTTATAGCCCGATTTTACTTAGTATTGCCATGAGTATGTGTCTGGAAGACGGCAATCCGATTGGGCCATTGTTTTTCTGCGTGGTCTGGCTGACCACAATAGTGGGAATGCAGTGGTACTTGTTCCATAAAGGATATAGCATGGGAATTGGGGCAGCTAATACCTTTTTTACCAATAAAGAGTTGGCCGATAAAATTACTACCGGCTTAACCATGCTGGGATTGATCGTGATTGGCGGAGTAGCTTCAACTACTGTTCGGGCCGGAGTTATCTATAAATTTGTCAGTGGTGAAATGTCAATTTCTATTCAGGAACGAATCTTTGATAAAATCATGCCCGGAATTTTACCCTTGTTGCTTACCATTGGAGCCTGGTATTTAATGGATAAGAAAAAATGGAAAACCACCCAAATCATTTTGGGAATTACAGTATTAGCAGCCATTATGGTATTTTTAGGAATTATGTAATTGAGATATTTGGATATGCAAAATCGAGAGATACATCCTGTGATCACAGGAAAAATTCTTTCGATTTTGCAGTAAAAAGGAGCTAAATATGGAGATAGTAAATGTTAGAATTGACGACAGGTTAATTCACGGTCAGGTAGCGACCATTTGGAGTTTAACTACCAAGGCCACCCGAATCATGGTGATTGATGATCAGGTGGTGAAAGATGTGATCAATAAAGAAGCATTAAAAATGGCCTGCCCCAAACAATGCAAATTGTCAATTTTAAATGTGGAAAGAGCAGCTGAAAATTTAAAAGCCGGAAAATATGAAGGGGAACGTGTTTTTATAGTGGCAAAAAGCCCCAAAACATATAAGGACTTATATGATGCCGGTTTCCATATGGAAAACATTAATGTTGGCAATATGGCTGGTGGCTCTAATACCAAAATGCTGAAAAAGGCAGTTAGTGTTACCCAGGACAATATTGAGGATTTTTTATATTTAATTGAAAAGGGGGTTAAGATTACAGCTCAAATGGTACCAACCGATGAGGCTATGGATTTTGCTAAGTTATTAAGCTAGCTTTTTTGAGTTCCTTAGAACAATCTTTTTAGGCAAATGTCGCAAACATTTTTTTCGCAGAAAAGAATGAAAGCTGTGTAATGGTTTTGCGGAGCGGGATAGAGCCGAAAAAGACTGGGAAAAAGTGAATTCGCTAACAAGATAAAACAGTCAAATACAGAATCAATGAGATGGGAAAAATGACTTTAGAGAAGGAAAATTATGAAAGAATCAACTATTACAAATAACTATGGAACCTTTACAGTTGAAATTCCGGAAACAGTGACCGTTGACGGAGAAATCGGTTGGCATATCAAATTTGCATTAAGCACGCCGGTTGCCAAAGGCGGCGGAATTCGAATCGTATTTCCGGCGTATACGCACCAGCGTTCAATCGAATATGTTCAGAATATTGACTATTGGAAGCCGCATTTTATTTATGCCTATTTTGAAGAGGAAAATGCCGGATTAAAGACCAGAGTCGAAAAAATTGATTCGGAGTTTACGCATATTTTACGTTGGCCCGACAGTGATCGGATTGCAGTGATCACTGCTCAGGAAGATTGGCCGGCGGGTGCGGTTTTACATATTTTTTACGGTGGCATTGATCGGATGTGGCTGAAAGGAAGGGTTTGTCCAACCAGGGCGCCACATCATGCTACCTTTGCTGATGGTACTTTCTTACAATATGAATTCAGTATTGATGGTCAGGGAAATGGAGAGTATAAAAAGCTGGATATTATTCCATCCGTTCGGGTCAATCCGGATGAAGCTCTATATCTTAGTGTGGCTGCTCCGACAGCAGTAAGGCCAGGGCAGAAGTTTAAGATAAGCTATACCGTGGGCGATCGTTTTCATAACCCGATTTGGAAATATACCGATCAACCGCAATTTATCCTGCGAAATCTAAAAACCGGTCAAGAAACGCAAATTTTAAATGAGGACGGTTTGATTGAAGAGGAGGGATATTATGAGGTGGATTGCCGGAATCTAAAACTGAAAACAGAAAAGGCAGTGATTTGCTGTCAAGCTGATGCACAGCCGATTTATTGGGGAGATACTCATTGCCACACAGTATTAACTCCGAATATTCATGATAATAATAATGGTGCCTGTCCTCAGGATGCTTATAATTATGCACAGAAAGTTTCCAATTTGGATTTTGTGTGCTTGGTTGAACAAACTTTTATTTTTGATGACAATGCCAAGCAAAATATTACGCCGCAACTATGGGAAAAAATCAGGGAAATCTCCAATCAAAATTATACTCCCGGACAATTTGTTACTTTCCCGGGTTTTGAGCTGCACAGTCAAAGAGGCGATACGGTAGTCTTTTTTGCTGAAGATATGTCAAATTTTCAATATCCGGCGGAAGTTGTGGATATCTATGATGTTTGGCGACTTTATCAGGGCAAGGACTATATGACCGTTCCTCATTTTCATCGTTATTGCGGTGGTCGTCTGATCAAAGATCAACAGGAACAGCAGCATAGCGGCTTTGACTTGAAGAATTGGGAGCCGGCTGATGACGCGGAACGTCTATGTGAATTTTATTCTGCACAATGGGGGCGGTTTGAATATCCGGGTAATCCAATGCTGCTGAAAGCCATGTCCAACATTCCGGAAAATGATGTAAACTCATTTTTAAATCGTGGAAAAATTTGGGGCATGACAGCCGGCAGTGATGACCATGACTCGATGCCCGGTCATGGCGGTTTGACGGCAGTGTATGCTGATGCTTTAACCCGGGAAGGGGTGTTTAAGGGCTTGAAAAACAGGCAGACTTATGCCACTACTCACACCCGGATGTACTTGAATTATCAACTGGCAGAAAGGCCAATTGGCGAAAGTTTGATGGCCAGTCAGGCAAAAGCTGGAGATGCTTTGGTGTTAAAGGCAGCTATGGCGGCACCGGTTAACATTCGGTCGGTTGACTTAATTGTCAATGGCCAGGTTTTTCAAAAAATTGCAGTCAATGAAAGATGGCTGGAAACCGAATTGACAGTTCCCGCAGAAATGATGTCTGCCGGCAGCTACCTTTATGTGCGGGTAAAATTGGCAGATGAAAACATAGTGGTGGGCAGCCCGATTTGGGTAAAATAAAACTCAAAACAAAATTCCTAAAAAAAGTCTCAATAAAACTTATATGCCATAAGTAATGCCAGCGGTAAACTTTCTTTCGGGCATAGAATGATTTCTTGAAATTTTATTTGTAAAATTTTTCTTTTCAAAGTATAAGCCTTTGATGTAATATGGGATATAAGGAATTCTTTTTCTTTTTGTTTAGTAAGTTTTTTGTTGATACCTTAATTTTACATCAAAACGGAAGAAGATTCCTTATATTTTTGCCATTTTTTGAAATTTGTTGAGGAAGGAACCTTAAAAATGAAGACCTGTGGATAAATCTGCGGAAACTCAAGGAAATTTAGGATTGTACAAAAAAATGAAAAATGATATAATATTTAAAAAGTGTCATAATATTACATGCTGAATTTGAGAGCATTTATCATTCTAAGGAGTGGAATTGGAATAAAGGAATCAATATTATGGCAATGATTACAAATAAAAAGAGAAAAACAGGACTTAAGTGGGTAGCGCTTATTCTTTTAGGCGTTTTACTTTGTGGCTGTCAGGATATCCAGAGAAACCCGTCCAGTATTAATAATATAGGAGAAAATGAGATGAATGTAAACAGTACATTCAAAACAAAGACAGAGAAACCTTATGCAGTGACGACTGTGCTTAAAGAAAGCAGTGCCGTCAATCCGGATACCGGAACCGGTATCTATGTAAGATATACGGTGTTGACAGTAGCAGATGATGCTCCGGAAACATTTAAGAATGCTATCACCGCGTGTAACAGGCGGGCTGAGGAAGCAGCAGGGAAACGTATGCGGTCTATATCTTCGCAGCTTTCAGCCACCGTGTTACAGGAAAAAACGGAAAATTACCGCTTTGATACCTACGCCTATATTGTGGCTGTCGCTAGGGCGGATTCTACTGCATTTAGTATTTTAGAGACGGAGTATGAGACGGTTTTTGGGGATACTTGGTATGGCAAGAAAGTAGTTTATAAACTCAATGGAAGAACTTTTGATACAGCCAGTGGAAAAGAAATCAGTCTTTCAGAGCTTGTCGCTGACGAAAAAGTCATAAGCGAAAGACTGAAAAAGGCTTTGCAAACTCAATACGGAATAAGCGGGCTTGCAAGCATAGAACCTTCTGACTATGCTTGGACGGCAGATGCTTTCGGCATAAGGTTTTATTTTAATTCGGACGCAGCAGCTAAGAAAAAACACGAAGAAATTGGTGATTATTCAAATAAAGTCATTACAGTAGCCTTTCCGTATGACTCACTTGATGGGTTGGTAGCAGCAACACTTGCAGATGTGCCGGAAGACTATATTGCCAGGTTAGACCGTGAAAACATTTACAAGCTGCCCCATGGTAATTTATCCGTAATGCTTACGAAAAGCGACAAAGACATCTTTATCCGCATGATTCCGGACAAGGGGGAGGAAAGCAGTCTGCGTATAGAATATGCAGACGATAAGTCCGATTTTTATATCATTCGAAGTCTGGGCGGCATTTATCTTTTTCGAGAATACATTCCCTATCAGGACGGCTTTTTCTATGATTTTTCAAACCCTGATGGAGGTTTTGGACGCTTCAAATATAATATTTCTCAATATTTTGACAGTTTTATGAACGAGATTGGGCTGGCGCTTCCTTACAATCCTTTCTGCGTACACATGAGTGAGATTCACAGGTACTTTGGAGAAAGAAGCCAGAGGGACTCTTTTTTTGTTCCGAGTGGTCATTATTATTTCCCTGACAAGACGGAGGGCGATTATAAGCGTTTTGTGCTTATTGACGGCGTGCTGCAGATAGACACCTGCAATACAGCCTGCAGGCTGCTCGAAGATATGACCGCTATGGAGATTGATGAGCAAGGTAAAGAGCTTGGCAATATAACGATAAAGGCGGGATCTGCAATCGTCTTTGAGTCTGCCATTGGCGAATCTGAGAAATATCAGACTCCCTTTCAGCGATGGGATAGGGAAAGCGGCTATATCTATGATTGCCGCCTTGCAGACGGAAGAAAGGTTCGTATTACTTCTGAATATGAAGGTGAAGTATTTGTAAACGGGATATTTTTGAACCGTTTTACTAAGCCGGTATCTCTGGCGGAAGCCCGTTTTGACATCATCCCACCCAAGGAGGAAGTATTTACCGTTCGCATAGGGAACAAGGATTATCCTGTTATTCCGGATTATTCAAAACCTGATCACTACGGAGAAGAAATAGACTTCGGTGACGATATCTGGTGGCAGGTCGAAGAATACGTAGGACAATACGAGATAAGCGATGAAGACCTTGTGGAGATGAAAAATAGCATCGGCTTTAACCCGAAAATCGAAAAAAAAGATGCTATGCTTATGATCAGCGAAGACGGCAAGGTGCGCTTTGAATACTACGGCAAGGTTTACGAAGGAGAGCTGCCAAAGGAGCGTTATTACGGAGTGAATGTAGCCATTAAACTGAAGTCGGGCTATGAATCCCGAAGTTTTGAAATAATACTCAGAGATACGCAGGTTCACGATGCACCATCCAAAATTACGTTCTATTCGAGTGGCCTGCCGGCTACGAATAAGCCTTCAGAACAACCTCCGCTTTCAGTTTATCTAACAAAAATAGATACGCCTGTTTCAAAGCATTCTGATGACAGCGGCCAAGCGGGATGTGCTACGGAATCAGAAACGCCATCGGAAGATGAAGTTATCTGTTTTTACTGCAGTACCAAGGTTAAAAAAGCAAGGTTCTGTTCAGAATGTGGAGTTTTGCTGTTGAAATAATTCTGAAATACCTGTTCTTACAGAGGAACGAAATAACAAATGGACAAATCCCTATTTGTTGAAGTAAGACAATTGAATAAACTACCAAGAGGAAGTAAAAGCAAATTGTGATGTGATACTTCCTTTTGTTTAGTAAGTTTTTTGGTGGGTAGCTTAATTTTACAGCAAAAAGGAATAAGATTCCTTATATTTTTATTATTTTTTGAAATTTGTTGATGAAGGGACCTTAAAAATAAAGACTTGTAGATAAATCTGCGGAAACTAAAGGAAACTAAAGCCTGTCATTGCTTGACAGGATGTTTTTTTAATGCTATTCTATATTCTTAAGAAACGAAAATTGTTTGCTTAAATGATGGGGTGGGTAAGGTGGTGATAGCAACTTCTTGAACTGACAGCCACAGAAGGATTTATTTCCGGAGATCATATATAAAAACAATTTTAGTTAAAATGTTTTTGAACGACAATGGGAGGTAGTTATGGCAATATTGGTAACCGGTGGCGCAGGCTATATTGGTACACATACTTGCATTGAATTAATTCGGGCAGGTTATGAAGTGATTGTATATGATAATTTCAGCAATTCTTCTCCGGAAGCAGTTCGTAGAACTGAGGAAATCGTAGGACAAAAGATCACCTTAATTGAGGGAGATATTTTAGATAAAGCCAGAATGCAAAAAGTGTTTGCTGAAAATAAAATTGACTCGGTGATTCATTTTGCCGGATTAAAAGCGGTTGGAGAATCCGTCGGGATTCCGGTCAAGTATTATCATAACAATATTACCGGCACCTTGCTGCTGCTAGAAGTAATGCAGGAATATGGAGTAAAGAAAATTGTCTTTAGTTCTTCGGCAACGGTTTATGGGATGAATAATCCGGTTCCGTTCGTGGAAGATATGCCAACTTCTGCCACCAATCCTTATGGCTGGACTAAGCAGATGATTGAGCAAATTTTAAAGGATGTCTATGTTTCAGACCCGGAATGGAGCATTGTATTGCTTCGTTATTTTAATCCCTTGGGAGCACATGAAAGTGGTACCATTGGTGAAAATCCAAATGGTATTCCCAATAATTTGATGCCGTATATTACCCAAGTGGCAGTTGGAAAACGGGAAATTTTAACGGTCTTTGGCGATGATTATGATACCCCGGATGGAACTGGTGTCAGAGATTATATTCATGTCATGGATTTGGCAGATGGCCATGTGCAGGCAGTAAAATATGCAGAGCGGCATACCGGTGTGGAAGCCGTTAATTTGGGAACCGGCAAAGGTTTTTCGGTGCTGGAAGTGATTCATACTTTTGAAACGGTCAATGGTGTGAAAGTAAATTATCGAATTGCTGAGCGCAGACCGGGAGATATTGCATCCTGCTATGCGGATGTGGAGAAAGCCAAACGATTATTTAACTGGGAAACTAAAAAGACTTTAGAGGATATGTGCAGAGATTCTTGGAATTGGCAGAGCAAGAATCCGGAAGGGTACTAGATTATGATCAATGATATCTTTAATGAACAATTGGTGAAAAAGGAAAAGACATCCAGTGATATTTTAAAATCAGTGGCCATTTGGGCAGCTGCATTGGTGATGGCAGCCGCACTGGTCATTTTTGTGCCGATGGTTGGTCCTTTGATTGCGCTGCTGGTAATTTGGGGTGCTTTAGTGTTAAATGGCCGTTTAAAACAGGAATTTGAATATTCTTTTACAAATGGAGATTTGGATATTGATGTTATTTATAACCAATCTAAGCGCAAACATTTGCTTACTATTGACAGTAAAAAGATTTTGGCTATGGAAAAGGTAAAAAACAAAGACCAATCAGTCAAAGGCGCAGACAAGGTGATGGATTGCTCATCAGGGCTGGTGAGTGATAATTTATATGTTTTGACTTATGATGTCGATCATAAAAAGACCAGAATCTTGATTGAACCGAATGATCAGATTTTAAAGGGAATTTATAGTTTTGCGCCCAGGTCGGTCACTGGTCGTTATGGCGTGAGTAAAACGGAAGAATAGCGATGATTTGGGAATATAATGGCTTTGGGGCAGAGACGATCACTTTGTTCGGCAATTTTAAAAAAATACTGGACAAAGCGGAAGGCCTATGCTATAATGTCTCTTGGTAAATTCCTTGGCTCAGAGTTTGGCGACTTCCAGCCGATTCCTTAGCCAACAGCAAAAGCTGCTGCTGATGCAGGGAGCAAATAATAAACATTTTTAGGAGGAAGAAACATGACACCAGAACAAAAGAAAGCAATTATTGCAGAATTTGGACGTAATGACGCCGATACCGGTTCACCGGAAGTGCAAATCGCACTTTTAACCCATCGGATCAATCATTTGAATGAGCATTTAAAGAGCCACAAGAAAGATCACCATTCACGCCGTGGTTTACTTAAGATGGTTGGTCAACGTCGTGGACTTTTGAAGTATTTAGCTTCCAAGGACATTGAAGCATACCGTAATTTGTTGGTTCGTTTAGAATTAAGAAAATAATTAAAAGCAAAAAAGGCTTTCACCTTGTTACAGGCAAGGCAAAAGCCTTTTTTGCTTTTTTTCATTGTCTAAATAAATATTTTATGATATACTGATGAAATAAAAAGTTGTCGGGCTTTTCGCTGTCAGACGCTGTCCATCGTGTCAGTCGGGCTGGTGATCCTCTGGTAATTCGAGTGGTGATGTCTATAGGAACATCAGATTTTGCTGTGCCAAACGGACTGTTTTGTCAATGAAACCCATAAAACGCAAGTAAAAAATAAACGGAAAGCGATTTGGTCATTAGGCTTTGTTTTTTAATCGTAGAGTTAAAAGATAAAGCCTAACGACTAATGCTTTCCAAATCAAAAAAGAAAGGAAAGAATTATGATTTATTCAAAGGAAATTGCCGGCCGCATGTTTAGTGTGGAAACCGGTAAAGTAGCTGAACAAGCAAGTGCAGCAGTAATTGCCAGATATGGGGACACAGTGGTACTATCAGTTGTCACTGCCTCAGAAGAACCAAGACCGGGAATTGATTTCTTCCCGCTTAGTGTTGATTATGAAGAAAAATTATACTCTGTTGGAAAAATTCCGGGAGGCTTTATTAAAAGAGAGGGCCGCCCATCTGAAAACGCAATTCTGACATCCCGTTTGATTGACAGACCGATCAGACCGCTTTTCCCAAAAGATTATCGTAATGATTGTACAATTGTAAATACCGTTTTATCCGTTGATCAGGATTGTCCACCGGAATTTACCGCGATGCTGGGCAGCTCGATTGCTCTGTCCATTTCTGAAGTACCATTTATGGGACCGATTTCTTCTGTCATTGTTGGCCGGGTAAATGGAGAACTGGTATATAATCCGACTTCGGCTCAAAGGGAAGTGTCGGATATGACTTTGGTGGTATCTTCAACTGCCGAAAAAGTAATCATGATTGATATGGACGGCAAAGAAATTCCGGAAGAAGATGTATTGCAGGCAATTTTTGCAGCCCATGAGTTTAATAAGGAAATTATTGAATTTATTAAAGAGATCCAGGTTTCTGCCGGTAAACCGAAAGCTGCTTATATTGAAGTTGGTATCCCGGCGGAAATGAATGAAGCCATCTATCAAATTGTCGATAAGGCCAGAATAGAAGATGCGGTTTATACTGAGTCAAAGAATGATCGTAAAGAAAAAATGGCTAAGATCAAGGAAGACTTGGTGGAAGCATTTACCGAAAGCCATGAAGAATGGTTGGAATTAATTGATGAGGCTTTGTATCAATATCAAAAGAAAACCGTTCGCCGGATGATCTTAGAAGAAAAGAAACGTCCAGACGGCAGAGATATTGAAGAAATTCGTTATCTGGCAGCCGAAGTTGATCTTCTGCCCAGAACACATGGTTCTGCTTTGTTTACCCGTGGCGAAACACAGGTTTTAAATATTACCACACTTGGTGCTTTGGCGGAAATGCAGCGTTTAGATGGGATTGATGAATTAGAAACCAGTAAGCGTTATATGCATCATTATAATTTCCCCGGATATTCCGTAGGTGAAGCCAAAACTTCCCGTGGCCCGGGACGCCGTGAAATCGGTCATGGTGCTTTGGCTGAAAAAGCACTTTTACCGGTACTTCCAAGTGAAGAAGAATTTCCATATGCGATTCGGACAGTATCTGAAGTATTAAGCTCTAATGGTTCGACTTCTCAAGGCAGTATCTGCGCCAGCTCTTTATCACTGATGGCAGCCGGTGTACCGATTAAGAAAGCAGTGGCCGGTATCACTTGTGGTCTGGTGACCGGTGAAACGGATGATGATTATATTTTATTGACTGATATTCAAGGGCTTGAAGATTTCTTTGGTGATATGGACTTTAAGGTGGCCGGTACAGTTGATGGCATTACCGCTATTCAACTGGATATGAAGGTGGCCGGAATTACCAATGAAATGATTCGGGGAGCAATTGCTAATACCAGAAAATCCAGACTTTATATTTTGAATGAAATTATGAATAAGGCAATTGCTGAGCCAAGAGCTGAACTCTCTCCATATGCACCGAAAATTATGCAGCTGACCATCAGTGTTGACAAAATTGGTGAAGTGGTTGGTGCCAGAGGTAAGACCATCAACCGGATCATTGAAGATACCGGTGTGAAGATCGACATTGAAGATGATGGTAGAGTATTTATTATTTCCGAAGATCAGGAAATGGCAAATAAAGCCCGTAAGATCATCGAAACCATTGATAAGGGTGTTCAGGTTGGCGAAGTCTTTGAAGCTAAGGTTATGAGAATTATGAACTTTGGCGCCTTTGTTGAGCTTGTTCCCGGACAGGAAGGTTTGGTTCATATTTCCAAGCTGGCTAAAGAGCGGGTCGCCAATGTTGAAGATGTGGTTAAAATTGGTGATGTGATCACCGTTAAAGTGATGGAAATCGACAGCCAGGGCAGAATTAATTTATCGCGCAAGGCAATGTTATAAGTGCGATAAAGATAAAGTAAAAATGATGAGGACTTCGTTTTAATGAACATTAATAAGGAAGAAACTCACTAAAAGTAAGAAAAGCCAATTGTGGTTTCTTTGAGAAGCTATGATTGGCTTTTTTATAAGTAGAATTTTAGAAATAAATCAATTAATATTGCAGAATATGAAAGAATCTGCTTTGGGGAAAGAATCTCTTGATACACCGAATGAAGCAGCTATTCAGTGCCGAATCAGCCAGAAATTTAGCTGTGGAAGTTGAAAAAAATTTAAAAGGCTATGAAGCTGATAGTTGGTTTAGTGATAAAAGGAAGTACTTCCTTTATTATATCAAAAATTATCGGGAAGGAAATTTATAAATTGACTTTCTATATCAGGAAAGGCATAATTAAATTAAATCACGATTCAGCAAATTTAGATTAGAATATAAAATTGAATTATCATTGAAAAGAAGAACAGCATTTGTTACAATTAACACGAAGAAAAAATGCGGAATCCGCAAATTAAATTCAATAGATAGGACGGTGTTAATAAAATGGAATTTCCCAGAAAACAGTATATGAAAAAACTGATGTCTAAAATGAACAATGGCAGAGTGAAAATTATTACGGGGATACGTCGCTGTGGAAAGTCATATTTGCTGTTTGAGCTTTTTGTTAGATATCTGTATGAAAAAAATGTGTCTGATGAGCAGATCATACGTCTTGCGTTAGATGAATTTCCCAATGTAAGATACAGAAATCCTGTTGAACTGGATAAATATATAAGGGACAGAATAATTAATCATACGAAACAGTACTATGTTTTGATTGATGAGATACAGTTTGTAGCAGAAATTCAAAATCCTTTTATGGAGGATAAAAAAGCTAAGTTGACATTCATTGATGTTTTACTTGGACTGATGAAAATTCCAAATGCGGATATTTATGTAACTGGGAGCAATTCCAAGATGCTATCTACAGATATTCTTACACAGTTTCGTGATCGTGGGGATGAGATTCGTGTTTATCCTCTTTCCTTTGCAGAGTTTTATGAAATGTATCGGGGGAATCAGCGAGACGCATGGATAGATTATTATACCTATGGTGGTATGCCTGTAGTCATGCAGTTAAGTAATCATGAAGAAAAAAGTCGTTATCTACGGGATTTATTTGAGTATACCTATATAAAGGATGTAATTGAACGTCATGACATTCAGAATGAAACAGCCATTTTAGCAGATCTTTTGAATATCATTGCTTCCAGTATTGGGTCACTTACCAATCCAACAAAATTAGCGAATTCTTTTTTGAGTGAAAAACAGATTCGGATTAATTCAACGACGATCGATCGCTATCTTGGATATTTTATGAATGCATTTTTGATTCATAGAGCAAATCGATATGATGTAAAAGGGAAAAAATATATGCAGACACCGCTGAAATATTATTTTACCGATGTGGGTCTTAGAAATGCCAAACTGGGATTCAGGCAACAGGAAGAATCTCATATAATGGAAAATGTGTTATATTGTGACTTAATTCGCAGAGGATATGACATAGACATCGGTGTAGTAGAACAGAACATCAAAACAGAAGAAGGCAAAAAAATCAGGAAACAGTTGGAAGTTGATTTTGTTGTTAATGGTGGAGAGCGGCGTTTTTATATTCAGTCATCATTATCCATAGCAGATCCGGAAAAAAGGAAACAAGAAATCGCTTCATTGATTCGGATTCAGGATTCCTTTAACAAAATTGTTGTTGTGCGGGATTACATCAAGCCGTGGAGAGATGATTACGGCATACTATATATTGGAGTGGAACAATTTTTGCGGGATGAAGATGCAATACAGTTGTAATATTTTCAATTTTACCATTGCTGGTAGAACGAGGTGAAGATAAATGAAAGTAATATAAAAAGATGTAATGACTTTGCTGTTGTTGACCAAAGATTATTTTGCAAAAATCAGTGGCCTGAGGAAAAGCGTAGACAGAAGGCGTGAGCCAAATGCAGTAGCAGTTATGGCAGAAAACAGGAGAAAAGTAAAGGTTTTGGAAGTGGGATCGAAACAGAAAGTGAGGGAGTCATGATTTTTTTAGAAACGGACAGATTGAGATTGCGCAATGTTGAGGAAAAAGATATTGAAATTATGTTTGATTATCGAAACAATGAGCTTTGCGCCCGTTATCAAAGAGGCCAAACTAAGGATCGGGAGGGACTTAAAAAGCTGATAGATGAAAGAAAAAATGGCAGGATCTCCTTGCAAGATGCTTTTATTTTGGCAATCGCTCTCAAAGCAACAGATGAAATGGTGGGTGAAGTGGTGGTGATGCCAAAGGGAAAAACTATTTCAATGGGATATACCATTTCATATAAATATCATAGACGGGGATATGCTTTTGAAATGCTGTCGGCATTAACAGAGCTTCTGCATCAGCAATTTCCGGCTCAGGAATTTATTTGCCTGGTTGAGCCGGAAAATACAGCCAGTATCGAACTGCTCAAAAAACTGGGCTATCAGGATATGGGATATGTAGAAAAAATTGATTCACAGATGTTTGGAAAATGGGTAATGGAATAAAAGTGATTAATAATGCCCAGGCAATTTTGGTGGAAGATGGACAAAGAAGGGAATTGAGGGTTTAGACATCTTTAGCTGTACAGAAAGTAAATTATGCGGTAAAATGATATATGAATATTATAATAACTGCTTTTAGGAGATATGCTTATGTGTTTTAAACTGTATCAGAAACTTGATTTTCAAATTGCATAAGATAACAGTGATGAATAGTGATCTTCAAAAAGGAGAAAGAGGATATGATGATGAAAACTGAACAACTACCGCCGGTAATAAAGAATTTTATTGATTCCAAAATTGTGTGCATGGAGTTTCCTTTACTCCCTTGCATATACGGGGATTTTGAAAAAATGCAGATGGGCTATCGTTGGGATCCGATTCAGCAATTATCTCTGATAGCTGATAAACCTGGAGCATGGCAGGAAAACTGGTATGTTATTGCTCAGAATGGATTGGGTGATCCTTTTTTTGTGGATATAAAAGCAGCTGATTATCCGGTTTATACAGCAATGCATGGGACTGGAAAATGGAAAGCGATAAAAGTAGCGGAGAGCATCGAACAATTTTCGGAAATTCTAAAAAAAATTAATCAAACCGATTGGAATCTTGCCTGTGACTTAGGGTTTTTAGAGGGGATCATTAATTTAGAAAATGAATTTTGGTTGGAAGTAAATGAATCCTGTCAAGAAGAGTGACATAGTGATTTCCACATTTTTTTCCAGAGGTACCGGTGCTAAAAGATGCCATGGGACCGCATCTTTTTGGTTTCAACAAAAAATCACAAATGCGTGCGGTCATCATATATATTATTGTTGCCCTGCTATTGGCATTGATCTGTACATGGATCAGGGAAATATAGATTTGAAGCGCGCAAGCATAAATGCGCGTGACCCGAAAGTAATCCTACGAAGTAGGTTGCGAAAGGGGGATGTGACCGCGAAGCAGGCATATTCATTTGGCGGCGCTTCACCGTCAGAAGAGGAGTGCTGAAAGCGTGTCAAATGCGAAGCATTTGTTCTGACGGTGGCTCCCCTGATAAATCTTGATTTGAAGCGCGCAAGCATAAATGAATGCGACCGCGAAGCGGGCATATTCATTTGGCGGCGCTTCACCGTCAGAAGAGGAGTGCTGAAAGCACGTCAAATGCGAAGCATTTGTTCTGACGGTGGCTCCCCTGATAAATCTTGATTTAAACAGTAGCCAGTCTTGCAATTGCAAAATCTACAATGATAAAGGAGAAAAAAATGCAAAAAATTAAAATTGAAGTAATTAACATGGCCAAAGATTTGCCACTGCCAGCCTATCAAACCGAGCTTTCGGCCGGAATGGATTTACTGGCAGCAGTGGAGGAAGATATTATTCTTGAGCCGGGAGAAATCCGTTTGATCCCGACCGGACTAAAGATTGCTGTGCCGGATGGATATGAAGCGCAAATTCGTCCCAGAAGTGGACTGGCACTTAAACATGGGATTTCCATGGTCAATTGTGTGGGCACGATTGATGCGGATTACCGGGGTGAAGTGGGAGTTATTCTAATCAATCATGGTCAAAAGCCTTTTCCAATCGCCCGAGGTGAGCGGATTGCCCAAATGGTGATTAATCCAATTGTGCAAGCAGATTTTACGTTGGTGGAGAGCCTGGATGATACTGAACGAGGGGAAGGCGGCTTTGGACATACCGGAAGATAAAATGACCTACCTGCTTTACTCAATATGAAACAAATTTGAGAAACGAAACTAAAAAAGATCAGTGTGGAGCATATCTTTTAAAGACAAGTTGATACAAAATACTTTTGTTTGTGACGACAATGGTACAATCGATAATGAATTCAATTAGCCAAATAGGGTAGGCAAATTTGAGAAACGAAACTAAAAAAGATCAGTGTGGAGTATATCTTTTAAAGACAAGCTGATATAAAATACTTTTGTTTGTGACGACAGCGGCAATCAATAATCGATTCAATCAGTTAAATAAGATAGGTAAAGTGAGTGGCCATGAAAGAAATTAAAATTGATGGTAAAAACTATGGACAAAGGGTGGATAAATATTTGCTTCGCTTTTTTCCGCAAATGCCTAAGAGTTTTTTATATAAAATGTTTCGCAAAAAAAATATTTGTCTAAATAAAAAGAAAATTGAAGGCAGTGAGATCTTGCAGGAAAATGACTTGATTCAGATCTTTTTTGCGGAGGAAACATTTGCCGGCTTTCGGGAAAGTAAGCGAGTGCAAACGGAGCGTAGTTTTGAGATTCTATATGAAGACGAAGATGTGCTGGTGGTGTCTAAACCGGATGATTTATTATCACAGCCCAATGGCCGTGATCGAAATCTGGTGGATGAATTAAGCACTTATTTACCAAATGAGCGGATCGGTATTGTTAGCCGCTTGGATAGAAATACTACCGGCGCAGTGATCGTGGGCAAAAATGTGCAGAGTTTACAATTACTAAACAAAACAGAAATTACCAAGACATACCATGCGATTTTGTCTGGCAATTTAAATCGGCCATTTTTACTGGAAGATAAACTCAGGAAAGATGAGCAAGGAAACAAAGCGGTTATTTCTAAAACAGTGGGGAAACAGATAGTTACCCATGTATTACCGATCAATGTCAGTAATGGATTTACCTTAGCCAAGGTCATTATCAAACAGGGCAAAACCCATCAGATCCGGGCACATTTAGCCGGTGCCGGTTTTCCGATTGTCGGTGATCCGAAATATGGGAAGGCGGAAATCAATCGCCGCTTTCAAAGGAAATATGGGCTGACCGGGCAGCTTCTGCATTGTTATGAAGTTGCCTGGGATGATAAAAAAGTGGTAGCTCCGTATTTTGAAATGTGGAAAAAAGTCAGTGCAGAATTATTTGGAAAGGTTTAAAAATGGCAAGAGCAGAAAAAGCGATCATCACCAATATGTGTATGATCTATGATGGAAATAAAATTTTGGTACAAAACCGGGTGGATAGGAATTGGGGAGGAATTTGCTTTCCGGGAGGTCATGTTGAATATGGAGAATCCTTTGTTAAGTCAGTGATTCGCGAAGTCAAAGAAGAAACCGGACTAAGCATTTATAATCCCAAATTATGTGGAGTCAAGCAATTTTATACGGAAGAAGATGAAAGATATATTGTCTTTTTATTTAAGACCGATCAATTTACAGGAGAAATTGTTTCATCCGATGAAGGCGAAGTTTTTTGGATTGAGGCGGCTGAGTTGGAAAATTATACCATGCCGGTCAGTTTTAAGGAAATGTATCAGGTGTTCATTTCTGATTATTCCGAGCAATTCAGCTATATGGATGGCGACCAGGTGGTCAGAGAATTGCTATAGAAAGCTGGAGGTGCATTTGCAAAGTTCAGGGAGAGTCATTTACTGGTATTTCAAATATAGAAAACAGATGGAAAGGTGAAAATAATGGATAAACTATGGTCAGAAAAAGTTCAGGGCATTATGACTTTATATTTAAGCCGGAAGCTGCGGTTTAATCAGGACACAGCGGATAGTTATAAGCAGTTATTTCAACTGGATGAGCATAAAAACTTACGCATTCTGGAGATTGGCTGCGGACCGGGAGCGTTGGCGGAGGCGATGCGGGCCTGGTATCCACAGGCAGAGATTGTGGCTATAGACAGAGATGTCAATTTTATTAAGTTCGCGTCAGAAAATATCAAAGGCGTGGAATTCATGGAAGCAGATATAGAGAAGATGCCATTTGCCAAAGAATCTTTTGATGTGATCTTGTCCAATACTGTTAGTGAACATATAGAAACATCGCTGTTCTTTTCAAAGCAATATGAACTTTTAAAAAAAGGCGGGATTTGCCTCTGCCTTTCTACTGTTAAAGGAATTGAACATAGGGCAGATTGCTTTCAGGAAAGTCAGTTTGAAGAAATGTTTTGGGAAAAAGTGAATGGAATGGATGATACCCTTAAAAAATACAATATCGGTAAATATCGCTTAAATGAGCAGGAATTGCCTCTGACCATGGAAAAATATGGTTTTACCAAGATATTAACCGGATATGTATTGGCCAATTTAACCCCGGATAATCCCTATCAGCCGAAACAGAGAGGAATTGACATTATTGAAGCCAATCGCCGGGCAGATTTGGAAATACTGGATAAGCTTTGGTCAGAGAAATCACCTTTAATTAAGGAAAATGAAATCAGGCAAATGATCGATTTGACAGAGCAAAAATATGAGCAAAGACTTCAGTTATATCATCAAAACAAAAAACAATGGGATTGTCAGGTCACGATCAGTCTGGTAGTAAGAGGAGAAAAATAACTTACCCCGAATTAATTCTGGAAAGCAAGTATATTATTTTTTAACGAATAGGCTAAAAATATTGATGAATACAAGCAGTCGGGAGTTATCGTGAAAGAAAAGTCTTTATGAAACAATTTCTGGAAAAGTTTATGCAGGAATGGCAGGGAGAAAACTAAAACAATGTCAGAATATATTATGGAATTAAGAAAAATTGTTGGGCATCGGCCATTGCTGCAAGTGGGGGCCGGGGTGATTGTAGAAGACAATATGGGCAGGATTTTACTGCAGCGGCGGCAGGACAATGACTGCTGGGGCTATGCCGGTGGTTCAGTTGAGCTGGATGAGGTAGTTGAAGATGCGGCCAGACGTGAATTGAGGGAAGAAACAGGACTGACTGCCGGGTGTTTACATCTATTTGGCATATTTTCCGGCAAAGAGCTTCATTATACTTACCCGAATGGCGATGAGGTTTCCAATATTGATATTGTTTACCTGTGTAAGGATTATTCCGGGGAGTTAAAGGCTCAGGCAAGCGAGGTAAAAGAGCTGCGATTTTTTAAGGCCAGTGAATTGCCGCCTAATATATCACCGCCAGTAAAAATAGTAATTGAAAAATGGGCAGCAATGCATCAGTAAAATAAAAAACTCAACTTTCCCACGTTCCCTGGAACAGTCTTTTTTATGGCGTGTGCCGCGCAAGCGTCTTTTCACAGAAAAGTGCGAAAGCGGTGTGCAACTGCAAGCCATCTTACGAAGTAAGTGGCGAAAGCGGGGGAACCATGTGCCCGCTCTTCAGAGCGGGATGGGGCAAAAAAAGACTGTGGGAAAGTTGAGTAAAAAAATAATAGAATAAAGGAAATGGATATGGGATTTTGGTCAAGCAGAGGGCTGCGTGGAGATGCCTTTGAAGAATTAATTAATTTAGCCAATGAAAAGTATCGGGCAGCCGGGATTGCCCTGGTTCAAAAGATTCCGACCCCAATTAAGCCAGTTGAGCTGGATAGTGAAAGAGGCAATATCAAAAAAGCCTATTTTGAAAAACGCTCAACCGTTGACTATATTGGGGTGGTTCAGGGGATACCCATTTGTTTTGATGCCAAAAATATTCAAAAAGAGGTATTGCCTCTTTCTAATATTCATAGTCATCAACTGGATTTTATGGAAGACTTTGAACGGCAGGAGGGCATCAGCTTCTTTTTGGTTCGCTTTGAAATGGCAGATGAAATTTATTTACTGCCCTATGCCTATGTCAGAAAAGTGGTGGCCGAAAGTCAAAATGGCGGCCGCAAAAGTATTCCGCTGGAAAAGATTCGAGAAAATGGTTTTGCAGTCGAAATCAAACAAGGATATTTTGTCCATTATTTAGAAGCTTTTAATCAATATTTGGGAGAGCGGGCAAAAATAAAGGGTTTATAGAAGTGCCTTACCAGGAACGAATGGTTTTTTCATATAAGATTTTACATGGGGCAAATACATGAGCTTATATTGCTTACGTTTTCCGCAAAAGCTTCTTTATAAAGAAAGAAAATAAGCAAAGATCATTAATAATTGCTTTGAAAATATTATAATTTAATGGTATAATAAACTCAACTTTCTCATGTTCCTAAAAACAGTTTTTTTATGGCGTGTGCCGCGAAAGCATCTTTTCGCAGAAAAGTGCGAAAGCGGTGTGTAACCGCAAGCCATCTTACGAAGTATATGACGAAAGCGGTAGAATCTATGTGTCCGCTCCCTGGAGCGGGATAGAGCCAAAAAAGATTGTGGGAAAGTTGAGTAAATTTTAAGAAATTACAGAGAGTATTATTTATAATGGAAAGGATGGGGAGTATGAAACAAATGAAAAAACAAATGCAAATGATAATTATTTTATTAACATTGATCGTGGCAGTGACTGCTTGTCAAACCAGTAATGCTAAAAATGGCAATGTTCAGGAGAAGGAAGCGGCTAAACAAAAGGACAGTGTCAGCAATCAAAATGCAGAAAAAGCATTATCGCCGGAGGAGGAGGCAGCCAGGAAAAAGGCTGAGCAAGAAGCAGAAGCAGCTGCCCAAAAAGCGGCAGCAGAACAAAAGGAAAAAGAGCTGGCGGAATTGGCAACCAACCTGATTGCCGAAGCTGATTTTGCGGCCAGAGGCTATTATTATGATGAAGCTATGATCAAACTGAAAAATTCCGAAGTTGCCCAAAGACCGGAAGTAGTAGCTAAGATTGCTGAAATTCAGGCTCAGAAAGATGCGCTGGTCAAATATGAGGGGGATAGCTATCATGTCTTTTTCCATAGTTTGATCGTCGATCCCAAAGTGGCATTTTCCTCGAGTACCTCAAATGGTTATAATTTTTGGATGACAACCGTCGGTGAATTTAAAGGAATGCTGCCGATTTTGTTAGAAAAAGGATTTGTCATTTACCGCTTGGAAGAAATGCTGGATTTTGATGAAAATGGAAATGCCAAACCCAAAGATATTTATTTGCCGGCCGGGAAAAAACCTTTGATCTTATCGGTTGATGATGTCAATTATTATTACTATATGCAAAGAGATGGCGGTTTTCCGCTGCGGCTGGATATTAATGATCAGGGTGAAACAGTGACAGTTATGAAACAGGCTGATGGCAGCGAAGTCCAAACTTATGATGGTGATGTTTTTCCAATTGTCGAGCAATTTGTCAAAGAGCATCCCGAATTTTCTTATCGGGGGGCCAAGGGAATTGTAGCAGTTACTGGTTATGAGGGAGTTTTTGGCTATCGTATCAATGAACTTCAAAAATTCCGAACAGCAGCTGATGCTAAATTGCCTGTTCATACTCCGGAAGAAGAAGCAGCCATTGAAGCCGGTGCCATCAAAGTAGCTCAAGGTCTGAGGGCTAATGGCTGGGAGCTGGCTTCCCATAGTTTTACGCATGGCCAGTATTTTAGAAAAGGAACGATTACCGTTGACCAGTTAAAATATGAAATCAGCGAAATCAATAAAAAGGTAATTCCTTATACCGGTGAGATGAAAATCTTTATCTCTCCTTTTGGTATGCATTTAAAGGGAAATGACCCAAGATTTAAATATTTGACTGAAGAAGCTGGTTATCCGATCTTCTGCCCAGTGGGGAAACATATGACCACTTTTTATACCGGTAAAGGTATGAGCCAGGAAAGACTAAATTTAGATGGTTTAACTATGTTGCATCAGCCGAAAAATGCCTGGAAATTTTTCACTTTAGAAGAAATCGACAGTTTTATTGAAAAATCAAGACCAGCCCTCATATGGTAAAAACGTACGAATGCAACTAAATTATGAAAAATGCTGATTACCCTCATCATACAGGTAGCACGTGTATGCTTGCATACAAAAGTGCTACCTGTATGATGAGGGTGTATGGGAACATACGCAAGTGTTTTTCATAATTTAGTTATAAGAGTACTAACTCCAAGCGGAAAACCGAAGGTTTTACGCTTGCATTCGTAAAATTTTACTTTTACCTAAAAAGTGTGTATGCTTGCATACAAAAGTGCTACCTGTATGATGAGGGTGTATGGGAACATACACAAGTGTTTTTCAT
>RQYD01000141.1 GCA_003858485.1 Clostridiales bacterium COT073_COT-073
ATTTTCCCTACTGCCATTCTTAAACTCTTAAAAAAACGGCAGATTGGTGCTTTGGGATGTTATATTTTTTTTAAATTACATTTTGCGGAAACTCAAGCAACTTTCCTTGAGTTTCCGTAGATTTATCCACAGGTCTTCATTTTTAAGGTTCCTTCCTCAACAAATTTCAAAAAATGGCAAAAATATAAGGAATCTTCTTCCTTTTTGATGTAAAATTAAGGTATCAACAAAAAACTTACTAAACAAAAAGAAAGGAGATTCCTTATGTCCCATTTTACATCAAACACCTATACTTTGAAA
>RQYD01000142.1 GCA_003858485.1 Clostridiales bacterium COT073_COT-073
GAAAGCTATGAATATTTGGAGGAGCAGGACTGTTATGTCCATCCGAACGGAAAACGCTTTGTACGAGTCGCAGACCGAGTCAGTAAAAAGAAAAGCGGATATCAAACGACCTCCAAAGTATATCGCTGTTTTGACTGGAACGAAGATGGGCAAAAAACGAAGTCCCTCTACTTTACAGAGAAACTGAACCATTACCGCCAAAAATCATGGGAAAATATTACTTCCGAAGAAGGAATCGTAGAAAGAATCAATCGCTCCATTCAAGCCGAAGGGGTATTTTCCAAGATAAAAAG
>RQYD01000143.1 GCA_003858485.1 Clostridiales bacterium COT073_COT-073
GAAACAAAAGATTGTGTTTGTCTATGGAAGTGGGAAACGAAAAACCGAAGTACAAAGAGAATACGAGAAATACGAAGAATGGCTTATAAAGATGGATAGCTATGAAACACACTTGGCGATGATGGGGGGAAGAAACAGCTATGCCAAGACCGATCCGGATGCTACGTTTATGCGAATGAAAGAAGATCACATGCGAAACGGACAGCTAAAACCAGCATATAATATCCAGTGTGCCAGTAGCGGCTACTTTATTGTAGGTTCTTATGCATCCCATCATCCCAGTGATA
>RQYD01000144.1 GCA_003858485.1 Clostridiales bacterium COT073_COT-073
TCACTTTGAAATATTTTTTAAAAGGAACAAACCTATTTATTTTAAAGGCAGAAAAAAGGGGTGTTGCTAAAACGATTTTTTTATCGTTTTGCAACAGCCCCTTCCCACGTTCCTTGGAACAGTCTTTTTTAGGCTCGTTAAATGGGTGGGAACAAAAGCAATCTTGCGAAGCAAGTTGCGAAAGCGTGTGCCGCGAAAGCCATCTTACGAAGTATGTGGCGAAAGCGGGGGAACCCATGTGCCCGCTCCCTGGAGCGGGATAGAGCCAAAAAAGACTGTG
>RQYD01000145.1 GCA_003858485.1 Clostridiales bacterium COT073_COT-073
AGAATGGCAGTAGGGAAAATAGAGGCACTTGAATAAGCCCCGCCGGAACCGGACTTTGGGAGAACAATTCAATTATCTATTTAAGCGACCAGCTGAAGGCAGAGTTGACGGTATGCCGGACGCTTTGTCCGGAACCAGAGCCTGACGCCCTCTTTGGCATAAGAAAGTATGCCCAAAATACCTTTCGCTAATCGGTAATAGCAGAAGAAAACCTTTTTCTTTACAGGGTTTGCTGTTTTTATGATAGAAACCTTAAGGGCGCTGGTGTCGGATTT
>RQYD01000146.1 GCA_003858485.1 Clostridiales bacterium COT073_COT-073
GAATGCCTAATTAGAATCATTGTCAATCGAGCCCCTCAGCACGTTTCCCGGAGGGAAACGTGCTGGGAGATAGAGTCCGCTGACATAAGCTGTAGGTCGCTGATGTAAGCTTGCTCATAAGCAGTGATGGAGCAATTTTTATCCTGCAAGGCGGAGCCTTGCAGCGTTTCCTTAGGAAAAGGCTAAAGCCTAAAAAACAAAAGGCTAAAAACAGGAATGCCTAATTAGAATCATTGTCAATCGAGCCCCTCAGCACGTTTCCCGGAGGGAA
>RQYD01000147.1 GCA_003858485.1 Clostridiales bacterium COT073_COT-073
CCGAATACTCGCTCAAATCTTTCTTTTTTCATATTTTAGTCGAGTTTTCGGCCCCGGCCCTGCGAAAAGTCCGCCATGAAACGCAAGCTCCTCCTTTTACGATTGCGCTGTGACCACAACGAAAAATGTGCCCATTTTTCGTTGTCCTGGCCGCTCATATAGCTTACGAAGAAATCATGCCTTGGAGCATGCTCCTGGCTGCCTTTTCTCTTTGGCCGAGCCGAATACTCGCTCAAATCTTTCTTTTTTCATATTTTAGTCGAGT
>RQYD01000148.1 GCA_003858485.1 Clostridiales bacterium COT073_COT-073
CAGGGAGCGGGCACATGGGTTCCCCCGCTTTCGCCACATACTTCGTAAGATGGCTTTCGCGGCACACGCTATCGCAACTTGCTTCGCAAGATTGCTTTCGTTCCCACCCATTTAACGAGCCCTGTCGAAAAACTTCGTTTTTCTGCCCGGGTGGGCAACCTACCCTGTCGAAAAACTTCGTTTTTCTGCCCGGGTGGGCAACCTACCTTTCGCCACTTACTTCGTAAGATGGCTTGCGGTTACACACCGCTTTCGCACTT
>RQYD01000149.1 GCA_003858485.1 Clostridiales bacterium COT073_COT-073
GGTCGCATTCCTCCCCTGGGCAATCGACTTCGTCTATTGCCCAGGGGACTCCGATTTTGCTCCGCAAAATCCTTTCCTTGCTCCTACAACTATCCCGGCAGAAACGGAATGCTTCGCATTCCCCGCGCTTCGCACTCTTGTTTCCGCCGGGAACGCACCGCAAAATGAATATGCCCGCTCCGCGGTCGCATTCCTCCCCTGGGCAATCGACTTCGTCTATTGCCCAGGGGACTCCGATTTTGCTCCGCAAAATCCTTTC
>RQYD01000150.1 GCA_003858485.1 Clostridiales bacterium COT073_COT-073
AATGATTTTAAACAAGCTTTTATTCAATTAAATATTTTTCTTCAATCTTGGAATATCTTTGATGGAGCGGTTATGGATATTTTATGGACTAAGAACAGCAAAAATTAAAAAATCAAATGCATAGAGGATAGTGAATATATACCTAGTGTTTTTGCTAAAATCATTGTACTTATATATTAAATTATTTGGCAGTATATAATGAATAGTTTGTTTTAAACTGAATCAATAAGATCATAGAAAAGATAT
>RQYD01000016.1 GCA_003858485.1 Clostridiales bacterium COT073_COT-073
AAAAAGCACGAGTAAGCCAAAAATTACTTCGTAATTTTTGGTCGCGAGGGCTCTCATATGCCATCTTCCGTATTCAAAACCTTCTATGCAAGCATAGCAGTTTTGATACTTCAGATGTCGCACTCGTGCTTTTTTCGCGAATATTATATCATAAAAAGCACGAGTAAACCAAAACAAAAAATACTCCAATTGCAGTATCGTCTTTTATTACTCAACTGCAAATTGGAGACCTTGAATCCTTATTCTGATTATGCCTGTCTATCTATCTGTCATAGCGGAAAAAATATTGATCAAATTAATTCCTCAAGTTTTCCTTTTTTCGGAAAACAATCGGCGGCGGATGGTTTTTGAAAACAGAATTAATCCCAACAAATAAAAACACAGGGAAAATCCAAATAATACCGAATAATTAAATTGTTTAACAATAATTCCACCTAAAACAGAAGAAAGACCATAAAAAGGTGCGATACACAAGCCACTGACAGCCGCATAGATAGGCACCAAACCTTTTGGGGAATGAACGATAACTGATACATTGTTACTTAATCCGGTTGATAAAGTTGCCAAACTAACCAAAGCAAACATCAGATAAGCCAGTTGCGGTGACTGGATAAGCAGGCCCAGTCCTGTACAGCCAACACCTGCCAAGCAGCCAATTCTGGCAATCATGATTGGCCCTTTTCGGTCTCCGATATAGCCCAGCATTTTACTAAATATCAAATTAAACACCAATAATACCGTAGTCATTGTTCCGGTATAGCCCTTATGAATTCCACTTAATGTTCCAACTTTAATAATAAAGAAAGGAATCGAACTTTCCGCAATTGCCATAAAAATTCGAAGTACCAGCACCTGTCTGAATTCAAAATTATTTTTAATAATATCCTTAAAAAATCCCGGAAAATCACGCAAAAATATTTTATTTTTTGCAGTATCATCCGGCACTTCTTTCACTCCAAAAATAACAATTAAAGTTGCAATAACAGCCATAGTCACACCTGACAGGAACAAGTACCGATAATTTAAAGGAAATCCGTATTTGCGCTCTATAATTTTTATCAATTGAGCACTGATTATCCCAGCTAAACCACCGGCCAGAGAATACGAACCATAAAAACTGGAAACATTTTTATATATCACTTTTGACACCATGTTGCTGAAAACCGGAGATGCCATGCCCACACTAATCGAATAAAAAAAATAGGATGAGAAGAAAACAAGCAGCGCAGCGGTTTCACTTTGCGTAACATAATAAGTGGAAAAATAAATCAGCAACTGACATACCCGTTGTAAGCCACAAATAATAACAGCAGTTTTTTTGGGACTTTTGGCATTTACACCAATAATCGATGAAAATACACTGGACATATTGGAAAGTCCGAAAAACATTAAAGTAAGCATACTAATCCAAAATGGATTGGCTGTAATATTTGATACATAAACCGGTAAAATTGTTGTTTGAGAAAAGGCAGAAAATGAGAATACTACAAAAAAGCCTTCAAACAATAAGGCTATCCGATTTCTGAAATAATATTTTTCTTGTTCATTATGTTTGATATTCATCATATACCTCTAATTGCAGGGCTGTTATATTAAGATTAAGCTTTTCCTATTAAAACTTCTTATTATAACAGCCCCATATCATCTAAAATATCCGATACAATAATGATGCCACAATTGTAATAATACTGGCATATTTTAAAATCCTGTCTATTTTGGTTTTTTCCAGATCCCGGTATATCGTTTTTTTGGCGGTCGAATTAAAACCCTTTGTTTCCATGGCAATGGCCTGATTTTGCACTTTCATAATTGCATTGGAAACCACCGGCACCATAATTGGTAAAAAAGCCATAAATCTCTTTTTCAGACTGCCCTCTGTTTCCAATCCTCTTGCTTTTTGTGCATCGGTAATCTGCTGCATATCCTTTACCAATGTTGGCAAAATTTGAAAAGTTGAAACGAAAATAAAGGCTGAGCGGTAGCTTAAACCAGCTTCATGCATGGCTGCTCCTAAGTCTGTCATATTAATAGTCCGAAACAGCAAAAACAAGCTGGCCATCAATGGTGCAATCCGCAAAAAATATTTTAAAGCATATTCCAGTCCTTCTTTATAAAACTTCCAATTTAAAAGCGGTAGTACAAATACCGGTTCTTTGGTGAAATCATTTACCGGATTTAAAGTTCCATTAATCAAAAACATGCTGAGCGCTAATGTCAAGATTGCAAATCCAACTACTTTAAATTCCAAAAAATACTTCTCCAAAAAAATCCAGATAATACCTACAATTAAAACCACTATGGAAAAGTAATAATTTTGGAATAGTACAATGGCAAATGACAGAGCTAATGATAACCATAATTTAGTAATCGGATTGAGCTTTCTTAAAAAAGTAGGCTTTTGTCTTTCTTGGATCATAGAATAGTCTCCCTATTACATATCACACAAATTCGCTCTGTTACTAAACTTCTTTTTTCGCTCCGCTAAGGCTTTTCAAGTGATCGGGAAGCCGCTTTAAAATTAACCAGGCTGCAAAGACCGCAATCCCTTTATCAGCTAAATTAGCTGGAATTCTGGCTAAAAAGGCCGCACTTAAAATATCATTTCCTAATGCCAAAAAACCGGCAGTAAATAAATCAACACCGCCACCCTGAATACCTCCATAAACCACTACTGCAATCGGCGCACCCAGAATAGCATTGGCAATCGCCACCAACAAACTGGTAATAATTGCGCCCAGTAAACTTTGAAATTTCCCTGCTCTGACCATATAGCCAACAATCACCGCTGTACAAATATTACATAAGCCAAATAAAGAAGCCATGATATTACCATTAATAATCGAGGCTATGACATTAAATAAAACTCCGGATACTGCACCAATCCATGGGCCCATAATAGCAGCAACAATTGCCGTTCCAATGGAATCCATAAACAACGGTAACTTTAAAGCCCCGGCAACTTGTCCACCAATTAAATTAATTGCTACGCCCAGCGGGATCAAAATTGCAATGTAAGTTGATCTTAGCTTTCCACTTGATGCATCAACATTTTTAAAATTAGCCATATTATTCTCCTTCCTGTTTTGGGAATTGTGCTTTATATTTTTTTACAAAATCCTGAACACTTATTGTTGAGCGTTTCTTCCTGACATCCAACGCAAAATCCAATTGCATAATTTGGGGTGGCTCAATTTGAGCCTGCTTTAAAATCTCCTCATCCAGAAAAACCTCCTGAGGTGCTCCTTCTTTAATAATTCTTCCTTGAGACATCACGATAATCCTTTCCGAATTTTCAGCCACATAATCCATATCATGACTGATCATTATAACCGTATGCCCTCTTTCTTTCATCATTTGGATAATCTTTGTCAATATCTCTCTGCCGGCCTGATCCAAACCACCTGTTGGCTCATCTAAAATTAGTATTCTGGGACGAAAAGTTAAAACTGAAGCAATCGTCACTATTTTTTTGGTTGTATAGTCCAAAGTTAAAGGATGTTTCTCTAAATCTTCCTCTATCTTCATTAACTCTGAAACTTCTTTAATTGCTTTTGCAATTTCTTGTTCCGAAAATTGAAAGTTATGTGGTCCGACTTCTAGTTCTCCTCTGACTGTAGTTGAAAAAATTTGATGATTGGGGTTTTGAAAAACATAGCCCACTTCCTTTGAAAGTTGACTGACCGATTGACTGGTTACATCTTTTCCATGCAAATAAATATTTCCCTCTGTTGGTTTCAGCAAGCCATTGAAGTGCCGAACCAGAGTTGTTTTTCCACTTCCATTTTGACCAACAATCGATACCACTTCATTTTCTTTGATTTCTACATCAACCGATTTTAAAGCCGTCACTCCTGTTGGATAAGTATGTACTAATTTACTGGTTTTAATGATTACATTTTCACTCAAAATTCGTTCCCTCCAGTTTTATCTGCAATAATTGAATTGCATTTTCTAATTTAATCGGGGCTTTATCAATTTCGAGACATTCCTTCATTTTTAAACATGCTTCTGTCACCTGTGGCACACGGATATTAAATTGCTCCAAAAATTCCATCTTTTGGAAAGCATCTTCTGCTTTATCGGCTAAGATAATTTTCCCCTTATCCATAACCACTAATTTTTCAACATATTCAGCAATTTTCTCAACATTGTGGTCAACCATAATAATCGTTCTGCCTTGCTGATGCAGTTTCGCCACTAAATTAAAGACTTCATCCCGGCCAATTGGATCGAGCTGAGAGGTCGATTCATCTAAAATAATCACCCGTGGCTGCAATGCCAAAATACACGCTACTGCTAACCGCTGCTGCTGTCCTCCCGATAATTTAAAAGGGGAACGATCCAGCATATCAATCAATCCACAATCCGTAGCCGCCGATATAATTCTTTCTCTCATGACAGAACGCTCATAGCCAAAGTTACACATTGCAAAAGCAATTTCATCCTCCACCGTTTCTTGGGTAAACTGGCTTTCCGCATCCTGGAAAACAATTCCGATTACATCCGTTGCACCTGCTCCTTTTGTTTCGCCCAGATTAATCCCATCAACCAACACATCTCCATCCCATTTTCCACCTAGTAAATGAGGCAGTACTCCTACCATGGATTGACATAAAGTAGACTTTCCCGCTTTATTGCACCCAATAATTCCTACGAATTCTCCCTCATAAATAGAAAGGTTAATCCCATCCAAAACTATTTTTTCTGTTTTAGGGTAAATATAACTGAAGTTTTTAAATTCAACTATTGGGTTATTCATTTTTACCCCCTTACCTATTGTCTGCCTTAATCAGCTCGCGTACTGCATCACAGGCAATTGCAATTGTAGATTTCATATCCTTAAAGGACATAATTGAAGCTGCTCTTTTTCCCCTGATACTGGAAATCACAAAAATCGCCGCCGACTCCATTTCAGAGGACAGCACATTTGATTTTTCCCAAACACGCCAGCGTTGTTTTAGTCGTTCTCCAATTGGTGAACAGTCTGGATCAACTTCTCCATAAAAACTGTCTTTGGATTGAGTAATTCCTTCTAAAAAGTTTTTATTATGCTTTTTGGCAGAATTGGCCAAGGCTTCTACCACTACCCGATCAGCTACTGCCGGATATTCAATTGGAATATATTGAATGGTCGTGCCCTCATCTCTGACAGCCGCTGTACAAATCACTCCGTCAACCTCATCCGCTTTGGCTTTTTCATTGACTGCACCGGCAGTTCCAATTCGGATAAAAGTATCCGCACCAATTTCTATTAATTCTTCGATAGCAATGGCTGAAGATGCGCAGCCCATACCGGTTGAAGTTACTGACACTTTAACACCATCCAAATAACCCGTCCAGGTCCTATGCTCCCGGTTATGTGCCACCAACTTGGCATCTTCAAAATACTCAGCGATCAAATCTGTCCGAAACGGATCTCCCGGTAAAAAAACATATCTACCAACATCGCCTTCCTTCATATCAATATGATACATCTTTCCATCTGGCTTTCGTAACATATCTAATCCTCCTTTTTTTCGTCGGCCATAATTAATTTTTTAACTGCCAGACAAGCAACTTCTATCGTCTTATTCATATCCTTAAAAGACATGATCGCACCGGGACGGCACTGTCTGATACTTCCCAGTACAAATAAAACCGACGACTCCATCTCACTGCACAGCACATTACCGCGTTTCCACGCATCCCATCTTTCATTCAGTCTTTGATGAGCGGGCATTGTTTCCGGGCGATGTTGACCATAAAAAGAATCTTTACTTTGAGTAATCCCTTCCATATAATTAAGCCCTAATTCTTTTGCCGACTCACTTAGTGCCTTAACTACATGTCTGTTTGCCACTGCCGGATATTCCGCCGGAACATAATGAAGAGTGGTCCCTTCATCTCTGACCGCAGCATTGACAATCACTCCATCTAATTCGGGATCAAATGCCCGGTCACATACCTTACCGGCTGTTCCAATCCGAATAAAAGTATCCGCTCCACACTTTATCAGCTCTTCCATAGCAATTGCCGCCGAAGGGCAACCCATACCGGTTGAAGTTACCGATACTTTTATTCCGTTCAAATAGCCCGTCCAGGTCTTATGTTCCCGATTATGAGCGATTAATTGTGGCTCATCCAAAAAACTGGCAATTAAATCTGTTCGAAATGGGTCCCCCGGTAAAAACACATACCGCCCAACATCTCCTTTTTTACATTTGATATGATATTGTACCCCTGAATCATTCATCTCTTACTCCTTTCTCAAATATTATTTCCTTATTTTTTCATTTTATTTCGTTGTTTTATTGTTATTTTGTTGTTATTTTTTTAAATATATCATTTTTCTGTTTATTTGTAAATACACATTAAAATTTTAGTTAATAATATACTAATTTTTATAATTAATTTTATTATAAATTTTCAATCTTTTTTTGCCGAAAATTATTTTGAAATATAGATTTTATTTCAAAAGTGTGTTAGAATAGCTGTAAATATTTCATTATTTATCAACTTAATTAAGTTATTTGTAGTATTTTTAATGTTTTAAGGCTACAATTAAGGGGTGATTTTAAATTGAAAAAAAATAACAGATTAAATGAATTGGTTAAATTAATGCGTGAACAAAAAAAAATACCTTTATCACAACTTTCTAACATTTTTAATGTTTCTGAAATGACAATCCGACGTGATATTAAACTCCTTGAATCCCATAATATTGCTACATTAGTTCAAGGGATTTTATATTTAAATGAATCACAATTAATGCCCGGCAACACAAACAATGACTACTTTGTAATTCAACAAAAGAACATCCATAGCTATGAAAAGAACAAAATAGCTCGTCAGGCAGCAAAATTAATTAAACCGGGAGATTCAATCATTATTGATGTTGGCACAACAACTTCCCAAATTATTAATCATCTTCCCAAATCATATCCCATTAGTATTCTTTGCTTCACCGTCAACACTCTGCTGGAGGCTTTAAAAATTAATTGCGATAATCTATTGTTTATGGGTGGAGTCTATCACTCCAATAACCAGCTTTTTGAAAGCAATGAAACCCTTAATCTGTTAAAAAGGACACGTGCCAGCATTGCTTTTATTTCCGCAGCCGGAGTAAGTGATACTTTGGGGATCACCTGCGTTAACCCGGAAGAAGTTGCCATTAAAATTACTGCCATGCAGAACACCCTGAAAAAAGTATTGCTTGTTGATTCCTCAAAATTTAATGTAGTCCGGCATTCCTATTTTGCAGAACTTTCTGATTTTGATGCCATTATTACCGATTCCCTGATCAGTACAGAATGGCAAAATTTAATTCATTCAAGAGGAATTAAGCTTTACATAGTTTAATGTAAAAACTTTCTCCTGCCATAGACTATTTTTCATTTTTATTGTATAATTATCTCATAGATTTGACAGTTTTTACCTGAAAGGAGTACTAAACATGAAACAACCTGAAATTCCATCTTGGAAAAAGACGCAGCGTAAGTCTGGCGTTTTACTGCACCCGACTTCTTTTCCGGGACCATATGGTATCGGAGACCTGGGGCCGAGTGCATATTATTTTATTAACTTTTTAGAGGAGACAGCACAACAATTGTGGCAAGTCCTTCCACTTGGCCCAACCGGCTATGGTGATTCTCCATATCAGTCGTTTTCCTCTTTTGCCGGTCAGCCGCTGATTATCAGTATTGACTTATTAATGGAATGGAAACTGCTTTCCCTCTCCGATTTTTCTTATCGGGAATGGGAAGCTGTTTGTGTTAATTATGGGGAAGTCATTCCTTATAAAATGGATATTCTGAAAAAAGCTTATGCCAATTTTAAAAATTTATCCGATAATAATGAATTAAAAAAAGCCTATTTGACCTTTGTCAAAGAAGAAAAGAACTGGCTGGAGAATTATGCCACTTTTATGGCGGTTAAAGATTATCATGGTGGTGTGATGTGGACTGAATGGGAAAAAGACATTGCTTTTCCGACCACCGCTTCCCTGAAAAAATGGCAGGATAAACTGAAAGATGAAATCGGCTGCTATCAATTTTTCCAATTTGCCTTTTTCAAACAATGGTTTGAATTAAAAGAATACGCCAATCAAAAAGGGATCGAGATCATTGGTGATATTCCAATTTTTGTTGCCTTTGACAGTGCTGATGTCTGGGCCAACAAAGACTTATTCATGCTCGATACTAAAGGGTATCCCACTTCGGTAGCCGGAGTGCCACCAGATTATTTCAGTGCCACCGGCCAGCTTTGGGGAAATCCTTTGTATGACTGGAAAAAGCATAAAGCCGAAGGTTATAAATGGTGGATCTCCAGAGTAACTCAAAATCTGAAATTATGTGATTATTTGCGAATCGACCATTTCCGTGGTTTTGCTGCTTTTTGGGCAATTCCCTATGGCAATGAAACAGCCATTGAAGGTGAATGGTTGCCGGGACCAGGTGAAGATTTATTCAAGGCTTTTGAAAAAGCCTTTGGTAAAGAGATGCCAATTATTGCTGAAGACCTTGGTCTGATCACTCCGGATGTTGAAGAATTACGGGATAATTTCCGTTTACCGGGTATGAAAATTTTACAATTTGGTTTTGAAAGTCTTGGCGAAAATGGTGATTTGCCGCATTATTACTCACGCAACTCCATTTGTTATACCGGAACACATGATAATGACACCACTTTGGGTTGGTATGAAAAATTACCGGAGGAGTCAAAAGACAAAATCCGTCGCTATTTAAATACGGATGCCAATTCGATTTGCTGGGATTTTATTCGCCTGTGTTTTGGATCGGTATCGAAAATGGCGGTCGTTCCATTACAGGATATTTTATGTTTTGGCTCATTCTCTCGGATGAATACACCAGGAATTGCTGCCGGCAACTGGCAATGGCGCTATACCGCTGAAATGCTGAATCCATCTGTTTCCGGCCAATTATCCTATGTCACCAAATTATATGGCCGTACTTTACTGACGGAAGATAATCCTTCCTAGAAACTAAAAGGAGTCAATTATGCGAAAAATTCTACTGTTTACCTATGCCGGAATTTTTTTGGCATGTAGTTTGCCTTTATTATTGATCCTATACTTAATTGGGATTTTTAATCTGTCCTTACGCAATCGTCTGGCCTATAAAACAGCTCAATGGTTTGCCGGCAGTATCCTTTACTTTTTAAGCCCTGACATTCATGTTACAGGGCTGGAAAATGTACCTGAAGAAAGAGCGGTTTTATTTGTCGGTAATCACAAAAGCTTAATTGATGTTTTGCTTGTTCTCCACTATACACCACGAGTGTCTGGCTTTATTGCCAAAGATTCTCTGGGCAAAGTACCGCTACTAAGCTGGTGGATGTCAGCATTTCAATGCTTGTTTTTGGATCGCAACAGCGCCCGCAATGCCTTAAATACCATTTTAAAGGGAATTGATAATATGAAAAATGGCCATTGCTATATTATCTTCCCAGAAGGTACCCGTAACATTGGCAGTGATGAATTGCTCCCTTTTAAAAAAGGAAGTTTAAAACTGGCTGAAAAATCTGACTCCTTAATTGTACCATTTGCGCTACGCGGTACTGATACGATGTATGAACAAAATAATAATCAGGTTAAGGTTGGCCCGTTGTGGCTTTCCTTTGGCCAGCCAATCGACCTGAAAACCTTATCTGCTGAGGAGCTGAAAACCTCCAACATATATGTACAAATAAAGGTCAAAGAGCTGTATGACGCAACTTTTGACATTAATGCACAAGAATCCTTTTAATCCAAAAACCGGCGCCGGGAACTTTTCCCACCGCCGGTTTTTTATTTTTCCCATTTGCTTCTCGACTTGCCGATTTCTGTTACCGCATACAGAGGAAAGTCAATCAGCCAATCCTCTTCCTTATAATCTGCCATTGAGGTACAGGCAGAAATGAAAAAGAGGCTGTTGCATTTTAAGATTTTCACACAAGATATAAGGTAAAATTCCTGTGTTTTAACACAATATCTTGTATACAATCTGTATTTTGCAACAGCCCTCCATTGTTTCATTTAAATTCCGACTAACTCAAGCCACCATGCAGCCAAGCCTCTCCCTTAAAACGCATACCCACAGTCGGCAAGCCCACCAAGTCTTCCCGATTAATATAGACATTAATATGAATGCCCATGGTTTCCACATCCAAACAATAAAATGATTTATTGGTTAAAACATTGGTCAAAATCTTAACCTCTTTGATTTCCCCTAAAACCGAATAAATATCATCAGTATCTGTCAAAGGATAAAAATATTCACGCAAAACGGTTAGAATTTCTTCCTTTTGAATTCTTTCATATAGATAACGGGTTAACTCTTTGGCATTACCGGCTAACTCATCAGCCGCCAATTCATCTCCGTTTCTGGCTCTTTCCAATAAACCGGTATTTAATACCGCTTCTTTTAACTTTTGCTCTTGTCCGTCTTGTTGATTGCAAACCGGAAAAATCACCATGCCATTAATTGAAAAACCCGCTAAAGATACATTGCCATATTCCTCTTTGTCTTCATCATGCAGGGCATACCAGTCGCTTAGATTTTGCAAATAAAACGAAAACAGGGTACCACTATGCTGCTCCTCACACAATGCACTTCCGGTTTCGCCTTCTTCATCAAGCATTTCTATCTCATAGCTTTCAATTGCGCTTGCTCCCTGTGCATAAGGTGCCATCGAAAAAATATTGAGCCAATTGTCATCATCCTTCTCGCCACGTACAACCAGACCAAAGCCTTCACCAAATTCCTTATAGTATTCTACCCGCTTAAAATTATCTTCTTCTTCAAATTCATGATAATGGGTCGGTGTTTTAATAATATCCCTGACAATTTTTTTAATATCCAAACCCTCTTCTCCAAAACCAATCGCTTTTAAATATCGAAACACTTGATTCACCCCGCTTTCCTCCTAGTTTGCTGCTTATTTAGCGGTCATCCTAAAACTTTTCCAATTTATAAAGTAAACTAGATAATAACACTCTTTTTTTAATTTGTCAATTCCTGCTTTTTCCCTTTCCGGACCGCTTTTTAATTGAAAATGGACTACACCTGATTTAATCCGGAAAAGTTTTATCCTTGAGTTTTTAAGTAATCGGCAATTTCACGAAAATCATTAAATCCACGCACCCGACCGGAAGGTTCTTGTTCATAATGCC
The DNA here is from genome assembly GCA_003858485.1 of Clostridiales bacterium COT073_COT-073. Lineage (GTDB taxonomy): Bacteria > Bacillota > Clostridia > Lachnospirales > Vallitaleaceae > W11650. Next base: position 11,150 of record RQYD01000016.1, read on the forward strand.
GGCGCAGTGCTTTTTTGGCAAAAGCCATATCTGCTTGTTCAGCTGCCGGAATATCCGGATAAGAGTCCCCTGCAAAATAAATATAATCATATTCCTGTCTTAACAACTGAATGGCTTTGCCCTTATCAATTCCATACAGTTCCGAAAAAATCGGTGATGATTTATCATGTGTCAAACGAATCATTCCATTTCTGAACTCTCCGCTATTGGCAATCACTCTTTGCTCAGGCAATCCCTGCCGGGCAATGGCATCTTTAATATAAAAGGCAACACCGGCGCTTAAAATTAAGTGGTCAATTTGCATTGCCTGTAGATCTTTTAAAAACTTCGGGAAGTACGAATCCCAGATAATTTCCGCTAATATTTCCTGATACTGATCATCGGTAATTTTAGCCATGGCAAAAACATTATTTAAAAATTGATAACTGGGATTGTTTTCTGCCCGATAATCAGCTAAATACTTTCGTCCCTTTTCACCCAGAAACTTATCCATATACAGCAAAAAGAAATCTTTTTCGGTGATCGTTCCATCAAAATCAGATACAAACAACTTTTTGGTCATAACTTACTCTTTCCATTTTCTTTCATTATTATTTCCCTTTTTATTGTACTTCAATTTTCAGTTTTTGTAAACAGCCATGATTTTTAATGTTATGCCTCTAATTCCTCACGAACTGCTTCAATCAAAGTACTCAGAGCATTGCTTAAATTTCCCGCATCCGGTACTGCCAGACGAATATTACATTTCTGCATGGGAATTAAAATTTTTTTGGCATCGCTTTTACTAACTGCCTCCGCCATTTCCGAAGTGTATTCACCCAACATCGAAAAAGGGATGACAATCCCCATCACTCCTAAAATAATATCTGCTTTTTCGGCATTATAGACAATAGCACTGGGTCCGGTTGCTCCTTCATCCGCTCCGGCTTTCAGCATAGCATTGGTAGCAATCACATTAGTACCACAAGCCACGATGTGCAGCTCCGGAAAATGCTCCCTTAATTTTTCGACAATGGCTTTGCCCACACCGCCACCTTGCCCATCAATTACTAATATTTTACATTCTTTTTTCATATTCTATTCCCCACTTTGCTATGATGATTATCCTGAAACTCCATCTATCGGTCAGTTTGCGATCTCTCACTCAGTTTTTTCAACTCCAGTCTGTTCCTTTGGCAACTTGCCACATGAAATCATCTGCAGTTGGCCCTGTTTTCACCATTTACTATACAAAATGACTTTCGCAGCATAAACTGACCGGAGTATTTTTCCTTCCACTCAAACATGCAATTCAGTTTGCTCTTACACGCCGTCTTTTGCAGCGCCGGCCTGAAATCTGCCAGTCTGCCAAGTAAGCCTTGTTGTTACCGATTTTTCCTGATTAAAAAACGGCCAAGTCCATCCTCAGTTGGTGGATTAATTTCCCCTTGAATCAATGGCCTGACATATTTTATGAATTCCTCTGTTACATCCGTTTGCTTAAAATTCAACCATGATAACGGCACAATCTTTTCCTGATTACAAATTAAGTTGACATCAGCCAAACTACATTCCACTGCATAATCTCCGGGCTTTCTAATAAAAGTGATCATTTTGCCGGTTTGTCCGGCCAGAGCACTTTCCAGAGCAAAACTGCCCGCAGTAAAAGCTTCTTCCACATCTGTTTTTGACAGGCTTTGACTGGCACATCTCTGGGTCAGTCCGCAATCAAAGCTGCGAACCTTCACTCCTATTCGTTTCGCTACTATCTCTTCTAAACGAGCGGCTGCACCGGACAACAATTTATGCCCAAAATTATCTTCCTGCATGGTACTACCGCTTTCGCAAATGAATTTTCCATCCTCTCCCCGAATCCCTTCTGATACACAAATTACCACACTATTTCGTTTAGTCAGTTCCTCATTAACTGCCTTAATAAACTCCTCTTCACGAAATATTGCTTCCGGTAAATATAAAAGCGCCGGGTTATCACCTGCAAAGCGCCGGGCCAGCGCTGCCGCTCCGGTCAGCCAACCGGCATGTCTGCCCATCACTTCCATAATCGTGACTGATTTCATATCATAGGCATCGGTATCAGCTACCACATTCCGAACGGATGTGGCGATATATTTGGCAGCTGAGCCAAAACCAGGTGTATGGTCCGTTAAAACCAGGTCATTATCAACTGTTTTCGGCACTCCCAAAAACACAATCTCACTACCACGGCGGGCGGCTTGCTTTGACAATTTAGAAACGGTATCCATTGAGTCATTTCCGCCAATATACAAAAAGTAGCCTATATTTTGTTGTTCCAATTGTTTAAAGATTTCATCATATAGCGGCGACTGTTCATCCATCGGCAGCTTAAATCGGCATGATCCCAAATATGCACCAGGTGTCGTTTTTAACAGCATGATATCCATTTCAGAAAAACTCCCCAGATCCATGATCTCTCCTTTTAAAAATCCTTCAATCCCATGGATCATACCATATATCTTATGCACTTGCCCATTTTGGTGGGCAGCATTAATTACTCCGGCCAAGGATGAATTAATTACTGCCGTTGGTCCGCCAGATTGGCCCACGATCAAATTTTTCATTGCTGTCTCCTTTGCTGTCGATTGTTTGATATTATATTATTTCTCATCTTTCGCCACATATTGTGTCAGATAGTTCTCCTTTCACATGCTTGCCGTTTCAAGATTATTGAAAGCTCACCTGCATCCTCCGTCACCTGTTATAAAACCGGCTCTGTCACCGGCCGTCCGCAAGCAGATCACCTGTCCGGACTTAGGTTCAGCTTGCCACTCCTAATGCTGTTCGCCGATAAAATGCTATAAAATAAATATGCCCGCTATGCGGTCACATTCATTTTACTTGTTTACTCAACTTTCCCACATTCCTTGGAACAGTCTTTTTTAGGTGTGCAACCGCAAGCAACTTTGCGAAGCAAATTGCGAAAGGCATGTGCTGCAAAAGCAATCTTGCGAAGCAAGTTGCGATAGCGTGTGCCGCGAAAGCCATCTTACGAAGTATGTGGCGAAAGCGGGGGAACCCATGCGCCCGCTCCCTGGAGCGGGATAGAGCCAAAAAAGACTGTGGGAAAGTTGAGTTATTTGCTTTTATTATACAAAAAAGTAACCACTTATTCAAGGAAAATCAATCTGCTTGACAGCCAAAATAACTTTATCTATAATAATTTTATGATAATTTAACTTTCCCGGAAATCTTCTCAATCTGATGATCCGTAGAATAATACCAGGTAATTTATGCTGACAGCCAAAGGACGGTATCTATGAATAAAAAAGTATTTCGCCCATTTATTTCCTGTTTCTTTTTTTTATGCTTTTTTCTCCTGGTTCAAACTAACATAGTTGCTGCCTCTTTGACTTGGGATGGGCAAACAATTTCTCTGCCGGAAATCAGTCATAAATTAAATTCCCCAATGGTTGATGCTGCCGGTAATTATCAGCCTCTGTATTTTGAAGCAGCCAGGCAGCTCTGGCAGGATGGACTATTGCTTGGTGCCGATGGCAGTTTTAATCTGGATCAGCCGATCACCCGGGCTGAAGGAATCATAATGATTTTGCGATTATCAGGTAAGGAAAGCAAAGTTAAAACTGCTGATTTAGCCTGTTCTTTTACTGATGTCCCTGATTGGGCTAAATCCTACGCTGCCTACGCCCAGCAAAACGGCATTGCAAATGGCTATTCTGCTACTGTATTTGGCGCCAGTGATCCAATGACAGCTAATCAATATCTGACATTCATCCTAAGAGCTATGGGCTATAATGACCAGGCTGGAGATTTCTCATGGGATACAGCTGCTGATACCGCCTTAGCTATCGGCTTAATTGATTTAGTCAGCCATCACCAATATACTCATTCCAATTTGTTTTTACGGGATCATGCTGTTATCATATCCTATCAGGCCCTTTATCAGATTCCCTCTAAAAACGGAAAGCTGTTAAGTGCTGATTTGGTTTTGGCTGCTCCCACCGGCGACCTGCCTTATGCCACTATGGCTGCCAAATTCCTGGCTGAAGGAAATGCTGTATCAGCAAAAGCCCTTACACCAGCTGCTGCTTCTCTTAATTATGAGCCTTTTTCCATCCCGACCTATGAAACCATTGCCCCATTTACTCAAAAATATGTTTTAAAAGCCACCGAACAGCTTTTATTTCTGGTATATTCCACCAGCCCCAAAAACACTATTCTGGCTGAAAGTACCATTTTATATGAAACCCTGCTCAAGAAAAACGGTTTTGCTTATCAGGGTGAAATCAAAATGGAGTCAGACCACTTAGCCGATATCACCGGAGGCATTGCCTTGGCAAATGGTGGAGCCTGGAACTGCGAGTGGTATGGAAAAGAAGATCTGCAAATTGTATTTGGTCCAATCGACAATTGTTTTCTTGTCCGAATTTACCAAAAAAAGATTGATGTTTTTTCTCCCGATCAGCTGCGTGAATGGGAGAAAATAATTAAATTTCATCCATAACGCCTATATTAACAATTCTGCCCTCTCAAAGCAAATGCTTATTTCCCCTACTTTCAGTGCTATCTGTTTAATGGCAAAGTGCCGGAATTAGATTTGCAGATGATCATAGCACCAGAACAGCAGAGTTTTGCAGGGCAAACTGCAACAACATGTGCCCCGAAAGCAATCTTATGAAGCAAGCGTGAAAACACGAAAGCAAGCCCACACAATGAGAATTGCAAAACAGCTTAAAGTTATATATTCATACTAAGATATATGCCTAAACAAATAGTTTGACAAATTTTTTTCAATTTATGATTAAAGTTTGCGTAATATTTCACAAAAGAAATAGTTTGTAAATCTTTTAACAAATCTTTCTCTTGAAAATTTGCCAGAAATATTTTATCCTTGTTTTAACAATAGATAAAAAATAGCTAAAAATAGCTTATTTCGCTAAAAACAGGTAGATTCGGCTTGACTTGTATACAGTATACATGATATACTATTTACAACAACCGATTCCTGATTTAAAATATCTTTCCGGTTATGGCTTACTAATTGGCAAATAATTATCAAGCCATTATCATTCAATTTTTTGCTTTTATAAGACAGAAAATCAAATCAGGTTTCAGCACACAGATAGAACATTTTACGATATGAATTAGGAGGAATTTATGAATCAGACAAATGCATGGCGTGGATTTGTCGGTACTAACTGGCAAAACAGCATTGATGTTAGAGACTTTATTGTCCACAACTATACTCTATATACGGGAGATGACTCTTTCCTGGCAGAGCCAACTGAAGCTACCAAAAAACTTTGGGCTGAAGTTATGGAGTTGACCAAAAAAGAAAGAGCAGCCGGCGGCGTCCTGGATATGGACACCAAGATTGTATCTTCCATTACTTCTCATGGTCCCGGTTATTTGGATAAAGATCTGGAAAAAATTGTTGGTTTTCAAACTGATAAACCTTTCAAACGTTCCCTCCAGCCTTATGGCGGAATCCGGATGGCCGAAAATTCCTGCCATGCATATGGCTATGAGGTAGATGAAGAAGTATCCCGAATTTTTACCGATTATCGTAAAACCCATAATCAGGGTGTATTTGATGCTTATACTCCGGAAATGAAAATGGCACGTAAAACCGGTATCATCACAGGACTTCCGGATGCTTATGGCCGCGGCCGCATCATTGGCGATTATCGCCGGGTTGCCTTATACGGTATTGATCGCTTAATTGCCGATAAAAAAGCTCAATTAAAGAGTACCGAAGGTACCATGGAACCAACCCGGATTCAACTGCGTGAAGAATTATCCGAGCAGATCAGAGCTTTGGCCGAATTAAAAGAATTGGGTAATATTTATGGCTTTGATATTTCCGGACCGGCTACTAATGCTCAGGAAGCTATTCAATGGTTATACTTTGGATACTTAGCTGCTGTTAAAGAGCAAAACGGAGCTGCCATGAGCTTAGGCCGTACCTCGACCTTCGTTGACATTTATATTCAAAGAGATTTAGAAGAAGGTACTTTAACCGAATCAGAAGCTCAGGAAATGATTGACCAATTTGTTATGAAACTGCGTTTGGTCAAATTCGCCCGGACTCCGGAATACAATGAATTATTCTCCGGTGACCCGACATGGGTAACTGAGTCAATCGCCGGACTTGGCCTGGATGGACGGCCAATGGTAACTAAAACTTCTTTCCGTTATTTGCACACCCTGACCAATCTTGGACCGGCACCAGAGCCAAATATGACAGTCCTCTGGTCAACCAAGTTGCCGGAAGAATTCAAACGTTTCTGTGCAAAGATGTCGATTGAAACATCTTCCATCCAATATGAAAATGATGATATCATGAGAGCTTATCATGGTGATGACTATGCCATTGCCTGCTGTGTTTCTTCCATGAAATTAGGAAAAGAAATGCAATTTTTCGGAGCCAGAGCTAACCTGGCAAAATGTCTGCTTTATGCTATCAACGGTGGTATTGATGAAAAGAGCAAGACTCAAGTCGGACCGAAGTATCGTCCGGTGGAAGGTGATGTTCTTAAATTTGACGATGTTATGGAAAAATTTGATGATATGATGGAATGGTTAGCCGAACTTTATGTTAACACCTTAAATATCATTCACTATATGCATGACAAATACTGCTATGAGCGTGTGCAAATGGCATTGCATGACAGAGATGTAAAACGCTACTTTGCTACCGGTATTGCCGGATTATCAGTAGTTGCCGACTCTTTAAGCGCAATTAAATACGCAACTGTAAAACCGATTCGGGATGAAGATGGTATCGTTGTTGATTTTGAAACCATTGGTGATTTCCCGAAATACGGAAATAATGATGATCGGGTTGATGATTTGGCTGTTCATTTAGTCAGCACCTTTATGGAAAAAATCAGAAAACACTTTACCTATAGAGATGGTATTCCAACCATGTCCATTTTAACTATTACTTCTAATGTCGTATATGGTAAAAAGACCGGAAATACTCCGGATGGCAGACGGTTGGGCGAGCCTTTAGCTCCGGGTGCCAACCCAATGCACAGACGTGATACCAATGGCGCGTTGGCTTCTTTGGCTTCGGTTGCCAAATTGCCGTTTAATGATTCCCAGGATGGAATCAGCAATACCTTCTCAATTATTCCTAATGCTTTAGGCAAAGGCGAGCGGGTCTTTATGGGCGAGCTTGACTTTGACAAATTATTGGAAGAAGCCGGTGAGTAATATGGCGAATTCTAATAAAATAGATGATTTAGTGGCAATGTTGGATCAGATGATGACAAGCGGCAGCGGACATATCAATGTCCGCAATGAATCAGATGATATTGCAAATAGTCTGGCCGAAGTCGATACCAAAAAGTCAAGCGAATGTCAGCCCAATATGGCTTGCAGTGTTCCTACTTTGCATCAGGGCATTGATGATGACGAAAATGAACCGACGATCTAGCCAAATACACTTATTACGACTTAATAAAGGAGATTTCAGATGAACGAACAAAAAAATCAACAAATTGATAACTTAGTATCAATGTTAGATGGTTACGCTGAAAAAGGCGGACATCATTTAAATGTAAATGTATTTACCAAAGAAACTTTATTAGACGCTCAGGCACATCCTGAATTGTACCCACAATTGACTGTTCGTGTATCCGGTTATGCAGTAAACTTCGTTGACTTAACCAAAGAACAACAGGATGATGTTATTTCCCGTACTTTCCACGGCGAAATGTAATCTCAATTTTAAATACCAGAAACATTAGCCTATGCTCTGTTTTTGGTACATCCTTGAGTCAAGTTTATAATAAAATGCAAAGGGATATTCCCTTTTTAAGAAAATACCCCACTCGGGGTATTTTCTTACTTTCAAGCAATTCTCAGAAAGGAGGTTAATATGGACGGTTATATTCACTCAATTGAAACATTTGGTACGGTCGATGGTCCGGGGATCCGCTATGTGGTTTTTACTCAAGGCTGCCCCATGCGCTGTCTTTATTGCCATAACCCTGATACCTGGACACCCAAAATCGGCAATCAAAAAAGTGTTGAAGAAATTTTAAATGATTATGAATCTTATCGGCCTTTTTTAAAGGGCGGCGGATTAACGGTCACCGGCGGAGAACCCTTGATGCAGCTTGAGTTTGTTACCGAGTTATTCCGGGAAGCTAAAAAACGTAATATTCATACTTGTCTTGATACTTCCGGCATTACCTTTAACCGTTCTGCCCAATATCTGCAGAAAATAGATGCGCTTTTGGAAAATGTTGATTTGGTTCTGCTTGATATCAAGCATATTGATCCCGACCGGCATCAGGTTTTAACTTCTATGCCAAATGCCCCAATTTTGGATTTTGCCCATTATTTAAAAGAAAAGCAAATTCCGGTTTGGATTCGTCACGTTGTCATTCCCATGGCTACTGACAAGCCTGAGTATTTGGAAAGACTTGGTTATTTCCTGGGTGATCTGAATAATATTAAAGCACTTGATGTCTTGCCTTATCATACTATGGGGAAAGATAAATACCGGCAGATGCATATGGTCTATCCGTTGGACGGTGTACCGCCAATGTCTACCAAAGGCACTGCTGAAGCTAAGCAGATCATTTTGTCCGGCATTAAAAAGCGCCTAAAAGATAAATTAAATAAAGTTCAATCTTAAAAGTGGACTATTCTCAGACAGGGGTCGCTGTCAATGATTGTTGATCATTGGGCAGCCGCCCCTGTCTTGTATTTAGCCAGGCAATCATTGCATATTTATTTATAATATGCGCATTTTTATTTAATTGAAAATGAGAATAGTTATCAATCCCGCTCTGAGACTGGATTTGCGAAAAATATTTTTATAAAAACACTTGCATTTTTTCTAAATATATTGTATACTACATCCATAAGTAATGAAACTGATTTGGAAAATGGTTTGTAGAATCAGCAAATTACAAACTCCGCTTTCACGCATTCCGCGGGAAAGTTGAGTTACAGAATAAGGTTTAAATAAGGTTATTTAAGGAGGTTTCATTATGGCATATGTAATTACTGACGAATGTATTGCTTGTGGAGCTTGTGAAGCTGAGTGCCCAACTGAGGCGATTTCTGCAGGCGATATCTACTCAATTGATGCAGATAAATGTATTGATTGCGGCGCTTGCGCTGATGTTTGCCCGGTAGATGCACCGAAGGCTTAATAAGTACAGAAAATGAAAATCGAAGGCTTTATCCATTAATTTGGGTAAAGCCTTTTTCCGTTATATATTATTGTCCTTTCCGCTTTTCCAGTGCCAGACCGATCAGTCGATCGGTCTGATCCGCCATGAAAAGAGGGATGTTCAGGATATCATTATCCAATTTCAAATTATCCAGAGAAAAGCGAATACGTAGCTTGACTTTATCCGAAAATAATTCCTTAAACCTCTTAAGGCTTTTACTGGATGTATTGGTATCAGATTTTACTTCTACAGGGAAAATATCATTCTCCCGTTGAATCAGAAAATCCACCTCATACGGAGGATTGCTCTGCGCCCAGTAACGTGGCATCACTTCAAACTGGGTAGTCAGGGCCTGCACTACAAAGTTTTCTGTCAATGCCCCCTTGAACTCCGTAAATAGTCTGTTTCCTTCTCCAAAAGCTGTAGGTGCCAGTTGTGCCAGACGACGAAGCAGGCCTACATCCACCAAATAAATCTTAAATGCAGACAAGTCATCATAGGCAGTCACCGGCAGGCCGGGAGCAGTACTGCGATAGATTTTATGTACCAGCTGTGCATCTACCAACCATTGCAAGGCATCCTCGTATTCACGGGCACGTGCCCCTTCTTTGACAACCTTGTAAATGAACTTTTTGTTCTCACGAGCCAATTGTGAGGGTATCGCTTTCCAAATCATGGAAATCTTTGGAAATTGACTGATATTGGGATGCTTGGCAAAATCACGCTCGTAGGCATCGATAATACCTGACAAAACCTCCTGCATAGCAGCTATATCTCGCGCTTCTGTCCACATCAGCACTGATTCAGGCATACCGCCGGTCACGTAATACATCTTCAATTTTTCAGATAGTGGATTAAAGAATGCATCGGGAATTGGTGCAATGGTATCCACTCCTTCCAGGTATCTAGCAAGATTTTCATCACCATTGGCAAGTAGAATTTCTGAGAAAGTCATAGGATTCATCTGCATGAAATTGACCTTGCCCACCGGAAAGGAGGATGGTTTTGCCAGAGCAATCCCCAGCAAAGAACCGGCACAGGCAATATGATACTGCGGGGCATTCTCACAGAAATATTTCATGGCGTTAATGACTTTGGGGCAATCCTGTACTTCATCAAAGATAATAAGTGTCTTTTCCGGTATAATTCTTTGACCACCGGCCAGCATAAGATTTTGCAAGATACGCTCTACATCCTTGGTGGTTTCAAAAAACTGCTTGTATTCTTCATTTTCGTCAAAGTTAAAATAAGCAATATTTTCATAATAACGCTTACCAAACTCTTTCAAACTCCAAGTTTTTCCTACCTGACGCACTCCTTTTAAAATCAGAGGCTTGCGGTATGGTGAATTCTTCCATGCCAGCAAGTTTTTTAAAATAAATCGTTCCATCGATTCACCTCCTCACATTTTTATTAGGTAATATGTGTATTGTTATCACATTTTTATTTAAGATTATGTGTTGAATGATCACGTTTTTATTATATACGAAAGAACAGAAAATTACAACTCCCAGCCTAATTTTTCCAGTCATGAGCTTCATATATATAGCCGAAAGTATGACTGTCGGAACAGATAAAGACACCTTTGTCATCAGCTATATCCTTCCCACTACTAGGGCAAACAAGGGACTTTCATTCATTAGAAACACTTACCGCAAGGCCAACTAGCAAAGGCATTGCCAACCAATAGTAGCCAGCAATGCCTTCATATGCTTTTTCTTACTTTTTTATTCTACTTTTCATTTTTTAGGTACTATTTGGCAACAGCCCCTTTTACTTTTCCATTTATTTTTTGCTTTCATCAACTGATTCTGGATTTGGGATAGCTGAATCTTGCCCCTCTAAATTCTGTGGATAATATCCGCTTTGCGGGTTATAATTGGCCTGACCGTAATTCGGATCATAGCTTTGGCCATAAACCGGCTGTTGATAGCCCTGATAACCCTGGCCATAAACATTCGTCATTTCCGGGGTAGTACCTGCATTATCCTGCCCGTAATTCTGAGGATAGCTGCCTGCCATTCCCGGTAAATTACCGGTATTCATTTGCCCGTAATTCGGGTCATAGGTCTGACCATAGCCCATTTGTTGGTAGTTTTGATCGCCCTGGCCATAATCACCAGTGTTCGACACATTCCCAGCATTCAACTGACCATAATTGGAGCCAGATTGACCATAGCCTGCCTGCTGATAGCCTTGATAGCTCTGCGGAGAGTCACTCATTCCCGGTGCGTTGCCAGTATTCAGCGGAACATTATTGGGATCATAGGTCTGATCATAAACCGGCTGTTGATAGCCCTGATAACCCTGTCCATAAGCATTCATCATTTCCGGTGTATTCCCTGCATTATCCTGTTCGTAATTCTGAGGATAGCTGCCTGTCATTCCCGGCAAATTACCGGCATTCATTTGATCATAATTCGGATCATAGGTCTGGCCATAGCCCATTTGTTGGTAGTTTTGATAACCCTGGCCATAACCACCAGTCTCCGATACATTACCGGCATTCAGCTGACTATAATTCTGGTCAGACTGGTCATAACCTGCCTGCTGATAGTTAGCCATATTTCCACCAGTAAAAGCAGTATTGCCCTGGCCATAATTTGAGTCATAGTTTTGTCCGTAAACTGGTTGTTGATAGCTTGCTGTACTTCCTTCAGCTGACGGATTATCAGCATTCAGTTGGTCCGTATATCCGGTATCACCAAAGCTTTCAGTTGGCTGTTGTACTTCACTCATTGTTTCTGCTGGCTGTTCATCTGTTGTTGGGGCCGGTGACTCCGCATAACCGCCAGCCATTTCCACCGGCTGTTCAACATATCCGGTATCACCAGTATAGCTTGTGGTTTCTACCGGTTGTTCCGTATATCCGGTAGCACTGGTATTCTCGGTCGGTTGCTCTGTATCTCCGCTATAGCCAGTATAACCTGTGGTTTCTACCGGTTGTTCAGCATATCCGGTAGCACTGGTATTCTCGGTCGGCTGCTCTGTATATCCGATATCACCTGTAGTTTCTGGCGGCTGTTGTACTTCACTCATTGTTTCTGCCGGTTGTTCATCTGTTGTTGGGGCCGGTGACTCCGCATAACCGCCGGCCATTTCCACCGGCTGCTCAACATATCCAGTAGCACTGGTATTCTCGGTCGGCTGCTCTGTATATCCGATATCACCTGTAGTTTCTGCCGGCTGTTGTACTTCACTTATTGTTTCAGTCGGTTGTTCATCTGTTGTTGGGGCCAGTGACTCCGCATAACCGCCAGCCATTTCCACCGGCTGTTCAACATATCCGGTATCACCAGTATTCTCGGTCGACTGCTCTGTATATCCGGTATAACCAGTATAGCCTGTCGTTTCTACCGGTTGTTCTGTGTATCCGGTATAACCTGTTGTTTCTGCCGGCTGTTCTGTGTATTCGGTATATCCGGTATAGCCTGCATTTTCTGTCGGTTCTGTATAACCGCTATAAGCTGTCGTTTCAGACGGCTGTTCTGCATACCCAGTATAGCCTGTTGTTTCTGCCGGTTGTTCCGTATATCCGGTATATCCTATATTCTCGGTCGGCTGTTCTGCATACCCAGTATAGCCGGTAGTTCCTGCCGGTTGTTCCGTATATCCGGTATAGCTTGCGGTTTCTGTTGACTGCTCTGTGTATCCGGTATAGCCTGTATTTTCTGTCGGTTCTGTATAACCGCTATAAGCTGTAGTTTCAGACGGCTGTTCTGCATATCCAGTATAGCCTGTCGTTTCTACCGGCTGTTCTGTATATCCGGCATAGCCTGCATTTTCTGCCGGTTGTTCCGCATATCCGGTATAACCGGTATTCGGATTTACTCCTTCCGGCGAAACCGGCGCTTTCTTTTTCTTGCTCTTTCCGGCTAAGGCTAAAATAATAATTAAAATAATCAATACTACTGCCACAGCTGCAATAATAATGATCCACTGATTATTGTTACCTTTTTTGGCTGGATCAGTCTTGCCATCTTTATTATCTGCCGCCGAGTCCTGTGCCTTTGGCTGATCTTTCTTCAAATCGCCCTGACCACTGGCTGATATCAACTTATCTTCACTTAATTGGAAAAAAGTCTTAGCTGCCGCTTCCGGTCCATTGGCCGTGAAATCCGCTTTTACTTTGGATAAGATCGATTCATTTACTAATTTGGCGATTTCCTTATCCTGCCCAAAATAAGCCACTTCTGCTTCATTATTTTCCTCAAAAAGAGCCAGCACCAATTTATTTTCATCCAGTCCGGCTGCTTTCATCACTTTCTGGTATTGTTTCAGCCAATCCGCAGCATTGGCATAATTTTCCAAAGAGTTTTTGGATATGATAATTGGTTCCAAACCAGCTTTTTTAATGTTGTTTACCTGGCTGGAAAAATCAAAACCAATAAAAGTCAGCGGTTCATCGATCATCAAATATTCTTCACCGGCTTCCATTGCTTTTAAAGTCGTATAAAAATCCAATAAGCTCAATTGGTATCTGATAATGTTTTCCCCGCTAAAACCATCTTTTTTCAGCTGTTTTTCCAAGGAAGAAAATACCGGGGTAAAATATTTTTCATTTTCCTTTAAATAATCCTCGGTCGCGCCGGTCGAATACATGACCAGACGCTCACCCATTTGATCAAAGAAAAATGCCATCCCTGGGACCTGGCCCATAAGATTGCCATAAAATACATTCAGGGCTTCCTTCATGTCATCTTCTGTCATTTCTTCCGGATGATAAACCAAAGTCAGAAGTTTTTCATTATACTTCTGGTCAAAATCCATTGCCTGCTTTTCCAATAAGCGGACCTGATCATCAGTCAGAACCGCCTGGCGATTATCTACATAATCACTGGTCGGCTGATAATCACTATCTCCCGTATTTGTTTGAGCCATTGGCACCTTGGCATACGGCTCGACAAATTTCTCAATTGCATAAACAATCCCCAAGACATCCATACCTTCCAATTTGACCTTAATATCAGTCAGCAGGCCATCCAGTGCTTCCTGTTCATATTGCTTGGCCGAAAGACCATAAAAACGCAGATCAAACTTATCCGCTGTGTCATCATAGATCAAAAATACTCCCGATTTTTGCTCGCCAACTCCATAACCCTGAGAAATAAAGTAATCATCCACATACAATTCATATAAGCCTGCCGGAAATCCTGGATTCAAAAGCAAAACAATATTTTGACTGTAAACTTCCCGCCAGGCAGCAATCTCCTGACTGGCTGCTGCAATGATATCAAAAGAGATCTGCTCCGGTCCCAGTTCATTGATAACAGGATAAAAATAAGTTCTGCTTAAATCAATAAAATCATAAATCAATAACTCAAAGCTACCGCTTTCCTCGTATGATGCGTCCAAAGTCCGAACCATATGAGCAGTTTGATAATTGGTGTAATTCATTTGCTCCCGGTAAGTCGGCACCACTGCGGTCATCACTTTTCCGTCAGATGCCTTATTGATAAAAAGGAACAAAGAGCCATATAGTTCGCCTTCATACAGGCCATAGCCCTGCTCCTGCGTTAAATTCAGTGCTTCCTGGATCAACGCCTCCGGTGCTGGCAATGCATTTTCTGCCAGGGTGACGATAATGGTTTCGGTTTCGGCATTATTGGCTAACCACTGGTTAAGACTGCCTTCCAGCCGATCTTCAAGCCAATTCCCCTTATCGATCACATAATTGCTTTCTAATGTTGTGCCCCGCACCGGCATGGAAAAAAGTGTCAGCACTAAAATCAAACTGAAACAAAGACTAAAACTTTTTTGCCATTTCTGCTTTATTTGCTTTTTCATAATATCCTCCTTTACTCTGCTCCCGCACATATTTTTACTTTGTTTTTCCGAAAACATTTTTTGATAAATAGCCAGATAATTCATCTATTTAAAGAAGTAAAAACAGTTTTCAATTTATTATACCCATTTTTGATTTGTTTTTCAAGAAAAAGAAAGGAGAAAGTTAAACTTTCTCCTCCATTATTGACTGACTATTTACTTCTTTTTCTTCATTTCTGACTGTAAATTTTCAACCATATGGGCAGTAGCGCAGCCTGCCTGATCACATCCTCCGCAACCACAGCCACAGCTACTTTTCCCCTGCTTATGATTTTGAGTTAAATGATATGCTACAAACACCACCATGGCAATCAACAGCAGCAACACAAAAATCGTGCCGCCATTTTGAACAATAAATTCCATCATACCTTGTCCTACTTTCTAAATCTTTAGCCTGTGCAACTTGCTGCCTCCCTAATCAGAATGAGATTTTCCCGTCATTTTTGGATCTGACTGAATCATCCTTTAAGCCGATCCGGAATTTAACCTGTCTTACCGATTTTCTGCGGTTTTGTGCGAACGGAATAAGAGATACAAAAATCCGATAACCGTCACAATTGCAACCACTGTTCCAATTCCAAAAGTACCAAATACGATTAAATTACCAATTTGGTAAATCCACAAAGCCGCCACATAAGCTAATACCGTTTGATAGGCAATCGCTATCCAGGTCCATTTGGCATTATTCATTTCCCGTTTGATAGCACCAATGGCCGCAAAGCAAGGAGCGCACAATAAGTTAAAGACCAGGAAAGCATAGCCGCTGACCACTGTATAATTGCTGGCAAACTGCTCCCAGATTTCATTTCCTTCTTCAGACACTTCAGCATATCCATATAAAATACCTAAAGTACCAACAACATTTTCTTTGGCCACTAAACCAACAACTGTTGCCACTGCCGATTTCCAGTCACCAAAACCAAGCGGAATAAACATCCAGGCCACAGCATTTCCAAAAGCTGCTAAAATACTACTGTCTAGCTGAGTATCTTCCAAATATCCAAATTGACCCTCAACCCAGCCCAATCTGGATAAAATCCAAATTACAATTGAGGATAAAAGAATAACCGTACCTGCCTTTTTAATAAAGGATGAACCTCTTTCCCACATACTGCGTAAAATATTACCAACCGGTGGCAAATGATAAGCCGGTAATTCCATTACGAAAGGAGCCGGATCGCCTTCAAATAATTTGGTTTTCTTTAAAATAATACCCGATGCCACTACTGCAAAAATTCCAATAAAGTAAGCACTTGGACTAACCCACCACTCGCCGCCAAACAATGCTCCGGCAATTAAGGCAATAACCGGCAGTTTTGCACCACAAGGCATAAAAGTGGTTGTCATAATGGTCATACGACGATCTCTTTGACTTTCAATTGTCCGTGAAGCCATAACACCAGGGATTCCACAACCGGTAGAAATCAACATTGGAATAAAGCTCTTACCGGATAAGCCAAATTTGCGGAAAACCCGATCCATAATAAAGGCCACCCGTGCCATATAACCACAACCTTCCAAAAAGGCCAGGAAAATAAATAAAATCAACAATTGCGGCACAAAGCCCAAGACCGCACCAACACCGGCAATAATACCATCCAGAATCAAACTTTTCAGCCAATCGGCCACACCCATACTATCGAGTGCACCTTCAACCAATACCGGTACACCTGGCACCCAAACACCAAATTCAGCCGGGTCTGGTTCAATTGCTTCTAATGACACTGCAAATTCAGCAGCTCCCACCGGGATTTCTTTCTCCACTTCCCCATCTTCATTTTCAATAACTGCCACTGCCGAAATATCTTTATTTTTTGCTTCTTCAGTAAAGGAGGCAATCACCTCGGCACTTGGTTCCTCTTCTTCTAAAGTTGCCTGCAAAGCTTCCGTATCAATACCTGCATCACCAGCCGCTTCAATATAAGCATCCCTTTGTGCAATCAATTCCTCATATTCTCCGGTGGCTTCTTCAAAGGCTACTCCGCCAACTAAATGCCAACCATCTCCAAAAACCCCTTCATTGGCCCAGTCGGTTGCCCAGGTACCAACTGTGGTCACAGAAATATAATAAACCAAAGTCATCACAATTGCAAAGATCGGCAAAGCCAGGAAACGATTGGTTAATACCTGATCAATTTTATCGGAAGTAGTCAGACTTCCTTTATTTTGTTTACGATAACTGTCTTTTAAGATGTCGGCGATCACAGCATAACGTTCAGAAGCAATGATACTTTCCGCATCATCATCCATTATTTTTTCACATTCAGCAATCGCATTTTCAACTCCAGCTTTGATATCAGCAGCCAGTGCCAACTCTGCCTGAACTTTTTCATCCTTTTCAAACAACTTGGTTGCATACCAGCGTTTGCTTTCACTATTTACTTTTGCCCCAATAGCCGCCTCAATTGCCGCAATTGCTACTTCTACTCTTTCATCAAAGCGGTGAACAGCCTCTGCTGCCTTTTGGGCCTGAGCAATTTCCACTGCTTTATCAGCTGCTTGGGTAATACCGGTCCCTTTTAAAGCTGAAATTTCCACAATCGGGCAACCCAATTTATGGGAAAGCTTAGTAATATCAATCTTATCACCCTGCTTATTAACAATATCAATCATATTGATGGCCACCACCACCGGAATACCTAATTCCAAAAGCTGGGTGGTCAAATATAAATTTCTTTCCAGATTGCTGCCGTCAACAATATTTAAAATTGCTTCCGGTCTTTCTTTAATCAGGTATTCTCTGGCCACCACTTCTTCTAAAGTATAAGGCGACAGCGAATAAATACCCGGAAGGTCAACAATTTCCACTTGTTTGTTGCTTTTCAGCTTTCCTTCTTTCTTTTCGACCGTTACTCCCGGCCAGTTACCCACATATTGATTCGAACCAGTCAATCCATTAAACAAAGTAGTTTTTCCGCTATTCGGATTGCCCGCTAACGCTATTCTAATTGCCATTTGATTCCTCCTGAACAGTTATATTCTAAAGCATACATGTTCGCAATTGCGAACCTGATATTATTAATTGTGCCGTCTCCCTGATCAACATCAGGATTACTGATCGGACAATTTTTTACTTTTCATTGTTCTATCGTTTTCCCTTATTCCACATCAATAAATTCCGCATCTGCCTTACGCAAGGATAATTCATATCCGCGAATGGTAAGCTCAATTGGATCTCCTAACGGAGCAACTTTACGAATATGCAGTTCTGTGCCTTTGGTAATTCCCATATCCATAATTCTGCGCTTGGTTGCTCCTTCGCCGCGAAGCGCTTTTACTTTTACCGTAGTACCTACTTTTGCTTCTCTTAGTGTTGCCATCATGCACCCCTTTGATCATATGGTTGAAAAGTTACACGCGGAATTCAGAAAAATACCGGTTCCACGTTTATTAATAACTCAGCTTAGCCTTATTTCCCGAAGCCGCTCTTTAACAATAGCTGCTGATAAGTAGCAAAATAAATTCGGCTTATATCATGGTAAGCTGAATGAGTAAGTTAGACCAATATTTTCATTGCCATTTGCTTATCAATTGCAATTCTTACACCCTTGACACTTACAATCACATTTCCGGAAACTTCCGAAACCAAAATCACTGTGCTGCCGCTGACAAAGCCCAGGCTTTCCAGATACTTTTTGGTTTTTTCGTTGCCGCCGACTTTTTGTATGGTATTTTCAATACCGGCCGTAGCCATTGTTAAAGGCATACCCACTCCTTATTACTCCTTGATCATATCTTTTGCTTTATCATCTGCAAGATCTGAGTTATTACAATATTCCCGCCATCAAAACCAATGCTTCGCATAAAATCATCCGTCACGATCCTCTGTAATCCGCCGGCAAAGCCCACACCAGTATCAGATTTTGCCCGGCAAGGACATTGTCTGATGGTCAAGTAGCATCTGTTTGCTTGGCAGTCGTTTCTGCTACTTAAATAAGATAGCTTTTGCGACCCCTGCATTTTCCCTATAGCAACTTGCTCAGCCCGATTGCTTTCAGGGTAAATCCTTTCACTTGCAAATGTTCCTACTATAAGTTAGCACTAACTAACTAGTTTGTCAATTAAAAAATTAAAATTTTTTAATACTTTATTTGTTTTTTAGCTCTTTCCATATAAATGCAAAACAGGCCAAAATATTGAACCTGGTTTTCCGGTTTGTACCAATAATACAAATACTGAAAATAATTTTAGTAATAGCGTGGAATGCCGCCCATAAATATAGATAATTTAAATATTTCTGCTTTCCTTGTTGATCTGATTTTTTGAAACTATGCTCTCCCCTCTTTTTTTGTCTTTTCCAATCCTCTATTGTATTTTACAATTAATTTTGTTATAATAATTTTACAGTTTTTAACCTAAATTCATATTCCTTGCAACATTTTTTGCGCAGGTATAAGTAATACACAAAAAATTGAGTTTTTAACATATAAAAAGATGTATTTATTAATCACCGGAGGAGTCATTATGAAAAAAGCAATTCTGTTATTATCTGTCTTATTTATCTGCCTGATCAGTATCGGTCCTGTCAGCGCCAGTCCGACCGCCATACCTTCGACCAATAAAGTGGCTGTCAACGGAAAATTGGTAAATGTCAGAGCTTATGTCATTGAAAATGCCAATTACTTTAAATTACGTGATATTGCCATGGCTGTAAATGGCACGGCCAAACAATTTGATGTGAGCTGGGATGGCGAAAGCCGGACCATTAGCCTGATTCCCGATTCCCCTTATACCGTGGTCGGCGGAGAACTCAATCCTGATTTACCGGAAATCAACTCGATTATGCAAAGTCAGGATCATTTGACCATGTTCTCGATTCCCCATCATCTGAGTGCTTATACCATTAATGGCAATAACTATTATAAATTGCGGGATCTTTGTGCTTTGATGTCCATTGGCGTCACCTTTGATGCAGCTGCCAATCAGGTCAATATTGATACCACTACTTCCTATTATCAGACTCTTTATCTGGAAATGAGCCAAACAAAACCATTGGAAACATTAAACAACAACCGTTACCAATATCAGAATGATGAATTTGGTTATAGCTTTGAAGTTCCGGTCTTATTAAGTACTCTGCCCAAAAACAGCAATGGCATGGTATTATACAGCGACTCCGAAAAAGGGGAGGCTTATACTCAGCTCAGTGTTTCTGCCAGAAAAAATATCGACAATCAAAGCCTTGAGGAAATTGCCAAGGAGTATATCAGCTCAGCTACTCACCCAAGCGAGGATATTCAGTATCTGCCGGTAACTGTAGCGGGAGCTGACAAAGCCCTGAAAGCTACAGTTATTTTCACGGGCGCCGATCTGCAAATCCTGCTGGCTGCAAAGAATGATATAATCTATCAGGTATATTATTTTTCCGAGCATGAAAATGCAATCAATCCTGTTTTCCCTCCGGTTTTATCACTGATTAAAAAGGAAGTTGAAGAAAGCCTGACCATTAAGTAAGAACCAGCAAACCATACTCCAGGCAGACATCGGTCATATTATATTTTTATTCATCACCTTATCGCCGATGATCTGTTTATACTTAGATACCCGACTCAATCAAAAACACATTCAAAACAAGGAGGTCCCTATGAAATTCTTTTTAGACACCGCTAATGTTGATGATATCCGCAAAGCTGCCGAAATGGGAGTAATTTGCGGAGTAACCACCAATCCCTCACTGATCGCCAAAGAAGGCCGCAATTTTGAAGAAGTACTAACGGAGATCACCAGCATTGTTGATGGCCCAATCAGCGGCGAAGTCAAAGCCACTACTGAAAAAGCCGAGGACATGATCGTTGAGGCCCGGGCAATTGCTCAGCTCCATCCTAATATGGTGGTCAAGATCCCGATGACGGTTGAGGGCTTAAAAGCTGTTAAAGTCTTATCCAAAGAAAAAATCAAAACCAATGTCACTTTGATCTTTAGCGCCAATCAGGCTTTGCTGGCCGCCAGAGCCGGAGCTGATTATGTTTCGCCTTTTTTGGGACGGCTCGATGATATTTCCAGCGACGGCGTGGAGCTGGTGCGAACAATCGCCGAAATCTTTGCCATTTATGATCTCCACACAGAGATCATTGCCGCCAGTGTCCGTCACCCCATGCATGTGACCCAATGCGCCTTAGCCGGTGCCGATATTGCCACTGTTCCTTATTCGGTAATTGAAGCCATGACCAAGCATCCGTTGACCGATGCCGGTATTGAGAAATTCAAAAAAGATTATGAGAAAGTATTCGGAAAATAGGTAAATTCTCAAGAGATCTTCTGATCTAAGTTTAAAACCAGAACTTACTTCGAAAATTATCATATTCAGGAAATGATCCTGACTGAAATTTAACCGCTGATTTTACACTTGATTTTTTACTGAAACATTGCTAAAATAAGTAGTGTTGTATTTTAATTATGAGTCAGCAGCTGTTATTGACATTTTACCATCAAACAGCAGTTAAGGTTTAGGAGGGTATTTTATGCCACAGTGGTTACAAATTTTACTGATCGTAGTTGCAGTTCTGGCAATTGCTCTGGTGCTTTTGTATTATTTTGGAAACAAAATGCAGAAAAAAGCCGATGCCAGTCAAGAAATGATTGAGCAAAGCAAGATGGTGACATCTGCTTTAATTATTGATAAAAAGAAACTAAAGGCCAAAGATTCTTCGCTGCCGCAAATGGTCCAGGAGCAGATCCCGGTTTACCTGCGCTGGCGCAAATTGCCAATGGTCAAGGCTAAGATCGGTCCGAAAATTGCTACCCTTTTGTGTGACGACAATGTTTATGAGCAATTACCATTAAAGAAAATGGTAAAAATTGAACTGGCCGGTCTTTATATTGTCAGTATTAAAAGCGGAAAATTGGAAACTCCGGTCAAATTGACCTGGCGTCAACGTATTTCGGCCTGGGCTAAGCAAAAGCAGGCCGGTGTTTCAGCTAAAGCTGGTAAGGAAAAAAGCAAATAATGAAGTATACCAGTGTGTTCCCCAAAGCAATCCCGTAAAGCAAGTAGCGAAAGGGGAAAATGGAAATAACCGGAAGATGGTATTTACATTTTGCACTGTTTTAACATCCGAAGGAACATCAGTAACACAAAAACTCGCAAGTCTTTTGCGAGTTTTTATCATTTAAATTGCTGCTTCTCCTAACAGCGGCAGAAAGGAGTGTATATGAACAGTTTTCATGGCAGTGATATCGAAAAAATTGCTGCCCAGTATCATGTTTTACCGGAAAATCTTTTGAATTTCGGTGTAAATGCCAATCCACTGGGCTTATCCAATTTAGTCAAAACCGCTTTATCCGCCAATATTGAATTAATCAGTCAATATCCTGACCCGGCCTATGGTCAGCTGAAACATGCCATTAGTCGCTATGTCAATGTTGATTTTAATTGGATTTTACCTGCCAATGGCACCAGTGAATTGATTTATCAAATTATCCGGCATTTTGCCCCGAAAAAGGCCATTCTTTATACTCCTACTTATTCCGAATATGCACATGAGATCAAAAAACAGGGAGGAGAAATTTTAGAACTGCCGCTGGTGGCTGAAAATAATTTTGAGTTTCCGGCGGAGCTTTATTATTCGCAACTGGCTACCGCTGATTTTGTACTGCTCTGTAATCCGAATAATCCGACCGCCACTTTGCTCAGGACTGATGAATTAAAGCCTTTAATTGCTGCTGCCTGGCAAAAAAAGATCCCTTTTGTGATCGATGAAACCTATATTGAATTTACCGATGATCTCCAGACATACAGTGCGGTTTCTTTACTGAAAGAATTTGATAATTTAATTATTTTACGCGGCTTTTCCAAATTTTTTGCTGCTCCCGGTCTGCGCCTGGGTTATGGCTTATTGGCCGACCCGGTTATAAAAAGCAAACTGGAAAATAATTATCCTTGGGGAATTCATGCCCTGGCGGCTTTGGCCGGTCAACTTTTTTTGGAAGATACTGCATATATTACTGCTGCCCAAAATTATATGACTGAAGAAAGGCAGCGGATTTTCGACTTTTTAAATCATTGTCCTGATCTAACCGTCTATCCTACCAAAATTAATTTTTTCCTGGTGCGGCTGCATCATCATAATGCTACCGAACTGTTTTTTTTCCTGCTACGTCAGGGCCTTTTGATCCGCAATTTCCATGATGAAATCGGTCCCGGTTTTTTCCGTTTCTGCATGCTGGGCAAAGAGGATAATACCAGACTTTTAACTACTCTTCAAAATTTCCTGAAGGAATCCCCAGTGGTCTAGTTAATAAAAATTAAAATCGTCAGCCACTAATCGCTCGTCAATCTTTCAATTTGAATACGTCGGTCTGGTCAATAAAAATTAAAACCGCCGACGACTGGTTTTCGGTCAGTTATCCTGAACCTAAAAACCAGCCAAAATCAGCGGTTTTATTATACTTTACTCAACTCTTTATGCATAAGCTACTTGTTTTGGTGATACCCCATCCAGCAAGGCACATAAAATCCGATATTTGGAATAATCAAATTCACGGAAGCGGCGAATGGCTGTCTTTTCCTGCGAATATACCTTCCAGTAGCCGGTTAAAATACATTCCTTTCTGCCGCATTCAGCAAATGCTTTGACATCATGAAGCGGATAGTCCAAAAATATGCCGATTTCATGAGGACAGCCAGTTTGATAACGATCAGCCAAATGGCTTAATTTTTCATTTGTGCTCATTGCCGAGGTGTATCCGTATTTTTCCAAAAAATACATATTTTCCTGATTCTGCAAACATTTTTCCAGTAAATCCGGATGATAAAACAAGACACTGACGCTCTCTGCCCGCTCACATAAACAGATATGCCGAAGCGGAAAATATTCCCCACACTTTTGCTGATTGGCCAGCCAAATTTCCTTTAATGGCCGTTTTCCATTTTTCAGGGTGATCAGGGAAGCTGCTTTCCGCCGCATCACCGTTGGCGCTGCATGAAAGGCAATAATATAACATAAATATTCCACATCAGAATAATTGTCAAGCATCGCCGGTTCCGGAATCAGTAATTTTGCTCTCATTGCTCTGCCTTTCTGCCTTTTATCATCTTAACCGCAACTAATTTTTTCTTTATTTGGGCCAAGCTCTGAGCCGTCTCCGTTCTTCGCCTAAGTAAAGATCCGAAAGATAAGGTTTTGCCGCAGATATACTCTGTGGCAAAACCTTTGTTTTTATTACTACTATAATTATAATGCTTTGCCTAATTCTTTACAGGCAGCCACCGCCTCATCATCCGGCTCTAAATTGGCAATCAGGCCATCTTTAACCAGTTCTGCGCCGCAGCCCTTCATTCTTTCCTGCCAATCTCTCATCCATTGGCCATCACCCCAGTCATATGAACCAAATAAAGCCAATCTTTTACCTTTTACCAAGCCTTCAATCGATGCCACAAAAGGTTCCATTTCATCTTCTTCCAGAACCTCATCTCCCATAGCTGCACAGCCCAGAGCCAATGCCTCTGCTGCTTCCACATCAGCTACTGATGCCTGGCTAACCGGCAATAATACAGCCTCATTTCCATTTGCCTTAATTCCTTCTGCAACTGCATTCGCCATTGCTTCGGTATTTCCGGTTCCGCTCCAATAAATTACAGGTATTTTCATTGTTTGCTCCTTTCTAAGCCATGATATTCTGTCATACCACTATATCCTATTACTCATTTCTTCTAAGCTTGGGAATAATTTACTCAACTTGCCCACCAGCTGTCAGAAAACAGAGTTGATTAAATATAGCATTATTTGCTTCAGTTTCTTTACCACTAGCCACTGAATCTGTCGTCAGTCTTGATTACGGCGACAAGCAATGCTCGCCTGTACATTGCTTGCTGCCGCTCTAAGCCAATCACACAGCCATTGTGCCACGCAACCAGCTTATTTTGCCTGACTAAAACTTATAAAATGATTATCAATCTCACTTACCCAGTTTATATAATTTGAGAATGATTGTCAATATCAAAATTGCCCATAAATTATTTATAATTTTTGTATAATTTTCTACAAAAAAAACAGAAATTTCTCTGTCTGTGCAGATTCAATTTCTGTTTTTATTGCTATATATTCACTATATCAGCTTAATTAAATTTTTCGTGACTAAAACTGCCATCAACTGAAAGCGGAGCAATGAAGCCTGACTGTTTAGCCCCTGATTTGCGGTTTCAGTTTTTTAAATATTTTTTCTGCAATTTCCAGGATGGCCACATATAGCAAAGCCATGGCTGCCGCAAATATCACTTCATAGCCAATCCGTAAAGTCGATAAGTACAGTGGTGTCCGAATATGAGAAAAAGTATTTAATAAATTAGCATAACCAACACCGGCCATTAATGCTAAAATCGGATAAATAATCTTAAATTTCCTTTGATATGCCCAGTAGACCATCAGAATGACTGCTGGAAAACCCACCAAAAACGCTTTGTTTCTTGGTCTGGCCGGTAAGATCTCCTCCAGGATATTGCGAATGAAAAGTTCCAGATTAGCCGGCTGGACTCCGGTTTCATGTCCACTGCGGATCAGCAATAAGCCAACTCCGGCCAGCAATACCACTGCTACCATAGCATGCCAAAATTTGACATTCATGTTTAAAAGCTGCTTTGCTCTTTCTCCGGTAGTCATTTCTGCCTGTCCTAAAAGATCATTGCCAAAATAACGAATCGCCACTAAGATCGCCAATATCAGCGGCAGGAGCTGCGAGATCTTAACACCTTTAAAGATTGCCAATTCCAGCAAATATTTGCTTTCCGCATAAAAAGCCGTTTCACAAATCGCACCTAAAAAGGCAATTGCAACGGATATCAGCAATAAACCTACTCCTTTGATAAAGGCCATTGATTTAGTTGTGGTCCGCTTTTGGTCAAATACCTGCTTACTCCAGGCAAAAACAAATTGGACTGCTAAAGTAGCAAACAAAATGGTGGCTGCCAATCCAAACATGGTATTGAGCAAGGAAACTTTGATTTGCAGCAAATAAGCCGCTGCCGTCGGCAATGCCGCCAGAGCAAACAAAAGATACTGGATGATTGGTTTGATACGCCAAAAATTTCCTAAAATAATCAGGAAGCAGGCAATCACCGCCAAGGCGACCAACATTTGAAAGGCTGGTCTTGACCGTAAATAGGGCATAGTTTGTAGTCTTTCCCCTTTTACCCGGTCAATTTTATCCAGGCCATGAGGGACAGCCGCCAATCTTCTTTCCAGATCAGCAAATCTGGCCTTATAGACCGAATAATCACTGATCAACTCACTGCCGGCAGTAATAAACGGCTTAAAGAAAATTACCCGAATATTGCGCTCGGTGATCGCCCGGTAAAAAGTGCTGATAATTTCCTGGCCCTGATGATGCATCGGCATTCCATAATCATAGCGTTTTTGAATATAATTCCAAGTTGAAAAGACCCGAACTGCATTATAATCCAGCTTTTCCACCAGTGGCTTTAATCCCACCTGATCCAGATGTTCCCTTTGTACACTGGTTTCGACCATTGCTACTGCCATAGCATTTTCTTTCATAGCCTTGACCATATATTCCGGCTCGGTGTCCATTCCCAGAATAGTTTCTCCATGAAAAATAGTATAACTTTGTCCGGAATGTTCTCTGACCGCCGTCATAAAACGATCCACTGATTTTTTGGCATCCTGCACTCCGGCCATATAAGTGGGCCGGAACTGAATGGCCAGACCAGCTGCTTTTACTGCTTTAATTTCTGCTGGCAAATAACCCAGTCCGACAAATTGCAATTTGGAAATATCGCCCACCTTGGATACTGCTGTCCGCTTTTCCAGGAAATCACGGGATACTTCATATTTAAAAGCAAAGTCTGAAGCAATGCCTTCAATCAAAAGCTCGGTTGGACTGCGGCGAATGATTTGACGGCCATCGCGCAGAACTTCCGTAAATCCTTTTTCCACAAAATCAATCCCCTGCTCAGTGGCCTGCACCACTACATCATAGCCTTCAAAAAAAGTCCGCAGTTTAAAATCATTATAAAAACGCAAAGTATCGAGTGACTGCTCTGTCATGGTGATGGAGTCAATCCCCACCTCTTTCCAGTCTGCTAAAGACTGAGCCAGTGTTTTCCCCTCAGTAGCAGCAATTTTTTTAATTTCCTCCAGATCCATTGTTATTTCATATTTTTTGTAATAATTCTCCACCCGAAATCGTCCGACTGCTAAGAATAAGGCCGCTGCCATCCCTATTAACATAATTCCCAGTAATATCTTATTTAACTTCATAATTTTCCTCACATTGATTTGTTGCTAAATTTTCCAGATTATACTATTTCCCGGTTGCCTGCCATTTTTTTATATTTTCATCTCTGACCTTATTACTGATGACCATTCACTGGCAGCATGCCTATGCTGCTCCGCTACTCAGATACGAAAAAATCTGCTTTCATCATATTCATTTTCCGTCCGTCATCACTGCTATGCCAGATGATCTTTACACACCTGCTGTATTTTTTTATGCTCCGGCTTTTTTTCGCCTTCGTTCCAATAAAAAGTTTTTTACATTTTGAACCTCATGCACCCGTAAAAGCAAGACTGACAGCCCATACACGGCCATGCCCGCCGCTGTCAGAAGCAGTAAATAAAGAAGCTGCATTATCATTCCCTGCTCCATCAAAGATGCAATAAACGGTTTGACCAAAAAAACTACACCGGCCATCAATCCGGCCGAAATCGTCATTTTAAGGATATCCACAAAAAACATCTGATTAAATACCCGTCTTTCACCCCGAAGCAATGGGATCATCAAAACCAGTCCATAAATGGTGGCCGATAAGGAGGAGGCCAAAGCCAGTCCCCCGATCTCCATCCTGCCTACTAAAAGAATACAAAAAACGATATTCGCCAAAATAGCAATGATAGCACCAATCATTGGCACCCTACCATTGCGCTCGGCAAAGTAAATTCTGGCCAAAATGGTTTGCAGAGCATAGCCGATCATCCCCAGGGAAAAGTAGAAAAGGGCTGTGCCGGTGATCTGAACCGAAAATTCATCAAACTCACCACCTCCATAAATAAGCTGGACCACTTCCTGACTTAAACTCATTAAACCAATCATCATCGGGATCACAAACAACATGGTTACTCCTAAAATTTGACCGGTCAGCTGCTCCAATTCTGTTTTTTTGCCCTGATTGACCAGATCGGACATCTTGGGAAAGAGCACATTCATGATTGAAAGCACAAATACGCCTACAATAATAGTATACAGGCTATTAGCAAAGTTAATCCCACTGGCCGCTGAGCCTTGATAAACGCCGGAGGCAAATTTGGTATTGATAAAAAAATTAAAGGGCTGTACCCAGGTACTGACCATAACCGGCAGGATCAAAAGTCCGACCTGCTTTAAATAAGAATTGTGCCAGTTAAAATCAGGCCGGAAATGATAGCCCTTTTTGTGTAAGGCCGGAATTTGAATGGCCGCCTGTAAGATCCAGCCAATCAGATACACTACCGCCAATCCATAAATTCGCCATTTGGCATTCGGCCCAAAGAAATAGGCAATAATTACGGTATTAAAGACCACACTGGTCAGAGCCGGAATGACAAAGCTATCAAGTGACTGCAAAATGCCAATAAAAGAATAGGCAAAACCGGTAAAAATCATAGTTGGAAATAAAATTTTAAGCAGGTCTGAGCAGAGTTCCAAAGTCGCCTGATCAAATCCCCCCACCGAAAAAGCGGCTACCGTATCAGAAAAAATCATGCCCAGCAAGGATAAGCCAACCATTAAAATTCCAATAGCGGTAATAAATACATTGGAAAACTCAAAGGCTTTTTTCTTACCACCTTCCTGCATGCATTTACTGAAAATCGGAATAAAACTCATGGTAATGGCCGAAACAAAGATGGCATCAAAAAACACCCTCGGCAACATACTGGCCGCAGAAAAAGCATTGCTTTCCATATCGGTGCCATAAGCCTGAGCCAAAAGCCGGTCCCGAAACAGGGCCATCAATTTACCGGCTAAGGTAATGATCATTACATAACTAATTGTTTTAACTGTATTTTTTTTCTTCATCTTTCTTCCTAACTGCTATGACTATTGTTTCCATCCTTTGCTGCTTGCCGGATCTGACGGTTTTTGCGGTTATATGCCTCGCCTGCAACGAAAACTAATACTCCCAAACAGTGCGATTTATTTTCTGCTGCAACATTGCATTTTATTTTCTTTTTATTTGCTCCAGTCAGTCAAGTCTGCATATGCTTTAACTTTAGCTTTAAAATCATGACCACGCTCTTCAAAATTTCGGTAAAAAGTATAACTGGCTGCCGCCGGCGACAATGCACAGGCCTTTCCCGGCTCAGTAATCGCATATGCCAATTTTACTGCCTCGGCCATATCCCCAGCCAAATATTTATGCTGATGGGTCAGTCCGGCAAATAATTTATGGCCGGTGTCCGGCAGGCAAATCAGCCGTAGTTCCGGCCTGCCATTTAAGTCCTGAATAAGTTGCTGATAATGAATCCCCCGGTCATAACCGCCAATAATCAAAGTTTGCAAGCCATCAATACTTTGAATTGCCTGCATCGCTGCTGCCGGAATAGTGGAAATCGAATCATTGTAAAAACGGATCCCGATAAACTGGCCAACATATTCCAAACGATGCTCCAGTCCCGGAAATTCGGAAATTACCTGAAAAATTGTGGCGATCCTCTGCTCGGTTAAACCAAATAATTCCTGCACTACTAAAAAAGTGACCAAAGCATTGCCTAAATTATGATTGCCTAAAAGTTTTCTGGGAAAATCGGTTTGTCCTAAAACCCATTGATCAGTTGCTGAAATATCGGTCTGAACGCCACCCGGCTTTATGAAATCCATCTGCCCGGTCTTTCCGGTTTCATGCTGATGGATCTCAGCCGGATCAAACTGTTTGTGATTCAGCAAGACAATTTCCTGATTGCTGATGAAAATCCCGGCATCCCCCAGCTCATTGGCCTGGATATGGCCAAAGCTCTGATGCCGACAGTTTTGCCATAAGCTATGATAAGACTTTAATTCCATATTATCACAGCCATATAAAAACAAACTCCGGCCGCCATCTTCCCCGGCAAAAATCGCCCGGCCAATATTCAGTTTGGACTGAATGTACTCCTGATAATCCAGATAATTATCCAGATGTTCTTCAAACAAATTAAGAACTGCTGCAATTCTGGGCGGATAATGCAAAAACTGGGTTTGGTGTGATGACATCTCATAGACATAAAAGCGCTCTGGTACGTCCTCCAGCAATAGCTCCAGAGCCGGACGACCAATATTGCCAACCAGCAGCACATCCCGGCCCAAGGCTTTCAGCGATTCATACACCAGAGAAGAAGTAGTACTTTTGCCTTTGGTGCCGGTAATACCGATCACCCGCTCACCAACATAATAAACAAATTCATTGGTTTGCGATGTGATTTTCCGGCGGTCTGTTCCCTGCAAATGAAATCCCGGCAAGCCTGGGGTCTTAAAGATCAAATCATATTGATTTAAGTCTTTTAAATAATCTTCCGCCCATAATAAATCAAGATTATCATCCATTTGTCCGTTTTCCAGCTGAAAAACCGGATCCTGGTCACGAATTGGCCGCTCATCCATAATCGTAAAATGCTGCTTTGGTAAAAGCCGGCGTAAAAAATGATAACTGGTCCGGCCCTCCCGGCCAAAGCCCAAAATCAATATTTTCTTATGCTCATATCTCTGCCTTAAGCGAGCATATAATTTTTCCTGCTCCATTGACTTCTCCTTGGTAAATCAACCCTCGTATTTTTAATCTCCCATCCTTTTCGCCGCATACTGCATAAACTTGTTTACAGCGACACATCACTTTGGCTGCTTGCTATATGGGATGGTTTTCGTCATATATTCCTTGCGATGCCCACCACATCAAATCGTTTGCCTCAGCCCCACTTTCCTCATTTGCAGCACAAAACGGTCTTGGCCACATATGCCTTTGGTCGTTTACTTAATAAAATTGTTTGCATTTAGCAAACTCCTGAATTCCTCCGGCAGGCAGTCACCGCTTTCATAGTTTTCCTCAGGCTTACTCTCTGCCAAACCGGCCTCTAAAAAATCTCGGATCAAAACCGGTGTCTTTTCATCTGTGGCCGTGTAACCATATTTTTTGGCTGTTTCCGCTAAGGCAAAGCGCACTTCCCAAATCGTGCCCACACATTCAAAAGGCTTAGTTTCAGCCATACCGGTCAGTTCCCGCAAAATCGGCCGTAACCCGGCATCAGCCAGCAAATCCTTGCCAAACATCGCCTGCAAATCTTCCCTTTCTATATAAGGGCTTAAAATAATATATACAAATAAACATTTGGAGCAACTACCGCACCACTCATTGGTTTTTTTGCCACGATTACAGCTGCGGAAAACCGAATGATAAGCGGAGTGCTGAGCAAAGGCCCGGCCAATTTCAATTTCATATAGGGGCCGGAGCAGGCTGAAATATTTGATCTTCCGGCTGACATTGCGCTCAAGATAAACAGCAAAATCCTGCTCAAACTCCAAAGTCTTGGAATATTGATGATTAAAAGTTGTTCCTGGTACCGATGGCTCATTGGCTGACTTTTCATTGGACAGGGCAATATAACGCTTGCCGGTCAGGGCTGCTCCTAAAGCCGCAATAAAAGCCAAAATCGCTGAAAACGGCACATGCCCGTTTAAGTAACCGGCCGCATTCATTTCTAAAATTTGTCGATCCAAAGTTCGGCTGGCCAGTAAATACCGGTCATAGCCGGCCACCGTAATGCAGTCATACGCCGCCTGCGGCGGACTCATCACAAAGGGAAGATTTTGGTCAGCCGTGTCCTTGAGCAGTTCTAAAGTCACGACCGAATCCTTACCGCCGCCAACCGGAATTAAAGTACCACTGTAATCTTCCGTTTCTGCCCGTTTCCATTGCGGGCCGCCATCCGCTGCGATCTCCACCAGATTTTCCATGGTGATCGCCGGTGTTAATTGATGAATCCCATTTAAGTAAATAAATTCACCCAAACCATTATAATACAATTTTTTCCAAAAAGCGATATCTGCCTGGCTCAGCTGACCACAGGCTACTGTCAACTGTTTCGGGCAAGCCAGTTTCCAATAATTAATGGTTTCGGCCATGCCGATTTGAAAAATAAAATTTTCCAGCTCCTTTTGCCGTTCGGCGGTTACCGCCAAAGGCAAAGGCTTTCCCCGGGCTATCAATTGATAGTTAAGTTGGTGGTGAAAAATAATCTTCTCACCATTTGCGGCTACCAAAATATAGGTAAAACAAAATTCCGGCCGCTCTGCCTGCCAATTGCTGGTAAAACTTTGATAGCGCAGCTCCGTATATTTTTGGCGTAACTCTGTAAAATTCATAATTCTCCTTGCTTTCCCAGTCAATTAACCTGCCCTAGCCGGCTAAAAACTTCATGCTTTCATACATCCACAAATCATTGACCGGCCATCTTTGCTTTGACTTTTACCAGCTGCCCTGATCATCCATCCGTTACCGGCAACTGTCTTAATTTGCTCCGGTGCTAATCGGGCAATGGCTATTTCAATGATGCCGACTTAATTAATGCCGCTATATTGGTCCACTTCGCTGTTAACCGGCAAAAATAAATCCGGCTACATTTGTTTTAAATCATCCAGCAGCCAATTGTCTTTTAAGGTCACGATCATCGTGCCGCAATACTGGCAAATTCCGGCTGAATGTACTTCATGGGGAGCACCACAATTCGGGCAATTGACCCGCTCATCCACTTCTTTTTGGCCAGCTTGCTTCACAAAAATCATTTGATAGATCAACTTGCGCAGATCTGATTGACTACCTGAGAGTAAGCTCCCATTTTTATTAAGTTTATATCGGAACATATTGGCTCTGGCCTCGACCACCAATTTATTTTGCTCCATTTTAACCTGGACAAATTTAGCCCCTAAAAACTCCTGTAATTTATGAACATCTTTGATTTGCGCTTTTTTATTATACTCAATTTGCCCCTTATGCCTTTGAAATAAATTGGGGGTTTCAAATGACAGTAGCAGGCGGTGCTCATTTTCACTCATTGCCTTGCAATATTGGCGCAGCACATTTTCCACTGTTTTTAAAAAATCGGCCTTATCAAAATTCTCATCAATTTTTTGAATATCATCATCCATCCGGTACTCTTTAAAATCCATTTCTTCCAGTGGTTCTTCCTTCAGAGCTTTCCTGATGGTATGATAAATCCAGTAAAAGGCTGACATTTTAAAGCGCCAAGTCAGGTATTTGATCCCGCCCAAAATACCTAAAATTGCTAAAATTACTATCATCAAATCCCCGGGGATCTTTACTCCAAATATTTCCATGCTCTCTTTCCTTTCCAGGCATTTTTGGCTTTAACCGCCTTAAACGACTTTTCCGCCTTCTACAGATATACTCAACCTTTTTCCTTATATAATATGCTCAACTTTTCCACCATCTTTTTACGATATCCCATTCCAGAGAACGAGTACATTTGCTTTCGCAGCACAAGACTTTCAAAAAACCTGGTTTTTCTACCCGGGCGGACAGCCTCCTAAAAAAGACCGTTCCAGGGAATATCGAAAAGCTGACTTTTACCTGATCAAGCCACTTGAGGCTTCTGCATTCATCGGCAAATCCTCTAAATACTTATGCACCATTTCCCTTTCGACCGGTGTTAAATCAGCTTTGGCTAGTAGATCCGGACGTTTGCGGGCAGTCCGCAAAATTGCCTGCCGGCGCTGAAACTCCTTGATCTTGGCGTGATGCCCGGACAGTAAAACTTCCGGCACCGTTCTGCCTTCAAAATCAGCCGGCCGGGTATATTGCGGGTATTCTAATAAATTCTGCTCAAAACTTTCATCGCCGGTCGACTCATCATTTGACAGCACACCGTCAACATAGCGGCTGACAGCATCGATCACCACCATCACCGCCAGCTCACCGCCGGTCAGGACATAATCGCCAATTGACAGTTCTTCGGTTACCAGCTCCTCTAATACCCTTTCATCGACCCCTTCATAATGTCCGCATAAAAAAACCAGTTCTTCTTCGGCAGCCAATTCTTTGACAATCTCCTGATTCAGCGTCCGGCCCTGCGGTGACATATAAATAAAGCGCTTGCTTTTCACACCTTTAGCCTGTAAATCCCGATAGGCCCGGAAAATCGGCGGCGCCTGCATCAGCATCCCCGCCCCGCCGCCAAAAGGATAGTCATCGACCTGAAAATGCTTGTTTTCGGCATAATCCCGAATATTAACGGTATTTA
Source organism: Clostridiales bacterium COT073_COT-073 (assembly GCA_003858485.1). Taxonomy (GTDB): domain Bacteria; phylum Bacillota; class Clostridia; order Lachnospirales; family Vallitaleaceae; genus W11650. The sequence goes on from RQYD01000016.1 coordinate 45,366, forward strand.
AGGAAATCAGACCCTTGTCCATCGCTTTTTTTAAAATACTGTCCGATAAACCCTTTTCAATCTGCTCCGGAAAGAGGGTTAAAACATGAAATTTCATCAGCGCATGCCCTCCAGTAAGTGTACTTTCACAATTTTATGATCAGTATCAACATCGAGTACGCAATCGGGAATGACCGGAATCAAAATTTCGCCGCCGTCGGGAGTGGTCACTGCATACACATCATTGGCGCCGGTTTCAATCACATCGGTTAGTTCCCCCAAATGCTCACCTTCATCGGTTATCACCTGGGCACCAATAATTTCAAAAATATAATATTCGCCCTCTTCCAATTCCAGTGCCTGACTGCGTGGGATTTGCAAAAATGCCCCGCGCAGCATTTGGGCAGCATTAACATCAGCAATTTCCTTAAAATCAATCAAAAAACCCTCTTTAAAAGGGTTGATTGCTTTGATCGTCAATAATTTCTGGCACCCGCCCGCCAGTTCGGCCATCACCTGATTTAATTCATAAAAACGTTGCCTGTTTTCGGTCATCGGCAAAACTTTAACCGTTCCCTTCAGTCCGTGGGTGGTGGTGATCTTGCCAACTACCACCATATCATTACTAATTCGCATGGTTTTCCTCTATTCTGATTGATTTTTATCCTTTTTAGCTACTTACTACCGCCTTTTGACATTATTTTGTCACTTCTGTGCAAAAAATGCTTTTACAGCACCTATTTCGTCAAAAGGCTTCGGAGTTTCGTTCGGGCATACAGCCAGCGATTACGCCCCGCTTTCGCAGTCCATGTCTGTCAAAGCACTCCGCATTTCTATACGGGGTACACAGCTGTAAAATCATGCCAAAAAGCTGAGTGATCAACTCAGCTCTCTGTCTGGAAAGACGAACTAAAATTCCGGTCAATCACTGCTTTCGCATTTCATTTTACTATAAAATAATAAATTTGGCAATGATTCCGTAAATTTAAAATACCGTTTATAAAAAAATAATGGAAAGTGATAATCTTTGCCTGCTTTTGGATGTAGTTTCTTTGGCAAGAAGATCGGCTTATATAAAGGCAGAAAACCAGCGGTACTGACCTTTGCCGACTGACCGCTGGTTTTTATTTTCCTTTAAAAATCAATCTGCCCGAATATATTTTTCCAAATCGTGCTTTACGATTGCTTCTACTTCTCTCATAATCTCTTTGGCTTTTGCCATATCCAATTTGGCTTTGCCAGCTACTTCCAGAATATCGGAAGCAGATGGATTTTTCCCCTGTCCATTGATGGTAGTGGCATGCTCTCCGCCAATCGAATAACTGTAAGTCAAATCATACGCCGGTGCCAGCCGCCATTGATTCTCCTCTTTTTCATAAAGAAAAGAAAAATTCTTGGAATGATCATCCCGATTGTGGGCAAAGATATTAAAGCACATCAGGCGAAACATTTTTTCTACTTGCAAATAACTTTTGGTCAACTTTAAAGTCAGTTGCATTAAAATATGGTAATCCAGATTCGGAATGCGATGTGTTGTTTCCAGCAAACCACTGACCGAAACCATATGTATTTTTTTCTTTTTTCTCCTGTCAAAACGTTTGGTGGCAAAATATCCCTCATGATACTTAGATGGTAGTAATCTTGTTTCTGACATTTCAATTCCACATTTTTGGGCACAACAGGCGTAATCATATTCCATTTTGCCAATTCCGCTCTGATCATAAGTTGATGGAAATTTGATAATCCAATCCTCATCATCTATTTTTTGAAAAATCTTTGGTCTGGCTCCACCGGAAGAACCACCCAAAGCAAATAAAGTATCAATATCCTTACTGTCTTCCCCTTGTAATAAATCCTTACAGCTTTGTGCCAGTTCGTCAAAATCAATTCCCTCTATCTCCGCAGCAAGCTCTATGGCCGGAATATACTCCAGTGCTCCCATTCCGGAATTGCCGACCACTGCCAGACGATAAAGGTTTGTGATTTCTGATAGTGCTAATCCATTTCTTTGCATCATTCTATCAACCAGTAGCCTGCCCCAGCCATCCGGCAAACTGTCTGCAAACACTCCAAACAACCCCTCAAAAGGATCATAGCTCCTTGGAAAAAAAACTTCTTTCTTTAATGGCAGCGAAAAAGGGCTGATGGCAAAGCCATGTTCCAGCCACTCTTCATCATAAGCAAAGGCAATCCGGTAATCTCTCCCGGCAGCTAAGGTTCCAACCGTCTGCCCATAGGCCACAACCTGTATTACTTTACTTTCCCTCATCTATCACCTCCTGAATGGAGCGGTATCCTCTCTTTACAAAAAGTTCGTCAAAATCATCTTCATACCCCAGTACAAAGGCAATCTTCACCAGTGAGCTTAAAGAAATTTCACCCAAACGTTCAAAGCGTTTAATCGAACCTAAACTGACATCTGACATTTGGCTAAGCTGCTTTTGTGTGATCTTTTTCTCCTTTCGTCTTTGGCTCACTCTGTTGGCTAAATCACTATTTATATCCCCGGGCGAACGCAAAAAATTAAATCGCTTATTCATAGTTAATATTTTAGTCTTTTCATGTGTTTTTGTCAAGAAAAAGATAATATAATATCTCTTTCTAAATAGAAAATAATAATCTTTGCCTGCTTTTGGATGTGGTTTCTTTGGCAAAAAGATCAGCTTATATAAAGACAGAAAGTCACTGCTTGCGTTCAAAGAAATATCTGACTCGCCCGTTATCCGTATGTTGTGTCAGGATTCCGTAATTTTCTTTGATCAGATAGAAAGTTTCACTTTCCGGTAAGTCGGAAAAAACCAATAGTTGCTTTGATTTTCGGTCATAAATACAGGGAGTATGCTTAAAAATATTACGCCAACTAACAAAGTATTCATTGGCATGCAGCCGGTCAATGGATTTTATGGTGGAAACAATAGGCTGATTGGTGATCAAGTCTTTTAAATGAAAACGGGTGAGCAGTTCTTTATAATCCGGTTGGTTTTCAATGCCATAAATGTGGTTACCGGTGGCGGCAATATCCCTTAAATCAATGGTTACATCAATACTTTGCCCGCCAAGAGTAGTGATTTTTTTGTATTCCTTATTTTCGTTGTGTGTGAAAAAAGCAACTTGATCTTGATATAAAAAAGGATTTTGAGCATTTTCCACTCTCTTTATCGGCTTCCGGTCTTTTAAATTGATGCTGTATAGAGCGACCGACCGACTACCGTCGGCATTGGTATGGAAGCGATCAAACCAAAGGGTATCCCCCAACAGGAGAACATCATTATAGCTTGCGTAGATAGGATAGCCGCTGACAGGGTCGATTTCTTCAAGAATGATTTCAAACAATTGACTATCCTGCAGGGAATATGCATAAAGACCGACGGGCAGGAGAGATTCCTTATGAACATCATCCCGAAAAATTCGTAAAATCAGATAATCATCATTTAGAGCAGATATACCTACATTTTGCCCTTCGGGAAAGGATGTCAGTGATTGATAATCATTGGTTTCAAAGTTATAAAATCCAAACTCCTGCTCTAAATAATAATTCCCTGTTTTGGATAGGTATAGAAGGGCAGTGGACTTATCGCATAGATAAAGGCAGCCTGCGTTATATTCCTTTAGTTTAGCAGGAATTTCTATTTTTCGATACTCGATTTTACCGCCAATATCATTGACAGCAGGCAAGAAATCATAGTGTTCCTGTATGCTGATCGGGATTTCATACTTTTCCTTACAGGCGGATAAGGAAAAAATAAGCAAAAACAAAATTAAAGGGATTATTTTTTTCGTTCAAAAAAATAGATATCTTTCGATTGATAGCCGGGTAGAAGTTGAAATAAAATTCCGTAATTTTCTTTTATTAAAAAGCGATTATTACCTTCCGGTAAATTGGAAAAAACCAGGATTTTTTGTGTCTTTCTATCATAGATACAAGGGACATGGTCAGCATAATTGTTCCAGCTGACAAAAAAATCGGTTGCTTTGAGAGAAGCGACAATGTTAGAGGAATTACAGGAAGCGAGAATCTTATCTGTACTCATATCTTTTATAATAAAGCGATATAGAAGCTCCTTATAATCGGGTTTATGTTCTATGCAGTAAAAGTTATCCTGAAAAGGGGCAATACCTTTTAAATCTTCGGCTGAAACTTTTGTCGTTTGTCCGTCAAGAGAACAGAAAACCTTATATTCCCAATTTTCATCATGAACAAAGAAATGGACTTGATTTTTGTAATAGAAAGGATTTTGGGCATTTTCCTCTATTTTTTGCGGTTTTAAGTCCTTTAAATCAGTACAGTACAAATCAACAAGAATTTTGCCGGAGTCATTGGCATAAAAGTCGTCAAACCAAAGAGTATCTCCCAGTAAAAGAACATCGTTATAATTTTCGTATTCCACTTGCTTACTTTCGGAATCAATGGAAAATAGATGAACGCAGAATAAGTGATTTTCATGAAGAGAATATGCGTAAATTCCCTCTGCGACAGACGACGAGCTTTGGCTGTCGGGAAGAAATTGGGCATTGAGACCGAAAAATTTCAAGATAATATAATTCTCATTTATAGCACATACACCGGACGAGAGATTTTCGGGCAATGAAAAGAGGAATTGATATTCTCCGGTATCAAAGTTATAAAAGCCATATTCCTTATCCAAATAGGTCTTTTCGTCATACAAACAGGTAAGAAGGGTTGATTTATCATAAAGTTTCGTGTAGGAAGCTTTATAGCCTTTTAATGTATCAGGCAGCATAATTTTCCGATACTCGATTTTACCGTCGATGTCCGTGGGGGATAGAAGGGAGTCGTAATATTCTGTTAAACTCACCGGAACAGTATAATCATGGCAAGAAGGTATAAAAAGAGCTATCAATAAAAGAAGAAGCGAACACATATAATTTTTCATAAAATTACCCCCTTAATATAGGAAAGGAAATACCTCACTTGCAGATAGTTTTAGATTACTAACTCAACTTTACTGCTTGCAACTACTCACGCCTGATTTGAAAAAATATTATTTATTTCCCTCCTTTCTTGTAATAAAAAGATGTGCAGAATTGATTTTTTTGTTCAAATCAGCACAATATATTGATATTACAATGCCTTCAAAACAATATGCTGCCAAATTTATTTTTTTGATCAATATTTTTCATATTTTCAGAAAAATATGTTTTATTATTAGATAATAACATATTTACTCCAAAAGAGTCAAATAAACAAAATTTTATCTTTATATATAACTCTATATATAACTCAACTTTCCCATAGTCTTTTTAGATCTATCCCACTCCGGGGAGCGGGCACATATCACCCTGTCGAAAAACTTCGTTTTTCTGCCCGGCTAGGCAACATGCCTTTCGCCACTTACTTCGTAAGATGGCTTGCGCAGCACATGCCAAAAAAGACCGCTTCTGGGAACATGGGAAAATTGAGCATCTTATTTTTAAAACCTTTATTCTTCAAATTTATAAAACCTGCAAGCAGTAACGATTGTCGCTTCTTACAGGTTTTTATTTCCTGCCAATATCCGGTTATATCATTTTTCCATAAGTCGCTCTTCCCATAGTTCAATGACATTCGGCATGATTTCTTCTCCTTTTTTGTACCTTTATTGTAATCGGATTTCGGGATTTTGTCAATAAAGGGATAATATATTATCTCTTTCTAACTTCCAGATAATAATGCGGCTTATTTAAATCCAGTTCTACCTTAGTAATACCGGTCGCCAAATCAAAGCCAAAGTTTTGAGTCACGATTTCAATTTCATCATAACCGGAGATGGAAGCACTCTGCTTGGTAAATAAAAGTTCAGACCCCAGCTCCGTTGCCAAATCATAACCTCGCCTTTTTTTATTTTTCCCAATATAATCCTGACTGCCCTGCCGGAACATTGCGGCATCTACCTGAATACTCTGCCCGGCCGGAATGCTCACCTCAAAAGCAAAGTAAATGATACGGCCCTGGTGCAAAACAGCCGAAAAAATATCCTCCAGCACTCCACCATCATAACGCTTCACCGGAAACTCTCCCAGCCAGCCATTGGCATCCAGCAATTCTGCCACTAAATTATGGTGTAACTCCAGTGAAACCTCCGGTGCTTTGGCTTTTTCGGTCATTATTTCTTCCTCTGCCAAGGCTCTTTTATTCCTGTCAACCTTTAGCAATTCCAAAATTATTTCGCCCAAATTCGATTCAAAGCGTGTGACCGTACAGCCCAGGTCATTTAGCTCTTTGCCGGCGTCACAACTACCATCGGTATAGCCCTGAATAGTATAATTCTTCAAATCTTCACCCATCACAATCACATAGGCATCCTCCGGCGATTGATTCCTTTTATCCATATCCGGCCGATAGCAAATACCGCCCTTTGTTCTGGAACAAATACCATCATCATTCATTGTAATACCATTCATGCCATAACTAAACACATAGGTCTTATGAAAATCAATTTGAAAATTCATACTTAATGTCGGATTAACGGCTTCCTTATCCTGACTATACTCATAATCATGAAGTTTATAAACTGTCACTGGAATATCCATTGCCGGAAATTCATCAAAGGCGGAATGAAAATAATGCTTATCGCCAAGCAAAGTTTGAAACTCCGCAAAATTGCTTAGAGAAGTGAAAGTTCCTTTTTCCTTTCTTTCTTTTCCAACCTGAAGCCATTCATAACTATGAAAATCCGGTCCCGGATTTAAAAGCGGTGAAATGGCCTGTCCATTAATGCTAATATCAGGATAATGCCTTAGGTCACGGAGATTTCCAATCCAGGGGTAAAAAAGTGTTAGCTTCTGATTTTCAGCTGACGAATTAGTCAGGGTATAGCTATCGGTTATTTTCGCTGCCGTACCGACTTCCGCTAACTTTATTTCCTCATAATAAACCTCAAAATCAAAATCAATATTTCTAATCGCGGTTACTTCACTCAAATTTCCCTGAGCCGACAGTGGCAGTACCGGCCCGATATAGTTCATATAACTTAAATTATTATCTCCACCATCTCCGCTTTTTCCACCAACATGGTTCAGCAAATACACTCCGCCAAGCACCAACATCAAACTGGCGGCAATCGCTGACATCCACTTTGCCCACTGCCCTATGCCCGGAGTTTTCTTTTGCCCGCCTGCTTTGGCTTCATGGATAAATTCAGCACCAGCTTCCCCAATCTTATCCAGCAAATCATTTGTTTTCATTAAAAGCCCTCCTTTATCAGCTGTGCCCGAAGTTTGCCTCTGGTTCGGTGCAGCATTGACATGACTTTACTTTGCGAAAAGCCAAATTGCTCAGAAATCGCTTTAATGGAATCCATGTACCAATACCTGCACAGAAAGACCCGACGCTCGGTTTCCGGCAGGCTCTTTAAAAAGTCATTAAACCACCTGACCCATTCCCGGCTCTCCATTTCCTTTTCCACATTGTTGCTGCCGGCCACACAATCTTCCAGTTCCTCCAGCACCAAAGCCATTTCACCGCCGCCCCGTTTCTCAGCTTGATATTTACGCCAGCAGTCAATCGAAATGCGACGAGTTATCTTGCCCAAAAAAGCAGACAAAAGCGTAGGACGATGAGGTGGCATCGTATTCCAGGCAGCATGGTAAGTATCATTCACACATTCGCTGGCATCCTCATGATTTGCCAGAATGTTGTAAGAAATGCTGCTTAAATAACTGCCATATTTGGCAGCCGTTTCGACAATTGCAATTTCCTTCCGTTCCCAATATAATTCAACAATCTGCTCATCATTCATCCCAGCACCTCCTTTTAATATTTCTTAGCCCCTGTACCTATCTACTCGCAAGATTTTGGCTTTTATTGCATAAAAAATAAAAATTTTTATTTTTCTATTTTCCGGTTTTTCTCTGTTAGAAAAAGATTGCTAATGGCAGCAAAACAGCGGTATCGACCTTTGCCGATTGACCGCTGTTTTTTATTTTATCTGTGCTCGTTTAAAAATCAATCTACTCGAATATATCTTTCCAGATCATGCTTTACTATTTCTTCTACTTCTTTCATAATTTTTTGGGCTTTGGACATGTCCAACACCCAATCCCCCTCCTGACTATGAATAACCACCTTTTTAACCTGCGGTTTTATTTTAATAAATTCATCTTTACCCACGCAGAATGGATAAATCCCAATCATCGCAAAAATCACCCAGGCAGCCATGCTGCCATTATCTTCATCTCCCGGAAAACCATCATCGGCCGCCGAAAATCCCTCTTTTAACAAGCGATCGATCCAGTATTCAGTCTTTTCTTTCTCGCCCAAGGCTGCATAAAGGTAAGGCAGATGAAAAGAAGGCTGATTGGAAATGGCGCATTGACCAAAGTCAGCGGCTGCCATTTCAGTCATTTCATGAATTTCAAAAGGATAGCCACCCCTCTTATAATAAGGCTTAGTGGCAAATAATTCGTCTATCTTGTCCAGAAACTGCTCTTTGCCTCCATAAAGGGCCGCCAGTCCCTCAATATCATGATAAACTGCAAATGAATTCTGCCAGGCACTGCCTTCACAGTAATCCTGCCCCCAAGCAAAGGCATCAAAATCCGGCCGGAAATTGCCGCCTTCATCTTTGGCCCGCATAAAACCGGTTTCGACGTCAAAAAGCTGGCGATAATTCCGACTTCTGGCTAAATATTTACGGGCATCCTCTGCCTTTCCCAATACGCTGGCAATCTGGCTGATGCAAAAATCACCATACACATAATCCAGGGTATTATTAACACTTTCATGATATTTGGTATATGGCAAATATCCCAAAGCTTCATAATCGGCAATTCCCTGCCGGCCATATTTCTTTTCCTTTGATACAGCGGTCAAATGCTTTTTTACCCCCTGATATGCCCTCTCCAGCAGCGCTTTACTACCGATCGCCTTCACTGCCGCCTCAGCAATCACTGCATCAATCAATGTCCCCGGCATCATTCCGACTTCATTGGGTGACGGCCATTTCGGCAGCCAGCCGCAATCCTCATATGTATTGATAAATCCTTCTAAAATCTCTGCATATTCCTGCCTGGCAATTAAAGAATATAGCGGATAAACAGTCCGAAAGGTATCCCAAAAACCATTATTGACATATTTTAGTCCCGGTTTGATCCGGCCGGTATCGGCACAAAAATGAATGGCCTTACCATCTGCCGCTCTTTCATAAAACTTAGTCGGAAATAAAAATACCCGGTACATACAGCTATAAAACAGGCGCATTTGTTCCTCACTGGCTCCGCTGATTTCAATTCGGGATAAATAGCTTTCCCAGGTCTTTTCGGCACTCGCTTTCACTGCCATAAAATTTTTTCCGGCCAGCTCTCTTTGCAGATTAACTTCTGCCTGCTCTAAGCTGATAAAGGAAGTAGCCAGCCGAAGATTGACAATCTGACTACCTTCCGTTATATAGTCCTTTTTTATATGGCTGCTATACTCATTATAGCTATCCTTGATTTGGCTGTTTATATCTGGCAGATTCCTTTCCGTCAATCCCTCTTTATTTTTATCTGGATGCTCCAGCAAAACCCAAATCCCGCATTTTTCTTCACAAATCCTGCTGCCTTCCTCAGATTTTTCCCCTGCTCGCAAAAGATAAGCTTTTTTAAGCAAACAATCAAACTGATAAATAAAATACATCTTAAAATCCTGATGACTTGGCCATGAGGTATACTGGGTATAGCCGGTGATTTGATTTTTTTCAAAATCGACCTGAAATTCGGCCAAACCCTTATCCACTAAAACAGCAAAGGAAGCCGCTTCTTCCCCCTGATAATCCAGGCGGATCACTGCTCCGCGGGTAGTTGGCGCCAGTTCCAGACTGGTTCGGTAACGCAGAAAATCAACCTTTAAATAATGCGGCATCAGCTCCGCTTCTTCCGGACGAAAGCCGGACCAGCGCATCTCCGGTGTCAAAAAACTCTCTTCTCTTTGCGGCATCATCACCAACGGCATATAATCACCAATCCACGGGCTGGGCTGATGGGTCAGGCGAATCCCCTCAATTGCCCGGTCTTTGGGATGATAAAACCAATTGCCCCGGCTACTCTCGGTTTGCAGGGTATACGCATTCATACCAAAGGGCATTTGCACCAGCGGCAGGGTATTGCCATTGGAAAAACGGGGCAGGCTGGCACTGCCTTGTTTGATATTAACATAATTGATATAAGCCATAATAACCTCATTTTTTTAATTTTTGGTATTTTTCTTCATAATTCAGATTTTTCAGCAGATCATAGTCCTGGCCGGCTCTGGAAGATTCTGAACTTTTACCGGTTTTTGTGACTTGATCTCCTCCGCAATTCGCTCCATTGTTACTTCCTGAGCATTATGTTTGATAATATCTTTATTAATACATAGAAAATACAAAGCAATTCCCATTATCCCAATCACCAATGCAATTCCTTTTTTCATCAAACATCACCTCTTTTCTACTTTCATTATACAATAACTTAGACCAACTGCAACCGGAAAATCATTTTTCTTATTAACTCAACCTTCCCACATTCCCAGGAACAGTCTTTTTTTGGGCATGTACTGCGAAAGCAATCTTGCTTTGACCACCATGTAAAAGCCATAATTATTCTTTCTTTATCAATAATTATGCTTTTTTTATCTATTTCTTGACAATTATTCTTATCGGGAGTAAAATGATAATAATTATCAGTTCGTATAAGCGAACCAGTGATCACCCGGTAATCGATTCACAACTTACATAATATACATGCATAAAGGAAACGCTTATGAATACTAAAATAAATGCCCTGGTCTTAATTTTTATCAACTTAATTATTCCTTTTTCAGCCATGTTTGCCCATAATATTTTTGTAACCTTTTTTCTGTTTTTATTTTCCGCCGTTTTACTCTTGCGCTTTGGAAAAATACGGCGTTTTTTAAAATATTCAATTGCTTTTCTGGCTCTTGGTATGATTTATTATCTGCTGTTACATTTTCGAATTCCGCATACAGATGTCTTTGCCATGAGCTTTTTTATATTATTTCACTTTATTCCCTTAATGATGATTGCCAGTTTATTGTTTTATGATTATGGTCCTTCCGAAATCCTTTCCACCCTGCAGTTATTAAAATTAAACCGTAAATTCACGATTGCTCTGACAATCGCCCTCCGCTATATTCCGACTTTTCAAGCAGAATTTAAAATTATGAAAAGCTCAATGGCCATGCGCGGTATCGCCTTTAGCTGGAAACGACCGCTCCAAAGTTTTTCCTATTTTATCACCCCGCAGCTCTTTCGCTGTTCTCTTTTAGCTGAAGAACTGACCGCTGCCGGAATCACCAAAGGCATTGAATATCATGGAGTGCGCACCAGCATTTACAATATCAAATGGAAAAAAAGCGACAGTTTCTGGCTGATCAGCTTTCTACTTGGTTTTATTACCATTATTTTATGGGGAGGCCATTTATGATTAAATTTAATAATCTTTCCTTTATCTATGAAGGATATGAAACGGAATGTTTAAAAAATGTCAATTTCACCATTGAGCAGGGTGAAGTAGTCCTTTTAACCGGGCTTTCCGGCTCAGGTAAGTCTACGGTTTTAAAATGTTTAAATGGTTTAATTCCTCATTTATATGAAGGTAAACTCAGTGGAACCATTCTGCTCAACGGCCTTCCCATGGCTGATTTGTCGGCCGGTGATATCAATCAGACAATTGGCTGCGTATTTCAAAATCCACGCAGTCAGTTTTTTACAACCTCAACCTTGAGTGAACTGGCCTTTGCTATGGAAAATTATGGTATTCCGTATGAAGAAATGCAAAAGCAAATTGCCAGCCTAAGTGAGCGCTTTCATTTACAGCCAATCCTGGATCGGGATATTTTTCAAATTTCCAGCGGCGAAAGACAGCGGCTCAGCTTGGCCTGCTCTTTCAGTTTAAACCCGAAAATCCTGTTGTTTGATGAACCTTCTTCTAACCTGGATTATGCTATGACCATGCAAATCGGCGAATATATCCGGAATTTCAAAGAACAGGGCTACTCCATTTTAGTAGCAGATCATCGTTACTTTTATTTAAACAATTTGCTGGATAAGGTGATTGTCCTGGAAAGCGGAACTGTTAGCGGAATCTATACCGAAACAGAATTTAAAAACAGTGATTACCCACTTCGTCAATTTACTTTATTTGATACCGACTATCCGCTTTTATCCTATGATCCGGAAGAAACCTATTTGGAATTAAAAAATATTTCTTATCAAACCATTTTAAAAAACATTAGTTTTTCGGCCAGAAAACGGGAAGTAATTGCTATCCTCGGCAAAAATGGAGCCGGAAAAACTACTCTGGCCAAAGTAATCTGTGGAATGGAACCATCAACCAGTGGTCAATTAAACACTCCACCAGTTATGTTTATCATGCAGGACTCAGATTATCAGCTGTTTGGTACTTCTGCCGAAAATGAGTTGAGCATTTGTCCCCATCCGGTCAGCCGGGAACAGATCCATCAGGCTTTGGACCGGGTCGGACTTTTACCCTTGCGTCACCGCCATCCCTTCAATCTGTCCGGTGGTGAAAAGCAAAGATTGCAGATTGCAGCCGCAACGGTTTCTCAAAATAAAGTCATTATTTTTGACGAACCGACCTCCGGCCTTGATTATTACTCAATGCATGCTGTTTCCGATTTAATCTCAGAGCTGGCTGATCGCTGCTGTCTATTAATCATTTCGCATGATTACGAGTTTATCCGGAAAACGGCCAATCGGATCATTTATTTAGCCGATGGTCAAATCCAGGCAGATTTTGTTTTGACTGCCGAAACAACCTCGCAAGTTGCAGCTATTTTTCATCAAATGAAAGGAGAAAATCATGAAAACCCTTAAAATAAAAGATTATGTATTCCTGGCTATTATTTCCGCTCTTTATATGGTTATATACTTTATTACAGCTTTTTCCAGTTCCGTCCTCGGTCCCTTTGGTCATAATATTTCACCAGGAGTTTTTGGACTGGTCGGCGGCACTATCATTTACTTTGTTGCTAAAAAACTGGGAAAGATGTGGCAGTTCACTCTTCTGACCATCATTATCATGGGACTTTTCACCCTGATGGGTGGTGGTTATTTGCCTTGGTGGATCTGTTCAATTCTCACCGCCTTCCTGGCCGATCTGATAGTTTCGCGCAGCTCCGACTTTACTGTCTGGAAACTGGCACTGGCCTTTGCCATAATGCAAGTTGGTCAAACCGGCGGCTCCTTGATCCCGGTGATGTTTTTTGTTGACAGCTATCGCCAGGAATGGATTAGTCGCGGACAAAGTCCTGAATTTATGGATGCCAGCATTGCTGTTAGTCAAGGCGGTTATGCCCTGCTAACCATTTTGATTGTTTTTACTTTGTCATTTATCGGTATCTATCTGGGACATTTCATTTTAAGAAAACATTTTGATAACCAAAATATGTAAGAAAGGAGGCACTTATGCCAAAAGTATATCAAAAATTATTGCATTATGTACCAAAAGAAAAGTATTTGGCTTATATTGGTATTTTATTGACCGCCATCTCCGCTCTGATTATTGTCGGGGCTTATTATGTATTGTATCTTTTTCTGAATCATCTCATCTTAGGGGGTGAAAGCAAAATCATGGCAGCCAGGCAATATTCCTTTGTTATCGCCGGTATGCTGGCTGTTGGAACAATGCTGTATTTCATTTCAGTTTATGTTACTCATATCCTGGGATTTCGTCTGGAAGCTAACTTTCGCAAAAAAGGTGTTGATGGTCTGGCCAATGCCAGTTTTCGTTTTTTTGACATGAACTCTTCCGGAACTGTACGTAAACTAATTGATGATAATGCAGCTCAAACTCACCAAATTGTCGCTCATTTAATTCCGGATAATGCTTCGGCCATGCTAACGCCAATCGCGGTCTTAGTCCTGGGCTTTTTTATCAGTTTGAAAGTTGGATTGACACTGCTTATCTTAACCTTGGTTTCAATGGCCACACTATTTATGATGATGGGTGAGCAAACTTTTATGAAAACCTATCAGGCGGCACTGGAAAAATTAAGTGCTGAAACGGTTGAATATGTACGTGGAATGCAGGTAATTAAAATCTTTAAAGCGGATGTTACTTCATTTAAGGCATTGCATCAATCCATTCGTGATTACTCCAAATATGCACTTGATTATGCCATGAGTTGCAAAAGACCCTATGTTCTTTATCAACTTTTCTTCTTTGGCCTGATCCCTATTTTAACGCCACTGGTTCTTTTTGGTTTGGACATCCAAAGCAATCCCAAACAATTGGCCGTCGAATTAATTATGGTTTTATTTTTAAGTGGTGTCATTTCGGTTGCCTTTATGAAAATTATGTATGTATCGATGTTTTCTTTTATGGGTATTGCAGCTGTCGAGAAATTGGAAAAAATCTTTAATGATATGCAAAAAGACCGTTTAAACTTTGGTACGGAAACTCATTTTGCCCATTATAACATTGAGTTTGAAAATGTTACTTTTGGTTACACCGACGAACCGGTGATCAAAGACCTGAGTTTTGAATTAAAGGAAAATCACAGCTATGCTTTTGTTGGTGCCTCCGGCAGCGGTAAATCCACCATCGCTAAATTAATCTCCGGTTTTTACAAGGTCGACAGCGGCACTATTAAAATTGGCGGATTGCCATTGGAATCATACACCGAAGAAGCACTGATTAAAAATATTGCCTTTGTCTTCCAGGATGCCAAGCTCTTTAAAACCAGTATTTTGGAAAATGTCAAAATGGCCAATCGTAACGCCAGTGATGAAGATGCTTTAAAAGCTCTGCATTTGGCCGGCTGTGAGCCTGTTTTAAATAAATTGAAAGACCGTGAGTATACCATGATCGGAGCTAAGGGGGTCTTTTTATCCGGTGGCGAAAAACAAAGAATCGCCATTGCCAGAGCAATCTTAAAAGATGCTAAGATCATTATTATGGATGAAGCCAGTGCGGCCGTTGATCCGGAAAATGAACATGAGCTGCAAAAAGCATTTGCCAATTTGATGAAAAATAAGACTGTGTTAATGATTGCTCATCGCCTGAGCAGCATTCGCAAAGTGGATGAGATCATTGTGATGGAAGATGGTAAGATCATCGAGCGCGGCAATGATGAAAGCCTGATTGGTCAGGATAGCCGCTACCGTGCATTCCAGGAATTATATGGCCAAGCCAATGAATGGAGGGTTGTTTATGAAAAAAATATTTAAAAAACAATTTGCTTTAACCGATCAAGGGGCTTCTGATTTAATAAAGTCTACGATTGCCTGTTTTATGATGTATGTTACCAATTTGTTGCCTGCCATTTTACTGATGATGCTGGTTGACCAGTTTCTATTTGAGCATATAAGATCCAGAGGCTTATATATCGGTCTTTCGCTTGGTATTTTAGCAGTTATGTATTTGCTGCTTGGCCTGGAATATGATGCTCTTTATACCTCTACCTATAAAGAAGGCGAGAATTTAAGAGTAGGAATTGCTCAAAATCTGATAGGTTTACCTCTGTCTTTCTTTTCCAAACATGATTTATCCGATATTTCGCAAACCATTATGAAAGATGTGGATGCAATTGAACATGCACTAAGTCATGCCATGGCCAAAGTATCAGCATTCTTTCTTTTTCTGCCACTGGTTTCTGTCCTGTTATTAATCGGTAACTTTAAGTTAGGCTTAGCCGTTGTCCTGCCTATTCTTTTCTTTTTTGCCTTTACCTGGCAGTCCAAACAAGTACAAATCAAAGAACATAAAAAATATTATGCTCAATTGCGTGCCAATTCCGAAAGCTTTCAGGAAGCAATTGAAATGCAGCAGGATATTAAAAGTTATGGATTGGGAAATGAAGTTCGACAAAAATTGTACCAGCAGATTGACCAAGGGGAAAAGATTCAGTTAACTGCTGAAAAACGTGTATTTGTACCAATAGCGATTTCTAATTTCTTTTTACAATTATGTCTGGGCATTGTGATTGTAGTTGGAATTAATCTATATATTGCCGAAGAAATCAGCCTTCTCTATTTCCTTGGCTATCTCCTGGCTACTATGCGTATTAAGGAAGCAATTGACACTTCCGCCCAAAATATAGCCGAACTCTTTTATTTGGATGCTCAAATTCAAAGGATCAATGAAATTCGTAATACTGAGATTCAGACCGGAGAAGAAGTTAATTTACAGACTTATGATATTGAACTGAAAAATGTATCATTTTCATATAATGAAGATACCGAAGTCCTAAAAGACGTCAGTTTTACTGCCGGTCAAGGACAGGTAACCGCTCTGGTCGGCATGAGTGGCTGTGGCAAAACCAGTATTCTGCGCCTGGTTTCCCGACTGTATGATTATGATAGTGGTAAAATTCTGATTGGCGGAAAAGATATTAAGGAAATTTCAACCGATTCGCTGTTTGAAAATATTTCCATCGTTTTTCAGGATGTGACTTTATTTAACAGCTCAGTTTTAGAAAATATCCGGATCGGCCGCCGGGAAGCAACGGATGAAGAAGTAAAGGCCGCCGCCCGATTAGCTAATTGCGAAGAATTCATCAATAAACTGCCAAATGGCTATGACAGCCTAATTGGAGAAAATGGTGCCAGCCTGTCGGGCGGCGAAAGACAACGTCTATCCATTGCCAGAGCTTTCCTCAAAAACTCACCCATTATCATTTTAGATGAAATTGCATCTGCACTTGATGTCGAAAATGAAAAGAAAATCCAGGACAGCCTAAATCAATTAATCAAAGATAAAACCGTGCTGATTATTACTCACCGAATGAAGTCCATTGAAAATGTCGATAAAATTGTGGTCATTGACCAAGGTAAAGTAGAATCCTATGGTAAACATAAAGAACTACTGACTAAATCACCGATTTACCAAAGTCTAGTTCAAAATGCCAAATTAGCAGAAAACTTTCAATATTAATTAAGATAGCGAATTTGCCTATACTCTGACTTGCTGGCGATGTAGGTAAATTCGCTATCCTATCTCTTGATCATAAGCAAACCTATGCTAATTTCTCTGATAATGTCCGGTGTTTGCCTATACTCTGGCTTACGATATAGTCACACCGGGTATTATCTCAAACACAGGAAAATACAACCCAGAAAGCTTTTTGATTTACTGTTCTCTGTCAGATTTTTTCTATCTTTAGTATTTTTTCTCAAAATGTCTATTGAATAGTTCCATAAGTATAGGAGATGTTGCCGTCGTAGTAACCAATAATACAGCTGAAATATTTTCTCTTAATCAAAGACACAATCGCAACAATTAAATTCGTACTGTTTCTTAAATTGCTATATTAATAATTTTTTATTTAGTGGTTTTAGGTTGACAAACTGGGAGTTAATTCTCCTTTCTCATAAATCAATATCTATCTCATAACTATCATCAATAAATATGATATTTGCATTATGCTTTTTTGCATTTGTAAAAAATTGAGCATTATCTTCTAAAACGCTTTCCATCGTACACCATTCATCATTTATGCGACTTTCTACGGCACTTGCATATTTTTTTATACTATCAAAATTATTCTCAATATAGTTTTGACTCATCACAAGGCAGTAATATCTGATATTATCAAGATATTCTTTTGCAAAATCATTAGTCCAATCAAAAGGGATATAACACCCTTCAATAATAAGATTTTGCTTATTCTCTATGGCAGTCTTAATTATTTCACGAACAATCGGCCACAGATACTTTGTGAGCTTATCATCATCTTCGAGTGAAAGTTTGGTATAGCCGCTACGAATTAAACCCATTTTCAAATGGTCTATCGATAAATAAGGATATTTATACTTTTCAAGTAATTTTTGAGCAAGCACAGTCTTACCTGTGTGTGATGCACCTGTTATTAAAATAATCATCATTTTCTCCATTTTTCACAGAAAATCATCTGTTTTTTCATATAGAAATTTGCAAGAAAAATCTTTGTCGTTCTCCCCTATTTCTCAGTGTATTTCTCCCGAATCCACTTTCTCCATCTTGATTGACGATATCGATAAAACAACTGCACAAACAAATATACAAAGACAGTCACAACTCCTGCCTCGATATCTATTTGATCACAATACTTTGTTTTTTGCTCGCCCAAAGGCGCAATCGTGATGAGATGATCCCATTTTGAGATGCGATCGCCCTTCCCATTATCCCTTATCGTCATAGCATCAAGATCTTTTTCAATGCAGATCCAATATTTCCCAAGCGGAAGAACACCGAATAAAAACATCTTCATCTCATAATTTTTTTGTTTCCAACGCTTGTTCCAACATCGGTTGCAAGGCACAAATTTCATCAAAGGCGCTGTAATGTATAAAAAGCTGCTCGTCTTTTGAACTTCTTCAAACAGCCACTTTGCCGAACACTCAAATACAGTTTCCACAGTTACTCTCATAGGCTCTCCTTAATTTCAAATTTGTTTCTCTACATTTGCTAACATTGTACTACTTTTTTGCTCTTTTTTATAGTCCTAAATTTTGGCTTTTGCTCTGAGTCGGTTCCTTTGAATATTCCTGTCACTGCTCGATACAGATCTTAATTTTTTCTGATCGTTCTACTTCTTCTCGTATTTCTAATATTTGATTGTATGGCCTCTTTTCTCTTTCTTCAAAATCTCAACTTCCGATTTCCATTTAGATGTATTTAAGTTTTTGCTTTCTCCTAAATGCTCTTTCAGATATTTCCCTGCACTTTCAAACAAAGTAGCCTCTGCAGTATACTCATTATAAAAATCTTCCTGTTTACTTTTCTTTAAATTGGTATAGACTTTGTAGGTATCTTTATATTTCAAATACTTCTCTGCTTGGTCAATAAGTTTGTTTTTAGCATCAATACTCTTTTGGTGTCTTTGATAGTTCTTGTAGTCTTATAGTCCTTATCCCTTAATTCTGACATGCTTTCCTTTAATTCAACTAAAGAAGTGATGAGCTGATAAAATTCATCTTTGGTTAATTCTTTGCTTTCGGTAAAAATACTTTCAAATACTCCTCCTTTTTCATAAAGGCATCTATCTATCTTCTTTCGTTCCTCCTCTTTCTGCTGACTGATGAGTTTTTTCCTTTTGTTTTGTAACTGCTTGATTTCTTCTTCTGCCATTAAAATTTTTTCTTCTATGTTTTTCATTTTCTTTGTCCTTTCTTCTAAAATCTGAGCAATGAAAAAAACAGTAAACCGATTTGATTTACTGTTTCGTGAATCGCTATGCTATAGCCTCTTATTTGGTTGTTTGAGTTCGATAAACTAAGAGTTAACACATCGGAATCCAGCTTTATTGCCGTAATGTCCATCTGGTCGTTGGCTCAATAACATTCCCTAAAGCATCATAAAAATGAACGGCAGTATTAGACCTCTCGCAAATAGGACCCTTTATGTTCTCCATTACAGAAGCTTCCCTGCCATCCTCAAATTCAATTCTGCTGACTATGTTGTCTTTGTTCATCGCAACATATGCAGTACCATATTTTCCGCAATCAAAAACTCGGATGCCGTCTATTTCAGTCAAACCTCCACTCTGCAAAAAGTGCCAACCGAAATACAGTCCACCTCTCTTTACATAAATAAAGTATTTGGCATCCGAATAATCCTTCATATACATAACGCCTACATAGAGTGATTTGTTATCTGATGCACTGATTGTTTGATAATCCTGTGCATTCCATGAAACGGTTTCTGCCTGTTTAGCATTAATCTTATCTTCTGAAATTCCAACTCTATCCTTAAAATAAAAGCCACAATAGAACAACAGAATGATAACTCCCAAACCAACAACAACTTTAGTCTTCTTCATTCAACCACCTCCAAATTCTAATTTTTCTCTCTAATATTTTAGGATATTATACCATTTTTAAAGCATTTTTTCCACTGTTAGATTTCCTACGACTTTGCTATCATATCTTTCAAGAAAACATATTGAAAAGAACAGAAAGGCAGGATACATAGCAGTCTGTTTTTCTCTATTCTTTCTTTTCCGCTTGTACTACCTTTAACAGCTTTTCTTGAAAGGTATCCTCGTTATCTTTGTCAAAATATATCCCGGTTACAAAGGTCTTTCCTCTAATCTTTTTGTTACAATGCCGTCAGGTTTTCGGGGTTGTTGTTCTTCTGTCTGTATTTCTTTATTATCTGTTTTTTCGTTTTCGGTCATTGGGTTCCTTCTTTTACTTGCACAAAAAAAGATTTCCTGTACTTAGGAAACCTCTTTTAGTCTTGGCTAACTTTCCTGATAATGCCCGATGTTTGACTATACTCTGGCTTGCCAGCGATATAGTCAAACACCGGGCATTATCTCAAACACCTGCAATCATAAATCAGCTTGAATTCCCAAATAATCCTATAGGCAAATAAAGCCATTTAATAAAATACAAAAAGAAAACAGCACACGGAAATGCAACCCAGAGAGCGTTTTGTCAAGTGCCTTTTTATGTTTATGGACGTTTTTTTGAAAATTGAGCAACAAAAAACAGTAAACCTATTTTGATTTACTGTTTCTCAAATCATTATATTCAATTAGACAAACTGGAAATTGTCACTCAATAACTCTTATAATGGTTTCAGGCTTTGGTTCTTCGGACTTGTCGAAATCACTGCTGTATTCCTTTGAATCACTAATCTCGATGAAACAGAGATGCTCATAATCATAGCCCCAGTGAGGAACAAGATACCAATGGTTCATGAGAGCGGTATATTCCTTGACCTTCTCTTCAAAATAATCTGAAGGGAACGCATATTTCAGATTCCGTAAATACCTCTCAAAATTCGGGAGTCTGGGATCATCTATGGCATTATAGTCGTAATGTCTATGTTCGCTATAATACCACTGATCGTTTTCTACATGATCTCTGTACCAACGCCAGATTTTGGATTTATCGGTTTTACCAACGAAATAACAGATCTTATCCAGTTGCCACCAGCGCAGATTTTCTTCATCCTTTGCTTCATAAAGAATCTCATCAGGATTACCGCGTTCTCCATAAGACATTACTTTAAGACCGTCCAGATACATGCCGGAAAACACATCAATCGGTTCATCTCTGCAATCTTCTGGAAGATGCGCCCTGATCCACTTCTCATCAAGCTTCATCTAATTTCCTCCTTTCGACTTCTAATTTACCATTCTCTACCAACTGAGAGCTATCGTATGCCATTCCATATCAATTTTTGTTCATAACCTTTAATCAATTTATCTAACTATACATACCTCTATTGAAATTCAATTTTACCCATTTAGTCCACCAAACTCTATATTATATTCCTCATCAATTTCCATAGTAGCCAAATGTCCCAATAAATAATCCGGTTCTGCCTGTAAATCAAGTATAATACTAGAGTCTGGACAATATATAGTAACACCATCTACAAAGAAAGCACTCACAAAATCTTCATAAGTGATTTTTGAATATCCTTTTAATTTTCCCTTCTCTATTAGTTCATTTACAAAGTCAACATAATGACCATTTTCTATCATAAAGCGATCCAAAATCAGCTTTTTATTTTCATTAATCCAATTTATTTTTTCTTTTATCAAAGAAACCAAGTCTTCGGCTTCTTCAAAATTATCAACAGAAATAAAAGTTTCTTTTCCCCAAACTATTAGTTTTCCTTCATACTCATGTTCTCCTATTAAAGTAAATTCGTGATTATCTATTACCAGTTTGTTCATGTTTTTCTCCTCTATAAATTTTTTGTATCTGGATTACTTTAATTTATCCCTAATCTTTCCCCATGTATTTTAAAACAGTATCCATGTCAACCATCTTGCCTTCAAGATTTATTTTTTCAAAAAAATAGTAAGTCACTTTTTCTTTGCCAAATTCTTCCTCTAGTTTCTCCCATAAAGATTGTTTTAAAATACGGTTGCAATATTTTTCTCTCTAATATTTTAGGATATTATACCATTTTTAAAGTAATTTTTCCACTGTCAGATTTCCTACGACTTTGCTATCGTGTCTTTCAAGAAAACATATTGAAAAGAACGGAAAGGCGGGATACATAGTGGTCTGTTTTTCTCTATTCTTTCTTTTCCGCTTGTACTACCTTTAACAGCTTATCTTGAAATGTTGCCTTACTCTTTTGGTCAAAATATATCCCGGTTACAAAGGTCTTTCCTCTCATCTTTTTTGTTACAATGCCATCAGATTTTCGGGGTTGTGGTTCTTCTGTCTGTATTTCTTTATTATCTGTTTTTTCGTTTTTGGTCATTGGATTCCTCCTGTTACTTGCACAAAAAAAGATTTCCTGTGATTTAGGAAACCTCTTTTAGTCTTAGCTAACTTTCCTGATAATGCCCGGTGTTTGACTATACTCTGGCTTGCCAGCGATATAGTCAAACACCGGGCATTATCGCCAACACTTGCAACTATAAATCAGCTTGAATTGCCGAATGATTCCATAAGCAAATAAAGTAATTTAACAAAATACAAAAAGCAAGCAACACATGGAAATGCAAGCCAAAGAGCATTTTTTCAATATCATTAAGCTACTTTTCCCTTTTAGAAATCCCATCACTTCTGATACCCTGTATTTTGGCGGAATTCTTAGTAACACAAGAGGTTTTTTACTTGAAAGTCTTTTTCTCCCCCAGCACAGCTGAGGGTTTTTATTTGTTATTTAAAAATCAACCGTCAAGAAACCGGTAGTTGATTTGATAGCAAAAAATCAACTATCATGAAACTTTTAAAAAGTTTCACATTGTATTGTATTTGTTTGCAAAAAGTGATATAATTCAGATAAGAAAGCAGGGAGGTGAAAACTATGGCAAAAACGGCGAATATCAACGTCCGTATTGATCCGGAAACAAAAGCGAGAGCGGAACAGTTATTTTTAAGCTTTGGAATTACTGTAACCGACGCCATCAATATTTTTCTTCATAAATCACTGATGGAGGGAGGGCTTCCTTTTGAAATGAAACAGCCTCGTTTCAACTTGGAAACGGAAATGGCTATGGAGGAAGCGAAGCTCATTATGGCAGGAAAAATTCCTGCCAAGCGTTATGCCTCTGTAAAAGAGTTATTTGATGAGTTGGAAACGGGTGGTAAATGATGTTAGAGCTTGTAACCACCGGTGCCTTTCGCAAAGATTTGAAACTTGTCAAAAAGCGAGGTTACGACCTGTCTTTACTTGAAACTGTATTAAATACCCTTTTACAAAAAAAAACCTTGGATAAGCGTTATCACGACCATGCTTTAACCGGAAATTATATCGGGTTTCGAGAATGTCACATCATGCCGGATTGGCTGCTTATTTATGCAGTAAATAAATCACAACTGATCCTCACAGCTTCAAGGACAGGAACGCACTCCGACTTATTTGGGAGATAGGGTACATCTGTTTTCGCAGATGTACTTTTTACATTAACACCTATTTATCTGTGTTGCTGATACTCCTAAATGAATGGTCGGTCTTTTTTGTTGGTATTATCTATTTTTCCTTCTTAGGTTTTGGGAAATTCTTCGCACATGGTATTAAATCTTGAATTACCGAATGATTCCATAAGCAAATAAAGGCATTTAACAAAATACAGAAAGCAAGCAACACATGGAAATGCAAGCCATGGTGCGTCTTATCAAGTGCCTTTTTATGTTTATGGACGATTTTTTGAAAATTGAGTAACAAAAAACAGCAAACCCTGATGATTTACTGTTTTCGTATTGCTTATTAATAACTCAACTTTCCCACAGTCTTTTTTGGCTCTATCCCGCTCCAGGGAGCGGGCACATGGGTTCCCCCGCTTTCGCCACATACTTCGTAAGATTATATGCTTTATTTATAATATCTGCTAGCTCATCAGGTTTATCTATGTTTACTTCATGCTTCGCATTACAAACAAAGTGTAAGCTTGATTCAGGTAATAATTGACTTAATTTTATTGCTGATTTCATATTTGCTTTATCTTTATCCCCACAGACAATATAAACAGGACAAGATATTCTCTTAATTTTATCGCTATAATCAAGCTTTCTCATGGATGACGATATAGAAATCATATTATTCTTTGATGTTCCTGTTTTTGAAAAAAATTTATTTGGCATTAATCTGAAAATAAAATTTTGTACATCCATAAGTATTGTTGGTATCTTGTATTGGGGAGCAATAAGTACTAAGCCCGATATTTTTTCAGGATGTCTAAAATACAGTTCAAATCCTAAAACTGCTCCAAGACTTAGTCCACAAATAACTAAAGGATCCCGCTCTTCAATTAGTTTCAACTCTAGTTGATCCGCTAAGGAATTAAAACCAGGATTCTCTATTTTGTTGGAAATTACATCAAGACATTCAATATTTTCGCAATTAAGTTGTTCTATGGTTTGATTCCACGCTTTTTTTCCTTGACCAAGGCCATGTAAAAATAATATTTTCATTTGTACCAATTCCCTTTATTATTCAATTTCCATCTTTGTACTTGTAAAAAACTAATTATTTGTATAGTTCCTTTCCAGCATAAAATCCCAAGTCCAATAAATATTACTGCCAATAACACCCCTACAATCAAAGCAGGTACTCCCTTTAATTCATATATAAAAAATATAAATTTCATATTATCAATTAAAGAAATATGAACAATCCCCTTTAGCAGTCCCATAATTCCGGCTAAAGCACTAACAACACTTGAAAAAAAGAAAGAAATTGAAAGCACCGCTAAAGTTGGGATTATTGACATCCACGTCATAGATACAAACGAATAAAAGCCCACTACCATCATAAATCTTCTGAAAGAAAATCCTTTATTTTTAATAATAGATTCACCCATGTAGCTCATCGCTAATTCTTTTGGTGTTCCTAATTCAATAACAATTGATTCTTCAGATTGACCATTATTTATCCGTTCATAAAATGTACTTTTTAATTCACTTAAAATATCTGTTTTTTCAGAAACAGGTATATACCTTAAATAAGAATCTAATTGAGATAAATATTTTTCCAGTTGTTTATTTTGTCCTTTATTCATAAAATTTAACCTCTTCTCAACTCAGCAATATTTTTAACAAGTGTTTCCCAATCATCATTTAACTGATTAAGATAAGAAATACCTAATTTAGTAATCTTATAGTACTTTCTAGCTGGTATCCCTTCTCCCATATTTCGCCAATACGATTCAAGATAGCCATTTTTCAAAAGTCTCCTCAATAAAGGATATATTGTGCTTTCCTGGGTTTTTAACATAGGGTAGCTATCTAATGTTTGAATAACATCATAACCATATCTATCTTTGTTTTGAATCAATGACATAATTACAAATTCTAATGTACCTCGTTTGATTTGCGACACCCATTCTTCGTTCATTTTTACACCTTATTTCTATATTTTATTAATACTCCATATCGTTTATTTTATATACATTGTACCACACAGTATATATTTGTCAACAGGTATTTCGGTTCTGGTTTTTCTGTGGCACTTGTTAGTTTTATGGCTTTTTTTCTATTTTTTTCGTTCAGAATGTATTACCTTTAACAGCTTATCTTGAAATGTTGCCTTACTCTTTTGGTCAAAATATATCCTGGTTACAAAAGTTTTTCCTCTAATCTTGTTTATCATGATATTGTTCGGCTTTGAGGACATAGTCTGTTCTTTTATTGTCTGTATTTCATCGTTCTTTGATTTTTCTTCTTCGGTCATTGGATTCCTTCTTTTACTTGCACAAAAAAAGATTTCCTGTAATTAGGAAACCTCTTTTAGTCTTAGCTAACTTTCCTGATAATGCCCGGTGTTTGACTATACTCTGGCTTGCCAGCAATATAGTCAAACACCGGGCATTATCTCAAACATCTATAATCATAAATCGACTTGAATTGCCAAATGATCCCATAGGCAAATAAAGCCATTTAATAAAATACAAAAAGGAAACAGCATTTGGAAATACAAGCCATGTGCTGTTTCCTTAACATCCTTTAATTTCCCTGATAAACAATCTCCGTTTCACCATCCCATTTGACCTGATAAGCATACTCCCCGGAAATTTGAATCTTCCAGCCATTGGCATCTTTTGCAACCGATAATTGAACAGCTTCTACTACCTGTTCTTTGGGTGCAACTCTAAATAAAGCCGCATAAAGATTTTCTGCGCCAACCGGCTCCGCCTTTAAATGAATCCGCTTAGACGGTGATTTGGCATCCGTATCCTTAGAATATTCTCCCTCTAAAACCTCTGCTGTCAATCCACTGCTATATGTCATTTGTAATTGCACCTCCGGCCAAAAGCCAAGATATGATTTCCCGATTTGCTGAACCTGATCGGTGGCCAAATGATAATAAATATCCGCTGTTCTGGCTTCGCCCTTAACCAAATCCAAAACCAGAAGATCTTTTCCCTCAATCAGTAAAATCGCCCGCATTAGCCGGACCGGCTGATAATTATCATGATAGCCGATAATTGCAAAATGATCGGCTCTTTCCTCAGCTAATAGGATATCGCCATTTTTTTGTTCTCCATAACGGAAAGCATTGATATATTCAAAGGGATATTGATCATTAATTATAATTGTATTATGATATTGCGGTGATTTAAATTTTTCCCGCATAGCATTGTTTTCATAAGTATAATAGCCAGGATCAACCAGTAAATTCTGACCCAGAGCAGTATAATCAAAGCCCAGCGGGTCCATATGGGTATGACCGGTATGGATCGGGGTATATACTCCAAAAAACAAACTATGTGCCTGCTTATCCCAGGAAGTTCGAAAAGCTGCCTGTTTTACCCTGCGCTGATGATTAAGCAGGGGCATGTGATTTTCACTTGTTTCAGCTAAACACTGCTTAAATTCCCGGATATCATATAAAAACCAAATATGATTTTGAATTTGCTGATAAAATGCCTGTTCGCTGGTATAATCCCGTAAAATATTCAGGCAATCACTGCGCCGAAACGCCAGATAGCCATAAAAACCGCCCATGATCGCCCCCTGATTGGCCCTGGAATCTCCCCATGGCACAGTTTCTCCCGTTGGCCGGAAGGAGTAAATCGAATACTCCAAACCTTTCTCCAGACGCTTTTTATAATTTTCCGAAAATTCCAGTCCAAAGTCACGGGCAATTAAAAGCCCCAGAGTAAACCAGCGCATACAGCCATTATGATACATTGGGCAAGCTTCAATATGAGCACCGTCCTCGGTCATTTGCACTTCAATACAGCGTTCTAATTCAGCCATTGCCTGTTTTTGCCATTTTTCTGCATTTTTAAATTCCGGAAAATAAGAGCTGGCCCATAATAATCCCAAATTTTCCATGACATAATGATTATGATCGGCTTTGGGAAAGAATTGCGGCGAGACTGCCGCTAAAATCTCCGCCTGCTCATAGACCGATAACACAAAAATTTCCAAAGTTTTTAAATCCAGTACCGGATCACCCAGTAAATGCTCCATGATTAGGGGCCAGCTTTTATGCAAACGAATGCCCACCTCTAAGACCCGCCATGGACTAAGGCTGTGAAAATTTTTCTCCAGCTTTGAAAAATCATCCGGGGTCAACTCCGGACGTTTGACTACATTTGTCCAATCCCGCAGTTCAGCCAGTACCCGCTCAGCATAAGCATTTTCTCCGGTAAAGGCATAGGCTGCCAGCAAATTTTGCCACCAGTCCATTCGGTTTAACTGCCAATGGTATTCATTGGTGTGATATTTATTATCCAGCCAGGCCGGATACTGACCGCCGGACAAGGTGGTTTTATACTCGCCGCCGGTACCCGGCAGCTTGACTTTACTTTCCATGCCATATCCAGCCATGGTTATGGTTTCGCTAACCACTTCCGGAAATAATTCCTTAATTATTTGTGCCTGCTCTGCCTTGGTCATGCCCCGGCGAACATCAATTTCCACCTGACGACGGAGCAAATTTTGATACAATTCCTCAATAGTTTGAGGTTGCTTTAAAATTTCCGCTAATTTCATATTTTCTCCTTTAAACTTTAATTCAAGCCCCTATGGGCAATTCGCCTGCACACTACCAGAGAACCTCAATAAACAGTTAAATGTAAATAATAGGTCAGGCGGTGTAAAATCTTTATGGGCAATCCTCCTGCCGGTCGCCAGAAAACCACGAAAAACCGCCAGTCAATCTTTTAAAATCCCAGGCGAATCCGTTCTGCCCGAAAATCAGCCATCCGTTGCTGATAACTTTTATCCTGACTGAAGTCAATGGTTTCTTCCGGATTGACTGCCAAGTCAAATAATACTTCCGGCATATCCTGCCCATAATACTGGTATTTTAAATCTCCCTGCTTGATCATTAAAAATCCACCATTATACTGGGAAAGTGTTTGATTCTGATAGCTTTGATGCCAAAAAGCGGTATTCCCTTCCAATAGCGGAACCAATGAGCGACTATCCAGTCCCTCCGGTATCGGCAAATCTACCAATTCACAAAGAGTAGCAAAAATATCGACCAAATTGACATTTTCCCGAATACGCTGTCCCCGGAAACGCTTGGGATAACGAATAAAGAATGGCACCCCGGCACTGGCCTCGTAAAATTTATGCTTCATCCAAATACTATGCTCACCCAGCATCTCACCATGATCCGAAGCATATATAATGATCCAGTCATCCAAATCTTGTCCTACCAGTCGTAAGCTATCCAGCACTTGACCAAATAAGCTGTCGGCCTGTTCAACCATCGCATAATATGCAGCTGTACACCGCTGAATTTCCCGTCTGGAAACATCCCTTCCTTCAACTAATTGTTTTTGGCTTAAAAACGGATGAGCGCTGGCAACCTGGTCGGTATAAAGCGGTACCCGGTTTAAATAATAATGAAACAATTCTTCTTTGGCCGTATAAGGATAATGAGGCTGAGTTAAGCTGACTTTGAGCAGTAAAGGTCTTTGGGTTCTGACTTTATCATAATAAACACTGTTAAAATAATCCAAAATGAAATTCTTAGCTCCCAGCACAGTGTATTCATCCGATACTACCTGATAGGCTTTGCCGATACCGGCACTTTTAACCTCTTTTACAAGTGGCCAGCGCATAGCGTCACGGGATGGGATATATTTGACAAAAGCTTCCGGATCACGTTGTATAACTTTTTCACTTTTCATTTCATTGCCAATTCGCTGAGTCCAGCCCTGCATTTGATCCTGACCGGTATGATGGAGCTTGCCGCAGGCAACGGTGGCATAGGCGTATTCCGCCAAATATCTGGCAAAAGTCAAATAGCCCGGTGCCAAATCATCACCAAATTTCTGACAGCCACAATTTTTAGGATACTGACCGGCCATCATTGCCTGTCTGGCCGGAATACACTGAGGATAAGGTGTATAGCAATTTTCAAACACCACTGCCTCTTTGGCCAGCGCATCTAAATTGGGGGTGCGGATCACCGGATTGCCGGCAAATCCCAATACATCAGGCCGATGCTGGTCATCCATTAAAAACAAAATATTAGGTGCTTTCATCTTTCCTCCCTGCTTTTGCCAAATTTGATTTCGGCTTTAATATCCGAAATTATCCTTATATTATATACTCAACTTTCCCACTGTCTTTTTTGTCCCTATCCCGCTCTGTAGAGCGGGTACATGGGTTCCCCCGCTTTCGCCACATACTTCGTAAGACGGCTGCCGCGGCACACGCCATAAAAAAGACTGTTCCAGGGAACGTGGGAAAGTTGAGTTATATATTGTTGATCTCATAGTTAGCATAGAGAAGCAGCCACCAAAATGGTTCACCTCTCATAATATGGTAAATAAACCAATCCTCGATCAACTATACAAGGATTGGTTTATTTTTATCTACTATAAAATACTACTGTGAATATGCCTGCTGCGCAGTCGCATTCCTTCCCTTTGCGCGCTGCTCTCTGAGAACTTACTGCGTAAGTTTCGCTTTCCTTTCTCCATCTATCCCTCAGAACCGAATGCTTCGCATTCGCCGCGCTGCGCGCTCCTCGTTCTGAGAGCACAGTGCCGGGAAATGAATATGCCTGCTGCGCAGTCGCATTCCTTTCCCTTGCGCACTGCCCTCTGAGAACTTACTGCGTAAGTTCTCTACGAGGGGGTGAATTTCACTTTGTGAAATTCACTCATTGTTTCTCATAACGCTCGTAAGCGGCTTGATAGATATCAATTACTTCTTGAATTCCTAAATCATTTAGGGCTTTGAGGTAAGCATCCCAATTCTTTTCAACATCTTCTGCACCTAAAATCCATTTTTGAGTGGTTTCTTCAACAAATGGCTGAATGGCTGTTTCTTTTTGGTCAAGTACTTTTTGTTCTTCGGCAGTAAATGCCAATAATGGGAACCGTTTAGCAATAAATTTGCCATCTAAATACATTTCTGCACCCTTTAATGCCAATTCGTTCATCCATTGTTTTTCATATTCAAAATCCTGATGGAAACCAACCTGCATCTGGAAGCCCTTCTTTTGTAAATAAGAAATTACCGGTTCTTCGCCCTTTAATACACTTTCTTTAAACTTCGGTTTGCCATCAACCAAATCATAATCAACGCCTTCCACACCAAAGTTCATTAAACAACGACCTTCTTCAGTCCACCAGAAATCCAGATATTTAATACCAATTACCGGATCTTTAATGTCTTTTGACAATCCCCAGCCAGTGGCATTTACTACCGGTCTGGATGAATATTCCCAAACTTTTCCTTTGGCATCCGCCGGCGGAGCCATTGGTACAAAATTAAAGCCTTCGATTTTATCCTTAAATTTATCATTAGCCGCAGCGGTTGATGGGAACCAGTCATGAGCAAAACCACCAATATTATCGCCTAATAAAATATCTCTGGCATTTTTGCCACGGGTGAAGGCTTCCGGATCAATTAATCCCTCCGCATACCATTTGCTTAAATTGATCATCGCTTCCTTGTATTCGTTTTCCGCCGGACCAAATTTAACCTTGTTTCCATCTAAGAACCAATGGTCTTTATCGGAATAGGTATGAGCACCCCAAAGAGCTGCCAAAGCTACAGTTTTTTGACCATTTGCCCGGTCGATATATGGTGTTTCGTCTTTTTTGCCATTACCGTTTGGATCATTTTCGCGGAAAGCTTTTAAAACAGTATATAATTCGTCTACCGTTTTCGGTTGCTCTAAACCTAATTTATCCAGCCAATCCTGACGAATAAAATAACCTTGAGCCGCTGCTCCATCCGGTACGAAGTTGATGCTGTAAATATTTCCGTCCGGTGCGGTCAGATACTTTCTGATATCTTCTCTTTCTGTTAAAAATTTCTTGATATTAGGTGCATGTTGGTCAATTAAATCATTTAATGGCAAGAATGCTCCTTCCGGTCCATATTTAAAGAAATTTTCTCTTTCGGTGACAATGATATCCGGTAAGCTGCCGCTGGCCATCATCACGTTAAATACCTGAGCACTGTCAGTCGCTGATTCCTGAGCAACCCCCTTCATTTTGACATTGGTCATTTCTTCCGCTTTTTTAAAGCTTTCCCAGCTGTCACTAAATACAAACTTGTTGTAAACATGCAGATGCAAAGTTAATTCCTGCTTGTCTTTGGTGATAAATAAGCCTGGTAATTCCTCTGCCGGTTTGGCTTCTTCCGGTTTGGTCTCCGGCTGTTTGGTCGCCTCAGTTTGTTTTTGATCCTGGGTTTTAGCGGGCTCTGTTGTCTTGGTTTGGCCGCAGCCACTAAACATCGACACACTTAAAGCGGCCGCTAAACATAAAGATACTAATTTTTTCATTGGTTACCTCCCTTTTTTGCAAATTATGTTGCTGCTGATCTCATATAAGAACAGCTATCTCAAGACCTGAAGCAGTATCTGACTGCTGCCGGGTCTTAGTAAACAAGTAATATGGTGTTTCTGCATTGGCTTTCATTATCTTTTGCCTATATAGAAAACCAGCTTTTCTACAGGCAAATGCCGCTAATCACCATGCGCATCTTATTTAGCCCTTAACCGAGCCGACCATGATTCCCTTTTCAAAATATTTCTGAATAAACGGGTAGAGAATGATCATGGGCAGGGCTGAAACAATAATGGTGGCATAGATCACCGTTTCCTGGGAAATGGTATTGGCTAAATCACCCAAATTAACATCATCACTTAAATTCATTTCCACAATTAATTTCTTTAAAAACACTTGGAGCGGGATTTTTTTTGGATCTTTTAAAATCAGCATTGCCCAAAAATAACCATTCCAACGCTGAACCGCATAATACAGTGAAATCGTGGCCAAAGCCGGTTTTGATAATGGCAATATAATTTTAGCTAACACCGTCAAATCATTGGCGCCGTCAATTTTAGCCGACTCTTCCAAGGAGTCCGGAATTGACTCAAAGTAAGTCCGGAGCAAGATCACATAAAAAGCCGAGCAGGCAAAGGCAATTAAAATAGTAATCCGCTTATCAAGCAAATGAAAATCACGCAAGTTAAGATAAAACGGAATCATTCCCGGTTTCAGCCACATGGTCAAAAGTACCATAAAAGACAAGAAACTCCGTCCTCTCAATCTTTTTTTCGATAAGGGATAGGCCCCGGCAATAGTAATTAACACATTGACCAAAGTTCCGGCCAAGGTATAAAAGATACTGTTGGCATAACCAATCCAAATATTGGGATCAGCCGCTACCTTCTTATAGGCCTCCAATGTAAACTCAACCGGATACAACCAAACTTTTGCCCCCGATACCGCATCGGGTGAACTAAGCGAAGATGCCAGTACATAGACAAAAGGATACAAGGTTAAAAATGCTGCCAACGCAATTAAAATATGAATCATGATATCGGCAATTCTCTCTCCGATCGATCTTTTAAATCCTGAAATATTCATAATCGCCTCCTACCATAATGATGTTTCCGAAAATTTACGGGCAAAACGATTAGCTCCGTAAATTAACGCAATTGCCACCACTGCATTAAATAACTCAGCTGCTGTCGCCAAAGAATAATTTCCCAGTTCAATCGCCGAACGATATACATAAGTACTGATAACGTCAGCGGTTTCATAGGTTGCCGGTTGGTACAACAGTAAAATCGCTTCATAGCCAACTTCCAACATTCTGCCGATTCTGAGAATCAACATAATGGTAATGGTTGGCAAAATACCGGGAATGGTAATATGCCTTAGCCTCTGCCAGGCATTGGCACCATCAACATAGGCCGCTTCATAAAGTTGAACATCAATTCCGGCCAGAGCAGCAATATAAATAACTGCACCAAAACCGGATTCTTTCCAAATATTCATGCCGGTAAAAATACCGCGAAAATATTGGGGCTTCGTTAAGAAATAAATCTTTTCGCCGCCTAACTTTTCAATCAACATATTAACCATACCATGCGATGGTGACAGGAAATTAACGACAATACCTGCGACCACCACAATTGAAACAAAGTGCGGTAAATAGGTCAGGGTTTGAGTAATGCTTCTGAATGCCTTATTTCTTACGGAATTGAACATTAAGGCCAAAATGATCGGGATTGGAAAACCGATCAGCAAACCATATAGATTAATAATAACGGTATTGCGAAATACCCGAACAAAATTAGGCGAATTAAAAAAAGTCTTAAAATTCTCCAGGCCAACCCATGGGCTGGCAGCAATTCCTTTAAATAAACTATAATCTTTAAAAGCAATTACCAGTCCATAAAGCGGTTTATATTGAAATATTACAAAAAATGCAATAAATGGAATCAACAATAAATAAAGATAGCGATCACGCTTGCAGTCTCGCCATAATGTTTTAAAATAAGAAGCAATTCGTGTACCCATGTCCTTCTTTGGAGGATATGGATGCTCTAAAGCCGCCTCTCCGTTTTGATGTTTGAGCTGTGTTTTCAAAGTTATTCCTCCTTGTCGCTATTTTCACTGCCGTTTTTCATGCTTTCTTTGTCAATAGGCTGAAAACTGGGATACTGTCATTTATCAAATGATCCTTCCTGATTGATTACCGCCAATGAATTTTTACCTTGCTCTTATTATAGTCAATTGCCCAAAAAATGTATATTGACATTATCTAATATTGATTGATAATTTCTTATCCCCTTCTTCAAACCATTATTTATAGGGCTTTTATGCTTTGTTCGTTTTTTGTTTATTCCATTTTTATTTTCATTTTCCATCATAAAAAACCATCCGCCACTGAAGGGATTCCTCCACTGACTGATGGTTTATTAAACAAGTTGAGTAGATGATTTTGCTCTCAAGCTTCTTCTTTAGCCGATAAATGAATGCCCTCGGCATACTGGCCCGGTGATATGCCTGCATATTTTTTAAAAATCCGGATAAAGCTGCTGGTTGAATTACAACCGATCCGCTCAGCCAAATCTTTGATTTTAATATTTTCCTGCTGCAAAATTTGCTTGGCTTTTTCTACTTTATACTGATTAAAATAATCTTTAAAATTTTCACCGGTACTTTTCTTAAATAAAATACCAACATAACCGGCTGATAAGTGAAATTGTTCAGCAATATCATTTAACGACAAATCCAAATTATAATTATCCTGCAAATAGCCAATGATTTCATCAACAATATCCACTCCCCGTTGCAGAGTTTCTTCCTCTGACTGCTGCAATAAGTCATCAAACAATTCAAAAATTGCCCGTTTCAGCTCATTTTGATTGTGGTACATTTTTAATTTAATATAGCTGAGTTCCTTTTCTTTATCCAGTTCAGCCAAATTGCCAAAGCGGTGAAGAATACGGTTACTGGTTGAAACAATGGCAAAAATAAATTTAGAAAGAGTTTCCGGTGATAATTGTTTTTTTTCAAAATTATGCTCCAGAATACTATTTAAAATACTATGCACTTCTTCTTTTCGTCCTTGTAGTACATAATCAATCAAGTTCTTCTCAATATCCAGCGGATAATAATAGGTTTCATTTTTCAGGCCATACATCTGCGGGGTGACTACTGTATAATTATCCCACAGGAATTCATATTCCATGATGTTTAAAGCACTATGAAAAGAAATTGGAATTTCAGCCAGGCTGCCCACCTTTTCACCGACAATCGCACAAATCCGGGTCTTAAAAATATCCTCGGCATGCGAAATGATCTCTGACATCTTACTGACAATTTCCGTTTGCTCACAGTCCGGGATCAATAAAACTGCCCGGTTATAGTCATATTCAAACATTTCACATTTGATCTCTTTAGTCAGTTCCTGAAACAGCCAGGCCAGAATTTGCTTTTTCAGCACAAAACTGCCTTCACTGGTAATTGTTTTCAATAACTCTTCCGTTAAATGATATTGCAGTATGACTACTGTTGCCGGCATATCCGGCTCACCCAGAATCCGCGAATGCAGCTGGTGATTTAATTGCTCTCTCGGCACCAGACCTAAGGTCAATTCTCTTAAAAATTGAATTTTAAGTTTTTCCTGGTTGCCGGCAATGGTTTCTTCAAATTTTTTAGCAGATGCCTGCATTTCCTTGGTTCGGTTTAAAATAAATTCCAGCTCATTGCCAATCGGCCGGCCTTCTGTGCTTTCTTCCAGACTTTGTACTACTTCATGAACCGGCCGGTAAATATTTTTGCTTAAAAAAAAGGCTAAACCAAAACCACCGGCCAACAGAGCCAGCGCCAGCCAAACTGCATCATGTAAGAATTTTTCCAGACTCTTGGTATATCCATGCGTGTCAGTGATGTAGACATAATTCCAATCCATTTCTTTGACCTTGCTTTGGCGGGTCAATATTAAATAGTTTTCCGCCTGATAGCGGCCCGTTTCCCTTAATCCGATCCTGCCCTGGTGTAAATATTCGTTCAGCAGCTCAGCCGGACGGCCAGTCTGATTGGCCAGTAAAATTTGTTCTCCGGATAGTACATAAAAACTATTGTCCATAGGCTCATTAAATTGGGGCAATAAATTTTTCTGGTCAAACCATAAATAAAAAACAAGCTGGTTAGATTGGCTGCCAACTTCTTCCTGATCAACATACATTAAAATTTGTCCGCCTTTTTTGGTGGGCAACACATAGCTCTGCCGATTCTGCTTAATTTTGCCAATACTCAGCTGTGCCATATCCGACGGTAAGGCAGATACTTCCAGATTATCCCGCAAATATCGTTCCAGCTCAATTGTATACTGAGGCGCAATCATCATTGAATGTCCCGGTTTGCTGACACTGATCATATAACCCAGCTTGGAAAAGGCATCCAAATGGTCCGATAACTGTTTATATACTTTCAGTACATTATAATAATTAATTTTCTGATTATCGGCAAACTGGATCATGCTTTCATTTCGTTTTAATTGCTCCCGCAAATTAAAAGCGATCTCCAGTTGAGTATCCATCCGTTCAGCTGCCTGGTCCAAAAAAATTTGTGCCTGTTTTTCATTTTCAGCCCGACTTAGCTTATCTCGAGTATAAACATAAAAAACCGACATTAATATGGCATAGATAATGACCACCACTGAAAATGCCCTGATTATCTTTTTAAAATACTGTGATTTCATAATAACTCCAAATATTTACATTTTTTCAAAAAAACTATTCTGTTCCTATCATATCAAAAATTGCCTGAAAAGTAAATGAAAATGTCAATCCGATATTCAGAGCTAAATAAGGTTAAGCAAGAACTTAGCTGTAATTTACCTGTAATTATCAATTGTTTTCTTGCATAGATATAAGAAACTAAACATAAATATAAGATTTTGAATATGGCATCTTATCCGGCTTGCGTTATAATATAATTAACTCAACTTTCACAACTTTTTTTGATTTTGTCCATCCCTTTGCAACTTGTTTTGCAAAATGGCTTGGGGACAAATGCCAGAAAACTGCTCCAGGAAAGATGGGAAAGTTGCAGAATGTTATCAGGTGTTCATTTTTTAGTATATCTTATTTATCGACATATCAAGGGAGGTTTTTATGAAGCATAATAAGTTTTTCCTGCTAATTGCCTGGCTTTTATGCCTGCAATTGATCTTTTCCGCTATTTCCTTACCGCTGCGGGCGGATGAACCAAAGCCACAGCTCCTGGTCAATGAATCCTTTCAGGATTTTGAAGGCAATGTTCCGGCCGGTTTTGCCATTTTTAATAAAGACGGCGGAGATATAACTTTTGAAGTCGCTGATGAAATTCAAAAAAGAGCAGCCAAATATCAGATTACAAATTTAGCAAAAAATCTTAATTTTCAATATAATTTTTCAGCGCCGGTAAACGGTCAATTGGTCTTTGAAACCAAGGTCCGGGCCGAAGATGCTAATCTTTATTTTCCGATTTTTGAGCTAAGAAACAGCAAACGTGTTAGTTGCCTATTGGCTTCTTTGTCTGGCGGAAAAATTAAAGTCGGAGCAGACAATAAAGTCCTGGCTGCTTATACTCCCGGCAGCTGGTATCATTTACATTTTGCCCTTAATCTGCAAACCGGCAAAATGGATGTTTATTTAAATGGTACGAAAAAGCTTGAAGCTGTCAATTTCTGGGCAACTGATAAAAAAACCGGGAAAATCAAAGAAGTCAAAGAGGTCAAGGAATTTAAATCCTATTTAAAAGGCCAAGCCGGCAAGACACTGGTAGTTTATCAGGATGATATCCGGGTTTATACCGGTACGGCTCCGGTTTTCGATCCGGCCTTTTTTGAAAAAAAGCCCTCCAATCCGGATGAGGACAATCCTTTGCTGCCGCAAGAACCGTTACCGGATTACTATGAAAATCCCAGCGCCACTAAGATCATTGAAGATCTGAAAGCCTTTAATCCGGGAAATGAACATCCCCGTTTATTTTTCCGGAAAGACAGTCTGGCGGCTTTAAAGCAAAAAGTAGCCAGCGATCCCTTAGCCCAAAAATGGTATGAAGATTTAATCAAAGATGGCAATAAAATCCTGAAAGAGCCAGTCGGTAAATATGAACTGCCCGATGGCCGCCGCATGCCGGCTGCCAAAACAGCCAGGCCACGGATCGAAACCACTGCTTTGCTTTATCTTTTAAGCGGTGAGCAAAAATATTTGGACCGGGCCGTCACCGAAATCAAGGCCATGATCGCCTTTCCGGATTGGAATCATCAGAATGAATTCCTTAATACCGCTGAAATGGCAGCCGGTATTGCCATTGGCTATGATTGGCTATATGCTGATCTATCTGATGAACTGAAAGCCGAAATGCGCAAAGCCCTGATTGACAAGGCTCTGAAAAAAGCCAAAGCCGCTTACGCCTCCAATGTTTGGTGGTCAGTTAAAAGGGCTTTGGTCAATAACTGGAATGCCGTCTGTAATGGCGGAATTGGCATGGCTGCCTTAGCAATTGGTGATGAAAATCCGGGAATTGCCGGTCATGTTTTGGAAAAAGCCATTCCTTCTTTAGAAAGAGGTATTCTGACTGAGTTTGTACCTGATGGTGGCTGGGGAGAAGGTCCCGGCTATTGGCGTTACACTATTGAATATGTCACCAGTTTCCTGGCTTCTCTGGAAACTGCCACCGGCCGGATGTATGGCATGGAAAAAACACCCGGCTTAAAAGAAACTGCCTATTTCCCGATTTATCTGACCGGACCGAATGGCAGCTTTAACTATGCTGATGCCACTTCCAATAAAATGAAAATGCCGGAACTCTTGTGGCTGGCCAATCAATTAAATGACCCGGCAATTGCCGAAGCCCGCCTCCGCCTGATGGACGAAGCCAGACAAAAGGGCGGTGTCTATGACTTAATTTGGTATGATCCTCAATTAAGGGGCGAATTAAAACTTGATACCGATAAATATTTCCGTGAGGTGGAAGTTGTCACTATGCGTAGCCAATGGAATAATCCCTATGCTCAATTTATTGGTTTTAAAGGCGGCTGCGGTTATACCAGTCATGGCCACCTCGATATTGGTAACTTTGTTTATCAGGCTAATGGCCAAACCTGGGCCGAAGATTTAGGCTCAGATAATTATGCCAATAGCTATTTTGATTATCATAATCAGCGCTTCCATTTTTACCGGGCCAAACCGGAAGGACATAACACTTTAGTTATTAACCCGGATGGTAATTATCAGCAAAATCATGAAACCAAAAACCCGATGATTCGAACCGAATTTAAGCCCAAAGGAGCTTTGGCCGTTTTGGATATGAGCGGCGCCTATGATAAAAATGCAAGTGTCGCTAAACGGGGACTCTTATTTACGCATAATCGTGAGCAGCTGATCGTTCAGGATGAAGTTCAACTGAAAAAGCCATCCGATGTCTACTGGTTTATGCATACTTTGGCTGATGTCGATATTCAGCCCGATGGGCACTCTGCTCTTTTAACCAAAAACGGACAGAAACTGTGGCTGGAAATTATTTCGCCAAACAAAGAACAATTGGCTTTTCAGGTCGAGGAAGCCAAAGCCTTACCAGGTGAACCCTTGCCGGCCGGACAAAAAGACAATCGGAATTACCGGCGTTTATTTATTAAAGGCCGAACCGAAACCGATTATCAATTGGCAGTGGCCTTAATTCCTTTAAAATATGGTCAGGTTCAGCCCACTATTTTGCCTGAATTTAAGGCCATTGATCAATGGCAAATTGCTGATGGGGAAATTACCCGTCCGGAACTAAAGATGATTTATCTGAATGGTAAGGCACTGGAAAACTTTTCCGCTAGTCAATACTATTACGCACCCGCCCTGCCTTTCGGCACAAAACAATTGCCAGTGGTAACCGCTGACAGTAATTATGAAGTTCATATTAAAAAAGCTGAAAACTGGCTGGATGATACTGTGATCACCGTTAAAGATCCTGATTCTCCGGATGAAAACGTTACCTATGTATTAAAATTTCATATTCTGCCCGGAAAAGAACAGCCGCAGGGCAGCCAAAAATTAAAGATCCGGGAAGCCACTGCCAGCACTTATCAAAATGAACCCGCCAAAAAGCAGGTCAATCCTCCGGCTCATGCAATTGACGGTTTACCGGCCACCCGCTGGGCAGCGGAAGGAAATCAATGGCTTTGCCTGGAATTAAATACTGCAAATGTGGTGGATAACGTAGCCATTGCCTTCGCCCGGGGAAATGCCAGAATTTTTCGGTTTGAAATTGAATCTTCGACTGATGGCACTAACTGGAAACTTTTATATCAGGGAGCCAATAGTGGCGATAGTCAGGAACTGGAATATTTTAGTGTTGAACCAACCTTAGCCAAATATATCCGGATTCAGGGTCATGGTAATTCCCAAAACAATTGGAATACTTACAGCGAAGTAGAAGTTTGGGGTAATCCGGTAGCCAGCACAGCCAGCCGGGCAGCACTAGAAGTTTTAATTGCCAGCGGTAGCGCTTTACAGCTAAAGCCGGAGTATTTAAATAATACGGCTGAGAAAAAACTGCAACTGGACCAGGCTTTGGCTAATGCCATAGCTGCTCTGAATGATCCGGCATTGACTCCGGAACAATGTCAGGCTCATCTTATGGCTCTGAAGGTAGCCATTGCCCTGATCAAAGAACCTCTCGCTCCGCACCAGCCGGGTGATAATGGAGATAACAATGAACCGGAACCAAACGATCCAAATGATCCGGAACAACCCCAGCCACCGGTGCAGCCATTAAACCCATTTACGCCATCTGCACCAACTGAGCCGGAGCAGCCAAATGCTCCGCTGGAAAAAGAACCATCAACTGCGCCTCTTAAAGAAAATGGCCAGCCAACAGTTAAACCAACTGCACCAGCCAGCACTTTAACCGAGCAAGGGCAAAAACTGATGGCGCTGCTAAATGAAAAACCGCTGAATTTAACAGCAGCTGAAAGCACTGCCCTGCATCAGGTATTATCAAATGCTCCGCTTAAAGACAGAGCTAAGGCATATTTCCAATTACCGGCCAGATTAACAGAGGAAATGCAGACTTTGACCATGCAATCCTTCTCCGATGTTTCTGCCAATTCTTGGTATGGCCGGGAGTTGACCGCTATCTCAATACTGCATTTGGTCAATGGCTATCCCGATGGCAGTTTGGGCGGACAAAATCCGATTTCCGGTGGGGAATTAGTCAGCTTCCTGCTGCGGGCACAAGGGGAAAACATAAAAAGTACCGGCCCGGATTGGTTTGCCGGCTATCAGGAAAAAGCCAATGCCATTGGTCTGATTGATGATGTTTTCTCCTCCGAAAAAATTCTGACCCGGGAGGAAGTTGCTTATTTACTGGCTCAATTTTTGGAAATCAATCAACTAAAGTTTCCGCAAAATAATTTGGTGGTTGATGATCTTCATCAGGTAAGCAGTCAATATCAAAATGCGGTCAACCGGGTATATGCTGCCGGAATCATGCAAGGATATCCAAAAGGTACTTTCCGTCCGCAAGCAAGCCTCAGCCGCAGCGAAGTGATCGTCATCCTCTACCGTTTATTACAGGCTGAAAAATAATGCTGAGCCATCTGCAAAATGCATATTGAGCTGACAAAGAATACAAGCCATAATTTTGACCAATGGTATTTTAAGTTGGTTGATCAAATAAAAAAGGGGCTGTTGCCTTTAGGATTTTCACCCAAGATATCAGGTAAATCTTTTATCATTTACCACAATCGCTTGTGTGAAATCTGTGTTGCAACAGCTCCTTTTATTGGTTTTAATTATTTTTTATTCTTCAGGGCGGCTGATTTCTTCTTCACGATAATAACTTTCTTCTGACGCAAAATCCACACCATTTGGTGATATTGCTTCCTGATCAATGGCAGAAGACTGCCAGTTATATAGTCTGAGCTTTTTCTGATTTTCCTATCAATATTTCACTCTAAAGTAATCCAAATATGCTTTATAATTATCCTGTGCTGTCAAGCAGGTATCCAGCAAATAGCCTTTTTCGTCATCCCATTCTTTCAAACCTCGGTAATAAAAAAGTTTCAGCTTATCTTCAATGATAAATGGAACGATTTTTTGTTTTAAGCACTCTTTAAACATGATCAGCCTGCCTACACGGCCATTTCCATCCTGGAAGGGATGAATCCGCTCAAATTTGACATGAAAATCCAGGATATCTTCAAAAGTTTTTTCGGTCCTGGCATTATAATCCTTTAGCAATGTTTTCATTTGATCGGCCACTTCTTCCGGAAGTGCAGTCTTCATCCCACCGACTTCATTCGGCAATTTCTTGTAATCGCCAATCACAAACCAATCTTTTCGCGAATCACTGGTGCCATTTTTCAAAATCCAATGAAGCTTCTTTATAAAATTTTCGGTCAAATCCGATTTTGCTTTGTCAATAATCAGGTCGATACAGCGGAAGTGGTTTACCGTTTCTATCACATCATCAACCCTGAGAACTTCATTTT
This sequence comes from Clostridiales bacterium COT073_COT-073, assembly GCA_003858485.1. Lineage (GTDB taxonomy): Bacteria > Bacillota > Clostridia > Lachnospirales > Vallitaleaceae > W11650. The sequence continues at coordinate 87,443 of RQYD01000016.1, forward strand.
CTATGCCAATGGTATTGGTTTCAAAAATATATCTGGTTTGGTCATGGGTCAGTTGGCTCCCCTCCATATGATTTGAATTATATGTCAGATCGATCTGTGTCTTATGGTAAATACCACCGGGAAATTTACTTTCTTTTTCCGCCTGCAAGATGTCCAGCAATGGGATCACTGATTCCCTCCTATTAGAACGTTCCGGCTTTTTGGCGTTTTCCGGGATCTTCCAAGTCTTGCCGGTAAGAAATGCTCCCTCCACTCGTGCCTGGGCACAATAGTTTCTGACACTTCGCTCTGAAATCTCCCACCTTTTTGCTGTTTCGGCAACTGAAAGATATTGCATATTTCCTCCCATATTTTTGGTATTGCAAATCAGTTTTTAAAACTATTTATAGTATAGCATAATATCGGCAATAAAACCAATATTTTATATCAAAAAACATTTTTTTGCCGATATTGATCTGATCATTCCCAATTTTATGTAATCCGCTATTATAATTCTCCCTATTCAGACTTGACCTTATTTACGATCATGTTTTTGTTCTAATATTCTGGAAATAAACAACGCTACTTCACCCCGGCTGGCCAGCCGGCCGGCTTGGTAATTGGTATAAATATCATCCGTTGGTTTAACCACTGCCTGGCCCTTCATTGCCAAATAATGAGGATTGCTCCAATGCTCCGGCAAGGCATTGGCAGCTATCTGCGCTTTGCCATAAAGATAAAAACTACGATCGAGCAAAGCAAAAATTTCGCCCAGACTAATCTTTCCATCCGGGTCAAAGATACCCTCGGCCTTGCCTTTGACCAGCTTTTTTTCAGCTAAAGTTAAAATATAACCTTTCGCCCAATTCTGCTCAATATCCTGAAAGACTATTTCTTCTTTTTCGGTTTGTGGCAGTTTTAGCGCTTCACATAAAATCTTGGCAAATTCCGCCCGGCTGACCTGCTTATCAGGTGCAAAACTGCCATCCGGATAACCACCCAAAATTCCCTGATAATACAGGTTAGCAATTGCCCGTTCGCGTTCGCCGCTGCCGCTGATATCGCTGAAAATCGGCTGTGTCTGAGCTGGCTGAGCAGAGTTCAAGAGCCGCACCTGAACCGGAAAAGGCTTGCCCGCTAAAGTGATCAGCCTTTTTTCATAACCCTGGACATTGCTGATTTGATAGTAAATATTCAGCACCTGATCCTCCGCCATTTGCCAGCCGGTAATCATCAAGTTTTGGCTGTCCGGCCTTTTCCATTCAATTTTTACTTCCGCACTGTCGGGCGATATCCAATCAATCCGACAAATTACATAATTATCCGTCGCCTGTGCCTGTCCGGCAAATAAAATCAGCATCAGTAAAAGCAACAAACCAATAAATCGATTATTTTGGATTTTTTTTTGCATTATTTCTCTCCTTTAAAAGAGAGCTGTCATCGTAAGGCTTTTTTAGAATATCGATCTATCCTTGATCGAATATCCTCATTCCCTTGATAACAGCCCTTTGTAATTGTTTTTTGCCTGCACTTTTCAAAAGCACAGCTCTGGCATTGATTTTCACACAGCTTCCTGAAAAAGCAGCGGTAAGCCTGCTGGCCTGGCCGGCGCGCTTGCAACTTACTTTATAAGGCTGCTTTCACTCCCGCTACTCTAAGTTTCCCTAAGCCTGCACCTGATATCCTTAATCAATCTACCAGCCTTTGACCTTACTTAGCAAAGTAAAGTATTCCCCATAGCTTAATTCGCGATTGGGCGCCGCCTGCCAGGAATTAGTCAGTAATCCGGCACTTTCGGCTTTCAGCAAAGTAATCGCTTGCTCGCTGCTTACTCCCTGACTGCTGGCCATGGCCGCCACCCGGTTTTTATCATAAGCCAGGTAGGTATCCTGAATCATTTCATAGGCTCTGACAAAGGCCACAAAAGCTTCCATTCGGGTAACCTGGCGATCATAATTAACATTCCCCGGCATCAAGCCGCTATTGACCAAAGTCCGTTTCTTTTCTCCGGAAATACTGCCATTAAAATCAATCGTCTGTTCATTTTTAACTCCGGCATACAGGCCATTATAAAAAGCCTGACCGGTTATCCGGTTATCCGGCTGATAATAGCCCAGATTTTTAAAGGCCATATGCGCAGCCACTTTCACCCGATATACTTCTGACCAGTGATTCAGCTGAGGAATATCCGGCTGTCCAACCAAAGCATTGGTGCCGGAATATAGACCATATTTACCCAAATCCATGGTTTTAAAGAAATAGCGATTTTTCGCTTTGTCATAGCTGCCGTCAATTGTTCGCTCTTCTTTATTGGCATTCTGCAAATAAGCAATTGGCTGTTTATTATAAACTTCTGACCGGTCAACCGGACTTAATCCTATTTCAACAGCCGCCGCCAAAAATGCCAATTTGGTCTTTTGTTTGTCTGATTCAATGGTCACTGCCAGTGCCTGTTCCGGTGTAATTGACCGTAAATTGGCTGCCTCTGCCTTAATTGGCAAAGCCGAAGTTTCCGCTAATTCCAATCGGATTTTCGGTTTGGCTCCAAAGCTGTGTTTTTGCCGGCTCACTTCCTTTTCCAGTGCCGTCATCGGCATAGTTAGTTCGGCCTCTCCGGCCAGTACATTTAAATTAACTTTATGCTTTAAAAAGGCCTCATATACCGGATATGGCATTTCCACCCGCCGGATCCGCACTTCCTTATTCTTAAATTTGGACAGATTAGAGGTATAGGTGTAAGTTCCTTTTTTAATCAATTCATTGATTAAACGCTGATCGACCCGGTTATCGGCTTTGCCGTCTTTTCCCTTTTGGTCATAGCGAAAGCGAAAAGTCAAACTCTTATCTTTTTCATTATAGATCAGCTCATAATCCCGATCCGGCAAAATCTCTAAATTCGGATCTTTATCGCCATCATACTCACTTCCATCCAGGCCGGTGGTGATTCGCACCACATTAGTATATTCCAGCGAATCGATCACCAGTTTTTTGGAACCGGAAGACACAGTCAATCTGGTTTTGGCTCTGGCATAATAAGTTTTGCCCGGCACCAGACCATTGATCTTAACCAGAGTCTTTTCTAAAATTTCAATGTCCTTGGCCGCACTGCCGGATGTGTTGATGATGATCGGATCAATAAATCCTTCGTTATCGGCAATTTCCAAAATATATTCATATTTTTTGCTCAAACCTTTATCATTGGCATTGGCTTCATTGTCCTCATTTAATTTCATCCATTGGACCGCAAAATAATCTTTGCTGACCGGCCGCTCATATTTATAGCGCAGCATATCCTGCTGTGAGGCAATACCAAACCCTGGCGGGGCGGGCGGCGGTAAAATTGGAGTCGTACGGCCGATCACCGCATTTGACCAGTCCGAAGTTTTTTGGGTAGTGGTATTGATGGCCTGAATATAGAAATTATAACTGGTATCCGGGAATAAACCGGTCACATCCAGATAAAAGAAATCACCATTGGTCGGATAGTTAGGATCAGTTGGATCTTCTGACACCACCACCGGAACTTCGATTTCCTTTTTGTCATCCAAAGTTTCCGAATATTTAATCCGATATGTAAAATCCTTATTGTAGTTCCAGGCGATCCGGATCGAAGTATCACTGGCCCCGACCACAAACAGCTTAGGAACAGTCGGGTCAGGCTCGACCACATCCGGTTCCGGCTTAGTGGAAACTAAAATCGGGGTCGGAAAATGAGCATAAATCTCTGTTCCATCTTTCATTGCCCGATAGGGATAAAGCACAAACATATAGGCAGTATTGGCCTTCAGTCCATTTTCCTGATGCAGCAGCTCTTCCTGGTCTTCGACATTTCTGGCTGGATCAATTACTACCCAGTTAAGCGGCTGGATATCTTTTTTATCCTGAATGATCAGCTCATCAAAATATTCCTGGAAGCCATAGAGTGGATTAACTGCTTTTTTCTTTTCAATTTCCGCTAAAACATCAGCATAGGGCAGTTTGGTAAATTTATACTTAATGGTCGAATCGGCATAGGAATTGGCTCCCATATCGATCATCCGATGGATGAATTTATATTTGGAATTACCAGCTACTGCTTTTAAAAAGCGTTTTAATTCTTTTTCACTTTTATAGAGCTCATATTTAACCGCTCCATCAACCTCGGCATCAAAGACTTCATCCCCTTTGACCCAGGCCACCGGAAACCATTTGCCCAGCGGCGGATTATCCAGCGGTTTGACATTGACCACTTCATACCATTTTTCTTTCCAGCCAATCGTCACCGACTCTTTGGTTGTTCTTTCAAACAATTCCCGCAGCGGCGGCTTGGTCATGACCGGTGGTGCATAAATGCCCAGAGCATCATAGTAAAAGCTGACAATGGTAGGGTCTGATTTATATTCTTCGGTGCCGATTTTTTTCTTGGCCACCACCTTAATATAATAAATCTTATTTGGTTTAAATGGTGTAAACTGTTGGCTCTCTTTATCAAAATACTTATTAAACAGGCGATGGAAACCAATGATATCGCCATTGCTATTATAGATAAATTCATTGGTGGAAGATGGCTCAAAACGCAGGTCTTTTTCCACCTCCGGAATTTCCGACAAGGCATTATAATCATCGGTTATAAAAATATCATAATAAGTATTTAAATCAGCAATGATCTTATTGTAAGTCGGCGAGCTGGCATCAATATCCTTGCGCCGGAAAGCACTCCAGACCAGATTAATCACATTATTGTCCTGCTTGCGGTGAAAAACCACATTTTGATTAAAAATTTCTGCTAAATCTCCGGCATAAGTATAGGAGTTGAGCAAATAGCCTTCATCAGCTAATTTCATTTTAATCTCATCCGGTGTCAGGGTCAGTTTCCATTCATCAAGCAGCGCCTGCGTGGTCAGTTTGGGAATGACCGGCTTAGTTGGGGTAATCCGCAGCTCACTCGGTGAATACAGCAAAATATTGGACAAAGCCATAATTGGCGGCTTACTGCCTCCGGAAACCGATTTATAGGTCAATTTTAATTGATATTTCATATCCGATTTTGGTTTATTAATTAAATAATAATTAACTGCTCCGGCTTCGCCATAAAAGATGGCAATATTTTTTTCATTGTCATCCTTGATTTCCACCAACCGGGCTTCGGTCAGTGAATATTTATCCTTGTCCTTACCGACTTCAAAAGAAGCCGGGATCTTCCAATAAAGGCGCAGATATTCCCCTTCTTCCGCATAATTCAAGCGGATATTGGTTGAAACCGAGTGAATCAAAGGATAATTACGGTTCCGGATCACTCTTTCGCCTTCATAATTTTCGACAGTTGGTTCAATCATAACCGAGTAAATCTGACCGGGATAAATTTTTTCCTTCAGCACATATTTCAGCTTACTGCGGCGGCTGGCTGTATCATAAAAGCGGACCACATCCGGACTGTTGCTGGTTAAGCCAATGACTTCACCCTCTTTATTGTTATAGAAGGTTTGGGTCGCCCCCTGATTGGAATAATCGCCCAAGGCATAAACAATCCGGTAGGTAAAGTCCTGTTTGCCCAAATCATCCCAAATCACAGTAATCGAATCATCCGTACTTTCCAGCTTCACATCCAGATCGGTAATGGCATAAGCAAACGGATCCGGCCCGGCATAAGGAGCAGGATGGACCTGACCATTTAATAAATTGATATGATTGTGGTAGGGACGAACCGATACCTTATACAGGGAACCGGTCGCCAGATTAATATTATCGGCAATTTCAGTTTCGTGAGCTCCTATGACTGTATATGGTAGTTGAAAATACTGGGTCCGGTTTAAACTCATATTTTCTAAAGTGATCCGGTATCCTTCCGGATTATCTGCTTGCTGATCAAACCCCGGTCCCGTACCCGGTGCCCAAGCGGCCGGATCTTCCCATTTAAAATGAATGGTCGGCCGAATCAAACGCTCACCGGTGATCAAATCCTTGCCTAAACGATAAAATACATTATCGATTTCTGCACTGACAACCGGCAGTTGAATATTGGCTTTGACTTCAACGCTCAGCAGCAGAATAAATGCCAGCAGCAAAGCCAGTATTCGCTTTCCTTTTGTTCTTAGTTGTTTCATTCCCTATTCCTTTCTCGTATCTTTCTTTGTTTTGCTGCTTTCTGTTCCCAACTGATATCGTTTGATGCCGGACTGACCCTACACTTTTACATTGCCTGCCCGATCAGAGCAAATGTCTTACATTTACTTTCAGACCAGTCCGCTGGTGAAGCACCGGAAAATGGAAATCTGCCCGGCAGTTTCTCCATTTTCCTCTTTCACATTTTGCTAAGCCGGATCGCTTTCCAGCCACATACCGGCACCTTTATATTTATAACTCAACTTTCCCACAGTCTTTTTTGGCTCTATCCCACTCCAGGGAGCGGGCACATGGGTTCCCCCGCTTTCGCCACATACTTCGTAAGATGGCTTTCGCGGCACACGCTTTCGCAACTTGCTTCGCAAAGTTGCTTTCGTTCTCACCCATTTAACGAGCCTTTCGCCACTTACTTCGTAAGATGGCTTGCGGTTACACACCTAAAAAAGACTGTTTCTAGAAACGTGGGAAAGTTGAGTTTATAACTTATTCAGGAAATGACGCAGTTCATTCATACTGAATTCCTGTTTTGGCATGAATTCTCCATTTCTCAGCATCACCAAAGCCAAATGTTGGGCTGCCAGGATGGACTGCCTGAATTTAATGTCGATCTGATCCGCATCCTCAATCGCATTATAATCAGTTAGCCGAACACTGTTTAGATTCATATTCTTCTTTTTAGCAAAAGTTTGAGCCAGAATATAATAAGCCTTTTCTTTAGAAATTGAACTGTATTGAGCATACGCCGGGACTGTGATACCCTTGGCTTTTAAGAAAGCAGCGGTATCATTACTGTCATCGGCACCCAGGATTCGGGCAGCAGTCCGGATCAGTTGCTCACCCATAATGCTGCCATTTTTCGTTAATTCCTGTGGAGTAAACACTTTGTCTAAACGGTTTTTCTTAATTTCATTAATTTCCAAATGACCGGCCATATCTCCCAGGCTCTGGCCAATAGCATCCCGAACAGCCGCAAATGACCCGGTTTTCAGGCTTTTGACTGCGCCATCAGCCCCGGCTGCCATAGCCTGCCAGGTCGATGCTTCCCGGAAATAAACCTGAAATTCGGTTTTTTCTTCCGGCGCCAGTAAAACTTTAAATTCCCGGCTCAGCTCCGTAACATAACCTTTGCCTGGCTGGAGCAAAGAAAGATACTGATATTGACCAATTTTGGCATAATCTTTCTGCACCTGCTCGATCACCCGATTGACAATTTCATTTAATTTTTCTTCCTTGATCCCGTATTTTAAGTCTTTTTCCAACTCATTGATCAAAGTTGTCTTATTATGACTGATCGCATTTTCAACCGTTGCCTCCAGCATATTATCAATATAGGTTTCCGTTCGGGTCTCCCGGACCACACCAACAGAAATATTGACCATTGGCTCCAGTGGCAGTTCACCGGCAATTAAGGAACTATATTTACCGGCAGTCAATTCGATCACCACCGCATAATCCTTGCTTGAACCATGGTATTGCTTAATTTGCTGAATACTTTCCCGGATTGCTTCTGTTTCCTGCTCATTGATAAAGCCAGCCGGTAAAATAAAGCGCTGATTTTGAATGGTCAATTGCCAATCGGTATTAAACTCCGGTGCTGTTTGAATAAACTCAGCTGGCAGGTAATAAACCACCGTCTGACCCTGGCCGACTGCCATATCATAGCGCCCGCCGGTTTGGCTCCGCATTTCGCCGGCCGCATGTGGTCCCCGGTATTTATAGATATTTTTCCTGGCATCGGTAGTCAGATTAAAATATGAGAATTTCTTTAACTCTTCTGCCCGTTTCAGATAATACTCAATGTACTCCTTATATTTATCTTCTTTATCCTGAGCCGATTGGTCAAATTCGGTTCTGGTCCTGACCACATCAGAAAATGGCGAGGTGGTATAGGTATAGCTGCCATCCGGATTTTTTTCCATATCCTTGGTATGGTCTTCCAGACGGACTTTAATATCATAAGCCTTACTTGGTTCAAAACCAAAAACTTTATAGTACAGTCTTTGATAATTGACCGGTGCTCCGGGCGTGGCCTTGATATAGGTGCTGCCATATAAGATCTGGCCATTGGCCTGAACGACATTGGTCTGCACATAATTGGCATCCTTTTCCCCACGAACAAAGATCTGAACCAGATAATTTTCGTGTAATTTTACGCCCTCCGGCAGCGGCACATCAAAATAAATGATCCGCTCATGCCTTGGGTTATGATCAATGGTGGAATAATAATCAACCGTTAAGTTGATCGGTCGCTTCAGTTCCGGAGTGGTAATAGTCGCTTCCCGCCAGCGGGAACGGCTGAGGACTGATTTCTCATCATTATACTTTAAGGTTCTGACATAATAGTATAAGACCCGATTTGGGGAATTGCGCTTATCAATTACTTTGATCGTCCGGTCATCCATTGAAAAATCAGCTTGTAGAGCCTTTTCCCAGGTTTTATTAGCGGTATTATAAACCTGCAGCTCCCAGTCATCCTCAAAATGAACCACCCGGTAAGCCTGAACATTGTTTTTATGAATCCCGTATTTTTTAATTAAGCGATCGGTCGTTTCATCAGTCGAGCTGCCGTTGACCAAATCTTCAAGGGCAAAAGTATTTTCACGCAGCACCTCCGCCAAACTCTGATCCTCAACATTTAAAAGCTCAAAGCCGTAATTTTTTTCTTCTGGCTGAATAGTGGCCGGTAAATCCCATTGTGCATAGGTTTGCACTTTCTCATCATCAATAAAATCAACCTTAAAGTTTTCCGGTGCCAGCGGCAGCTTTTCATTATCGCCCGGTTCCGGATTAACTTTCGGTACAGTCATTTCTAAAATAATCGATGGCGTGCTGGTCCGGGGCTTGGGATTGCCATTGTTATCAACCTCAAAACTACCATCGCCGTTTTTCACCTGTAGCTCGACGACAAACCGAACATAGTAGACGGCATTCGGGTCTAATCCGGTAATTTGCGTTAAAAACTCACCACCGGGGATCTTACCCTCGGGCGATTTTAAATTCAGGTCCTCGATCTCAAAGTAAAACACCTGACCGGCCCGAAATTTTTCCAGTTCCTCCGGCTTGACCTGGATCTTTCTGGTATCCTGTGTTTCCGGCGGTACCAGCGGCAGCAGATACTGCTTATCCTCAGCCGTAATCTTCATTAGCTCCTGGCGGTTCTGTGAAATATAGCCCACATATTTAATCGAGTCTGTGCTTTTATTTAAAGGCTCAAGCATGGCTTCACGGAAGGTTTTAAAATCGGTTTTATTTTTATTCCAATCCCAGTAAATGCCGACTCCTTCCGGGATCGTGCCATTGACATTATAAACCGGCTCATAGCGCAGATTATTGGCGGTCGGCACATCATAAATCAGCATGCTCATCGAAAAACTGTAGGGCATGGATTGACGCGAGCGCATCACCAAACCATCCTTTTCCGAGTATGCCCGGATTCGGAAGTAATTTACCCCCGGAAAGGCCAGATCCTTGATCCGCTTATTCATATCAGCCTGAGCAGTAACGGTATACTTGCGGTTTTCTTCATCATAGACCGCCTGATGGGCCAGTGGCCATTTGCCTTCTTTATTTAAAATAATGCTTTCCATCCGGAAAAGTTCATCGGTCTTATCATAACCATTGACATAATGCGGACCGGCCTGACTGGGCCTGCCCTGCCAGCTGTCACCAGTTAAAGCCGGATGCACCTGTAGCTGGAAGGTGCCATCTGCCCCTTTGATCACCTTATAAACCTGAATCACTTCATATTTATTTTCGTCAGTTTCGCCCGGCAGGGTATTAACTGATAATTCATAATAGACTGCATCATTGGTGGGATCATTATCACGTCCGGGATCATCGGCTGTTGTATAAAAGATCTTAGCTAATTCTTCTTTGTCAATCGCCTGCCAAACCAGATCCAGCTGAATTTGGCTGGGAATGCTTTGATCGAGGGCTTCCTGATCCGGCGGGGTGACATATAAATTATCGACTGACACAATACTGGGCATGGCCGGCGGCACATCCTTATCATTTTCCGCCTGATAATTTAAAAGCTGCGACCGGATATTGGTCGAAGAAAAGCGAAACAGGATCTGGTAATGATCACCGGATGAGTTGTCGCTGAATGGCACCGGAATATTGATCTTTGACTGCTTATGATCATTTCTTTGATAGTGCCTTAACCATAAATGATTGTTTTCATCCAGCGGACCGACATAGGTCTTATTATATAAAATGGTATATTCCAAATCGACATTATCACCGACATCATATGGGGTGATCTCTAAAAAGGCCTCTTTTTGGTCGGCTCTTTTCAGGGTATATTCCATATAGGTATAGGCAAATTCACTGCGTGGCACAAAAACCGGAAAATCAATCAAACTCTCCTGACCGACCGATTTTTCCAGATTCAGTTTGGCCTTATAAATCTTTGACTTTTCCAGCTCACTCCATTGAACAATTTCTGTATCCTTATTGGCCAAGTCCGATTTATCCTTGACAATATCGATCCGGTATACATTGCGGACAGCATCAAAAGTATAGGTTTCATTGCCGCTGTTGCCGGCCGGCAGTGATTTGATCTTTCTGTCACCACCAACATCCAGCGAAAAGCGGATATCCATATTTGACGGTCCGGCCAGATCCTTTAAATCAAAGGCTGCGGACAAAGTTTTTAAAATTGGTTTGGCCGAGGCATAATCAAACTGCCAGCTGGCCGGGTTAATCGCTCTGGGATGCTCAAACTCAAGCCGGATACCGGGACGGGAGCCGGCTTTTTCAGTATGGACTGTCGTATTTGGTACAATAATGGTGGCCGGTTCATAATTAACAGCCGCATTGGTTGGATTTTTTATCAAATGGGTCGGAGTAGTGGTAAAATTTTTCAATGATTTTAAAGCATTGATCGATTCTTTTTCGCCCAGTGGATTGGTTACACTAATCGGGAAAATAGTACCAACCTGATATTTATCCAAATACAGGAAAGCCTTATTGGAATTAAAATCACCGCGCAGCATTAAGATCCGGTTATTGATATTAAAGGCAACCCCCGGAAATTTAGCACTGGCTTTTTTATCAATCACATAATGCAGTTTACCACCAATCAGATGGTCGACTTTAAAGGCAGCCAGCTCCGCCCCGCGATAGCTTTTCCAAAGCGGGATATCACCGCTGTAATCAGCACTTAAAAACGAAATATCCATTTCCGCTTCCGTCACATTAGGATGCAGAGCCTGATTTCCGCGTTCAATCATAAAATCAACTTCCAAATTTTCCGGATTATTGGTAATTTCCAAAGTCCGGCGCTCTCCCGATTGCAGGAAATACTCGAGCACATACTTATTTGGCTCGGCTAAATTCAGCTCAAACAAAAGATCATCGGTGCCACTCTTGCCCTCGATCACATTTAAGTTAATATCCATGGTGGCTGTTTGCAGCCAGGAAATCCACTGTCCGGCTGCCCTGACCGGCACTGCCGGAAAGGCCGGCATTACCGATAATAATATACTGAAACTTAACACATAAGCTATAATCTTCTTCATTTTCCGCTCCTTATTGCTTTAATTCCGATACCCATCATTCTTTATTATTATCGGCTAATCCAGCCGGAAAATCAATGATTTTTTCAGCTTTTTTCAAATGTTATAAAATTGTAACTCAACTTTCCCACAGTCTTTTTTGGCTCTATCCCGCTCCAAGGAGCGGGCACATGGGTTCCACTTTCGCAACTTGCTTCGCAAGATTGCTTTCGACTAAAGTCTGATTTTAATATCACTTCCGTAATTAAGCAAGCTGTGTCTTAAATTTTTTTCAAATAAAATCTGTGGCGTTTGCTCTTTCCACATAAAATCAATTTACAAGGCATAAATGCATGTATCACCAAAGCCATTTCAGCAAATTATTATCCCGAATTTTTTAACTCCATCCCCTCCGGAAAATGAGTTAATTGTTTTTTTGATTTTCTTTGGAAAACAGCAGCCGAAGGATAATCGCCCCTAACACAACCATAATCAGCAATGCCTGCCAGGAGAAATACCATAACAACAATTTATCAAATGGCGAATGGCCTGTCAGCCGAAGGAAGATCCAGGCATAATACAGCCAATAAACTCCGCCAATGATCAGATTTTGTCCTTTATATCCGGCCGAATAACTCCATAACAAGTCGACCATTAAGACTATCGCCGCTGTCAGGGCCAAAAACGCCAGGAAAAAGGGCGCCGTATAGGGAATAAAATCATACGGATGATCAATCATCCTGATCTTTAAATATGTTCTGGCCAAAACAAAATACAAAATCGGATAAACAAGCAGTTTCCCTTGAAAGATTCTTTGCCGAATCATCATTCATCCCTCCTAACCGAAATCTCTTTTAAATTAATGGCAAATCCAGTCATTATTTAAAAGATCCATCTTGATTTTGGTAATACAAAAGTAATTTCCCTTACTCTTTAATTTTATAATACAACAAAAGAAAGAAAATTTCTATATTTTTTCGCAAAAAAACAGAAATATTTAAAATATATCTGCTTATTTATCTTTTTTAGTTATTAACTTAATTCCAGATTTTAGCATGGTTTTTCCAGATGTATTAAATGGCAGGACAGGGGCTGCTGCAAAATACAGAGTTCACACAAGATATTGTGATAATAACAGAACAAAAGGAGCGTTGCCAATACGATCTCATAGGATATAACAGCAATCACAGGATTCTGTCTTATCCCTTATCTTAAGATCGTCAAAGCAAATGCTCCTTTTTAAATTTTTATGATTCTTCATCTGCCAGGAATTCACCCCGATAAGAGCTTCCTTCTTTCATTGAACTAACTTCAATTCTGGCCATTTGTTTGAGCATGGAATATCTGGCGCGTTTAATTGCCAGGTCACCGGAAGTCGGACTGCTGATAATTTCTTCGGCTTTCCGCATCCGTCTTTTTGCTCTTTCCACATCAATTTCATCCGGCCATTCGGCTGCATCTACCAAAATCGTGACCTGATCCGGCTGAATTTCGGCAAAGCCGCCGTGAATAACACCAATATGGGTGGTATTGGCATCAATTTGAATTTTGCAATGTCCGCTCGATAAACCTACCGTCAGCGGAATATGGCCTTTCAGCACCCCCAGGTCGCCCTCGGTCGTCCGAAAAGTCACCCGCTCCACCGGCGCATTATAAAACTTGCGCTCCGGTGAAATAATCACCAAATTAAATTGATTGCTTTTTAATTCCGCCATGTTCATCACCCCTCAACCCGGCTGAGAACATCACTCATATTACCTGCCATTAAAAATGCCGATTCCGGAATATCATCATGCTTGCCCTCAAGGATTTCCTTAAATCCCTGAATCGTTTCCGATAGCGGCACATAGCGGCCTGATAAACCGGTAAAGTTTTCGGCCACAAAGAAAGGCTGAGATAAGAAACGCTCAATCTTTCTGGCCCGTGAGACCGTTACTTTATCGGCTTCTGACAGTTCATCCATACCCAGAATCGCAATAATATCCTGAAGTTCATTATAGCGCTGGAGGATCTGCTGAACCTGACGGGCCACCTGATAATGCTCCTCACCCACAATTCTCGGATCTAAGATCCGGGAAGTCGAATCCAGCGGGTCAACCGCCGGATAAATACCTTTTTCCACGATTGAACGCGATAATACGGTAGTTGCGTCTAAGTGAGCAAAGGTGGTGGCCGGAGCCGGGTCAGTCAAGTCATCGGCCGGTACATAAACCGCCTGGACTGAAGTAATCGAACCCTTTTTGGTTGAGGTAATACGCTCCTGCAAGATACCCATTTCATTGGCCAAAGTTGGCTGATAACCAACGGCACTTGGCATCCGGCCAAGCAGCGCTGATACCTCTGAACCAGCCTGAGTAAAACGGAAAATATTATCAATAAAGAGCAGAACGTCCTTACCACCTTCATCCCGGAAATACTCAGCCATGGTCAGGCCGGTCAGAGCCACTCTCATTCTGGCTCCCGGCGGCTCATTCATTTGTCCGAACACCATCGTGGTCTTAGCAATAACGCCTGAATCGGTCATTTCATGATAAAGATCATTTCCTTCTCTGGTTCTTTCTCCAACGCCGGTAAAGACCGAAAATCCACCATGTTCAGTCGCAATATTACGAATCAATTCCTGAATCAAAACCGTTTTCCCAACACCGGCACCACCAAATAAGCCGATTTTTCCGCCTTTTTGATAGGGACAAAGCAGGTCAACGACTTTAATACCGGTTTCTAAAATCTCGGTTTCGGTTGCTTGTTCTTCAAATTTTGGAGCTGGACGGTGAATCGACCATTTCTCCCCATCTAAATCCGGTTTTTGATCAACGGCATGACCGGTAACGTTAAAAATACGTCCCAAGGTCGCCTCACCCACCGGCACTGAAATCGGTGCGCCTGTATCAACTGCATCCATGCCCCGCATCAAACCGTCGGTGGAACCCATGGAAATACATCTGACTGTATCATCTCCCAAATGCTGAGAAATTTCCACAATCAACTTACTGCCATCCTGTCTGATGATCTCGACCGCATTGTTAATGGCCGGTAATTCTTCTGACGGAAATTTGATATCTAATACGGCACCTATGATTTGAGTGATTTTTCCAATTGCTTGATTTGCCATAAGTAAAGCACTCCTTCTTATAGTGCATCTGCGCCGCTGACAATCTCGGTGATCTCCTGAGTAATCGAAGCCTGACGGGCCCGGTTATACAGAAGGGTCAATTTATCAATCATCTCGGTCGCATTGTTAGTTGCTGAGTCCATCGCCGTCATACGAGCACCATGCTCGGATGCAGCTGATTCTTTTAATGTCCCGAAAAGCAAAGATTTGACATATTTCGGCACAATATAATTTAAAACCTCTTCTTCGGATGGTTCATAATTCATCATGGCTTGATTGTCATCCTCATTTTCCAGCTTAAAATCTTCCGGGCTGAGCGGCAAAAGCTTCATTAATTTTGCCTCCTGGCTGAGAGTTGAATGAAAGGCGGTATAAGCAACATAGACTTCATCCGCATCTTTTCGGTTAAACAAATCAACTACTTGCTCGGATAATTTTTTGGCTTCTTCATAATTGGGATTTTCAATCAATCCGTTATAAGCGTCTAAAAGCTCAACTTTCTCTTTTTTCATTGAGTCCTGGGCTTTTTTTCCGGCTGCGATCACTAATGTTGAGTCATTTTGGTTTTCCCTGATATGTTTGGTTACCAATTTAACAACATTACTGTTATATCCGCCGGCCAATCCACGATTTGAAGAAATCACGACATAGAGCACCTTTTTGCCATCCCTTTTCTCTAAATACGGATGGTTGATCCCCTGGCTGGTTGCCAGGATCGAGGAAATCGTCTTATGGATCTGCTCGAAATAGGGTCTTGCCTCCAACACACTCTGCTTGGCTTTTTGCAGCTTGGCAGTTGCCACCAGGTTCATCGCCTTGGTAATCTGCTGGGTCGAGCTGACGCTTTCTTTTCTTCTTTTAATATCTTTCATGGATGCCATATCTTATCACACCTTTTCTACGGAATTCTTGAATTTCGGCATAAATTCATCCAAGATACCGGCAATCTGTTGATCAAGTTCCTTGGTCAGGCCCTCTTTTCCCGATAATTTGGTTTTGATGTCGCTGTACTTGGTATCAATAAACTCAATGAATTCTTCCTGGAAACGAGCCACTTGTGATACCTCAATATCCATCAGATATTTTCTGGTAGCCGCATATAAGATCAAAATCTGATCCTCAACGCTTCTGGGCGAATACTGCGGCTGTTTTAAAACTTCAATAATTCTTTCTCCCTGTGCCAAACGTTCTCTGGTGGCCTTGTCAAGGTCAGAACCAAATTGCGAGAAAGCTGCCAGTTCACGATACTGAGCCAGTTCCACCCGAATCGGGCCGGCAATTTTTTTCATGGCCTTGGTTTGGGCGGCACCGCCCACCCGGGATACACTAAGTCCGGCATTGATAGCCGGCCGGATACCGGAGTTAAACAGTTCGGATTCCAGGAAAATTTGTCCGTCGGTAATTGAAATAACATTGGTTGGGATATAAGCAGAAATATCACCGGCCTGAGTTTCAATGATCGGCAGAGCTGTCAATGAGCCGCCGCCTCTTTCATCACTTAATTTAGCGGCCCGCTCCAGTAGCCGGGAGTGCAAATAGAATACATCACCCGGATAAGCTTCCCGTCCCGGCGGACGCCGAAGCAGCAAACTCATGGCCCGATAAGCAACCGCATGTTTGGATAAATCATCATATATAATTAAAACTTCCTTGCCATTTTCCATCCATTCTTCACCCATTGCACAACCGGCAAATGGGGCAATGTATTGAAGCGGAGCCAGCTCCGAAGCTGTTGCCGCTACCACTGTTGTGTAATCCATAGCACCATTTTCTTCTAAAGAGCGCACCAGAGTCGCAACTGTTGAAGCCTTTTGACCAATGGCCACATAAATACAGAGTACATTTTGACCTCTTTGGTTAATAATGGTATCAATTGCTACCGCTGTTTTTCCAGTTTGCCGATCGCCGATGATCAATTCCCGCTGGCCTCTGCCAATCGGCACCATCGAGTCAATAGCTTTAATTCCGGTTTGAAGTGGAGTATCAACCGATTTTCTTTCGATGACACCCGGAGCAACTCTTTCAACTTTACGATAGGTATCCGTTACAATTGGACCTTTTCCGTCAATTGGTTGGCCAAGAGCATTCACTACCCGGCCAATCAGAGCATCGCCAACCGGAACTTCAATTACTCTGCCGGTTGCCTTAACAATTGCCCCTTCCATAATGTCTTGGTTTTCGCCCATTAAAACGGCACCGACATTATCCTGCTCTAAGTTTAACACCATTCCGTAGACATCGCCCGGAAACTCTAATAGTTCTCCGGCCATTGCTTTTTCCAATCCGTGAATTCTAGCTATTCCATCGGCTACCTGAATCACTGTTCCCACATCGGAAACGGTAAGATTTGACTGATATCTTTTAATCTGCTCTTTGATCACTGAGCTGATTTCTTCCGGTCTTAAATTCATCTTGTGATTCCACCGCCTTTCTAATCGCTAATCTTAACTGCATATAACTCCTTGGCAATATTATGTAATTCGCCCTTAATGGTATGATCCAAAATTTGATCTTTGATCCGAATGATCATGCCGCCAATCAAACTCCGGTCTATTTTGCAGTCAAGCTCTATTTGTTTTCCTGTTTGCTGTGAAAGCTGAGCTTTCAATTGGGCTTTTTCTTCCATGGTCAGCTCGGCGGCTGAAGTAATATAGGCTGTCAAAATGCCTCTTTCTTCACTAATGGCTGCCAATGCATATTCCAGAATCTTTTGCAGATGCGACTGTCTGGATTTATCCAGGGTCAGCAGCAAAAGCCCCATTAAATTTTGATTTATTTTTCCTGAGAAAGCCTCTGTTAAAAGACTTTTCTTTTCAGTTAACAATACATTGGGAAGCAGCAATACTTCAACCAATTGTGGATTTTCCTTCATCAGGCGCAAGACCATCTGAATATCTTCTTCCATTTCATTCAGCCCGTTATTTTCCAATGCTACTTCAAACAAGGCTGTTCCGTATCTTTTGCCGATTAATTCATCCATGCGTCATCACCCATCCCATCCATTGTTTCGCGAATCAGCTGTCTTTGCTTATCTTCAGTCATATTCGCTTCAATAAATTTTCCGGCTAAAAGCGTAGCCACTTCTACAATCTGATTACGAATATCATCTTGTACCTGGGCTTTTTCCCGCTCAATTTCCAAACGGCCGCGGGCAATAATTTTTTCCGCTTCCTGTTGAGCATCCGCTAAAATTTTACGTTCTTTATCCAAGGCTTTTTTGCGGCTCTCCTCCAGGATATTATCATATTCTTTTTGGATCTCCTTTAATTTCGCCTCGTATTCTTCTTTCATATTATGTGCCGCAATTTCGGCCTGGTCTGCCTCATGCAGTTTATTGGCAATCTTCTCCTGGCGCTGCGCCAAAAATTGCTTAACCGGGTCAAATAACAAGTAACCCAATAAAACAAATAAGAGAAACATACTGAGCATGACAATCAGCGCACTGCTGACCGTTTCCGCATCCAGCCCAAACAAACGGCTGATCGGCTCTGCCGCTAAGTAAACGGTATGCAAGGTATTACCTCCTTTCTGTTATCTGTCGGAATACCTGAATGATCTTACTGGCCCAAACTTCTGTATGCAGATAACAACGGATTTGCAAACATCAGGATCAGAGCGACTACGAAACCATAAATACCGGTTGTTTCAGCAACTGCCGCTCCCAGTAACATAGTTGAGGTGATATCACCTTTGGCACCCGGCTGACGGCCAACTGCTTCTGCACCCTTACCAGCCGCAAAGCCTTGTCCAATACCTGGTCCGATACCGGCGATCATTGCCAGACCTGCACCGATTGCCGAACATGCTAAAATCAAACCTTCATTTGAAATGTTTCCCATAATAAATCCTCCTTATAAGTTTCAGTTATTTCTTTCTTTGTTTTCTATGCTTTTTATCCTCTGATAAGGTTTCAAAGCTATTTTATTCCAGCAGCGAGCCGGAAGCCCTTGGGCGACAGGCCATAACTGCCGGTATTACCAGCCATCAATCGATTGCTACTCGTCTGCAAATGCTCCTGATACAAAAATCATACTCAGCATGGTAAATACAAAAGCTTGCAGCACTCCGGCAAACACATCCAAATAAGCATGCAGGAATGATGGAATACCGATTTGCAAAAACCATGGCAGCATTGCATAATAAAGTCCCATTAAAATGGTTCCGCCCACAATATTACCAAACAAACGGAAAGATAAACTAAATGGATTGGCGATCTCACCAACCACATTTAATACCACAAACGGAGCCATTGGCTCTAAAAAGCCCTTTCCATATTCTTTTACACCTTTGCTGGTGATTCCAAAATACTGGGTCATAAAGAAAGTGATCAAGGCCAGGCCAAGCGGAACCGAATAGTTAGCTGTTGGCGGACGCAGCCCAAACAGACCCGACAAATTAGAAAGCAAAATCAACAAAAACAAAGAACCAAAATAGGGGGTAAATCGCCGATGACGCTCACCCATGGTACTGCCTACAAAGGAATCCAAGCCTTCCACCAGCATTTCTACAAAGTTTTGAAAACCGCTTGGTTCGTCTTTGAAATTCTTCAATCGCATCCGTACAATCACAGCAAAAATAATCAAGACTGCCATGATCAGCCACATACTTAAAATCGATTCTGTAATCACAAAGCGGAGCGAACCAATATCAAAATAAGTCAACACTTTATCATCAAAAGAAATTGCCTTTGTCGTTCCTAAGATTGTGACGGCACTATTTAAAACACCATCTGTAATCATTATTTTCTCCTTTCTTTGGTATTTTACCTGGCTTTTCCTAGCATGAAAAGCCGATAATATGTTAACTGATTGGCCGCATCTTTCAGTTAAACCGAATCCCCGGCTCAATCAGGACTAACCATTGAGTCAAATTATTACCCGAAATATAATATAAAAAATCTAGTCAATATTTCTATCCTTCAAAATTCCTTTTTCCAGCTCAGGTGCCAAAAAACCTCCACCTTTGACACAAAGAAGGCCGGCGGCAATACCCAGCAGCATCCATTTATCGGTGAAGATGCCCAGCAATAGCAGGGCCATGGTCAGCAATGTCCGGATAAAATAATGTTTGAGCATATATTTTTGAGCTGCCTGCGGGTCATACTCAATTGCCCGTTCAATCGACCAGGACATCGAATAAATCAAAATCAATCCCCCTGCTCCGCCAATAACCGTACCCAGAGCAGAAAGCCGCAAATCAGACCAAAAGAAAAAGGAGAGTCCAAAGAAAACCAGAGCAGTCAGCCCGACTAAGAGTGAATGGGCCAACAATAAGAGTTTAAGTGTTTTCTGATGTTTGCTCTTATTTTGCTTCATTATCCCTCTGTCCCTTTCCCTCTTTTTTTGCCATTTCTGCCTTGATCTGATTTAAGGTTTCTTCTTGTTTTAAAACACTTTCAGCCGGTGTTTTCATGAATTTTCTGGTCATTTGGTAAATGTTGCGAAACCCGGCAGCAATTCCCAGGACAATAAAAATAATCAAAAAAATCGGCGCTGTTCCCAGTTTTCGGTCTAAGAAGGCTCCTGCAAAAAGTCCCAAGCCAATCGGCACGATCATAGTAATTCCCATCTGTGTCAACATGGCGAGCGCTTTCAGGCTATCTCTACTAAAAAACATACTCCACCGCCTATTCTGTCATTTTTTCTAAGAGTTATATCGACCAATTCTAATAAAAGTTTAATAAAAAATATAAGTTTATTGAAATCATTATTGTCCTTATATCACCTGATTTTGTCAAGTCAAACCGCTGCTTTCCTGCCGGCTGTTGTCTTTGCTTTTATCCGCTCTGTCATCAACTCTTCTTTGTAGTATATCATATTTCCCAGGAAAATGGGGAGAAATTTTTATAAAAAAAGAAAAAATCCTGCTTTTTTCTGAATTGCAGGATTTTTATAATTATTTACTAATCAAGTGCATAGGGAAATGAAAGCAACCACGTAGCGGGCATTTACATTTCCGGCACTTCAGCGGCAGGCGATCCATGTCCGCATGGACAATTCGCCAAGCAGATCATCAGAGAACCGCAGCAAGTACTGGTATGAAGTATCAGGATCTGCTGGCAGCAAAGCGCTACCACTTCACATATTTATTATCATTGATCACATATTTCAGTTTATTAACATCCGTATTTAAAACCAACTCTTCCGGAAAGTTCGCTTCTTTAAGCACTTCCCTGGCGGCTGCAAATTCACCGATATCCGTCCAGATATGGGCATCGGTCCCGCACAAGATATAGGCTCCATACTGCTTACACTTTTGCAGCATGGTCAAAACATTTTCCCTGGCTCCCTGACGTACCGATTCCGGATGCAAGGAGGAATTATTCAATTCCAGCGCCACTTTATGCCGGGCTGCCTGCTTGGCCAGCTCATCATAATCAACCGGATATCTGGAATCATCCGGATGCCCGATAATTTTCACATAGGGATTTGACATTGCTCCAATATAAGCTGCCATATTTTGCTCTTTACTACCGGGAGCAATGCATAATGTATGTAGGCTGGCAATCACATAATCGACTCTTTCATACACTTTGCCTTTAATATCCAAATTGCCGTGATAATCCATGATATTGGCTTCTACTCCGGCAAAGATCCTCATCCCCTTATATTCTCTTGGGATCACCCGAAAATTAACAAAATAAAGGTCAACCGGTCCGCCATCTAATGCCGGCGCATGATCAGAAAAACCATATGCCTCCAGTCCTTTTTCATAAGCGGCATCCATATTTTCCTTGATCGTTCCGTAAGCATGCCCGCTGGCAATCGTATGGGTATGTAAATCGCATCGTAAATTCATCATTGACCTCCACTGTTTTAATGTAAATATCTTTTTCGAGTTTAACTCTGTTTTATCAAAAAATCAAGTCTTTTTCTTGCAGTCCTCTTCCTTTTTGGCCTGCTTGCCAGCCGCTTTCATTTTCCCTTTCGCCATTTGCCCGGCAAGATGTCTTTCCGGGCAAATGCCTGCACACTTTAAATTTCCAGCTTGCCAATGGCGATTCGCTTCTTGCTCTCCGGATCAAACATTAAAATCTTTTCTTCCAGGAAGTTAATATCGACTTTTTGGTCCGTTTCATAATCGACACTGCCAAAAACAATGGCTGAAAACATTTTATCACCAATCAAAAGTTTTAAAGTCGTTTCCATGCCGGTTGGCAAAGTTGTATAAATGGTAGCATTTCCGTTTTGATTTTCATTGACTGCAATATGTTCAGGCCGAATTCCCAGGATTATTTTTCCGTCCTTCAGGTCCAGATCCTCTTTCGATATATATTTTGCCTTGATTCCACAAAAATCGACTTCTGCCAACCGCTTCTCCTTCTGCACAGCTTTTGCCTCAACCAAATTAATGGTTGGATTACCCATAAAATCAGCCACAAAAACATTTTCCGGCTCAGTATATATTTTCAGCGGCGGCGCAAACTGCTGTAGTTTTCCATTTTCCATTAAGCAGACATTGGTTGATAAAGTCATCGCCTCCAATTGATCATGGGTAACATATACAAAGGTCGAATTGGTATCAACATGCAGGCGCTTTAGCTCTGTTCTCATTTCTCCACGCAGTTTTGCATCCAGATTGGACAGTGGTTCATCCATAAATAAGACCTTGGGATTTGGTGCCAGCGTCCGGGCAATTGCCACTCTCTGCTGTTGTCCACCGGATAATTCACTGGGATAACGTTTGGCAAATTCTTCAATCCGCAGCATTTTCAATAATTCTTTTACTCTTTCTTCAATTTGAGCCTTCGACCATTTTAAATTTTCCAGCCCAAAAGCAATATTTTTATAAACTGTCATATGTGGCCAGAGAGCATAATTTTGGAATAGAAATCCCACATCCCGTTTGTCCGGTGAAACATTAATCCCTTTTGCAGCATCAAAAACGATCTTCCCGTCAATCATGATCTGTCCGGCAGTAGGAGTTTCCAGTCCGGCGATCATCCGCAAAGTAGTGGTTTTTCCACAACCGGATGGCCCCAACAATGTAATAAATGACCGGTCCTCAATCACCATATTTAAATTATCGACCGCTACAAATTGATCTCCAAATTGTTTTCTGATATTTTTTAAAATAATTTCCGGCATTTTAATTTCCTCCTACCCCTTTATCAATTGATGCACCTGTTAATTTATTCACTCCGAAGGTCACCACCAATACAATCATAATAATCAGTAAATTAATGGCATTGCCATGTTGAGAAGCTCCTCTCTCATTATAAGCCATCAGCATGGTTGTCAGTATCTGCGTTTTTGAGCTGACCAGCATGACAAACAGCGAAAGCTCCCGCATACATGACACAAATGGCAGTAAAAATCCGGAGATAATACTTACCTTTTGGATCGGAATAATGATCCGGGTCATTCGTTTCACCCAGGGAACGCCGTAGATCATGGCCGCTTCCTCTATTTCCGGCGATAGCTGTAACATTGAGTTAATGCCCGCTTTGGAAGCAAATGGCAAATATTTGACCGATCCGACCAGCACCAGGATCAAAAAGGAATTGGTCAAAAACGAAAAATTAGTTGATATCGCCAAATATACAGCACTAAATGCCATTGATGGGATCAAATACGGAAAGAAAGACAAACTGCTGACCCAGTTGGCCAGTTTGGTTCCCCGCCGACGCACCACCGCATAACCAATGATAATGCCGCAGCTGCCAGCCACAAATGAGCAGATCATCGCCAGTTTCAGGGAATTTTTAACCGCCTGCCAAATGGCTGCATCTCTTAAAATACCACTGGTACCCATGGTTGAAGAAATACTGCCGGCTTCTCCAATCCAGTAATTTAGTGTCATATTGGCCAAAGAATAATCTCCTGAACGAATGATCACTGATTCCAGGGCAAAGGAAATGAGCGGCATAATACAAATAAAGATTAATAAACCGACTAAAATGGCTGACACAATATATCTGGCACCTTTTAAATCAACCAGCGATATTTGTGAGGATTTACCGGTGACAGTGGTAAAGGACTGACGCTTGCCGATAAAAACATTATTGATCAACATTACAAATGCACCAAATGCCACCATAAACATGGCAATAATATAAGCCTGACCAATGGCGGTTGTTTGCAGCGTTTTCATTTTAGTGGTCAGCACATAAAAATTTACCGGTGAACCTAAATAGATCGGCACGGCATAGGAGCCCATCACACTGGCAAAAACCAGTAAAAAAGTTGATAAAATGGCCGGCTTGACAATTGGTATTGTTATTTTTAATAAGATCCGGCTTTTGGGAGTTTTTAAAATAGTGGCTGCTTCTTCCAGATTGGCATCCATATTTCTGAGGATACCGCCAATAAAGATATAGGCAAATGGCGCATAATGAAGGCCGGTCACAATCACCATCGGAAACAGTCCATACACAAACCATTCTGGCGCACTCCAGTTGGTCAGGGAATACACAAATCCACCTGCTCCTGTGCCAACATTGGGATTTTTAAACATGTTCAGCCAAAAAATCGCCAATGTCCAGGATGGTAAAATATATGGAAATACAAAGGTGGCAGATATGAATTTCTTAGCCTTAATATTGCTTCTGGTCACCAGCCATGCAACCACTCCTCCTAAAATAAGGGCAAAGAGAGCAGACAAAATTGCTAATGTCAGCGAATTGAGCATTGGCCTGTAAAAATTGATCAAACTGTAACGATTAGTTGCTGTAAACAATAATTTATCCCAGCTTTTCAGTGTTAAACTTCCTTTTTTCAATCCCGGAAAGACCGTAATATCAGTTGCATGCGCAACAAATGTATGACGGATCAATTCCGATAAAGGATATAATGTCAGCAAAACCAAGACAACCGCAAAAATTGCCAATATTACATTCGCCGGCTTTGCAATAAATGCTTTTATTTGATTTTTCGTCTTTCCCATATCTGCCCCCCTATCATGACAGGTTACTCCGCTTTCCCACTATCTTTTCAGATTTTGACCCACCTTAAAATCTCAGATTTCCAGTGGTCAGGCAGCCAGCTCAAACACAAAGTGTTTGAGCTGGCTGAAAAAGACTGTTCCGAATGTGGGAAGTTTAAGTTATTTACTCAACTTTCCCACAGTCTTTTTTGGCTCTATCCCGCTCCAAGGAGCGGACACATGGGTTCCCCCGCTTTCGCCACTTACTTCGTAAGATGGCTTGCGGTTACACACCGCTTTCGCACTTTTCTACGAAAAGATGTTTCCGCGGCACACGCCATAAAAAAGACTGTTCCAAGGAACATGGGAAAGTTGAGTTATTTACTCAACTTTCCCACAGTCTTTTTTGGCTCTATCCCGCTCCAAGGAGCGGGCACATGGGTTCCCCCGCTTTCGCCACATACTTCGTAAGATGGCTTTCGCGGCACACGCTTTCGCAACTTGCTTCGCAAGATTGCTTTCGTT
>RQYD01000151.1 GCA_003858485.1 Clostridiales bacterium COT073_COT-073
ATGGCTTGAAAAGTAATGGCATTTACCGATTTATAATTTTTTTCGTGAGAAGAATGTATTTGAGAAAAAAGGCTGACCGGATGATGACTGGAAGTAAGGACACAAGCTTCTGTTACATGGTAGCCTTTTTTATACACATTTTTCGTAGAAGTGCTTTCCGAACCATCCCGGACAATTCCGAGAGCCTCGAATTTGTAGCCATCGGGCTTAACCACGTCACTATCATCGATGTGAATGACCGGGT
>RQYD01000152.1 GCA_003858485.1 Clostridiales bacterium COT073_COT-073
CTCATCGCTCATATATTCGCTTTCGTGCCTCCGCTTTCGCAACTTGCTTCGCAAGCTTGCTTTCGCTCCCGGCACTATGACCATCTGCAAAAACTAAATGTGTGTTAGACAACTCTTAGCTGGCTCTCACACAGGTTTTGCGATGCTCATCGCTCATATATTCGCTTTCGTGCCTCCGCTTTCGCAACTTGCTTCGCAAGCTTGCTTTCGCTCCCGGCACTATGACCATCTGCAAAAACTAAA
>RQYD01000153.1 GCA_003858485.1 Clostridiales bacterium COT073_COT-073
TTGTATGGAGAGGTTCGGTAGAAAAACACCAAGAAAAGCTGCATGCAAAGATAAAAGAAACGCTTTCTTTGTCGGCGGATGCTTGCAAAGAAGACATCCGAAAAGCGGTAAAAAAGGCATGGAATCCTTGCAGGCAGAAATGCAAGAAACAAAAGATTGTGTTTGTCTATGGAAGTGGGAAACGAAAAACCGAAGTACAAAGAGAATACGAGAAATACGAAGAATGGCTTATAAAGATGGATA
>RQYD01000154.1 GCA_003858485.1 Clostridiales bacterium COT073_COT-073
GAAAGTTTTTTTGAAATTTTATTGGTAAATGTTAAAATTTTTCTTTTCAAAGTATAGGTCTTTGATGTAAAATGAGACATAAGGAATCTCCTTTCTTTTTGTTTAGTAAGGTTTTTGGTTGATAGCTTAATTTTACATCAAAAAGGAATAAGATTCCTTATATTTTTGCTATTTTTTGAAATTTGTTGATGAAGGAACCTTAAAAATGAAGACCTGTGGATAAATCTGCGGAAACTCAAG
>RQYD01000155.1 GCA_003858485.1 Clostridiales bacterium COT073_COT-073
ACAGTCTTTTTTGGCTCTATCCCGCTCTGGAGAGCGGGCACATGGGTTCCACTATCGCAACTTGCTTCGCAAGATTGCTTTCGTTCCCACCCATTTAATGAGCCTAAAAAAGACTGTTCCAGAGAACGTGGGAAAGTTGAATTAATAACTCAACTTTCCCACAGTCTTTTTTGGCTCTATCCCGCTCTGGAGAGCGGGCACATGGGTTCCACTATCGCAACTTGCTTC
>RQYD01000156.1 GCA_003858485.1 Clostridiales bacterium COT073_COT-073
GGAAAATATTACTTCCGAAGAAGGAATCGTAGAAAGAATCAATCGCTCCATTCAAGCCGAAGGGGTATTTTCCAAGATAAAAAGCGGGTTAAACTATCCCCGTTTTCCATGCAAAGGACTTGCGGGTATTAAGGCAGAGATTACTTTCCTTGCTTTGGGGTTAAACCTCAATACCCTCCTTTCTAAAATCCGAAAAGGGGATTTTAGCCCCACAAAATACAAGAAAAA
>RQYD01000157.1 GCA_003858485.1 Clostridiales bacterium COT073_COT-073
CATGCGAAACGGACAGCTAAAACCAGCATATAATATCCAGTGTGCCAGTAGCGGCTACTTTATTGTAGGTTCTTATGCATCCCATCATCCCAGTGATATGTATACGCTTCCTTTGTTTATGGAAAAGCTCACGAAAAGCTATGGAAAGTTAATGGATAAAATCGTTGCCGATGCCGGATATGAGAGCGAAGAAAACTATGTATATTTGGAGAAAAAAGGAC
>RQYD01000158.1 GCA_003858485.1 Clostridiales bacterium COT073_COT-073
ATGGCTTGAAAAGTAATGGCATTTACCGATTTATAATTTTTTTCGTGAGAAGAATGTATTTGAGAAAAAAGGCTGACCGGATGATGACTGGAAGTAAGAACACAGGCTTCTGTTACATGATAGCCTTTTTTATACACATTTTTTGCAGAAGTGCTTTCCGAACCATCCCGGACAATTCCGAGAGCCTCGAATTTGTAGCCATCGGGCTTAACCACGTCACT
>RQYD01000159.1 GCA_003858485.1 Clostridiales bacterium COT073_COT-073
TCACAAGCTCCAAAATGTTATGAAAATCATTGATTCGCATTTTTACCTCCTTCTTTTTTCCAAACAAAAAAGGCGGTTAGATTTTACTCTAATCACCTTTAAATTCTGTGTAGTGCAACTTACTGCAACTTAAATTTTTAGTTTTTCATTCTCACAATCCTCTATTTTATGGAATTTTCGATACTATCTTTAAATAATACTTCTCTTTTTTGCAACTTACC
>RQYD01000160.1 GCA_003858485.1 Clostridiales bacterium COT073_COT-073
TCCTTTTTTCTCCAAATATACATAGTTTTCTTCGCTCTCATATCCGGCATCGGCAACAATTTTATCCATTAACTTTCCATAGCTTTTCGTGAGCTTTTCCACAAACAAAGGAAGCGTATACCTATCACTGGGATGATGGGATGCATAAGAACCTACAATAAAGTAGCCGCTACTGGCACACTGGATATTATATGCTGGTTTTAGCTGTCCGTTTCGCATG
>RQYD01000017.1 GCA_003858485.1 Clostridiales bacterium COT073_COT-073
AAACTAAATACGGCGACATAGCCAAGTGGTAAGGTGTAAGCATTACGGAGTAATGCGTAAGGTCTGCAACACCCTGATCATCGGTTCAAATCCCGCTCTCGCACTTTTCTGCGAAAAGATGCTTACGCGGCTGGTTTTTCCTGCTGAAAAACTACGGATTGTCGCCTTAAAAAGTATTCCCTTTGGAATACTTTTTTTATGCCGATTTTTTATTTTATGTTTCTTTAAAATATTTTTTTGTAAATCTTTATGAAATTCCGCAACCAGCGGACGACTTTTGAATTTTATTTTATTATAATCAGAGGGTAAGGACTGGTCAAATCTGCAAAAATATTTTATAATAAAGGAGCAGAATATGGAAAAAGAAAATGCAAATGGGAAACTAAAAAAACCAAAGAACTTATCGGATAAGGAAACTAAGATTTCATCAAAGACAGCACAAGCGGAAACTAATGCTGCTGTGAGGGCAGAAAAGAAAAGGAAAGCATTAAAATCCGAGAAAAAGCAGGAATTAAGTAAACCGCATGATCTCTTTTTTAAAGCCAATATGGGCCAAAAAGAAATTTTGACAGATTTTCTGCAAAGTTATTTACCGGAAGAACTAGATAAGAAGATAGAATATTCATCCTTGATCCCGGTTGAACCTAAAACGATCAGCGCAACTTTAAAACTGGGCGAAGCCGACCTCTTATTCTGCTTTCAGCTCCGGGATATGAGTGCTTACTTACTTTTATTGATGGAACATAAAAGCTATGAAGATAAGTATACCCCCATTCAAATCCTGCGCTATATCAGTGAGATCTGGCATCATGATTTATCCCAAAATC
The DNA here is from genome assembly GCA_003858485.1 of Clostridiales bacterium COT073_COT-073. GTDB lineage: Bacteria > Bacillota > Clostridia > Lachnospirales > Vallitaleaceae > W11650. The sequence goes on from RQYD01000017.1 coordinate 828, forward strand.
AAAAGATTTCGCCAATCTTGCCATTGGTGTTTCATCAAGGTAAGAAACGCTGGCAATATCCGCAGCTAAAGGATTATTTACCGAAAGAACTGCCAGCAGTGTTGTTACCCTATCTGCCGCTATATCAAGCTCTATACTATGATTTTTCCTGGGAAAATGCAGGGGAGCTGAAAGACCATGATCTGGGAGCAGAACTATACATATATTTAAAAACGATCATCTCTGTGTATGAACCGGAACAAGCGGGATTTAAAGAGCAAGCCTTAGAATTATTTCGGATGATAAGTCAATTTGAAATGGATACCTTAGTAGAGATTGCTACCAAAACCATTACCTATTTGGGAGCGAGCAGAAAAGGATTTAGTGAAGAAAAAATTATTGAACTAGTGAAAGAGTCGGGAGGTGAAAAGACTATGGAATCAATTTTTGATAGAGTAGAGCAACGTGGAGAAAGGCGCGGGGAAAGGCGCGGGGAAAGACGTGGAGAACTCCGAGGAATTACTATTGGTGAGCAACGAGAAAAGCTGGCTTTTGCAGTTAAGCTAAAAAGAGATTGCTTTCCGATTGAAAAGATCATGGAATACACTGGACTGAGCCGGGAAGAGATTATGGAATTATGAGGGACCAATCATTTTTATTTTAGGGAACAGCTTACTTGATATGTCAGCTGTTCTTTTTTAATGAAGCATGAATTTCATTCATTTTGAAAAAAAGTCTTGCATTTTGTCCTGAAAAGGATTATAATTACTTAGTCCTATATAAATTGGGATTAATAGTAATAAAGGGCTATAAATTATTCAATGGAGGGAAAAATGAAAAACAGGCAAATATCGGGAAAGTTAGGATTACGAATCGGAACCAAAATGAATTTGCTGGTGATCGGCTGCATTATTTTACTGGTAAGCATTGTAGTTGCTGCTTCAGCTCATTTGGCATACGAGAATATGAGACAAAGAAAAAAGGAATTAGAGCATGCAAAAAGTGAAGCTTTAGCCGGACAAATCCGGATGTTTTATCAGACTGCCAAACAGAGCATTAAAGTTTTAGAAAAAGATATATATGAACTATTACAGACTAATATCGCTAATCGCAGTCGGCAAAAACTGGAAAGAATTCTATTGAAAGCGGCTGAATCAAATCCTTACGCTTATAGTATCGGAGTGTATTTTGAAGCAAACGCATTTGATGCCAGAGATAATAGTTATCAGGAAGAGGCAGGCGGAAGCGGACGAGTGGCTTTGTCCAGCTTTTATTCTAAAGAAACAGAGCGGTTTGAAGTGGAGAGTTTGGCCAAAATGTTGGATGAGGGAACTTTTGATTGGTATGAGATCCCTAAACAAAGCAGAAAGATGGAGATGCTGGACCCTTATTTAGAACAGGAAGATGGAGAGGAAAGACTTTTAACCAGTTTGGTCATGCCCATTCTTTGGGATGGAAAGTTTTTAGGGGTTATCAATATTGATTATCGGGCTGATACTTTTCAAACATTATTTGAACAGGTCAGCCAAGCCGATGATACCATGCAGTTAGTTGCCAGCAATGGCTCTTTTGCGGCACATGGTGGTGATAAAAAATTGATTGGCCGAAAAATAACAGATTTTGATCCGGTTTATGATCAATTTCAAGCACAGCTATATAAGGGAAAAATCTTTGATCAAGAAGTGACAGAATTAAACAGTAATAAGAAATATATTAAAGTTTATTATCCGATAAAGTTTGAAGAAGTTGATAAAAGTTGGACCATAGTGAATGCCAGCACTCCGGATTCTTATTATGGAGCAGCCAGACACATGATTTTATTGATGATAGGGATTTCGGTGTTAATGACGATATTGATTTCTCTGATAATTTTTATGGCTTTAACTAAAATGATAATTAATCCGGTGAAAAAGGTTACAGCCATTTTAGAAAAGGAATCCTATTTAGATTTTGTGCCGGTACCAATTGAAGACAAAGCTGCTTATGCACTACTGACAAAGCAGGATGAAATTGGTGATATGGGCAGGGCTTTAAAGCGTATGGAAGAAAGTATGATCAGCTTTTTACAGGAAATCATGAGACAGGCAGGAGCGGTAGCGGAAACTTCTGAGCAACTGAGTGAATATAGTGCTGAGACTGCCGAAACAGCAGCCAAAATGCGGGATGTAATGAAAAATATCTCAGAGGGAGCAGCCAATCAGGCAACTGATACACAAGAAGCAACTACAGGAATTGAAAATGTAGATCGAATTGTCAAAGATAATTTTGCCACCTTGGAAAAATTAGTCAATGCCAATGCAGAAATAGAAAATAAAGAACAAGAAGGCCTTTCCAGTATGGAGAAAATGATTGCGCAAACGGATTTAAACACGGAAATTACTGAGCAAATTGGCGATATTGTGAAGCAAACTCAGGAAAGTACAGTTAAGATTCAAACTGCCAGCGAGATGATTCAGTCGATTTCTGAACAAACCAATTTGTTGGCACTAAATGCTGCGATCGAGGCTGCCAGAGCTGGCGATGCCGGACGTGGATTCGCAGTAGTGGCAGAAGAGATCCGGAAGTTAGCGGAGCAGTCAGAAGGCTTTACCGGCGAGATCAAAGCAATTATCGGTGAGCTGCAAACCAAGGCCAATCAGGCAGTAACAATGATGAAAGAAGCCAAAGAAATGACAGAAAAGCAAACCGAATCAGCACATGAAACGGAGGAAAAATTTAAATACATTGCCGATGCCGTTACGATTTCGACCGGTATTTCCGGAGATTTGGAAAATTCCTTTCAAAATTTGCGTAAGCATAGTGATGAAGTAGCAAAAATTACAGAAGGATTGGCAGAAATTGCTCAGGAAAATGCCAGAACAGCTGAAGAAGTATCCAATCAAATTGACAAACAGGCAAAATCGATTGATGAAATTTTTCGTTCGAGTACCGGACTTTCAGAGATCGTGGCTGATTTCCAAAAGGAAATTGCTAAATTTAGAATCGAGTAAAAAATAATAGAAAATCGCTTTTTATGTAGGAAAACATAAGAAGCGATTTTTATTAGGTACTAAGTCGGGAATTTTCGTAAAGTGGCTTTCGCAGCACATGCCTAAAAAGACTGTTTTTAGGCATGTGGGAAAGTTGAGTAATTATATAAAAACATAAAAATTTTATATGAAAAATCAAAGGATAAATTTTCAAAGATTGGCAAAAAATATAAAAATAATTGACAAGGATGCAAATAAAAAGTAAGATAAAAAAGACAAGATGAAAAGGCTTTTTTTGCACAAGGTTTAAAGATTTTCATTTTTTCCGCTTATAATTATGTTTGGAAATATAAGAAAGATAGATTGGAGGAGGCATGATATAATGAAAATACTAAATTTTGGTTCTTTAAATATTGATTATGTGTATAGCGTGGATCATTTTGTTAAGCAGGGAGAAACCATTGCTTCGCTGGGATTAGAAGTATTTAGCGGTGGAAAAGGACTTAACCAGTCAATTGCCATGGGTAGAGCCGGGATTGAGGTATATCATGCCGGAGCGGTCGGAAAAGATGGAGAAAGTCTGGTTCAGCTTTTAGACCAGGATCAGGTCGATACCCGATTTATCAGAGTTTTAGAAGAGGTTCGGAGTGGCAATGCAATTATTCAAAGGGATAAGCAAGGGGATAATTGCATTATTTTGTATGGCGGAGCAAACCAAAGCATTACAAGTGAACAGATAGATGAAACATTGGCATATTTTCAAACAGGAGATTTTCTGGTGCTGCAAAATGAGATTAACCAAATGTCGTATTTGATTGAAAAGGCCCGGGAGCGTGACTTAAAGATTGTCTTAAATCCGTCACCGTTAAATGAAAAGATCATGGACTTGCAATTATCAGCTATATCCTATTTTATTTTAAATGAAATTGAAGCCAAAGGTATTTTGGGAAACGGGCAAGCAGACGAAGAAGGAGTGCAGGCGGAAGATTTGGCCAGGAAATTATCTGAAAAATTTCCGAATGCCGGTATTGTCCTGACTTTGGGCGGTGAAGGATCGATTTACGTTAGGCAGACAGAAATGGTCAGACAGCCGATTTATCCGGCACAGGTGAAAGATACGACTGCGGCCGGCGATACCTTTACCGGTTATTTTGTGGCCGGATTGGTCAAGGACTGGCCAGTTGAGAAATGTATGGATCTGGCGGCCAAGGCCGCCTCGATCACAGTTTCCCGATTGGGAGCGGCGCCTTCGATTCCCCGGATGGCTGAGGTCGAGGCAATGTTCCCTGCCAAATAGCGGTTTGCCAGACTTTAATAACCGGAGAAACCATATAGGATCAAATGATTATTCAAAGGGGCGGTTGCATTTTAAGATTTTGACACAAGATATCAGATAGTATCCTTGTAGGATGCTACAATATCTTGTATGAAGTCTGTATTTGCAACGGCTCCTTATTTTTTATGCTTTTTAAGGGGGATGGATAACCGATCCTGCAAAAATGGGAAATGACAACATAAATCAGGATCGTTTTTTTCTATATCAAAACTTCTTAAATCAGGATCGCTTTTTTTGGCTGTACCAAAACTTTTTTTATCTCCTAATCATTTTCAAGTTTTTATCAATTATTTTCTATTACTCAATTAAAAAAAAGCCCTTATAATAGCCTTATAACAAACACGGTCAGCAAATAACCGTAAGATCAAAGACAGGGAGCAAGAAACTGGTAAAAGGAGTTTTTCCCAAAAGGAGACTACTCCCTGTCATAAGAAGAAATGCATATGGGAGGAAATTATGTTAGGAGAACAATTAATAGTCAGCAGTGTGTTTTTAGCAGGACTCTTGTCCTTTTTTGCACCATGTACCTTTCCGCTGATTCCGGTTTATATTGGAATTATGACGGATGAAAGCGGGGAATATGAAAAGCGCCGGATCGGTAAATGGGAAATCAATATTGGGGCGATGATCAAGACAATTGCGTTTGTGTTTGGATTATCAACCAGTTTTATTATTTTAGGATTTGGAGCCGGATTTTTAGGAAAATGGCTGACCAATCAATGGGTGCTTTTTGTAGCCGGTTTGATTGTTGCTTTGCTGGGCATTCACCAGATGGATATTATTAAAATTAAAGCATTTGATTCTTTTCAGGGCTTACAATTTAAAAATAATAAGACCAAAGCATTGGGGACTTATTTAATGGGCATTTCTTTCAGTTTAGGTTGGACTCCATGTGTTGGACCGATTTTGGGAGCGGTGCTGGTGACTTCGGCCAGCAGCGGAACAGAGCTTTATGGAGCCTTTTTAATGTTGATCTATTCCCTGGGCCTGATGATCCCGTTTTTGATAATGGCTGTGGCTTCCGGTCTTATTCTGGATAAAATCAGTGTTTTAAGACGGCATTTAACTTTGATCAAACGAATTGGCGGTGCAATGGTAGTGATTATGGGTATTATTTTAATGAGTAATCAACTGACCAGCATCACTGTCTGGGTCGAGCGCCTATTTGCATAATTATCTAAGACCAAAGAAAGAGGTGGTAGCTGAACAAATAAACGTTAGACAGAAAACAGGACAAAAATGAATGATTTAAAAATCAAAGAATATTTGAAAACCATAATAGATAGCAGTATAATAGAAATAATTAATCAGGAGAAAAAAATGAAAAAAAGTTTGAAATTAATGGCAGTGTTATTGATGGTAGTAGTGATTTTCGCAGCATGCAGCGGCAATGGTGGAGCTAAAACCGATTCTTCAAAAGAAAATATGGAAATGAAAGATGACAAAATGATGGATGAAAAGAAGTCAGAAATGAAAGATGATAAGATGATGGATGAAAAGAAGCCGGAAATGAAAGATGATAAGATGATGGATGAAAAGAAGTCAGAAATGAAAGATGATAAGATGATGGATGAAAAGAAGTCAGAAATGAAAGATGACAAAATGATGGATGAAAAGAAGCCGGAAATGAAAGATGACAAAATGATGGATGAAAAGAAGCCGGAAATGAAAGATGATAAGATGATGGATGAAAAGAAGCCGGAAATGAAAGATGACAAGATGATGGATGAAAAGAAGCCGGAAATGAAAGATGACAAGATGATGGATGAAAAGAAGTCAGAAATGAAAGATGATAAAATGATGGATGAAAAGAAGTCAGAAATGAAAGATGATAAAATGATGGATGAAAAGAAGTCAGAAATGAAAGATGATAAGATGATGACTAATGAAAAAATGAATGATGGAGAAATGGCCATGGATTTTGCCTTAATGGATAAAAATGGCAATGAATTTTCATTAAGTAAGGCCATGGGGAAAAAAGTATATATTAAGTTTTGGGCTTCCTGGTGCTCCATTTGTCTGGCTGGTTTAGAAGAATTAAATACTTTGGCCGGAAAAGACAATGACTTTGAGATTGTGACCATTGTTTCGCCAAATGTCAGAGGGGAACAGAGTCAGGAAGAGTTTAGTAAATGGTTTGATACCTTAGGTTATGACAATGTTCGGGTGTTATTTGATGAAGGCGGAAAGGTAGCTGATACTTATGGTGTCAGAGCCTTCCCGACTTCGGCGCTGATTGGTTCAGATGGAGTACTGACAGCAGTTCGCCCGGGACATATGTCAGCCGAAATGGTGGAAAAAGCATTTGCTGAAATTAAATAAAACCAATGAACTCGCTTGGACGGATCATCGAAGCAGAGCGAGCAATCAGCCTTGATACCAAGTATTTCAGGAATTACAGGCAAGCTGCGAAAATTGAGAACAAGGTAGAAACCGTAGCAAATCCCTGAATTGAGAAATTCAACTCTTTATTGGAAACGGATCAGAATAAAAATTATTTTAAGTATTTGCCGAATTTGCCTGTAAAATTTATAGGGCAGAAAAAGCATATTATCTTGGCTGATGCAGATAAAAACAAACAGAGAAGGAGATCATGATGAAATTAAGAAAATTAGCCGCTGTTGCATTACTGGTGGCAGTTGCAGCTACTGCCTGCTCTGGTGCCGGCGGATATCATAATAATGGACAGCCAGCCAAAACGGCAATTCAGGCAGAAAGCATGGTGACCAAAACAAAGGAGGAGAAGATGAAAGCGGTAAAAGGAGAATTAAAAGAAATCTATTTGGCAGGTGGATGTTTTTGGGGATTGGAAGCGTATATGGAAAGGATTCATGGAGTGGTTGATGCCGTTAGCGGTTATGCTAATGGTAAAACTGAAAACCCGAAATATGAAGATCTGTTGTATCATAATAGCGGCCATGCGGAAACGGTCAAGGTAGTTTATGATTCTGCCAAAACCGATTTGCCGACCCTATTAGCATACTATATGAAAGTAGTTGATCCCACCAGTTTAAATAAGCAGGGAAATGATAAGGGCACCCAGTACCGGACCGGTATTTACTTTACAGACAGCCAGGAAGAAAAAATAATTAAAGATTTTCTGGATGAGCAGCAAAAAAAATATGACCGGCCAATTGTCATTGAAAATTTACCATTAAATGGATTTGCCATGGCTGAAGAATATCATCAGGATTACTTAAAGAAAAATCCGAATGGCTATTGTCACATTGATTTAAATAAGGCTAATGAAGTAATTATTGATCCGGCCAAATACCCCAAGCCATCAGAGGAAGTGATCCGACAAAAACTGACCGAGGAGCAGTATAAGGTTACTCAGCTAAATAATACGGAGTATGCCTTTTCCAATGAATACTGGGATAATAAAGAACCGGGGCTGTATGTGGATGTTGTAACCGGTGAACCGCTTTTTACTTCAACTGATAAATTTGATTCCGGCTGCGGCTGGCCAAGTTTTACCCAGCCGATCATCAAGGATGTATTGACATATCATGAAGATAATAGTTATAATATGAAAAGAGTGGAAGTTAGAAGCCGGGTGGCAGACTCCCACTTAGGTCATGTCTTTGAAGATGGACCCAAAGACCGGGGTGGGCTGAGATATTGTATTAATAGTGCATCCATTCGTTTTGTGCCGCTGGCGCAAATGTCAGCAGAAGGTTATGAGTATTTGATGCATTTGATCAAATAACCGGACATAAGCCAATCCTTGTATTTTTATAAGCAAAGGATTGGCTTGCTTTTTTACTGCTGGGCAATATAAGCAGATTACTTAATGGTTAGCTATATTTGCCTATATTGAAAGTAAACTTTCATATGGGCAACATAAGTTAACCATCTTGCTGATTTACTTTATCATCCATTAGTGCAAATTAAGGATAAACTTGAAAAACAGGATAGAGGAAGAAGATGTATAAATTATTGATTGTCGATGATGAACCATTGATCCGGCGTGGGATAAGATCTCTGGTCAATTTGGAGAGTATTGGCATTTCGGAAATTATGGAAGCGGAAAGCGGTGAAGAAGCGGTGGCTTTGGTGATGGAACATCAGCCACAAATGGTGTTGATGGATATTAACATGCCGGACATGGATGGCCTGACAGCTGCCGCCATAATTAAAGAAAGGTTCCCCCGGGTATTTGTCATTATTTTAACCGGGTATGATTATTTTGAATATGCGCAAACTGCAATTCGGGCCAGGGTTGATGATTATATTCTAAAGCCGGTTTCCAGGGCTGATATTGAAATGGTGCTGGTTAAAAGCATCAATTTTTTGAACGAACATAATAAACAGGAAGAAATCCAAAAAGTGTTGGACAGCAGTGAGAGCCGGTCAATAGATGGAGAGGCAGAGCAAGCGGATTTGACAATGGCGGTGACCGAATATTTAAAGGAAAATATATTTGAAATGGATTTGTCTTTAGCAAAAATGGCTAAAGATATTGGCTTTAACAGCAGTTATTTAAGTACGATGGTCAAACAGATTTATGGTGTGCCTTTTCAGGATTACATTAATCGTAAGAGAATGGAAAAAGCCAAATTACTGTTGCTGTCAACTACCATGAAAAATTATGAAATTGCTGAACAGATAGGGATCGAGGATGTGAATTATTTTATTACCAAATTCAAAAAAACCTGGGGAATTACCCCAAAACAATACCGACAAGGACTGCAAATCAATGAAGATTAAATATTATTTTTCCAAAATAAATATCCAGATCGCACTGACCTTTTTTGTTATTTCCTTGCTGTTGGTATCGCTTTTATCAGCAATTGTTTATTATTCAGCCGTGCAGATCATGAAGGACAGTATGAAAAAGCAAACCGAAGATGCAGTGGTACAGGCCAGTGAATATATTGCGTCATATCTGGATAAAATTAAAACCCTCAGTGATTTAATTGCCATGCATCCGGAAACCCAAGCGGCACTGCATCAGGAGGAGAAAAAAGCAATTGAGTCACTGGCCGGAATGGTTAATCTTTCGGCCGCCAGCGACCCCCGGATTCAAAGCATTGCCGTTATTTCCAGGAATGGTTTTGCCTTGACCAGCGATAATAATATGGTGATTCCATTGTCTGCGGACATGATGAATGAGTCCTGGTACCAGAGGGCGGTTGCATCCAAACAAATGCCGGTGATTACTTCCATCCGGCATGGTGAATTCAATCGTCAAAAATCCAGCTGGGTGATTGCCATCAGCCATGAAATTACCGGCAAAGCGGGAGAGCATTTAGGAGTGGTGCTGATTGATGTTTCTTATAAATTCATTGAGGATTATATCTCTTCCTTAGAACTTGGAAAAGCCGGCTATGCCTATATTTTAGATGAAAACAATCAAATTTTATATCATCCGGATGAAAGCATTTTAATGGATAAGATGAAGGCAGATGAATTGTTGGCCTTGGCTCAGGAGATGAAGTCAGTACCAAAGGACAGAATTGTTACCAAAAGTGCCATTCCACATTCACATTGGACTTTAGTGGGGATTTCTTCACTGGAACAAGTAGAGGCTCTGCAAAATCGGTTAATTAGTACCATCATTTGGATCAATGCCTTGTTGCTGGCAGTTAGTTTGATTATCAGCTATGCCATTTCCAGACGACTAAGCGGGCCGATTGTTGAGCTGCAAAGGGCCATGAAGGAAGTGGATGAAAATTGGGGACATTTACATCCGGGTAATCGTGCTTATGCAGAAATTAAAGAATTAGCGGCAGAATATAATGCTTTGCTGGACCGGATTAAATTATTAACAGAAGACATTGCCCAAAAGGAAAACGCCAAGCGGGTGTTTGAACTGAAGGCCTTGCAAAGTCAAATCAATCCACATTTTTTATATAATACTTTGGATACCATTTTGTGGCTGGCGGAATTTGGTGAAAATGAGAAAGTAGTTGAAGTCAGTAAGGCCTTAGGAGAAATGCTCAGGCTTTCTCTATCCATTCATCAGGATCGGGTGCCGCTGGAGCAAGAATTGCTGCATACCGAAAACTATTTAAAAATACAGCAGCAGCGTTATGTTGATAAGATTAGCTACAGCATCAGCGGTCAGGAAGATTTGCTGGAAGCGGAGGTACCAAAGTTAATTTTACAGCCAATTGTTGAAAATTCGATTTACCACGGCATTCGTCCGCAGAAAAAAATGGGTCAAATCAATATTGGCTATCAAAGAGAAGATGACCTTTTAATAATTACAGTGGCTGATGATGGGCTTGGCTATCATCCTCAAAAGCAGGAAAAAGACAGTAATTTAATTAAAACCAAACTGGGCGGCATCGGGATGAAAAATGTAGACCAGCGGATCAAGATCCTTTGTGGAGAGGAATATGGGATTACAATTGAAAATCAGGAAAATGGTGGAGCGATAGTAACCTATCGGCTGCCACTAAGCTTATGAATTCTTTCCGGAAAAGGCATAGCCAATATAGGAAACTTATGGTATACTAAGCCTAGCAAATAAAGCCTTTTTCAGGCAGGAAAAACCGAATGATCTAATAGAAAGGAAAGAATTATGGAACTTAGAACAGCAGCATCACCAAAAGATGTAAAATACTATACAACCGACCGGTTAAGAGAGGAATTTTTAATTGAAAATCTCTTTATAGCCAATGAGATCAAACTGATTTACAGTCATATTGACCGGATCATTACTGGCGGTGTAACACCGACGGATAAAGAGTTGGTGTTAACTGCCGGCGCAGAGCTTCGGGCTGAATATTTTCTGGAGCGCCGGGAAATGGGAGTAATTAATATTGGTGGAGATGGCATCATTACCATAGATGGAAAGGCATATCAAGTAGCAGCCCGGGAAGGCATGTATATTGGCAAGGGGGCGAAAGACATTCGTTTTTCCAGTAAGAACAGCCAGCATCCGGCTAAATTTTATTTAAACAGTGCACCGGCTCATATGAGCTATCCAACGGTATTGATTAAACCGGAAGGCGAGCCGGCTGAAGGTGTGGTCATTGTTCAGGATAAAAACAAAGTTGAGCTGGGCTGCCTGGAGCAGTCCAATCACCGGACTATTTGCAAATACATTTTGCCGGGACAAGTGGAAAGCTGCCAGCTGGAAATGGGTATGACCAGTCTGGAGCCGGGCAGTGTCTGGAATACTATGCCCTGCCATACCCATGACCGTCGGATGGAAGTATATCTGTATTTTGATTTGCCGGAAGATGCTTTTGTCATGCACTATATGGGTGAGCCACAGGAAACCAGACATTTGGTGGTACGCAATGAGCAGGCGGTAATTTCACCAAGCTGGTCGATTCACTCCGGCAGCGGCAGCCGCAATTATACCTTTATCTGGGGAATGGTTGGTGAAAATCAGGATTTTGATGATATGGATCATGTGGCAATGAAAGATTTGCGATAGGAGGCAGACATGGCAGAAATCAGTGTAAAAGTTTTAGATCAGAATGGAAAAACATTGGCAGTCAGCCGGGGAACGGATGAGGTCAATTTGGTGTATTCGGCAGCTTATCAGGAAGGTGACAGAATTGTGGTTGATACTTCCGAATCCAAGGATTATTACTGGCTGCAAGTCGATGATGCTTTGGGCAGGGATTTGGTGTTTTTTAAAGAGGGAACTTTCTCTTATCCGATTCCGTTTGGCAGTAAACGCATTCAATTATCGCCCAAAACATTTCAGGGAGAGAAGCATTTATTATCAGTAAAAAAAGCCAAGCCTTTTGAATATCTGGCATATCGCAATTTATCCAGAAATGTCAATGATCATCATGCCAATGCCACCATCTTTCCACATGCCTTCGCCAATGTGGAAACCCGTGGTGAATCGGTTTTTGCAGCCATGAATGCAATTGATGGTGTCACTGCCGGCGAAAGCCATGGTGAGTGGCCATACCAGTCCTGGGGCATTAACCAAAGACCGGATGCAGAGATGACCATTGATTTTGGACGTTTGGTTGAAGTTGATCGGGTAGTTTTTTATTTGCGGGCTGATTTTCCGCATGATAATTGGTGGGAAAAGGCAACACTGGAATTTTCTGATGGGGAAAGTCAGGAATTTGAGTTATATAAGACCGGAGCCGCTCAGGAGTTTACCTTTGAGCCAAGACGGATATTATGGGTAAAAATCAAGGAAATGAAAAAAGCCGATGATCCATCGCCATTCCCGGCTTTGACGCAGCTGGAAGTATATGGTAAAGAGGCGGATTAGGCAGAGAATATCGCAAATTAATTGTAAAAAAGCATATCGTTTTTTGCTGGATTAAGAAAAGTACAAAAACAGATATTATTGCCAGGATAATGCTCCCCAAGGGATTATGAGCAGTTATTAAACCAGAAACAAAAACTTATGAAAGAAACGGATAATAGCGATTAAGTAAAAAAGGGGCTATTGCATTTTAAGATTTTCATACAAGATATCGTGATAAATCATCAGAATTTTATCATATATCTTGTATGAAAACCGGATTTTGCAATCGCCCTTTTCCTTATTAATATTTTTCCAAATCCATCGATTTATTCGACTTCCTGCACCTTCATTAAATTGGTGTTACCACTGATGCCAAGCGGAATACCGGCGGTAATTACTACTAAATCACCTTCCTGAGCAATGCCCATGGCTTTGATGGTGGCCACCGATTTGTAGAACAGGATCTCCGAAGAAGTTTCCTGCTTGACTAAAATTGGCTCAACCCCCCAATACAGCTGCATGATCCTTTGAATTTTCGGATTGGAGGTAGTGGCGATAATCATCGAGTTTGGCTTAAACTTACTCATCATCCGGGCAGTATGACCTTCATAGGTCGGACAGATAATCGCCTTGGCATTTAAGTATTCAGCAGTAGTGACAGTGGCAAAGGACACCGCATTGGTGACCGAAGTTCCTTTATCATAAAGAGTGCGATGTGGTTTGGCCCGGTCACGCACCGATTTTTCGGTTTGAATAGCAATTCGTTTCATCATCCGGACTGATTCTACCGGATAAGCACCGGCAGCCGATTCGCCGGATAACATAATGGCATCGGCGCCATCCCAAATGGCATTGGCCACGTCCGAAACTTCTGCCCGGGTCGGCCTTGGATTTTTGATCATCGAATCCAGCATTTGGGTAGCAATGATAACCGGTTTTTCCATTTCATTACAAATATCCACAATGTGTTTTTGCACTTCCGGGATCAATTCCGGCGGAGTTTCCACACCCAGGTCACCACGGGCAACCATAATACCGTCGGAGGCATCGACGATCTCCTTGATATTATTGACCCCTTCCTGATTTTCGATTTTTGAGATGATCTGCACATGTTTTCCGCCATGTGCGATCAAATGCTTACGGATAACTTCCACATCAGCAGCTGTCCGTACAAAACTGGCCGCCACAAAATCAATATCATTTTCCACGCCGAAGATCAGATCGGCTTCATCTTTGGCTGTTAAAATCGGTAAATTTAAATGAATATTTGGAACATTAACGCCTTTGTGGTTTTTGACATCACCGCCGTTTTTGATCAGACAGCGGACATCCATGCCGTTGATTTCTGTGACTTGCAGCTCAATTAAACCATCATCAATTAAAATTGCCCCGCCAATTTCCACATCGGTATGGAGCGAACCATAGGTCACACTGATGCGCTCGCTGTTGCCATCAAATTCTGCCGGGGAGAGAGTAACATATTCGCCGGTCTTTAAGGTGGCAATGCCATCGATAAAATTACGGGTCCGGATCTCCGGTCCTCTGGTATCCATTAAAATAGCCACCGGAATACCCAGCTCTTCGCGGACTTCCTTGATCATTTCAATATTTTTCTTGTGAACTTCCTGATCACCATGAGATAGGTTTAAGCGGGCAATTCTCAGTCCGCTCCGGACGAGCTCGGCAAAAATTTCTTTGTTGTTACTGGACGGGCCGATGGTTCCAATAATTTTTGTTTTGTTCATAATCGCTTTCCTCCAAGGTAAAACGGGTAAAATAATTTGTAAACTTTAAATCTTGTTCAGGTATTGCCGGCTGCAGAGTCTGACATTTCAGGCTGGTTATACTTTTGGTTGTTGTCTGCAAGTGAAACTCTGCCAAATGAATATGATTACTGTACCGCTATGTTCATTTGTTTGCTTTTCAAATTTCAGATATAGGGGATTATAGGCTAAAATACAGAAATTGAAAATTAATGATAGCTGTCATAATTATTTCGGACATTTCTGCACTTTTGTTTATAAGCCAACAGAACCAATTAATAAAAAGGGAAAAATCAAAAATTCCCCTTTTATAAGAATATCATATAATCGGCAAAAAGGCAAGTACAGACCATTTTAAATGTTAAAATTTTACCATTTTTATTGCGGGATGATGATGTATCTCTTTCGCACCTTCGGGAATGGCCTTTTACTGTCCCGCCCCAAAAGCAGAAAAAGTCATGAAAAACCATAAAGCACCGGAAAACAAGCCTAAATAGTCAGATTATTTGATGTGGATTTTTATTTGGCAGCCTTTTGATATAGTTTGGGAAAATATTTTTTATCAAGCCGATAAATATAGGCTAGCAGTGCAACCGCTAAAAAGCCGGCACTGACAATTACCAGAAAGGATACGGGGTAAGGATAATTGTCAATTAATTTACCAATAATTAATTGACTAAGGGTGGCTCCGGTGCCATAACCGATCATAATAATGGCCGACAGCCTGCCCCGGTGTGAGCTGGGGACCCGCTGACTGACATAGGGAGAACTGCCAAGGGTATGAATGATTTCCCCAAAAGTAAAAATCGTGATCATGATATAAAAAATCAAATAAGGCGGTTGATGGATGATTAATAAAAAGCTGACGGCATAAAGAGCCACACCCAGCATGGCCTTGGGCAGGCCAGCCAGATTGCGCAATAAAAAAGTCAGAACCGGTGTGCAGCTAATTACAATAAAAGCATTAAAAGATGACAAAAAGCCATAATAGGCCGGTCCGTTTTCCCCAAAAACATGGGACATATAAAGCGGCAGGGAAAAGCCCCATTGATTATAGACAAAGGCTGATAAGGCAATGGCAAAGAACATAAAAAACAGGGGCGGCCGCTTTTTCAGAAGCTCAAAGGTGGAGATATTTTTATCAATATCATCTTCATATTCATTGATTTCATCGGTCTGTAAATCTTCACGCCGGATCGGGTGAACAAACAGCAAAATCAAAATGGTTGATGAAAAAGTGGTTAAACCGTCAAAAATAAAGGCCAATGGTAAATGCTCATTAAATAAAAGTCCGCCAATGGCCGCCCCGAACATATAACCTAAATTATGGCCAAGATAGCCAAGAGAATATACTTTCTCCCGCTCGGCCGATTTAGTGGCATCAGCGGTCAGGGCATCATAGGCCGGACCTTCCATACTGGCAAAAAGGCCGGCTATCCCAAACAGCATGATCATTAAAAGACTGGGCTTAACAAAGGCGCAGGCAATGAAAAAAATGGTGCTGATCATATCAAACACAATAATGATTTTTTTTCGGTCAAAATGGTCGGCAATTTTGCCGCCAACAATTCCGCCCACTAAGTAAAAAAGAGAAATGGCAGTGGTGGCATAAGCACTTTGCAAAGCAGTTAAGCCAATTTTCTGAGTTAAGATCAAGGTCATCAACGGCCAGATAAAGGCCCCCATATGAGTAATCATTTTACCGATAAATAAAATATAAGCGGCCCGGGAAAGTCCGCGATATTGTAAAAACAAAGATTGTAGCCTGTTCATTCTTGCTCCTTTAAATAATTCTTATTTTACTGGCTTTTTTAACAGGTGAGTTGTTGTTTTGAGTAGTTTGCTATGCCTGTTATGCCGGATGATTTGTGTTCATTGTTTGATTTTTCCGGTTAAAACCAAGAGTTTTTATGCAGGCCATTTTCCGCTTGATTGAAGAGCTTTTGCCTGAATGAGTGCTTTATTGGAATTCCTGGCGCTTTAACTCAGGGACAGGAATTGTTTTAAAAAATAGGGAAAATGGTTGTATTTATTAATATAGCAGTTTTATACAAAAGATGCAAGAGGCATACCAAACAGCTGTCAGCTGATTTGACCTTTTGGCAAAAAGCATAAGAATGAAAGTGGGAGTGGCTTCAGGGTTTATTTTAAAGAATGTTTAGGAAATTACTATTGCCATTCTGTCTGATTTGTAATATAATATTCAAGGACAAAAATATTGTGTCAAAAAGGGAGGATTTATAATGAAGAAATTATTTTCAATGTTATTGGCGCTGACCTTGGTACTGTCGATGGCAGCCTGTGCGCCGACAGCTAATCAAGACAAAACCGAAGACAAAAAGGTAGAGGCGGAAAAGAAAGAAGAGCCAAAGCAGGAAGAACCGAAAAAAGAAGAGCTTAAGAAAGAAGAGCCTAAGAAAGAAGAAGAGCCTAAGAAAGAGGAACCAAAAGCTGAAACTAAGACAGAGCCGATGACCGAAGTAAAGAGTGTTTTTGATGTTGAAGTAACAGCTGAATTAAAAGAAAAAGCAAAGAATTTTGCAGTTAGCTTAGTTACCGATACAGGTGGAATTGATGACCGTTCTTTTAACCAGGGAACCTGGGAAGGCGTTAAGAAATTTGAGGAGTTGACCGGAGCAGCAACCAACTTTGCACAATCCAATTCTGATGCGGATTATATGCCAAACTTATCAACTTTTTCAGAAGAAAATAAAGATTTAATTATTGCCACCGGATTTTTATTCGAGGATTCGATTAAGGAAGTTTCCAAAATTTTCCCGGATCAAAAATATTTACTGATTGACTCAGTGGCAAAAGATTGCCCGAATGTTGCTTCCGCTGTATTTGCTGAGCAGGAAGGCTCTTTCCTGGTGGGTGTGGCAGCAGCTCAGGCAGCCAAAGAAGCTGGTAAAACTGTAGTTGGATATTTGGGTGGTGGTGACTTTGATTTGATTCAAAGATTTGAAGCTGGTTATGAAGCCGGTGTTCATGCAGTTGATCCAAATATTGAAGTAAAAATTGAGTATGTTGGCGGATTTGATGATGCCGGAAAAGCTCAGGTATTAGCTAAGAAAATGTATGATGCAGGTGCTTATGTTATTTACCATGCAGCCGGCGGTGCCGGAAACGGTTTATTTAAAGAAGCCAAAGAAAGAAGATTGGCCGGCCAGGATGTTTGGGCAATCGGCGTTGACAGAGATCAATTTGAAGAAGGTATCTATGATAAGAATACCGGTAAATCCTGTACTTTAACTTCGATGGTTAAGAGAGTTGATGTCGCTTCTTTTACCACTGCAATGTTGACTTTAAAGGGAGAATTTCCGGGTGGTCAGGTACAAGTATTTGATATGAAGAATGGTGGAATTGATATTCCGGCAGAAAACCCCAATATGTCAGACGATGCTGTCAAAATGGTGAATGAATACAAGGAAAAAATTAAATCAGGAGCCCAGGAAGTTCCAACTGTTCCAAATAGATTAAAGAAATAATATTTTCCACCTCTTAAGAGTAGGAAACGATTTGATAAAAAGATAAATAGAGATTAGTTTTACAGGGAAAGAAACGGCTCTTTTGATGAAAGTCAAAAGAGCCGTTTCTTTTGTGTCTTTTAAGCTAATGAATAGGGAAAGTTGAGCTATAAATATTCAGAGGTCTTTTCGTACCTGTACGCAACCCAGATCATAGCCAGTGCCGCCAGTCCAAAGCAGCCGATGGATAAGAAGAAAGGGATGCGTGGTCCATAATTATAAATAAAACCGGCTAATAAAGCACCGCCAATCATGCCCAGAGAACGGGTGGCATTATAAAAACCCATCACCAGATTCCGGTTTTTATCCGTTGCTTCCCGGGCCATACATTCTTGTAAAAGCGGAGTATACATGGCATTAAAAGAGTAAAATAAAATGCCAAAAGCAAAAAAAGGAAGTAAGGAATCGGCTGCCAACATTAAGGCAATGCTGATTCCGCAGCAGGCCAGGATAATGCCGGTTGCTTTTTTTATAGATTTTTGTTTCATGATCCACATACAAACTGTGCCGACTACCACTAAAGTAATGATGCCGGTGACTGCTTTTAAAACACCGTTATAAATAGAAGAAAAGCCGAATTGAGCTTTTAAATAATAATTAAAATTCTGATCAAAGGCATTGGTGCCCAGGCCGGCCAGAGTAACTACCAAAAAAGTAACAGCAAAACTTGGTGTCATAAAAAATTTACAATCCAGAAAAGACTTTAAAGGATTGATCTCTTTGATAAAATGACCGGTTTTAAAAGCCGGCATTGTCTTTTTTTCGGTATCTTTAAGAAAGATAAAGAATAAAATACCACAGGTAACTAAAGTAAAAAATTGAAGCAAAAAAGTGATACGAATCGAATAGACACCAACGGCTCCGCCGATAAAAAAGCCCAAAGCACCACCAATTGCCTGGGTGATGGAAAATTTAGCTAAATTTTGCCCGGTTTGATCAGTGGGAGAAGTTTCGGCAATGTAAATTAAAGTTGAAACGCCAATTGCGCCAACAAAAAAACCGGATAGACATCTGGCTAAAACAATTGATAATTCGGTTTGGGCCACGCTAAAAGCGTATTGTCCAAAGCCATAGCCAATTGAACCGATCAGCAGCAGAGTTCTGGCAGAAAAGAAGTCCCGCATTTTCCCCCAAAAAGGTGAGAATAAAAAATTAGTGAAAGCCATTGAAGCAAAGGCCAGACCAAACATATAGTTGGGCAGTTGTAAGTTGACAATTAAAGTCGGGGTGATGGGATGAGCAAAGTTGGCAGCCATGGAATGCAGCATAGCCAGGGAAAAGAAAATCAACATATGGTATTTTGGTTTCACAAATCGTCTCCTTATCAATAAACATAGATTTTAGGCTGTATTTTCCTATAATCAGGGGTTTTCTTTTACGTTTATTCTAAGCACAGCCGGGGTAGGATCACTCTTTACGAACTCAACTTTCTTACGGTCTTTTTTGGTTTTCTTTTACTCCGGAGAGAGGGCATACACCCATTTAACTTGTCCTGGTCGAAATGCTTCATGTTTCGGCCAGGGCATGCGACCTGACCTGCAGTTATACACCCCAAAAGGGTGTTTTGAAGAATGCAGAAAAATTGAGTTGCTAATAAAAGTATACAGGCAGATACGGGCATGGTCAAGGAAAAGATGAATAGGCAGCCATTTTAAAATTTTGAGTAGTTTGGCAGACAATATTATTTTTCTGTTAAAAAATCAAAGAAAGCCTGTTAAAATATTACTCTTTCGTGTATAATAAAGCCATATGATAAAGGAGGTGGATATTGCGTTTCGGTGCAACAGGAAATAAAAGCCAGAAAAGCGGAAGAAACCGGAAGTTGAGTTAGAAACATTTAGAAGCGGAGGAAATCATGAAGAGAATATTGGCATTATTATTGGGAATTATGATGATACTTTCCGGCCTGAACTTGCAGGCAGCAGAAAGCACATTAGAGCAAAGAGCAGAACGATTAAATAAATTAGGAGTATTAAAGGGCGATGGCAAGTCCTATAATCTGGCCGGCACTTTAACCCGCCAGGAAGCGGCTACTTTTATTGTCCGCTTGTTGGGTGCGGAAAAAGAAATTTTGGCCAATAAAAGTAAGTATGCAACAGTACCATTTCAGGATGTAAAGTCAGAAACTGATTGGGCCGCCCCATATATTGGCTACTGCACGCAAAAAGGAATTATTAACGGTTATACAGACAATACTTTCCGGCCAACTGCCAAGCTGGAATTGCAGGCTTTTGCCAAACTCCTGCTGGTGGCCATGGGTTATGAATATGATAAGGATTTTAAATGGGAAACTACCTTGACCAAAGCACAGGACATTAAAGTGGTCACAGCTGATGAAATTGCTTTGGCTAAAGGTAATGCCTTTACCAGAGGTGATGTTATTCGATTGCTGGACAGGGTTTTAACCATGAAAAACGTGCAGTCGGAAAAGGAAATGTTTTATAACCTTTTAAAAAATGATGGCGTAACCGAAAGCACCCTGGCTGAGGTTGGTCTGGTACGTAAAGTTGGTCAGGAGAAGATCGAAGAAGTTAAAGAATTATCACCAGGCAGATTCAGCATTCGCTTTAGTGTTGTGCCTAAAACCTTTTCAGCCGAAAATATGATTTTAGTAGAAGAAACCGGTCGTAACTTAAAAGTCAAATCGCTGAAAGTTACCGATTTATTAAATATTTATGTAGTTGATACCGATCAGCCGGCAGAAAATGTAAAATATTCCATTGTGATTAAAGATGTAATTGACCGCAACAATCAATTTTTCCAGGAATACCGTCGGGATTTTGTGGCTCTGCGCAAGGGCAGCCTGGAGTCGGACTTTTTCCGGATCAGTCAGGTTAAGGTTTTAGACAAGCATACTTTAGAGGTGGAATTTACTCATCCGGTCGGGGAGGTGATGACCAATCATTCTCTTTACACGATTCGGGATGAAAGTAAAGTAATTGCCAAAGACCAGGAATTAAAAGTGACTTTATCGGGCAATGATAAAGTCAGGGTAAAAATGCTGAATGCGTCCTATGTGGCAGATCAGTTATATTCTCTGACAGTAGCCGGTAGTGCACAATCCAAACTGGGAGTCCGGATCAACAGCGGCAAAGATGACATGCTCCGGTTTTTAGGAAAACAAGTGGAAGAAGCCAAATTTGATGTGATTTCCATTGAATTGATTGATAAAAATAAACTGCGCCTGACCACCAACAAACCGGTCAGCCGTAAGACTGCTGAGCAAGTATTTTCTTATTTGTTAACAGACAGCTCCAAAACACAGATTGCCATCAATAAGGCCAGTGTCCTTGAAAACGTGGAAAGCGAGGAGCAGAGCATTGTTTTAGAAACAGCCAGAAATTTGGTCGAGGACAGAAATTATGTGCTGCTGATCAATCAGCTTTACACCGAGGGCCGAACCGAAGAAATCATTGAAAAAGAGTATCGGTTTACGACCGGTACAGTTAATACCAGCACTTACAATTTAAGTACAGCTGAGCAAATGGATCCTTATACCATCGAGTTTACTTTTGATACCCCGATGGATCAAAGGACAGCCACAGTAGCAAATAATTATTTTATTCGCAGGGAAAATGGTGGTAAAACAATTGTGCCATCAGCCGTTTATTATGATTATGAGAGTAGCAGGATGTTTTTATACCTGGCTGAGCCATTAAGAGAAGTCAATGGTGCTGATTATATCCTTTATGCTAAAACCGATATTAAAGGTGCTAATGGCGAGCAGCGTAAAGAAAATGCCAAGATCACCTTTGGCGTGACTGATCCGGAAGTGAAAAAAGTGGGTTTTGAAAAAGTCATTTATATTGGGGATAATTCCATACAAATCCTTTTTGATGAACCGGTTGCCAAAGCGATTCCAAATTTGGATATTGAAAATTATCAGGTTTATGATAAAAATACCAAAGAAGATTTATATCTTTTGGGAGTTCGCTATATTGATGGGCATCGCTTGGTTTTAAGTGCCCAAAAATATGATCCGCAAAAAACTTATGAGTTGAAAGTCAAGGAAGTATTAGAATATAATGGAGTAACCCGAATTAGTGATCTGCCGGCTATTGAAATTGAAAAAGGGAATCTTGTGCAATAAATCTTGCTTTCTCAGTCGATTTATGGTATGATGACAATAACAACGGAAGATTGGACTATGAAATAAGCAAAAAGAACCAGGAAAGGAAGTTGGGATTATGAGACTCAAATATTTAAATGAGTGGATGGCGGTGATGTTTGTTGCTGTCGTGACAGTGAGCCTTTTATTCATTAACTCTCCTTTAGCGGCTGCTGATCAGGGAAAAGCATCGGGAATTTTGTTCATTGTTGGGAATACGGCTGATGAATCACCAATATCAGGGATTGAGCTTGAAATCTGCCAGCAAAATGCGGATGGCAGTATCGGAAAAAAAATAGGTAATTTTGTCAGTCAAACCGATAAAACTGGTGATGGCCATATTTATATTAATTTGGCACCCGGAAATTATTGTTACCGGGTTGCTACGGAAGGCTATCATTTAAGTGGCAATAATGAATGGGAGCCTCTCGTCATTGAGGGCAATGACAGTGCAGTATTTGTTTGGATCAGTCCAGTTGGAGAGGAGCTGGAAATTGAAGATGAAAAAGTTGCTCAAGGTGCCCCGCAACAGTTACAGGGAGAAGTAACACACAGTCAGGACAGACAGGTTGATGAATTAGAGGCCGGAACAAAGGGAAACCATCAGGGGCTGAATTTAAACTTACTCAAAATCTTAGAAGTTTCCAACAGTGTTTGGCTAACTTTAGGTTTGCTGGCTGGTATTATTTTCGGGGTAATTGGCTTGGATTACCTGATGCGGGTACGCAGACATTAAAAGAATTTTTTCAGGAGCATAACCATGAGGATTAGCCCTGTTTTATTTGTCCAATAAAGCAGATAGTGGCAAAAAGCAAGATATTAAATAAGCATAAACAAAACAAAAAGGTTTTATGGCAATTTGTATAATTAATGGCCATAAAGCCTTTTTGGCTTTTTAGCTCAATCCCTGATTTAAAAAGAAAAAATCGAATTTATTCCCGAACTGACGGATGTGTAAACATGTGGTTAAAAAAATGGTTTATGCGCAAAAAGAAAGATAATCAAAAACGAAACTTTACATTTGAAAAAAAATATGATATTATTACATTAATGTGTTACAAAATTATTACAAAATTATGATCCGAAACATGCAAGCATGTCACCTGAAAACTATCTTGTGCAGCAAGGAGTGAAAAGGAGAAAAGGAGACAGCTGCACAGCATGGAATAATTTTAAAACAAACCAATGGGGATGGTAAAAGGAAAAATAATTGTGTAAAAGGGAAACCATAGTGCAGGAGGTATATATGTACGGAGTGCCGAAATATAAGGAACCTTTTTGGTGGAGATACAAAAAGGAAGTTTATTTAGCAGTCACGGCAATAGTTGTGGCAACTGCTATTACCAGGTTCTCGCCAGACAATCAACTGGCTGATGCATCAGAAAATATTGAAGGGAACCACAGCATTACCAGACAGGTAAAAGAAGCCTATAAAGTAGTATTTAAAGGGAAAGACATGGGTGTGGTTGAAAGCCCGGAATTAGCCGATCAGGTGGTCGACAGGGCATATACTTCACTGAAAAAGAAATTGGGCTATGACCCGGAATTGAATCCGGAAGTAACTTTAGAGAAAGTGACTGAAGCCAGTGTTCGGGAAGGCAACTATGATGTTGCTGCTAAGTTGGAGATCGCTTTTTCAGCTTTGGTTGATGATACCAAGCAAAAAGCCTATGTTGTTAAAATAGGGAATGAATTTACAGTCGCTTTGCCAGATGAGGAATCTGCTAAAGAGGTTCTTTTGCGTGCTCAAAAGAAGTTTTTGGATACTAATTTAGTGGTTGAGATTGATTTGAAAACGGACCAACATAATAGTTTGGTAACTACTCCAAAATTATTGGTCTTTAATCCGGATGAACCGGAAAGAACACTGGTGACTTCGGCCAATCCAACTGCTGAAAATACGAAAAATCCAATGAGTGCCTTAAATAATATGGTCAATAAAGTAAAAGAGAAATTTCAGGGTACACAGGAACCGGTACCGGGAGCCATGTCGATTTTTGATGATATGGAAGAAGTTGCACCTGTGCCGGTGATTAAACAAGCGGAGCCGGAAAATAATGAAAAACTTTTGGAAGTAAGTTTGCCCAAGGATGTTTTAATTGCTGAAAGTTATGTTGAACCGGATAAGATTGTTGATATTGAAACAGCTACTAATTTGGTAACACAAAATCGGGTTGAGCAAAAGGTTTATTATGTGGAAAAGGGCGATTCGCCAAGTGTGATTGCTGAAAAGAATAATATGGGATTAAGTAAGTTATATCAACTGAATCCTGGCTTAAAAGAAGGAAAAGCAGTGATTCATGTGGGTGATGAAATCGTGGTCATGGCTCCGGAACCATTGCTGAAAGTTGTCAGTAAGTATGAAACCACCTACCAGGAACCAATTTTAAAGACAGTAGTTGAAGAAAAAGATCCGGATATGTATGTGGGGTCATCAAAAATTAAAGAAGAAGGCAAGGATGGTGTCCAAAATGTTAAAGCAGTTATCACCAAGGTCAATGGTCAGCAAGTAGCATCACAGGTTTTGGAAACTCAGGTGTTGTCAGAAATGCAGCCAAAGATTCGTTTGGTTGGAAGTAAGCCGCTGCCGCCAAAGGCAACGACCGGTACCTTTATTTATCCGCTGAAGAGATATATTTTTACTTCGGGATATGGTTATCGTTGGGGTTCTTTCCATGCCGGCATTGATTTAGCAGCACCACGGGGAACTACTATTATGGCAGCTGATGGCGGTACAGTTACTCATGCTGGCTGGCATTCCGGTGGTTATGGATATATGGTAACTGTGCAGCATACAAATGGCACCAAGACTTTATATGCCCATATGAGTAAGGTTACGTGTACAGTTGGCCAAAAAGTGGCTCAGGGCCAAAAAATCGGTGAAGTTGGTTCGACCGGAAACAGCACCGGTAATCATTGCCATTTTGAGATTTATATTAATGGTGTCAGAGTTAATCCGATGAAGTATTTATAAAAAATAGTTACGACTGATTAGTTTTATTCAGACAGTAATTGCATAAGTAAAAAACCTATCTGTGTTTGCTGCATAGATAGGTTTTTTAGATGGAAGGCACTCTTTTTTTGTTAAGTCAAACCGGGATCTTGCAATGACTGCCAAGTGTTGATTTAGTTTTAGTGCATAACAGCTAAGTTGGAACTTACTTTGAGAATTTACCTTAATGTCATTTTATACCGGCACAGTTTGATTTTTAGATCATCCTATGGTAAAATAAAGATAATATTTGGTTTCAGGCAAAGGGAAGTCCCTATAAAAAGAAACGAATAAAATAGCAAGGAGTTTAGAATGAAACATCAAAATGTTCGCTTATCCGCTCGATTGAAGAAATATTTATTGTGGCCGCTGATTAGTCAGTTTTTATTGCTGGTTTTTACTTGGATTGTTTATTTACTGGACGAAGAAGTAGGATTGGTTTTTTTAGTCTTTAGTTTGCTGCATGCTTTTATTTTTTTATTGATTGGACTGAGGATGAGAAAAACCATTCAGCAGGAAATTATGCATTTGTCATTCAGTACTTCGGCATTGCAGCAGGAGCATTTATATTATTTTAATGTGCCACATGCAGTTTTGGATATGGATGGAGGTATTCAGTGGTTTGATGAAAAATTCGGAGAATTGATTCCGGATCAAAATCTTAAAGGTAAAAATATCATGAAATACCTGGTTGATATCAAACCGGAAAATTTTCCTGAAGATCATCTGCCATTTAAAGAAGAAATTCGTTTTAATGACCGCTTTTATGAAGTGGTCATGCAAAGACATCCTTTGGACAACAGCAATGGCTTGTTTGAAAACCCCGATCAAACATATTATTATTCCTTATATCTGTACGATATTAATGAAATGGTTGAGCTGAAAAAACTGTCTGCTGCTCAGGAATGTGTTTTTGGCTATATCTATATTGACAACTATGATGAAGTGGTGCAAAGCATTGAACAAGTCCGCCAGCCGCTGCTGATGGCTATTGTTGACCGAAATTTGCAACGCTTTGTCACAGAGCTGAAAGGGATTCTGAAAAAATTTGAAAAAGATAAATATATTTTGATTTTAAGGCGGGAACAATTGGAAGTTTTAATGGAAAAGAAATTTTCCATTTTGGATGAAATCAGGGAAACCAATATTGGCAATGAGTTACCGGTGACTATCAGCATTGGTATGGGGATTCATACCGGAGATTTTTCAGTTGGACTGGAGAATGCCAAGACAGCCATTGAGTTGGCGCTTGGTCGTGGTGGTGATCAGGCAGTGATTAAAGAGGGTGATAAAACCTTATTCTTTGGCGGTAAAACCAAGGGAGTGGAAAATACTTCCCGGGTCAAAGCCAGAATGAAGGCCTATGCCCTCAAAGAAATTTTTGCAGAAGCAGACAATATTGTTATTATGGGGCATCATAACCCGGATATGGATTCATTGGGAGCAGCCGTTGGCATGTATGTTTGTGCCCGGGAAATGAAAAAAGAAGCACATATTATTGTCAATAATGTGTCAACTTCCATTAAAGGCCTGTATAATCGCTTACTGGAAAGTGAAATTTACCGGGACCATGTTCTGGTGAATAATTCCAAAGCCAAGTCATTAATTCGGGAAAATACAGTGGTAGTGGTAGTGGATGTTAATCGTCCATCTTATACGGAATGTCCGGATATCTTGCCGCTGGCTTCCAAAGTGGTCGTTTTTGATCATCACCGGACCAGTGTTGAGCAGGTGGAAAATCCGGTTCTACGCTATGTAGAGCCATATGCTTCTTCGACTTGTGAAATGGTCAGTGAGATTTTGCGCTATATTTCGGAAAAGCTTAAATTAAATGCAGTTGAGGCGGATGCCATGCTGGCCGGAATCACTGTTGATACCAAAAATTTTACAGTCAAAGCCGGAGTAAAAACTTTTGAAGCAGCGGCCTTTTTAAAACGCAACGGAGCTGATATTACCAGAGTCAGGGAATTATTCCGCAATGATATGGAAAGCTATAAGGCCAGAGCAATTGCGGTTAAGGATACGATGATCTATCGGGAAGGCATGGCCATTTCCACCTGTCCGAGTAATATTCCCAATCCGGTGCTGGTAGCGGCACAGGCCGCTGATGAATTATTAAATATTGCTTCGATTCGGGCTTCCTTTGTACTGACCCAAGTGGAAGATACTATCTATGTCAGCGCTCGTTCTTTTGACACTGTCAATGTGCAGGTGATTGCCGAAAAAATGAGTGGCGGCGGACATTTGAATATGGCCGGAGCACAGCTGACCGGTATGAATATGGATAGTGCCATTGCTTTAGTAAAACAAAAGATAGATGAATATTTGCAAGAAGGAGAAAATAACGATGAAAGTAATTCTACTCGATGATGTTAAAAAAGTAGGAAAAAAAGGACAAATGGTTGAAGTCAGTGATGGCTACGCCTCCAATTTCTTATTTAAGAAAAAATTAGCAACTCCGGCTACCAATGCGGCTATTAATG
The DNA here is from genome assembly GCA_003858485.1 of Clostridiales bacterium COT073_COT-073. Taxonomy (GTDB): domain Bacteria; phylum Bacillota; class Clostridia; order Lachnospirales; family Vallitaleaceae; genus W11650. Next base: position 28,161 of record RQYD01000017.1, read on the forward strand.
ATGCCAAACTGGCTAAAGAATCGGAAGCACATAAAAAGGCAACGGAGCTGAGTAATGCCAAGGATATGCAAATGGCATTAAAGGGCAAGCAAGTAGTACTGAAAATTAAAAGTGGGGAAGGCGGCAGAACCTTTGGTTCAGTTGCTCCAAAAGATATTGGACAGGCAATTGAAGATCAATTAAAATTGGAAATTGACCGTAAAAAAATTGTTTTAAAAGAACCAATTAAAACTTTGGGCATTCATAGTGTGGAAATTAAATTGCATCCGCAGGTAGTGGGTGAAATTGAGGTTAAAGTCGAAGCGGAATAGGCAAAAGAGGAGGAAAAGATGGCGGACGAAGGAAAACGAATTCCCCCATATAGTTTAGAAGCAGAGCAAACCGTCATTGGCTCAATGCTGATGGGTAAAGAAGTGGTTGATATTGCCACTGAGTATGTCAGTGAAGATGATTTTTATACCCCGGAGCAGCGCATTGCTTTTGCAGCTATTTATGAATTATTTCGAGAGAATAAGCCAATTGACTTAATCACTGTTCAAAATCAATTGGAAAAAATGGGCAAACTGGAAGAAGTTGGCGGAATTCAGTATTTATCTAATCTGTCAATCAATGTACCCACCTCCGCGCATATTAAAGAGTATGCCAAGATTGTTCAGGAAAAGGCAATTTTACGACGCTTAATTCGTTCGGGTAATGAGATTGTGTCCGATAGCTTTGAGGGCCGGGATACTTTGGAAGATATTTTAAATAAGGCGGAGGAACGAATTTTTAATATTATTCAAAATCGTAAGACATCTGATTTGGTTATTATTAAAAGTTTAATCGCACCAGCTCTGGACAGTATTGCCAAAGCTCATAGCCAGCATGGAACTGTGACCGGATTGGCCAGCGGGTTTATTGACCTGGATAATAAAACTGCCGGTTTCCAACCGTCAGATCTGATTTTGGTAGCCGCCAGACCGTCAATGGGTAAATCATCCTTTGTGCTGAATATTACTCAACATGCTGCTATTAAGGAAAAAAAATCAGTGGCCTTTTTCAGCCTGGAAATGAGTAAGGAGCAATTGACCAGCCGGATGATCAGTGCCGAAGCAATGATTGATGCTCAAAAAATCAGAAATGGTAATTTGGAAAATACGGATTTTGAAAGACTGTTAAATGGTGCCAGTGTTCTGGGGACAGCTAAAATTTTTATTGATGATACCCCCGGTATTTCGGTGGCTGATTTGAGAGCGAAATGCCGCAAATTGAAACTGCTGCATGGCCTGGATTTAATTATCATTGATTATTTACAGTTAATGACCGGCAGTGCCCGATCAGAGTCAAGACAGCAGGAAATTTCCGAAATTTCCCGTTCGCTCAAAGCAGTAGCCAGAGAAATGCAGGCTCCGGTTATTGCCCTGTCCCAGCTTTCGCGGGCAGTTGAAAGCAGAGCCGATCATCGGCCGATGCTTAGTGATTTAAGAGAATCGGGAGCAATTGAGCAGGATGCCGATGTGGTGATGTTTCTGTTTCGGGAAGAATATTATACACCAACACCGGATAATAAAGGCAAGGCCGAGGTAATTATTGCCAAGCAAAGAAATGGCCCGACCGGTAGCGTAGAACTGCTGTGGCTAGGCCAATATACCAGATTTATGAATATGGAAAAAGATTATGAATAGGGGATAAAATTCCCTTGGGACTATGTAGTATTTAAAATAAATGGATGTTTTGCCGATTAAAAGAAATAAGAAAGTGATCACATACCATCTTAAATGGCAGGACTAACATAAGAAAGAGCCGGCCCCTCTAAAGCCAATGTACGGTTGGCTTTGGAGAGGCCGGCTCTTTTTTTAAAATAAAAAATTTTACATATAGAAAAGCATGGTTTTAAGAGCAAAAGGATAAAAACCCGTTATTTGGCCTTTGCCTGATCACGTTCAATCAATAATTTAATTGCTTCGATAGCTGCTTTAATGGCGACTTCGGTGTCATGCACCTGGGTATCAGACAGTCCCAGTTTACGGCGGGTTTGATTGGCCACTACCAACAGGATTGATCCGGCCCGAACCCGGCGAATGGAACTGACAATAAATAAAGTAGCCGACTCCATTTCCGAGGTTAAAGCGCCGCACCTGATCCAGGCATCCCATTTGGGAATCAGTTCATAGCTGGTTGGCATATTTTCCGGCTCATGCTGACCATAAAAAGCGTCTTTGCACTGAACAACGCCAACATGATGGGGAAGTTCCAATTTTTCACAAGCATCGGCCAGTGCTCTGGCCACATCAAAATCAGCTACTGCCGGATATTCTGCCGGAGCATATTCTCTGGCTGTTCCATCCATCCGGATGGCTCCGGTAGCAACAACTACATGACCGGCCTCAACTTCCGGTTGCATACCGCCGGAGGTACCAACCCGAATAAAGGTTTTGGCTCCGATATGCACCAGTTCTTCCAGGCCGATAGCAGTTGACGGCCCGCCCATACCGGTTGACATAACACTGACTTTAACACCGTTTAAGGTACCGGTATAAGTTGTGTATTCACGATTTTGACCAACGAAAACCGGATTATCAAGATGCTGTGCAATCTTTTCCACTCGTCCCGGATCACCCGGTAAAATTACATATTCGCCAACATCACCGGCTTTTAAACCAATATGATATTCTTTATCTTTTGCATAAACTACTGCCATAATATCCCTCCTTACAGGCTTTTGCGGTTTATAATGGATGATACCTTGATGGATCACTTTACTTAAAAAATTTATAATATTCAGCATAATTGCTTTTTATTCTTATTTAGTATAACCGAATTCCTGGCATGATTCAAGCAAATTTGCAAACCCCTTTTCAACTTTCTGATCTTGTAGTACAATAAAAGAAAAGATGACGGAAGGGGGCAAACGATGTATCAAATTAATATATTAATTGCCGAGGATGAAGACAGACTGCGCAAAATTGTAGCCAAATATCTGATGAATGAAGGATTTCGGGTGCTGGAAGCGGAGAATGGTGTGGAAGCGCTGCAAATTTTTACTGAAGAAGAAATTGATCTGGTGATTTTGGATGTGATGATGCCCAAACTGGATGGCTGGAATGTACTGAAGCGGATTCGCCAAAATTCAAGGATACCGGTCATTATGCTGACTGCCAGAAATAGTGAGGAAGATACCTTGCTTGGTTTTCAGCTGGGAACCGATGATTATGTGGCTAAACCATTTCGGACCAGTGAGCTGGTGGCAAGGGTCAAAGCACTACTCAGCCGATCCGGTAAGTTAAGTAAACCGGACCATGATCATCCGGAGGGAATCATTGTTAATCAGCTCGCCAGAACAGTGGCGGTTAATGGCAGTGAAGTTGAGCTGACACCTAAAGAATATGAGTTGTTGTTGTACTTTTTAAATAATCGCAATCAAGCATTAAGTCGTGACCAGATCCTGAACAGAGTATGGGGATATGCCTATGATGGTGAAGACAGAAGTGTTGACACAGTGGTGAAGCGACTTCGCCAAAAACTGGGTGTCGAAGGTGAGCGGATTAAGACCATTCGAGGCATGGGCTATCGTCTGGATTAGGCAGGGGGATAATATGAAATCTTTGCGAATTCGGGTTTTAGTATCTTTTTTGGCCACATATTTAGTGGTGGGCGTGATTTTCAGTCTGGGTTTAAACAAGTATGTAGAGCAGCAATACTATAATCAAAAAATTGAAAAAATGGTCCAAACCGGAAATCAAATCAAAATGCAGCTGGAAATTGCCGGCTCCGGCAGTGAAGCCAGGGAAAGCCTTGATTATTTAGGTTACCGCTTTGAGGGGCGGATCACCCTGCTCGATATTCGACAGGATGGAGCCTGGATTCTTTATGAGAATCAGCGCTATATTTATAATCGGGGGAAATTGATCAAGGAGATTCGTTATGGCGGGCAGACGGCTTTTATTATTAATACCGATTATCCGGTGAAAAATTCGCTGTGGCTGGGATATCTGGCCCAAATGGATGAAAGCAAATTTGCGCTGCTGGAAATTCCGTTGCTGACCATTGATGAAACACTGGAGGTTTTTCGCTCATATATATGGAAAGCATTGGCAATTGGTTTTTTGATCAGCGTGATTGTGTCATACTGGCTGGCCAAATCGATTACCGACCCGGTGGCCAAATTAAATTGTCTGGCGCGCAAAATTGGGCGTCTGGAATTTGATGACAGCTACCAAAGCCGACGGACGGATGAAATTGGACAGTTGGGTGCCACCTTAAATGAAATCACCCAAATTTTGAAAGATACCATTGGCAATCTGCAAACAGAATTATCCAAAAAACAGCAATTGGAAAAATTACGCAAACGTTTTGTCGCTCAGGTTTCGCATGAATTGCAAACACCGATCTCGATTATCAGTTCTTATGCCGAAGCGTTGGCTGATGGTATGGTCGGTGTTGAAGAACAGGCAGAATACTATGACATTATTTTAGATGAATGTCAAAAGATGAGTAAGGTGGTTAAAGAATTGCTGGAGTTGTCGGGCCTGGAGTCAGGGCTGACCGAATATAAAAAAGAATGGCTTAATTTACAAGGCTTTTTGCAGAATTTAATAAAAAAACAGGAGTGGATTTTAAAAGCGGAAAATAAAGCGATAGAGGACACTCTCCAGGCGGTTTGGGCAGAAGTCGATCCTTTTCGGCTGGAGCAGGCGATCGCCAATGTTTTAAGCAATAGCATCAAACATGCCCGACAGCGGATACGGGTCATTTTACAAATAGAGGCTGGCCAGGCGGTGCTGAAAATTGCCAATGATGGTGATTTTATTGAGGCCGCTGATTTGCCTTATTTATGGGATAGCTTTTATAAAGGCAAACACAAGAAAAAAGGAACAGGACTAGGGCTGGCGATTGCTTCGGAAATATTTAAGGCTCATCAGATAAAGTATTGGGTCTATAATGACGATAATAGTAAGGAAGTGATTTACGAGTTGATTTTTCCGGCAATTGAAAAATCTCCGGAACAGTCAATTTAAAGGTCAGATCAATTTGATCACGCTTTGACAAAAGGCGGATAAAATAGCCGTATTAGAAAATCACAGGTAAAAGATCAAGGATGAACAAACAGGCAGAAAGGGGTGCGACATGGACGCAGCATCAATCAGTATGATGAAATTGGAGTCGATCCAAAACAGTTGGGCATTGGGCATGGCTAAGAACATTAAAGAAGTAGCCGAGCAGCGTGGCCAGGCAATGGTGGAAATGATAGAACAATCGACCGCTATGCTTGAGCGCAGCGTAAATCCTCATATCGGAGGAAATATTGATATTCGTTTATAAAAATTAAAAATGAGTCAAAGAACTGATTCTCCCAGTGAGAGTCAGTTTTTTGGTTTTAAAAAGGTGGTTTTGGGAAATCTGGGAAAATTGAGTTGCTTATTGAAAGAAGTCATATTTTTTGGTAAGATAAAAGCAGTCGATGATGGCGGCAGCTATCAAAATTTAATACTAAAAATGAGGAAAATATGGATAAATTAAAACAATTGGGAATTATTTTAGGAATTACTTTTGGCTCGGAAGTCCTGTATCGTTTACTGAAATTACCGGTGCCGGCCAGTGTTTATGGTTTGCTGATTTTATTTGCGGCATTGCAGAGTGGCTTGCTGAAACCGGAAAAAATTGAAGCAACTGGCAACTTTTTGCTGGTCGCCATGCCGGTTTTTTTTATTGCACCGGGCGTTAATTTGATGAATATTTTTGATCAGGTCCAGCCGATTTTATGGCAGGCCCTGGTGCTGATTTTTATCAGTACCATTGTAGTAACAGTGATCACCGGTAAGGTAGCGGATTTTATTTTGCGAAAGGAGCTGGATAAATGAATGAACTATTACTGAATTCCATGTTCTTTGGTTCTTTTTTGTCACTTGGCGTCTATCTGGCGGCAGCCAGGTTAAGGCAGCGATTTCCCAGTCCGCTGCTTAATCCGCTGATGTTGTCGATCATTGTGATTATTGCAATTTTAAAATTGACTGGTATTGAGTATGAGCATTATGACCGTGGAGCCAAATATTTAACATATTTTATTACTCCTGCTACGATTTGCCTGGCTATTCCCTTATATCGTCAGTTTCATCATTTAAAAAAGAATTATCGGGCGATTTTGCTGGCGATTTTATCCGGTGTTCTGTCCGGGCTGATCTGCATCTTTGGCCTGGCTTATGTAATGAGCTTTAGTAAGGAGCATTATGTGACCTTTTTGCCGAAGTCGATTACCACGGCAATCGGCATTGATTTAAGCAAGGAATTGGGCGGCAATTCAACGATTACGGTAACAGCCATTGTCCTGACCGGGATCATGGGCAGTGTGATGGGGGAATGGATTTGTAAGGTTTTTAAAATCAAACATCCAATTTCAGTAGGCTTGGCTCTGGGCACCGCTTCGCATGTCCTGGGAACCAGTAAGGCTCTGGAAATCGGAGAGATCGAAGGGGCAATGAGCAGCCTGTCCGTTGCCATTTCTGGTATTATGACCATTGTTTTTGCCGGATTATTTGCCAGGTTGATGTAAGAAAGTCCGGAAAACGGAAAAATAAGCCGGAGTCCTGCCTCCCGGTCAGGCTTCTGCTCCCTCGTAAAGTCAGCTCCCAGCCAAATCTCAAATATACAGGCATCTGTTAACAGGGGAAGACGAAAGAACCGCTAGAAATATTCCAATGATCTGCATTTATTTAAGATTTAAGGTCATTTGTATGAATAAAAACAAAAATTATCCTTTTATTTGTGGACAAAGTCAGTTATACTAAAAATAGGATAGCTTTGGGAGATATGATTGCCCGATGCCCAAATAGTACGAGCCGGTTTGCCGGCTATTCCCGGTCTGAATCAGGTGTAAGATTTTCGGGAAGCTGCTTTAAGGAGCTGTTTCAAGGAATAGGAAAAATTGAGATGATAATAAAGGAGAAGATTATGCAAAAAAGAGATCAAGTTGCTACATTTGCCGGAAATCCGGTAGTTTTAGTTGGAGATGAAGTTAAAGTCGGACAGCCGGCTCCGGAATTTATTGCTTTAAAAGAGGATCTAAGTGAATTTTCCTTATCCGAATTAAAAGGCAAAAATGTGTTGATCAGTGTTGTTCCGTCAATTGATACCGGTGTTTGTGAAGCTCAAACCAGAAGATTTAATGAAGAGGCCAGCAAGCTGGAAAATACAGTAATTATAACGATTTCAGTTGATTTGCCCTTTGCCCAGAAAAGATTTTGTGCAGCCGAAGGAATTGAAAATTTGATCATGCTTTCGGATTACCGGCATTTGGATTTTGCTCATAAATATGGTTTTGAGTTAGAGGGTCTGCGTTTGCTGAGCCGGGGTATTGTCGGAATTGACAAGGAAGGTGTGATTCGCTATGTTGAGTATACTCCGGAAGTGACCAATCACCCGGATTATGATAAGGCTTTGGCAGCAGTTAAAGCTTTCTAACAGTAGGATACAGTAGAAAACAGCGGAAAAATAATGAAAAGATTGCCGGCTGGCGAAAAAGGGGCTCTCCCGATTTTGTCAGCCGGTATTTTTGGTTTTTTTTAGCGATTTTGCCGCCAATATTTTTCAATGATTTTGCTGACCGGTAGTTTTGGCTCTTTGTTCATAATTTTACGGCCAATATTTGGGAGGAGTTTTTCTGATCCATCTAAAAATCGGCCTAATTCTAATTATTTCCTAACAAAATGCTAATTATATTTTAATGATATTTATTGCAGGGAATCAATAAAACCTTGATTTTCCTGTAAATTTAAAATCAACCTATTAAAATAAAGGATTTCTAAGCATAAAATTCTAACTATATTCTAATATTTTTCTAATTATTTTCTAACCAAATTCCACAACCAGCGGACGACTTTAACAGCGGAAAATGCTAGTATAAAAGCAGAGAAGAAATAGACCATAGGTTGACCTTCTGAACTATTTTATGACAGCAATTTTTTAACTAAATTCCGTAATCGGCGGATAGCTTTAACAGCGAAAAATTCCTAGTCAACTTCCACAACCGGCAGATAACTTTAATAGCGGAAAATGCTGATATAAAAGCAGAGAAGAAATACCGAAAAAAGGCAAAGGGCAAAGGGGGAAATATGATTCAAATTCATTTGGATATCAAAGACAAGGAATATCAGGCGGCTTTGGCAGCCGGATTAGCCTTAATGAACGGTGGCCGGCGTGAAATTTATGTTCATCATTTTACTGACCCGGCAGAAAGAAAAAACACCTGGCAAAAACTGAATTTACCAAATAGCCTATGGCTGATATCGGCCGATGGTGTAATTGCTGATGAATTACCGGACAGAGTGCTGTTAATGAAGGAAACGCCAACCGAAGCGGCGGATGAATGTTTTTGTTATCAGGCACTTGCCCAAATTCAAAAGCAAATTACCGAAAGACTATATGCCTACCAGATGGTTGAAAAATCTTTGCCGGCGGCTGACGAAACACGTTGTATTTATTTGTACTCGCCATTTGGCGGCATTGGGATTTCAAACCTGGCATATCAACTGGCCAAACGTTTGTCGGTCAAGCACAAAGTGCTGCTGCTTTCACTGGATGCCTATCATACTTATAATACGGAATTTATTCCCTTTCGCTTATCGGAATTTCTTTTTTACTGGCAAACCCTTAGTCGGGCCAATGTAACGGATTTTTGTCAAAAAAATGGAAATTTGGATATCTTACATGGTCCGCACAGCCCGGAGGATCTGGCGGTTTTAAAAGCTCAAAGTAAGGCAGACTTTCTGCAGGCACTAAGGCCAGCCGGCTATACGGACATTGTTTTTGACTTATCTTCATCAGGGATGGAGTTTTGGTGCAGGCCGGAAGAAAGATATGAATTTTTCTTTGTGGTGAAACGTTTGGCGGATAAATGGAAACAATTTGCAGCCGCCGCAGACTTTGAGTATACAGTCGTTTCCGAAGAGCAGGCTTTGGCTGAAATTTGCAGACAGTTAGAAGGAGGAAAAAATGCTGATCGAATATTATCGCCAGATCATTGAGGAGACTAAGCATGATTCATTGGCTGAAGAAGGAGAAAAAGATGAAATTCTCCGGCAAAAAATCAATCAAAAATTACAAATTGAAACCCTGCCTTTGCCGGAAAAAATCGATCTGGCCAAAAAACTGTTTTATATGCTGCGCCGGTATGGCAGCATTCAGCCCTATATTGAGGATAAGGAAGTTAATGAAATTATGATTTTGGGTGAAGAAAAGCTGTATCTGGAAAAAAGGGGAGAAATGCAGGAAATTTGCCATCATTATTATTTTGAAGGAGAATTGCAGCAGATCGTGCAGCGCATGGTCAGCCGTTTAAATAAACAAGTAAATGAAAAAAATCCGATTTGCGATTTATATTTAAGCAGCGGCGAGCGGGTAAATATTGTGTTGCCGCCGGTGGCCCGTCAGGGACCGATGGTCACGATTCGGAAATTTCCGGAAAAACCGTTTCAGTGGGCGGACTTGATCGCAAATCACACTCTGACGGCAGATGTAGCTGAATTTTTAAAGCAGGCAGTCACTAAAAAATACAATATTTTTGTGTCCGGTGGCACCTCCTCCGGCAAAACAACTTTGCTGAATGTGCTGGCTTCGGCCATTCCCGGACAGGAGCGGATCATTACAATTGAAGATGCCAGAGAGCTGCAAATTGTGCAAATTCGCAATCAGGTCAATCTGGAGTGTCGGCCGGAGAATTTAAACGGTGGTGATGAGATCAATGCCCGCACTTTAATTAAAGCCGCTTTGAGAATGAGACCGGACCGGATCATTGTTGGTGAAGTTCGGGGAGAAGAAGCCATTGATATGTTGCAGGCAATGAATACCGGTCACAGCGGATCGCTTTCTACCGGTCACAGTAATTCAGCAATTGATATGGTCAAACGCCTGGAAACCATGGTCTTATCCGGATTAGAAATCCCGGTTGGTGCAATTCGCAGTCAGATTGCTTCAGCCATTGATCTATTTGTTCATCTGGAAAAAATTCATGGTCGTGGTCGGCGGATCACTGAAATTTGTGAAGTTATCGGTATGCAGGCCGGAGAAGTTAAATTAAGACGGATATACGGCTATTGTTTTAAACAGGATGAATTGATCAAGGAAAACCAGGATTTTTATTTAAAAGAAAGGTGGGAGCGATTTGATCAAGTGGCAACGATCGGGAAGGGAAACCGGACTGTGGCTGAGGGGAAAGGAAAAACGAATTTTTTATGTTAGTGTCATACTTTTATTTCTATTACTGAGTTGGTTATTTTTTGAGAGCTTTTGGCCGGGGATATTGCTGAGCCCGTTGATGGTTTGGCTGGAAAAGAAGGTGGCGGCAGAACAGGAACAAGCAAAAAAGCGAAAATGGGAGCAAGCTTTTGATCGGTATTTGGAAGAGCTGGACAGTTATATTCGGTTGGGACATTCTTTAGAAACTGCTATGATTGAAGGATTGGAGGCAAGTGACCTGTTGCAGGCGGATCAATGGATAGCCAGGGAACTGGAAATGAATGTTTCAGCTGCTGATGTTTTTCGGGCGCTGGCGGAAAAGCATCAGGTTGAAAGCTTAACCCATTTTGTAGGAGTGCTGGACTCAACTTTAAAAAGCGGTGGCAATTTACATGAGTTAATGCAAAACAGTATGCTGCAAATTCGAAAACGCATGAAAACCGAAACAGAGATTCAAAGTATGCTGACGAAAACCAAGTATGAAAGCCGGATCTTAATTTTGTTTGTACCATTTTTGCTTTTTTATTTAAAAAGCCTGTCGCCCAATTTCCGGCAGGTTATGTATCAGAGCTTGCAGGGACGACTGGTGATGTCTGTATGTTTGATCATTTATTTGTTGGCAGCCTACCTTTGCTATACCATGACCCAGATTGAAATTTGAAGCGCGCAAGGAAAATGGAAGCGGCTGCGAAGCAGACATTTACATTTTCCGGCGCTTCACCGTCAGAAGGAAAGCACCGAAGGTGCGGCAAATGCGAAGCATTTGTTCTGACGGTGGGAACAGTTCGACAAATGATAACATGAAGCGCGCAAGCATGTGCCCCGAAAGCAATCTTGCGAAGCAAGTTGCGAAAGGGGAATGCGACGACGAAGTCGGCATATTCATTTTCCGGCGCTTCACCGTCAGATAATCGATTTTGCGAAGCAAAATCCGATGTCCTCGTGGACAATTCGCAAAGCGGATTGTCAGAGGATCATGATGAAACCATTAATGCGAAGCATTTGTTCTGACGGTGGGAACTGCTGCTGTGTAATCCGGAGTATTTTGGTATTGCAGTAAGAAGAATTAAATTAAGGCAGCTGGTTAAAAGAGTGATCATAGGTCATCAGACGGGAAAGAGCAGGAGGGGGTGAAACCATGAAAAACATCAGGCACAAAGGGATCGAAGTATTTCAGCAATTATTTCCGGAAAAAGGCAGGACGATTTTGTTTTTGCTGGTGACTTTGCTGGCTGTCTGGCTGCTGTCTTTATGGCGGAGTCATCCCTTGCCGGTCGCAAGTTTGCCGCGGCCGGGTTTTCAGGAAAAAGAACAAAAAACCGAGTTGACTTATGAATACCGGGGAAGGGAGATCTTTACGGATCGTTTGAGTATTTCTCTGCGAAAAAAACAAGATGACAGCCGGCAGGTTCAGCAAAAACTCATTAAAACAGCCGAGGATTTTAAATATATTTTTTTAAATTCGCGGCGCTTGGCTAAGATTGATAAGTCTTTTTATTTACCGGCATATTGGCGGGAAACTCAAATTAATTATATTTTTGAACCGGAAAATCTTTTTTGCGAAAATGGCGACTGGAATTATTTTGAATTATTTGATCAGCAGTCCGGAAGAGAAATTAAGATTACGGTAATCCTGCGCCATGGCGCCGAACAGTTTTCATTTACCGAAACACTGAAGCTGGAAGAACGGGCCTTTACCAAGGAGTATATCGGGGAATTGCTGCACCGGCAATTAAGTCAGGATGTGGAAAAAAAGCAACTTCAAAATAGTCAGGAGTTGGTTTTGCCGCAGCAGTTTGCCGGTGGAAAAGTACGCTGGCAAAGAGGCGGTAATCAGGTTAGTGCCGGCCAAATGGCAGGTCTGTTATTATTGCTGGCAGTCATTTTATCGTTTTTGTCCAGAACAGCGGCGCAAGAAAGGAAAAAGCAGCAGCAAAATTGGTATTTACGTGATTTTACCCAAATGCTGCATCATTTGGTATTACTGTTGAAATGTGGTCGGGCACCGTATTCGGCGATATTGGAAGTTTGCCAAAAGACCGGACATTTTGGGAATGAGTTTCGTAAAGCGGCAGAAATTTGTTGCCAGAAATTATATCATCAGGAAAGTATGTCAATGGCAATTGCGATTTTTTATCAGCAATGTTTGTTGCCTGAAATTAAGCGGTTTGAGCAATTATTTTTAATGGCTTATGAGAGAGGGGATGAATGGAGCATCCGTTACCTGGAGGAATTTCGGGATGAATTGTTTGCCGGTCGCCTGCGCCGGGCAAATGAAACCATGCAAAAGGCTTCGGCCCGTCTGGTATTTCCCATGCTCCTGTTTTTGATCGTAATCGTTATTCTAACAATTGTACCGGCTTTTGAGCAGCAGCTCTAAAAGAATGAACCGGAAAAGAAATTCAAACTTGACGAAAGGGGCAGCACTTACCGTCCAATCGGCAAAAAGCAGCAGCACCCACCGCCCGACTGGCAAAGAGCAGCAGCTCTGAAAGAATGGATAGGGGAAAGGAATAACCAAGATTGATGAAGGGAGATAATAAGGATGAAAAAAGCAATGCAAGATCAAAAAAACAATCAAGTGCAGTTAGATCCATGGTTGAATTGGCAATGCCGATGGCTGGTTTGGCAATATTACAAGGGCCGGCAGATCAGGGATATTTTAGCAAATAATCAGGGGATGGGTATTGTTGAAATTGCCTTGATTATTGTAGTGATTGTGGCACTGGCTTTTTTATTTAAGACTAAAACCAAGGATCTGCTGACTAAAATTTTTGACGGGATCAATATTGGCAGCTTAGGAGAACATTAATTTCAAACCAATATAAGCAAGGGATCTGAACATCAAATTTTGACGGGATCAATATCGGTAGCTTAGGAGAACATTAATTTCAGATCAATTTAAGCAAAGGACCTGAACAGAAAATGAATCAAAATTGGAAAAACGAAGAAAATCAGATAATCGTAAAAGCAGATGGCAATGACCGATATCCGGTCGGAAAAATATTGAGGCAGGGACAAAGCCAGATTTTGGAGTTTATTTTTGCCGACGGGGAGATCATCGAATATCAGTTAAAAATGATGCAATACTGTGAGATCAAAGGATTGTTGAAACCGCTGGTGCAAAGACAAAAACAAAGCATCACTTTGGGTTTTGAAATCAGCTGGCTGCAGATCCGGTCAGCTGAAATTCATTTGGACCAATATATGAGCCAGCTGCAGCAGCTTACGGCAATATTGCCGCAATACATGCTGGCGGCTGAGAGATTGGTCATCCGGCCGGAATATTTGCTTTACCATGAAGCGGCCGGAGACTGGAATTTTATTTATTTGCCCTGCCGCTGTCCAAAATCATATCAGGATTTAGATCTTTTCTGCCATTGGTTTCGCCGAAGGCCTGGACTATTTTTGCAACTGGAAATGATGAAAGAAAATCCTGACCTAAAGGTGACGGATTATATTAGTGCCTGGTACCATCATCGCCAAAGCCGTGATTGGGAAATTCACTGACTCTTTTCTGCTTGCCTGTATTCTTTCTTTTTGCTATAATAGAAATAACTCAAATCCAGATATCCGGTTTTACAAAAAGGAACGGCTTCAGAGAAGATAGGAAAATTGAGAAAACTCTAAAAAAAAGTATTTCTGCAAATGGCCTTGAGAATGGAAAGGAGAAAAAAATGTTATCACCTAAGGTTGTAAAACTATTAAATGAACAGATTAACAAAGAATTATATTCGGCGTATCTTTATTTGGATATGTCCAATTTTTATGCAGACAAGAATTTAAAGGGCTTTGCCAATTGGTATTATGTTCAAACACAAGAGGAAACAGCCCATGCTATGATTTTCCGGAATTATTTATTGCGCGAGGGTTATAAAGTTGAATTAGGAGCAATTGATAAGCCAAATGTAGAATTTAAGGAATTGGTTGATCCATTAAAAGAAGCCTATAAGCATGAGCTTTATGTCACCTCCACCATCCACGATATTTATGCAGCAGCTCAGGAAGAAAAAGATTTTCGGACCATGAGTTTTGTGGATTGGTTTATTAAAGAGCAGGCCGAAGAGGAAGACAATGCCAATGACTTAATTCAAAAGTTTGAAATGTTTGGTCAGGATATGAAAGCTCTGTATTTGCTGGATGCGGATCTTGGAGCCCGGGTCTTTACTCCGCCAACCTTAGTGATTTAACGGTTTTGTTGCTTTATCGGGCAAATGTTTCACCGGCACAAGAAAATATTCGTTCTGTCGGTGTTGCCTAAAATCTGTTATAAGGCAGTTTAAGACTTATCAAATCAGCCAGCGGGTTGCTGCAAAGCACAGATTTTACTAAGAGGCGGTTGTGAAAAGCGGCAGATCTTAGCTAAAAAGCTAAAAGCAGCAGCCTTTCTTTATTCCGATGACAGCCATACTCAACCGGCAGAAAAAGTTCGGTCGGTAGGGAAAGCCCAGCCGGCAGGAAAAGAATAGCCAACCGGGAAAGCCCAGCCGGCAGGGAAAGGGCAGCCGATAAGAAAAGCATAGTCGGTAGAAAAATCCAGCCAGTAGGAAAAGCATATCTGGCAGGGAAAGTCCAGCCGGTTTTTAGATATTTTAATAAAACAAAAATTAAGCAGTCATGTCCGGCAGCTTGATAATAAGAAAGGATATGAGATGGAATATATTGTAGATAAATTTATACGCTATGCCAAGATAGAAACAACCTCCGACCCGGATTCCGAAAAGAACCCGTCCACCGAAGTTCAGTTTGATCTGGCTAAAGTTTTGGCTGAGGAATTAAAAGCGATGGGTATGACCGAGGTAGAAGTTACCGATAAATGTTATGTTTATGCCAGCTTACCGGCGAATATTGACAAAGACATACCGGTGGTCGGATTTATTGCCCATATGGATACAGCTCCTGATTTTAGCGGGCGCAATGTTAATCCAAGAATTGTTGAAAAATATGATGGCGGTGATATTGCCTTAAACGCCAAGATCACTCTCAGCCCTCAGGATTTTCCGGATTTGCTGGATTATATCGGAGAAGATATCATGGTTACTGATGGCAACACCCTTTTAGGAGCGGATGATAAGGCAGGGGTAACAGCGATCATGTCGGCCATGGAATATTTGCTGGCCCATCCGGAAGTAAAACATGGTAAAATTCGGGTAGCTTTTACCCCGGATGAAGAAATTGGCCGTGGTGCTGATCATTTTGCAGTTGAGAAATTTGGTGCAGCCTTTGCTTATACGGTTGATGGCGGAGCCAGAGGCGAACTGGAATATGAAAGTTTTAACGCAGCCGATGCAATTGTGACCATTCAGGGCAAAAGTGTTCACCCCGGTTCAGCTAAAAATAAAATGATCAATGCCTCCAATGTGGCTTTTGAATTTCATAATTTGCTGCCGGCAGCGGAAAGACCGGAGCATACCGAAGGCCGTGAGGGCTTTATTATGCTACATCATATTAAGGGAGGAATTGATCAGGCAGAGATCCGTTATATCATTCGTGACCATTCCGCCGAAAAATTTGCTGCCCGTAAGGAAATGATCAAGCAAGCAGCAGCGTTTATTAATTATAAATATGATGGTCGCCTGAATTTGGAGATCAAGGATTCTTATTATAATATGAGAGAAAAAATTGAGCCGGTGATGTGGATCGTTGACTTAGCTAAGGCCGCTATTGAAGCGGAAGGATTGGTGCCGAAGATCCAGCCGATTCGTGGCGGCACCGATGGCTCCAGACTTTCTTATATGGGTTTGCCTTGTCCGAATATTTTTGCCGGCGGGCATTATTTCCACGGCCGCTATGAATTTTTACCGATTAAATCATTGGAGCAGGCCAGAGATGTGGTCTTGCGCATTATTCAAATGTTGGTAGAAAAAGCCGATCAATAAAGCGGCAAGATCCAATTGCTTCAGTTGGCTGAAAAAGCGGATGAATGCAGCAAAAGTTTTTGGATCCGTTGCCTGGCGATCTTTCGG
This sequence comes from Clostridiales bacterium COT073_COT-073, assembly GCA_003858485.1. GTDB lineage: Bacteria > Bacillota > Clostridia > Lachnospirales > Vallitaleaceae > W11650. Next base: position 44,336 of record RQYD01000017.1, read on the forward strand.
TCATTGGCGGGCTTACCTATGCGGATCAATAAAGCGGGCAAGATTCAATTGCTTAAAATTTTTTGCAAAAATGTCGAAATAATATAAAAGAAACCAGTAAAACAGGAAAGAAACAGGAGAAAATTATGGCAAAACGATTTTTTACTTCTGAGTCCGTAACGGAAGGTCATCCTGATAAGGTATGTGACCAGATTTCGGATGCGGTCTTGGATGCAATTTTAGAACAAGACCCCAAAGCGCGGGTGGCTTGTGAAACAACGACTACCACCGGGATTGTGACAGTAATGGGTGAAATTACCACCAATTGCTATGTCGATATTCCCAAATTGGTTCGGCAAACGGTTAAAGAAATCGGCTATAATCGGGATGAATATGGATTTTCCGGTGATAACTGTGCAGTCATGACCAGTCTTGACGAGCAGTCACATGATATTGCAATTGGTGTTAATGCTGCTTTAGAGGGCAGAGAATCAGAGAATACCCTGGAAGAAACCGATAATATCGGAGCCGGCGATCAGGGAATGATGTTTGGCTTTGCCTGCAATGAAACCGAAGAATTAATGCCGCTGCCGATCTCGCTGGCGCATAAGCTGAGTATGCAATTAGCTAAGGTCCGGAAAGACGGGATACTTTCCTACTTAAGACCGGATGGCAAAACACAGGTGACCATTGAATATAAAGATGATAAACCGGTACGGGTCGATACCATTGTGGTCAGTACTCAGCATGATCCGGATGTGACACATGCACAAATTTATGAAGACATTAAAAAGTGCGTGATTTTGCCGATTGTGCCGGCTGAACTTTTGGATGAACAAACCAAATATCTGATTAATCCTACCGGCCGCTTTGTCATTGGGGGACCGGCGGGAGATTCCGGTTTGACCGGGCGTAAAATTATTGTTGATACTTATGGCGGATACGCCAGTCACGGCGGCGGTGCCTTTTCCGGAAAAGATCCGACGAAAGTGGACCGTTCGGCCACCTATGCAGCCCGCTATGTAGCTAAAAATATTGTAGCCGCAGGACTGGCTGAGCAATGCGAGCTGGAAGTGGCCTATGCTATCGGAGTGGCTGAACCGGTATCAATTTATGTCAATACCAAGGGGACCGGCAAAGTACCGGATGAACGGCTGGTGGAAATTGTGAGAGAGGTCTTTGATCTCAGACCGGCAGCAATTATTAAAAATCTGGATTTGCGCCGTCCGATTTATCGCCAGGTAGCGGCATATGGTCATTTTGGCCGTCCGGAATTGGATTTGCCCTGGGAAAAGACCGATAAAGTTGATATTTTAAAAGAAAAAGCAGGAATATCCTAAACGGAGAATGATATGGAGACAAAAAACGGTATAATTGAAGAAATCATCTTTCGCAATGAGGACAACGGCTATACCGTTTTTGAAGTGATGACGGAGGATGGACTGGAAACCTTTGTCGGCTCCGGATTGCGGGTAGCTGTTGGCGAAGAAATTACCGCCCGGGGTGAATATACCGAACATTTAGTTTATGGCAGACAGTTTCAGGTTAAGGAATGTATGACGGAGATTCCTCAGGAAGTGAAAGCAATGGAACGGTATTTGGGCTCTGGTGCCATTAAGGGGATCGGTCCGACTTTGGCTCAAAAAATTGTGGCCCTGTTTGGTGAGGACAGTTTTCGGATTATGGAGGAAGAACCCGAAAAATTAGCTTTGGTCAATGGTATCAGTCATAAAAAGGCGATGGCCATTGCCGAGGTCTTTTTTGAACAGCGAAATATGCGTCGGGTATTTTTGTTTTTGCAGGAATACGAATTATCAATGACATATGCTTTGCGAATTTATGAAAAATATCATGAGCAAACCTTTTTTGTAGTTAAAGAACAACCCTATCGTCTGGCTGCTGAAATTAACGGAATCGGATTTCAAATTGCTGATCAGATTGCGGAAAAATCAGGGGTAAACCGTAGCTCACCGGAACGGATTCAGTGTGGGATCCGCTATGTTTTGGAAGAAGCAGCCAGTGAAGGGCATGTATACTTACCGAAACCGGTTTTATTTGAGCGGAGTTGTCGTTTGCTGCAAATTGAGTTTGATTATTTGGAATCCCATTTATTGGAAATGCAAATGCAGCAGATTTTAATAGTCAAGCGTTATCAGGAGCAGGAAATCATTTATTTGGAGAATTACTACCGGATGGAGCGATATATTGCTTCTAAATTAATGGTTTTAAAGAATTTTCCAACCGCCAGTCATTTGACTGAACGCTTTTTGCAGTCTTTGCAAAAAGAAGGAATGCTCGATGAAACACAGATGGAGGCAGTTCGGCTGTCACTTAATCAAAATGTACTGGTTATTACCGGTGGACCGGGAACGGGTAAAACTACCATTATTAATCAAATTATTCAGATCTATGCGGAGGCCGGCTATATGGTTGAATTGGCTGCACCGACCGGTCGGGCAGCCAAACGAATGTCGGAAGCTACCGGCCGAAATGCCAAAACCATTCATCGGTTACTGGAAAATTATTATTTAACGGAGCGCAATCAGCAGAAATTTCAGCGCGATGAAGATTATCCTTTGGAATGTGATTTGCTGATCGTCGATGAGGCTTCGATGCTGGATATTTTTTTGATGTATCATATGCTAAAAGCAATGCCGGAGGGCGCCCGACTGATTTTGGTCGGTGATCGGGATCAGTTGCCGTCGATTGGAGCCGGTAATATTTTAAAGGATATTTTAAACAGTCAAATTTCCAGTATTCGCTTAAATAAAATTTATCGACAGCGCGATGATTCGGCCATTGTCCTCAATGCCTTTCATATTCGCCAGGGCGAAAACATGGAGTATAAAGGAAAATCAGATTTTTTCTTTATTAAAAGACAGAACGGCAGCCGGATTTTGGAAGAAATCATTGGCTTGATCAAAACCCGATTGCCGAAGTTTACCGGCTTAAATCCAGTTGAAGAAATGCAGGTGTTAACCCCAATGCGCAAAGGACAACTAGGGGCAAATCAATTGAATATTGAATTGCAGGTAGTATTAAATCCTCCGGCCAAACAAAAATATGAAAAAAAATTTCGGGACATGGTTTTTCGTGAGGGTGACAAGGTCATGCAAACAAAGAATGATTACCAAATGGAGTGGAAGATCTATTCACCTGCCGGAGAAGTGCTGGAGGAAGGAAGCGGCATTTTTAATGGAGATATCGGTGTGATTGAAGATATTAATGATTTTGAAGAAGTCATCAGTGTCCGCTTTGATGAAGAAAAGCTGGTTAAGTATCCGTATGCAGCGCTGGAAGGGCTGGATCTGGCTTATGCCATGACTGTTCATAAATCGCAGGGGAGTGAGTATCCGCTGGTCCTGCTGCCGCTTTATGATGCAGGTAGTCGGCTGCTGACACGAAATTTGCTGTATACAGCAATTACCCGGGCCAAGAAATATGTGATTTTGATTGGAGATGAGCGAATTGCTGAACGGATGATTGCCAATAATCGGGAGGTCAGCCGTTATTCCGGATTGACTGAAACTTTAGCGGAAATGGCCAAAGTTTACGGAGGAGCAGATGGATGACAGGAAAAAAGCTGATAGGCTAAGCCACCGGCTATGGTATTGGATCACAGAATTAGTTGATTTAATTTATCCGGATAAATGTGGACTTTGTGGCCGGCTGCTGGCGGAAGAGGAAATAGGGATCTGCCAAAGCTGTTATGAGGGCGGAACCTTAATTTTAAGTGATTATTGCCGGAAATGTGGTCAAAGCATTGAGGAAAACCAAAGATATTGCTATGATTGCCATCATTTTTCTCATGAATTTGAGCAGGGATACAGCTTATTTGACTATGCGGAAATAAAAGAAGTGATTTGGGCGATCAAATACCGGCATGCTCGCTGGCGGGTGGTGGCCTTGGCTGAACTAATGAGCTGGCTGTATGCGGAAGTTATTAAAGAATGGAAAATCGAGGCTATTACCTTTGTTCCGCAGTCGCGTCTTGATATTGGTGAAAAAGGCTATAATCCACCGGCCCGAATTGCTGAAATATTAGCAAACAATTGGCAGCTGCCGCTTTTAAAAAATCAATTGAGGGCAAGACATAAGAAAAAAATGCAGAAAACCCTGAATTTGGAGGAGCGTCGGAAAAATTTGAAAAATATTTATTATAGCAGGGGAAAGATTCCGTTTCAGCGTATTTTATTAGTGGATGATGTCTATACAACAGGGGCAACAATAGATGCCTGCAGCTTGATTTTAAAGGAAAATGGCGCTGAGCACGTTTATTTTTTAACGATTGCCAGCGGTGGTTTTAAAAAATAGGAGGAAAAGTCATAATGGATGTTAGAAATTGTGTGCGTTGTGGAAGGATTTTTAATTATGTAACCGGACAACCGATTTGTACAGACTGTAAAAAAGAAATCGAGCAAAAGTTTGCACAAGTTAAGCAATACTTACGGGAAAACCGTGGAGCCAGCATTCAGGAAGTGTCGGAAGCCAATCAGGTAGATATTCGGCAGATCCGCCAGTGGATTCGTGAAGAAAGAATTACTTTTGCTGAGGATTCAATGGTGGGAATTGAATGTGAACGTTGTGGAGTAACCATTCGGACCGGTCGTTTTTGTAGTAAATGTAAAAATGAATTGGCTGGAAATATTGAAGAATTTACTCATAGCAAAAGTGCCGAACCCGATAAATTTAAAACCGTTTTGCCAGGTAGTGATGACAGCGATAACCGTTTGCGTTTTCGTCGCTAATGATTTTGATAAAAAACTGACAATAAGTCAATATATGTAAAAGCTTTGTTGATCGCAATTCGACAGAGCTTTTTTATGTTGGAAAAATTTGAAAAAGGCGAATAAAATTCAAATGTTTGCATAAAATTACGTAAAGAGAAAATAAAAACAATGGCTAAAAAATATTTTTAGCCTGATAATAAAGAGAGAAAACGTTATTTTTCTGAATGAAAATATTTATCAGACAGGGAAATGAATTGTTTTTATCAAAAAGAGGTTAAGGTTTCCAAACAGCAAGACGATAATTAATGTAACAACAAAAGTGTTGCCAGAATATAATACAAAGGTGGTGTAAAAATGAGAATCGTAAGAACAGAGAAACTTCAAAGTGTGTACGGAAATCAGCCGGTTAAGCGGGCAGAAGCGAAAGCAGGAGTATCTTACGGACAAGATAGTGTTGTTTTTTCAACCTTTGCCAGGGAAATGCAATTTGCCAATAAGGCTGTAAAAGAAGCGCCGGAAGTCAGGGTAGAAAAAGTAAACATGCTTAAGGCACAAATCGAAGCAGGAAAATATAATATCAGTGCCAACCAAATTGCTGAAAAAATTTTAGGATTTTAGGATTCCGGGTGAAGTAGCATGGCGAGTTTAATGGACGAGTTGATCGCGGTGATGGAGAACGAAGCGGTTTGTTATGAAGACTACTTGGAATTAGCGAATAATAAAAAGGAAGTTATTATTAAGGGAGATGTGCCCGGCTTACAACAAATTACCCAGCAAGAGGAAATTGTGGCCGGGCAGCTTTTTCGTTTGGAGAAAAAGAGAAAAGGCATTATTGAAGATATTTGTACTGTTACTAATCGTAGCCCGGAAAGTTTTACAGTTTCAGGCTTGATCCGGGATATGGCTGCCCGTCCGGAAGAAAGTGAACGTTTGCGTCAAGTAGCGGACCGCTTGATTGATGTATTGGAAAAATGCAATCAAATGAATCAAACCAACAAAATGCTGATTGAGCAATCCCTTGAATTTTTGGAATTTACCATGAACGCATTATCGGGATTAACCGGAGCCAGCAGCAGCCAAACTTATGCCAGACAGGGAGGAGCGAAAGACCCGCATCCCGGTGGCGGCACCCAATTCGACGCTAAGCAGTAACAGTAAGCTTGTGGCAGATTACGCAAACAGTAATCGGCCACGTCTGGCCTTTTTAGCATGGAAGAATGGCCGTGACGAAAGCGGGGCCATATTTCTGAATGAAGAGAAGAATGGTGATAAATAACAAAGAAGGAGAAACCATATGAGTTCATTGAGCAGTTTTTCGCGTGCCGTTTCCGGTATGAGAAGTCATCAACTGGCGTTAAATGTGACCACTCACAATTTAACCAATATTAAAACACCCGGTTATAGCCGGCAGTTGGTGTTGTATAATGATGCACGCTACGTCAAAGTGGGTCAAAACGGGACGACCTTGATGCAAGTTGGTTTGGGGACGGATATTCAGATGATTCGTCAAGCCAGGGATTTATTTTTGGATCAGGCTTATCGGGCGGCCAATGGGAAAAAGCAATTCTATGCCGGCCAGGAGCAGGCCATGTCGGAGCTGCAGGCGATTTTAGGAGAGCCTTACCAGCAGCAATTTAATAAGTCCTTAAATGACTTGGCCAGCTCAATGCATGAATTGGTACAGCATCCGGATGGTTTGGAAACGAGGGGTGTATTTATTAAAAATGCCGGTCAGTTTTTAGAAAAAGCCAATTTGATCGGTGAGCAGTTAAAAAATTATCAGTTAAATTTAAATGAACAGATTATTCAAAAGGTTAACCGGATCAATGAAATCGGGCATCAACTCAAAGAGATCAACCAGTTGATCTCCCGGGAAGAAATAGGCAGAGAAACCGGTCTGTCAGCCAATGCCAATGATTACCGGGATCAGCGCAATAAATTGCTGGATGAATTGTCCGGTTTGGTGCAAACCCGTTATGTTGAAGAAAAAAATGGAGTGGTCAATGTTACCATTGAAGCAGTGCCATTTGTTCAGGATAATTTTGTATATGAGCTGGCCATGACTCCGGCCAGAGAAAAGAGTCCGCTGGTTGATCCATATTGGCCGCATCTCAGCAATAAAAATGTAGTGCCGCCGCAGATCTATAAACTGATCTCCTTTGACAATCCGATTGGACCGGAATACAACAATAATTCCGGGGAGTTAAAAGGTCTGATTTTAGCCAGAGGGGATCATGCGGCTAACTATACAGAATTGCAAGATAAGAATTATTATGAAAAGAATATTAAACCGTCAGCCGTCATGAATATTCAAGCTCAATTTGATAATTTGATTCATGATATTGTGACAATGATTAATAACTTGCTGGTGCCGAAAGTGCCGTCAGGTACTCCGGGAAAATTACAGCTGGATACTGCTAATGCACCTTGGGGATTAAAAAATGCAGAAGGAGTGGCTGTTCGCGGTGAAGAATTATTTGTTCGCAAATATTTGCCGCATCATTCCCAAACCGGTGGCCTTTATGATGCAGAGGACCCGAATAATGAATATAGCTTATATTCGGCAGCTAATTTAAAGATCAATGAAGAAATATTAAATGATTACAATAAGCTGGCCTTATCTAAGGATATAAATGATATTGCCGATACCAAAGCAGTAGTTGAAAAAATGATTGAAGCCTGGGGAAAGAACCGATTGACATTAGAGCCGGGGGCTACTCATCAAGAAACTTATGTCGGTTATTATCGTTCGATGATTGATGCTTTGGGAAATAAGGCTCAGGCCATTGAGAATAATTTAAAAGGCGGCGAGGCATTGCTGTATAAGATCAATTATGAGCGAAGTACGGTAATGTCTGTGTCACAGGATGAAGAATTCGGTAATTTGATTAAATACCAGCATGCTTATAATGCTTCTGCCCGGTTAGTCGGAGTGATTGATTCAATGATGGATCGTTTAATTAATCAAACCGGTTTGGTTGGCAGATAGTAAGTAGGCGAATCAGCCTAAGGAGGAATAAAATGAGATCATCCTTTTTTGGAATTAATGTAGCCCAGCAGGGGCTGTTTGCAGCCAGAGGTAATCTGGATGTAATTAATCATAATTTAAGTAATTCAAGTGTTGCCGGTTATAGTCGGCAATATGCCATTCAAAAGGCATCCAGACCAATGCGCAATCTGCATCGGGGGATGGTGGGTACTGGTGCCGAGCTGGTGACTGTCGACCAGCATCGGAGTCATTATCTGGATGTGAAATTTCGCAGTTTTAATCGTGATCTGGGAGAATATAAAACTAAAAATGAATTTTTGGATCAGATGGAGCTTCTGTTTAAAGAACCATATTCAGAAGGATTATCTACTAATCTGGATCAATTATATGCCGGTTTGAAAGCACTGACTACTTCGCCGACCGAGGATGCGGCCCGGACTAAAGTGGTGCAATTGTTACGTGGTTTGACGGATGCAGTCAATGATGTTTCCAAACGTCTGCGGATGCTGCAGAATGATTTAAATTTTGAAATCAAAGGCATGGCTAATCGGATTAATGGCTATGCTGAGCAAATTGCGGCCTTGAATCGTCAAATTGAAGATTCGGAATTACATGGACATAAGGCCAATGACTTGCGTGACCAAAGAAATCGTTTGCTCGATGAATTAAGTCAGATTGTACCGGTAACATCCCGCGAAGAAGTGGATGCACTGGGTCAAAAAACTTTTCATGTCAGTATTAATGGTGCTCAATTAGTGCATGGATCAGTGGCTTCTTATTTGGAAATTCGCACCCGGACTAATTTGAGCAATCCGGAGGATAATGCCGGATTATATGATATTTATTGGAAAACCGGTCAGAAATTGAATGTTACGGCCAGTAGCTTTACCGGTGCTCTGAAAGGTTTATTTGTATTAAGAGATGGGGCCAATAGTTTTAATTTCCGCGGTCAGGTGGAAAGTATACCCGGGGCGATGAGCCTGAAAATTAAAAATGTCAATCGCTTTGATCTGCCGAAAAGTGGCAGCTTTACTGTCCAGGGAGAAGTGGTTGAATATGAAAGTTATGTGGTCAATCAGGCAACTAAGGAAATTGAATTTAAACTAAAAAATCCGGCGGCAGCTGGTTTAAATGGAAAATACGCGATTATGGGTGATGATATTAATTTTCGCGGAATTCCCTATTATTTGGGGCGATTAAATGAATTTTCCAGAATTTATGCCTCAAAGATGAATGCCATTCACCAAAAGGGAAAAGCTGAAACGGGTTTGCCCTTATTTGTGGGAGCTGGTAATTTAAGCGGAAAAATTGTGGATCCGGCGGCCGGCGGTGGCCATACGATCACCATTGCGGTTGATCAGGATGCAGTTATTTTAAGCAAAGGAAAGTTAACAATTCATGGTCAGGAAATAGAATATACATCGGTGACCGATGCTGTGGAAGTAACTCTGCCGGATGGCTCCAAACAAATGCGCAGGACTTTTACCTTGCAGACGCCATTGGCTCCGACTGACAGTCGTTTGACTGAAGGTGCAGTAGTCCGGGTTCAGGATTTAAGTGGTGATAATATTACTGTTAATCCGGAAATAGCCAATAATTTGCAAAAACTGGAAACTTATTATAGTGCACAGGCACTGGGAAATGTCAGTGATACTGCTTTGCTTCAGGATTTGATTTCTTTAAGGCAAAACACCCACTTCTTTGATCGGGGAACACCGGATAACTTTGTTCAGGCCTATATGGGTGAACTGGGGATTGATAAAGCCCAGGCAGAATCTTTTAAAAAAGGTAGCCAGGATTTGATTCGGCTGGTGGAAAAGCAAAGAATGTCGGTTTCGGGCGTTAACCGGGATGAGGAAATTGCAGAAATGACAGCGTATTTACATGTATATCAATATTCGGCTAAGGCTATGTCAGTCTTTGATCAGATTTATGAAACTACGATTAATTTAGGAAGGTAGGAATCTTATGAGAGTAACCAATGATATGATGCGTAAAAATTTGATTTATTCGATGAATGAGCGCATGGAGCATCTTGCTAAATTAAATAATCAAATTTATAGTACAAAGAAAATCAGCCGTCCATCAGATGATCCGATTGTGGCTACCCGAATTTTAAAATTCCGGACTACACTCAGTGAAATCATTCAGTATAAAGCCAATGGTGAGGCGGCCAGAAACTGGGTTTCAATGACCGAAGGGGCAATGGAAAAAACCAGGGCGGTTTATAAGGAGATGTATGATAAATCAATTCAGGCTTCTAATGATGTACTGAATTTTGACAATCGCCGGGCAATCGCCAGTGAATTTAAGGAGTTAAAGGAGCAAATTGCCACTCAGGCCAATGCTTCTTATGCCGGTCGTTATATTTTTTCCGGCTTTAAAACTGACCGTTCCGTGATGTTTGAAGAAAGGCAAAATTTTACTGTGCCTTATCAAATTACCGAGACTATTTCGGCTAAAGATGTTCAAAAAATCGAAAAAGCCTTTAATCATACGACCAATGAAGTATACCGGATTCGTTTAGGCTATGGAAATATCGATAATCTCAATTTAACACCACCCCTGGCCCCAGCGCCAACAGTAACGACTTCAGAAGCTGCCGGAGCCTATGATGCTTCGACTGGTCCAAAGTTTTTAAAGGACACCGGCGAATTGATTTTACCTAAAGCCATGGCTGAAACTTTGGTTCAGACAACGGTTCAATATGAAAAGAAAGAATTTGCCAAAGGCGATATCCGGCCGGAAATTTATTTTAATGCCACCGCTCCGGATGGCACAGTTTTTGCTTTAAAAGAAGAAAATATTGAATATCAGATCAGTTATAATCAAAAATTTGTGGTTAATTTAAGAGCCAAGGATGTATTTCAGGTAAAAATGCGGCGGGATATTGATGAGATCATCAGAGAAACCGAACGCTTAGCTAAAAAAGAAGAAGAATTAACTGAAGATGATAAGATCTCTTTGAAACTTTTGGGGCAAAGATATCGTAACTTTGCGGCCGATATGCAAAAACATTCTGATCATTTGTCCAATGAAATTGCGCTGATCGGTGCTAAAGAAAGTCGTTTAATGCTGACAGTCAATCGTCTGGATGATGATGAACTTAACTTCAAGCAATTATTGTCGGATACGGAAGATACCAATATTCCGGCAGCTATGACCGAGCTGGCTAGTGCTGATGCTGCCTATTCCATGGCCCTGGCTGCCGGAGCTAAAATCATTCAGCCAACATTACTGGACTTTTTACGGTAGTTTTGAACTTAAAATAAAGGACTCAATTTTCCCACGTTCCTTGGAACAGTCTTTTTTATGGTGTGTGCCGCAGAAGCATCTTTTCACAGAAAAGTGCGAAAGCGGTGTGCAACAGCAAGCCATCTTACGAAGTATGTGGCGAAAGCGGGGGAACCTATGTGCCTGCTCCCTGGAGCGGGATAGAGCAAAAAAAGACTGTGGGAAAGTTGAGTAAAGGATCAAAGGTGATAATGGCTCCCTGCCACGCGGCTGCCAAATCATAAGATCGTTTGAAAATTAAAACAAATGTCAGATACATATTATACAAACATTGCATATTGACTGCTGATGAGAGGAGAAACTATGTTAATTCAAACAAAACATTTTGGAGAAGCAGAAATTGACGATAAAAAAATTATTCGCTTTGAGCAGGGAATTTTCGGCTTTGAAGATCAAAAAGAATTTGTTGTTCTGTATGAGAGCGAAGCTGAAGAAAGTCCATTTTGCTGGCTGCAGTCGATCCACGAAACGCATATTTGTCTGCCAATGATTGATCCGCTCATTTGGTTTCCGGAATATCAGCCGGATTTGGCTGATGAAGAAATTTTAAAGCTGGGAGCTCTTGACCCGAATGCGATTAGCGTATATACTGTAGTAGTAGTACCGGAAAATCTGGAGGAAATGACTACTAATTTAAGAGCGCCGATTGTCATTAACTTAGAGACAAAGAAAGGCGCCCAGATCGTTACTGTTGAGGAGCAGTATCAAATCCGGGAAAACTTATACAGGAGAATTAAAACAGCAGGGGAGGAATAATATGCTGGCACTTTCAAGACGTATTGGTGAGTCGATTATAATAGATAATGAGATTGTAGTGACGGTCATTGGTGTAAGTGGGGAACAAGTTAAGCTCGGAATTCAGGCGCCAAGCCATATTAAGATTTATCGGGAAGAAATTCAGGCACAAATTCGCGAAGAGAATAAGGCAGCTCTAAAGGCCAACGATAAATCAGCCGAAGCTTTGAAAAAATTAATGAAAAAGTAAGAATAAGAGAAACTGCTAAAACTCTGCTGAAAAAGGCGTGAGAAGCAGTTTTTCTTTTTTATAAGCTGAGGCTGAGTTAGCTGGTGATGCTGCAAAATCAATATGCCGCTTGTGGGCACATTTCGCTTATGCCATAGGTTATGTAATATGGCTTTTGTGGGACAGACTTGCACGCTTAATATATTTTATGAAAAAATAAGAATTTTTTTAAGAAAAGATTATGAAATTCCGCAAATTGCGGACGACTTTTGCTGGAAAATATGCTAGAGTATAGATATCAGGATTCCTTGTAAAAGGAAGAATGCAGAAATAGCTGTTTCACCAATAATTTTATTCGCTTTACCAGATCAAGACGTTGATCCCGGTAAGCGGTGAGCTGCCGGTCATGAGTATAAAATTACCCTAAAGATTGTGGCAGATTACACAAAACAGTAATCGGCCATGTCTGGTCTTTTTAGCATGGAAGAATGGCCTATGTACCCGAACGGAGAGAGGGACGACATGCAAAAAGACGGTGGCAGATTACGTAATAGAAATAATCAGGTCTGGAGCACAAATACCAAAATCATTAAAATAGTGTAGACATTAAGGTCAAAACGAAAACAGGCATGAAAACAGGCATGAATCAAAGGGACTGCGGCAGGAGTATGCAAAAAGTTGATTTAATAGTTGCATTTTGAGAAATAGTATGATATAATCATCCAATTGGAACTGATTCCTTGCTCTCAACTTTGAGGGCCAAAGACCGTAAGGAGGTGTAAAATGAATCAATATGAATTAGCTCTTGTAATCAATGGCCGTTTGACCGATGAAGACAGAGATAATGCGCTGGAAACTGTTAAAGGCATTATTGAAAGATTCGGCGGTAATATTACTGACATTGAAGATTGGGGTAAAAAGCGTTTGGCTTATGAAATTCAAAAGATGCATGAAGGTTTTTACTATTTCATTCACTTTGATGCAGAAGCAACTGCTCCAGTTGAAATTGAATCCCGTGTTCGTATTTTAGAGCCTGTTCTTCGCTATTTGATTGTTAAAGTAGAAGAATAAGGAGGTCGCCATGAATAAAGTTATGTTAATGGGCAGATTAACCAGAGATCCGGAAATTCGCTATTCCCAGGGAGCCAACTCAATTGCCGTTACCAGATATTCTCTGGCGGTTGACAGAAGATTTCGAAAAGAAAGCGATCCGGAAGCGGATTTTTTAAATATCGTAGCCTTTGGCAAAGCGGGTGAGTTCGCAGAAAAATATTTTAAAAAAGGTATGAAGGTAGTGGTGGTTGGACGTTTGCAAACCGGCCGTTATGAAAAAGACGGGGTTACTCACTATACCACTGATATTATTGCTGAAGAACAACACTTTGCTGAAAGTAAAAAGAGCTTTGAAGGAAATCAGGAAACAGGTTTTTCCCGTCCGGCCAGACCGCAGTCAGCACTGCCGGAAGATGACGGCTTTGCACCGATCGGGGATGACTTTGATGATGACGATATTCCTTTCTAAGAGAAAAGGAGGAGTAAAGAATGGCTTTTCAAAAGAAGCAACAAAGACCAATGAAGAAAAAGAATTGTGTTTTTTGTGAAGAAAATGGAGAAAAGTTGAGCTATAAAGATGTCAATAAATTGCGTCGTTTTATTTCGGAACGCGGCAAAATTTTACCACGCAGAATTACCGGTGTTTGTGCCAAAGATCAAAGAGCATTGACTACCGCGATTAAAAGAGCAAGACATGTAGCCCTTTTGCCATATATTGAAGATTAAGCAGTACAACCGTCGGCTCAGCCGACGGTTTTTTAATCTATTTTTAATTAGAAATTTTCTTGATTTTTCGCCGGCCTGTGTGTATGATAAAAGAATGACGAAAGCTGCAAACTGCTTGCGGAAAGTAATCAGGCAGATTGATTTGGCAGACAGCCGGATTTGCCGGTTGAAGATGAGAAAAAGAACCATTGACCGAAAAGAGAGGAAAATATGGATTATATTACATTAAAGCAGGGAAAGTATGAAGCGCATATTTCGCCGGGTTTGGGCGGAAATATTATTTATTTTTATGATGCGGAGCAAAAAAGAGAACTGTTAGTTGGTTCGCATGATGAGGAAGTAATCCGGGCCAGGCCTTCCAGCTATGGGATGCCGCTTTTGTTGCCGCCGAACCGGATCGCGGATGGTCGTTTTACTTATGAAGGCCGGCAGTATCAGTTTCCGATTAATGAGGCAGTCAGAAATAATCATATTCACGGATTTTTTATGTTGGTTGAGTTTCGGGTCATTGGCCAGGAGCATTTACCGGAGCGAGCGGCGGTTGAACTGGAATATATCTTTGATCAAAGCAATCCGGATTTTCAATATTTTCCGCATCAGCTGAAGATTTATAAAAAATACGAATTGACAGCAGCCGGACTGGCGACTACCATGACTATCATTAACCAAAGCAGTGATAAAATACCGATGATGTTTGCTTATCATACTGCTTTTCCGTTGATGGGGAATGTTCAGGAGTCAGCCAAAATGAATATTCGGATGTCGGTCAATGCCCGGGTTAAATTAAATGAACGCTTGCTGGGCACCGAGGAATATGTGGCTGGTGATAAAATTGCCGGCTGTGCTGCCGAAAGTGGGTTTTCGCCAATGGCTGAGGAACTGGATAATGTCTATAAAATGAAAAAATTTGGTTTTCGTGGAGCAATTTTAACTTATCCGGATTACCGGGCCAGAACTGTTTATGAAGTAGATGATATTTTCCGCTATTTAGTGGTTTGGAATTCCCAGGCGAATGGCCGGATCATTTGTATTGAACCACAGACTTATCGAAATAACGGTATTAACTTGCCTTCCTGGCAAGAAGATGGTTTGCATTTGCAGCCGCAGCAAGAAATTACCGTAAGGACTAAACTTTCATCGGAGTCGATTTGAATATAGATCGGAAATGAGTAAAGCAAGAAAATAATAACAAGACAACTGACCAGGATGCGCCTTAATTAAGCGCAAAGCAAGAGCAAGGAGTAAAAAATGAAGAAGATATTAAGTTTGGTGTTAGCCGTGATCCTTTCTGCCAGTATGTTAGCCGGTTGCGGAAAAACGAAGGAAGTTGAAAAGCCGGAGCAGAAACCAACAACAGAACAGGGCAGTACCAATGAACAAAACAACCAAAGTAACGATACCGGTGAATTAACGATTCCTCAGGATCATGATAAAATCCTGTTAACTACCGGTGATTTTAAAATGACCAAAAGAGAAGCCAATATTTATTTATATAGCAATAAACTCAATGTTGAGCGTCTGGGAATGGGACCGACGATTTGGGTCAATGAAGTACAAGCCGGGAAAACTTTTGAGGATATGCAGCTGGAGCAGCTCCGCAATACTTTGACTTATATTGCGGTGATGAGCGAAGAAGCCAGAAAGAGCAATATTAGTTTAACGGACGAAGAAAAGGCTGGTTTAAATGATGCTTCTTTCATTATTAAGAGCTTGCATCCATCTATTAATGATTATTATGGGTTTACCGAGGCGGAGTTTAATAAATTTTTTGAAACTCAGGCAGTGGTAATGAAAGTATATCAGGATAAAACCAAAGATCTGCAAGTTGATCAGGCTAAATTAAAGGAATTATATGAGGCTGACCAAAATTATAAGAAATTAAAGGAACTTGGTTTGGATCATTACTTTGATCAAGTCAGAGCCAGACATATTTTGATCAGCACCATGGACAATGCGACACAAACTCCTTTACCGGAAGATAAAAAGGCAGAAGCCAAAAAGAAAGCGGAAGAACTTTTGGCGAAGGCCAAGGGCGGTGCTGATTTTGCTGAACTTGCTAAAGAACATAGCGAAGATCCGGGTAGTAAGGACAATGGTGGGGAATATACTTTTGGCCGTGGCCGGATGGTGCCGGAGTTTGAAAATGCTGCTTTTTCCTTAAATCCGGGTGAAATCAGTGATTTGGTCGAAACTTCTTATGGCTATCATATTATTAAACTGGAAGAAAAAATTGCCTCTACTCCGGAAGACATGGAAAAAGCCAAGGATTTGGAAAAACAAATTATTGAGGACTATAAGGAGCAATTAAAAGCCGAAACCTTCCAAACGGAATTTGATGAAGTGGTTAAGACTTATGAGGTCAAATTTGATGAAGAATTATTCAAGACCATGAGTTTAAGCTATACTGTGCCGGTACCGGAAGAAAAGAAAGAAGAAGTCAAATCAGAAGAAAAGAAAGAAGAAGTTAAATCAGAAAAGCAATAGTATCTGACTTTTGTCGGTTATTTAGCAGAGTATATAGATAAAATATCCTTAATTCAACCCTGGGCGGACAAGCGAAATCCAAGGAAAATTAAGGGTATTTTTTTATGCTTGCGCGCAGACCACCATCAGAATAAACGCTTTGCGTTTGTCGCACTGCGTGCTTACCTTCTGATGGTGACGCGCTGGAAAATGAATATGTCCGCTTCGCGTCCGCATTCATTTATCCTTGCTGAATACCACCAACAAAATCCTGCCGCTACGCGTCAGCCGCACTGCGTGCTTGTGATTTTGCCGGTGACGGGCCGCGAAATGTAAATGCCTGCTTCGCAGTCGCTTCCATTTCTCCCCTTTCGCCACTTGCTGTGCAAGCTGGCTTTCGGGGCACATGCTTGCGCGCAGACCACCATCAGAACAAACGCTTTGCGTTTGTCGCACTACGTGCTTACCTTCTGATGGTGATGCACTGGAAAATGAATATGTCCGCTTCGCGCCCGCATTCATTTATCCTTGCTGAATACCACCAACAAAATCCTGCCGCTACGCGTCAGCCGCACTGCGTGCTTGTGATTTTGTCGGTGACGCGCCGCGAAATGTAAATGCCTGCTTCGCAGTCGCTTCCATTTCGCTTGCGCGCGTCATATTAAAATTTGATTAAAAAATATGTTTTTTTGTCTCTTATATTTGGCTGGGAGTGTTCTATAAGTAGAGAGTAGATAACGGAGGCAAGGAAGAATCGTGGATATATTTAAATATGAAGCTCTCGGCGAGATGGAGAAAGACTTGATCAGGGATGTTTATTTGACATTACATGCAATCATGTTCCGAGTTGCTAAAAAAATAACAGGAGATCATACGGATGCGGAAGATGCCGTATCCAATGCGTTTATTAAGATTATACGTTATATTTCCAAAATTCGTCAGTTAGATGATGAGAGGAAAACAGCGTATTGTATTGGTATTGTGAAAAATGAAGCCATTAATATTTTACGTAAAAGAGGACAAAAAGTGTCATTGGACGAAATAAAAGATAATATTGACTACTCGGGTTTTTATATTGAAGAGTGGTTAGTTCAGAAGCAGGAATTTCAAATATTAAAACAATATATTAAAGAGTTGAGTGCCCCGGAAAGAAGACTCATTCATTTGCGTTTGGAGCAGGACTTAATGTTTCAGGATATTGGCATTTTGATGGATATATCAGCAGAAACGGCAAAGAAGAGATATCAAAGAATTGTGAAAAAGCTGCGACAAAGATATGAAAGGAGGGCAAAATAAAATGCCACACAGAGAGGGAGCTTTAGGACAAAGGGTCGATCAAAGACCGACTGAAGAAGGAGACTTGCCTGGTGAAAGGCAAGATTTTACATCAAAAGAAATCGAATATCTGATTAAAAAAATTTCTTCTTTTTCGGAAACCATTAAAAATCTTCTTTTTTTTCATTATGTTTTTGAACATTCTATTCAAGAAACAGAGGAAATCCTGGGGATAGAATCTGTCGGGGAGAAGTTGAGAATAATAGAAAATTCGCTGGCACAAAGCATTGGCAGAAAAAAATTAGAAGTGGATGTTTTGCAGCAGCTTTGCCAAAATGTCTTAAAAACCGAAATGGATCTGTTGATGCAGCAGTCAGAAGAAGAACTGCCAATTTATTCAGAATCATTTCAAAGGAAAATGATGCGAATGATACCGGAATTTGAAAAATCATTGCCAGATAAAGTGGGTAATGATTTTTGGCGGAGACTTATTCAGAAAGTTGCGACCTTTGTATGTATGATAGCAATTTTATTGGGAGTACACAGCGAAGAAAGTGGAGGCAAAGAGCTGGAATGGAAATTGCAGCGTTTTTGGAATCACAATAGCTTTTGGTCACAGTATGAAAACGGTATAACCCAAGAATTGGATATAAAAAAAATAAAAATAAATTATATTCCGGCAGAGTTGGATGTGGCATGGATTAAAGAAAGAGAAAATGGATTGCTATATTGGTACTGCTCAGCTGACGGACAGCAGTCTTTACGAATACAAATCGGCAAAGGCAACAGGCGGGGAAAATTTTCCTATGATGCAGAGGGGATAAAGTTAAAGGAAATCGTTATTAACAAACATCAGGCCTTTTATTGGGAAAAAGCAGGAAAACGCTGTTTACTGTGGCAAGAAGCAGGATTTAGTTTTTTTATTGATGGTACTATTGGAGAAGAAGAATTGATAAAAGTGGCCAACAGTATTTTAATATAAAATGTCCCATAATATGAAATGTCCCATAATATAAAATAAAACGTTATATTTATGTAAACAAAAACTTTTCTGGACTAACAGGAGGAATTTTATGATTAAATTAAAACATTATGGTTACTGGAGCTTGATTTTGTTGGCGCTATGTTTTGGCTTTTCGCCCAATCATGTTTCAGCGGCTGCTTATGAGCGCGGTTATGAGATTGTGCCATTTTGGCAGGAGTTGACTTCAATTGCCACTTCCCTGACTGCGGAAAGAAATCAGCTGGAATGTGAATGTGTAATTTTGGCCAATGAAATGGATTGTCCAATTATTGGTACCATGAGCCTGGAAAATTATTGGTACCATGAGCCTGGAAAAAAGAAATAATGGCAACTGGCAAAGGGTAATTGCCTGGGGGATCCGTGACACCGGCAGTGCTGACCTGTTGCGAACTTATCATGGAGTAAGCGGAACAGACTACCGATTAAAGATATATATTAAGGTAGGTAGTGAGAGAGTGATTGAATATTCAGATGTTTGTACAGTTGAGTGAAGTGCTGGGATTTGATTGCCGCATTGGGATGAAATGATATTGTCATCCTGATGAAAGTCAGAAATAGGATTAGACTACTATCAATTTAAAACTCCGGGGGGCTGTTAGAGCCAAAATTTTAAAAAGACAGATTCGGAAGAAAACGAAATTATTTTTCGGCATCAAAATAGCCCCCAAAATTTAAAATAAAAGTCAGAGCCGGGTCAGGGGAATGATCTCAAACCCTTTAAAAATAAGGGCTGCAAATAAAATTTAAAAAAAATAAAAATTCCTTGACAATTCGCTTTTTCTTTAGTATAATCTACTATGTTGCTTGACAAACCAAGTCAAGAGAACAAATGGCCCAATGGTTCAGTTGGTTAGAACGCCGCCCTGTCACGGCGGAGGTCAGGGGTTCGAGTCCCCTTTGGGTCGCTGATGAGAGAAATCTTATCTTCGTTATGTATTAACGATATCCCAGACTTTTTTATAAAAGGGCGCTTAGCTCAGCTGGGAGAGCACCTGCCTTACAAGCAGGGGGTCACAGGTTCGAGCCCTGTAGCGCCCATATTATTGCCGACATGGCTCAATTGGCAGAGCAGCTGATTTGTAATCAGCAGGTTATCGGTTCGATTCCGATTGTCGGCTTATGGAGGGGTTCCCGAGTGGCCAAAGGGGGCAGACTGTAAATCTGTTGCTTTACGCTTCGATGGTTCGAATCCGTCTCCCTCCATTTTTTATTATCGCGGAGTGGAGCAGTCTGGTAGCTCGTCGGGCTCATAACCCGAAGGTCGTTGGTTCAAATCCTTCCTCCGCTACTTCATGCCCAGATAGCTCAGTCGGTAGAGCAGAGGACTGAAAATCCTCGTGTCGGTGGTTCGATTCCGCCTCTGGGCATTCTTTATTTTCAAAAGTGGGTTTTTACAATGAGATCAGCAGCTGAAAAATAAAGAATGTTTTTTCAATTACATAGCCATGGGTCATTAGCTCAGCTGGTAGAGCACCAGACTCTTAATCTGGGTGTCCAGGGTTCGAACCCCTGATGACTCATTAAAGCATCTCAAAGGAGATGCTTTTTTTTACTCGTATCCTTGATGTCGGGTATTTTAATGCTTATTCGCCACCTGTTTTTGTGATTTTTTGTGAAAAGATGCTTTTGGGTCATATCTTTCAATAAGGCTGCTTCAAGGAATAGTGAAAGTTGAGTTTTTAATTAAAAAAGGATTGAAATCAAAACAAAAAAAGACTATAATTAAATGGTTCCATAAATTAGTAAGTGTTTGTGTGATAAGAGATTTTCTTTTGCTCAATTTTGGATAAAGAGTGAAAAACATGTGGAGAAATCAATTAAAAAATGTCACAAAGCAGAAACACAAACTAAAGACAGAGAATGAAAACAAATGAGAAGAGGAGGAGTTATAATGAAAAACAAGATTAAATGGATTGGTTTATTATGCGTATTTTGTTTGCTGCTAAGTTCTTGTAGTATGCTGGGACTTGGCTCAAAGGAAAAAGAAAAGCCGGGAGAAAGTGCTGCTGAAAAAGAGGCTCAGGCCGAAGAAAGCAAGGACGACAAAGAGCCAAAAGACGATAAGGATCAGAAAAACAAGAAAGATAAGAAAGATAAAAAGGATAAGAAAGATAAAAAAGATAAGGACAAAATAGAAAAGACCGGGAGCAAAAAAACCAAGATAGATCCCGATAATATTCGCCAAATTGCCTTTGATGATATTATCAATCCGGATGTCTACACCGGTTTTTCCAAAAAACAGCAAAAGATGCTGGAAGAAAACGGCTTTATCATTATGGAACCAAACTTTGATGAGAGAGCATATTTAAAAATGCATAATCCCTATGAAAGACTGGATTATTCCAATGGTTCGGTGATCATCACCACCGATGCGGTTTTGCATATGTGGCATGTTTTTTATGCGGAAAGTATGAAAGCCTTGGAAGTAACAAAGTATTTACCGAATTTAAAAGAAATTTCACTGGCCATGGAAAATAAGGCGATCGAGGAGTATCAATCAGCACCGGATGCACTTGATGGCGCATATGCCAATATCATTGCTTTTTTCCATGTGGCCAATACCTTATTGGAACAGGAAGATGAACTGGATGAGGAGCCGATGGGTGATGCCCTTGATATTGCTGAAGCGGAATTGGCATTGATTGAAGAGCAAAGTGGCAGCGAATCAGAGATGCTGGATAGAATGATTGATTATTCACAGTTTGTGGTGCGTGGACACTATACCACTAATCCGGAATTGACCAAATATTTTAAAACGATGATGTGGTACGGTTATATGGGCTTTGACTTAAAAGAGCAGGCAGTTGAAGCTGCTTTAATTGCAGATATGATTGCCGATGATAAAGACTTGATGAATTTATGGACAGAAATCTACCAGATTACTACGCTTTATTCCGGGGAAAGTGATGATATCTTAATTGGACAAATGACTGAAGCTTTAGAAGGCTTTGATGACTTGCAGCAGGAGCTGGCCAATGAAAAAGGCTTAAAAAAATTACTCAAGGCCTATGAAAAGTTGCCGGAACCTAAAATAGTAGCTAAGCTGTCTGAAGAAAATGAAGGATATGCAGTTGAAAAAGTTTTTAAATTTATGGGTCAGCGTTTTAGTGTTGATGCCTATATTATGCAAAATTTAATGGAGCCTTTGAAAAGAGGAATGCCAACGGCCTTTGATGTATTTACCGCTATGGGCTCAGAAACCGCCGAAAAAGTGTTGCGGGAAACTTATGAGACCAATCAGAACTGGCCGGAATATGATGATATTTTAAAGAAAATGACAGAAGAGTATGCAGCTGGTGAGTTAAGTGCAGCTGATACTTTATATAATGGCTGGATCCGGGCAATTGACCATACTTTGAATTATGTGCCGGAAGGTACGGAGATTCCTCATTTTATGGCATCTCCGGCGTATGAGTATAAAAAGATAAATACTGCCCTGGGCAGTTTTGCTGAACTTAAGCATGATAATATTTTATATTCCAAGCAGGCGATGGCGGAAATGGGCGGCCCGGATGAAAACCTGACTTTGCATTATTTAGAGCCGAATGAAGATTTATACCAGGAATTAATGACCTTATCGACCCATGCTGAAAAACTCCTGAAAAAAGCCGGAGTTGATGAAAGGTTTTTGACACCGCTGCAAAATATTAAAGGATTGATGAAATCCTTTGCTGAGATTTCCAGAAAAGAATTAAATGGAGAAGATATCAGCCAGGAAGAATTACAGGAACTGATTTCTTTCGGCGGCCTGGTTGAAGCTTTAAGTACCCAGTACTTATATATGCTGGCGGCTGATGGTTATGATTTTAAAATCCCAAAAACTTCAGCGCTAATCGCCGATATAGCCACTATGCTGCCCAATTCATTATCATCGGGTGGATATTTGGAAGTGGCAACCGGATTGCCATATGATATCTATGCTCTTTGCCATGTTAATGGGGTTGATTTTCTGGCCAGGGGAGTCGTTTTCTCGGCTTTTGAGTTTTTATCGGACGAGCGTATGACCGATGAAGACTGGCATGAAGTGTTGGGCATTGTTGAAGGCTCAGGTGAGTTTCCGGTTCCACATATTGAGCCGGAGGGTTATGATAGTATCAGGGAAATTCACATGGATTACTATAGTGAGTTTTCAACCGGTGAACCAAATGAAGTTGAGCATGTCCATGATGTTGAAGTCGAGGGTTGGCCCAGATTAAAATAAGTCCGGGTCTTAAGTGATCAGTAGATGCAGCCATTTCAACCTGTCCGGTCAGGCTGGGTTGAAATGGCTGGTCTTAATGGTGTGCAGAAAGGAAATCCATGAAGTCTGAATTCAAGCTGCCCAAAAGCAAGCATAGCTTTTATATCAAAACAAAGCCGGTAAAAATATGGAGAAATCCGGTTTTTATCATTATTTTATTTGGAGTATTGATCCTGTTTTTTTTTTCGGAAAGCCCCGGTTCGGGAAACTTTAGACTCGGCTGAATATACTCAGGATGGCCGCAGTTATCGGGTCACTTTAGAAAAAAAAGCAGAACGGAAATACTGGCAGGGCAGCAGTTTTTTGGAGGGTAAAAGTCTGTCCGAGCCATTTCAGTTGGGCAAAGAGATCGTGATCTATGAAAAAGCGGAAAATGCCAGAAACTGGGTGGAAAAAAAACGCTATGATTTTGAAGGAGTTGGCCCATGGTGTGTGGCCATTGGCCAAATGGATGAATATCCCGATATTGAAGTGTTTTTTGGGGCTTACCGGGCCACCCGTTATTTTCCAGAGGGGCCAAGACCATATTTTTTCACTTGGGATTTTAAAGAGCAAAAGCTCCTGCGCTTATGGACAGGTTCTTATTTGGATGCACCGATCTTTTTAACAGCCGAATTTGAGGATATTGATGGTGATGGCCGCCAGGAGCTGAAACTGGAGGAAATCGAGTGGCTTGGTTCGCAGGAAAAGCACTACACCACTCATTATACTTATAAACGAAAAATGTTTTTGCCACTGAAAGTCAAACGTGAAATCAGACAGTAGAACCATTTGCCAAAGAAGTCTTTTTTCTGGTCTTACTGGCGGAAAGTCATATCAAAAAGCACAGTCTGCCTGGGCAGAGAGTCAAAAGTTAAAGCAAAATTCAACTTTTGTGTCAG
>RQYD01000161.1 GCA_003858485.1 Clostridiales bacterium COT073_COT-073
CGAAAGCAATCTTGCGAAGCAAGTTGCGATAGTGGAACCCATGTGCCCGCTCCCTGGAGCGGGATAGAGCCAAAAAAGACTGTGGGAAATTTGAGTTATTAACTCAACTTTCCCGCGTTCCCCGGAACAGTCTTTTTTAGGCGCGTTAAATGGGTGGGAACGAAAGCAATCTTGCGAAGCAAGTTGCGATAGTGGAACCCATGTGCCCGCTCC
>RQYD01000162.1 GCA_003858485.1 Clostridiales bacterium COT073_COT-073
ATAAGCCACAGGCGCATGCTAAGTTTGTCAGTCGGCGACCATAGCAGTCTAGATAGAGAGGCAGACAATTGCGCAGCAATTGTCGTTCGACTGTCGTATGACATCCTAATCAGCCATCAATAAAAAACGGACAAACAAAAAAACTAATCTCTTGCGTAAAAGATCTGTGCAAAACAATCACTTCACATATCAAGTGAACTTGCAGTTTGTCA
>RQYD01000163.1 GCA_003858485.1 Clostridiales bacterium COT073_COT-073
AAATCCGACACCAGCGCCCTTAAGGTTTCTATCATAAAAACAGCAAACCCTGTAAAGAAAAAGGTTTTCTTCTGCTATTACCGATTAGCGAAAGGTATCCCCAGCATACTTTCTTATGCCAAAGAGGGCGTCAGGCTCTGGTTCCGGACAAAGCGTCCGGCATACCGTCAACTCTGTCTTCAGCTGGTCGCTTAAATAGATAATTGAAT
>RQYD01000164.1 GCA_003858485.1 Clostridiales bacterium COT073_COT-073
CCTTTTCGGATTTTAGAAAGGAGGGTATTGAGGTTTAACCCCAAAGCAAGGAAAGTAATCTCTGCCTTGATACCCGCAAGTCCTTTGCATGGAAAACGGTGATAGTTTAACCCGCTTTTCTTTTTACTGACTCGGTCTGCGACTCGTACAAAGCGTTTTCCGTTCGGATGGACATAACAGTCCTGCTCCTCCAAATATTCATAGCTTTC
>RQYD01000165.1 GCA_003858485.1 Clostridiales bacterium COT073_COT-073
TCAGCTTCTATCGTTCTTTCTCTTCCGCCCGTAACCAGCCACAGGTTTTTTGCATCTTGACCTTCGCTTCGCTCAGGCACGAAACGCACTCTGCGATGCTAAAAAAACTAAACGTGGCTTTTTTCCTCAGCTTCTATCGTTCTTTCTCTTCCGCCCGTAACCAGCCACAGGTTTTTTGCATCTTGACCTTCGCTTCGCTCAGGCACG
>RQYD01000166.1 GCA_003858485.1 Clostridiales bacterium COT073_COT-073
CCGATGACTGGGGTGAAGTCGTAACAAGGTAGCCGTATCGGAAGGTGCGGCTGGATCACCTCCTTTCTAAGGAGTAACTCAGAAAGAGTTACGAAGAATAGGTATGGCACTACCTTAGGAAACTAAAACAGGCTAAGAGCAATTGCTTGATACGATGCTTGACAAGAGAGCATCGAAAGGGATTGCTTGGTCTTCTCGAAATTGA
>RQYD01000018.1 GCA_003858485.1 Clostridiales bacterium COT073_COT-073
GAAAGCCATCTTACGAAGTATGTGGCGAAAGCGGGGGAACCCATGTGCCCGCTCCCTGGAGCGGGATAGAGCCAAAAAAGACTGTGGGAAAGTTGAGTAATAAAAGAAAACCTTTGCTTGGGAAGATTTCTATAAAGACGCAGGCAAAGGTTTTCATAGCAGAAAAACAAAATAATTTTAAGAAAGGAATATATAATGACTCGTTAGTGAACTCATTATATAAGGAAACAAATGAGTAAAATGCGACTTTCTTTTCGTTGGTATGGTGAAGATGATAAAGTAAAGCTGGAATATATCCGGCAAATTCCCAATATGCATTCGATTGTAACTGCCGTCTATAATGTGCCGGTGGGTGAAGTATGGCCGGAGGAAACGATTTTTTCCTTAAAGGAGCAGGTAGAAAAAAATGGACTGCATTTTGAAGTGATTGAAAGCATTCCTGTTCATGAAGATATTAAATTGGGAAAACCGACCAGAGAAAAGTATATTGAAAATTATCAGGAAAACATCCGGCGGGTGGCCAGGGCCGGAGTGAAATGTATCTGCTATAACTTTATGCCGGTGTTTGACTGGACCAGAACGCAGCTTGATCATAGGCTGGAAGATGGCTCAACCACTTTGGTATATTATCAGGACCAGGTTGATCAGGTCAATCCGCTGGAAACGGAAAATGACCTGACTTTGCCGGGCTGGGATTCCAGCTACAGCAGGCAGGAACTAAAGGATATTGTAGCAGAATATCATAAACTGACAGAAGAAGATTTGTGGAACAATCTGCAATATTTTTTGGAAAAAATCATTCCGGTGGCAATTGAGTGTGATGTAAAAATGGCGATTCACGAAGATGATCCTTGTTGGAGTATTTTCGGATTGCCGCGGATTATCACTTGTGAAGCCAATTTGGATCGATTTTTAAAACTGGTTGATGACCCGCATAACGGCATTACTTTCTGCACCGGTTCACTGGGCTGTTCGGCCAGTAATGATGTAGTGGCTTTGGCGGCTAAATATGCGGCTCAGGGCCGGATTCACTTTGTGCATATGCGTAATGTCAAGTTAGTAGAAAATGGCTTTGAAGAAAGTGCGCATTTATCAAGTTGCGGCACTCTGGATATGTATGGAGTAATGAAAGCTCTTTATGATAATGGTTTTGATGGATATATCCGGCCGGATCACGGGCGGATGATTTGGGGGGAAACCGGTCGGCCGGGTTATGGCCTGTATGATCGGGCCTTAGGAGCGGCTTATTTAAACGGCTTATGGGAAGCTGTTGAGAAAGGTGGTGCCAAATGAAATTACCGATTGCCATTGATTTAAACGGAAAAGTAGCGGTAGTGACCGGTGCCGGCGGGGTTTTATGCTCACAAATGGCACATGCTTTAGCTGCCTCCGGTGCCAAGGTGGCCTTGCTTGACTTAAATGAAGAGGCTGCTCAAGCTCAAGCCGACAAAATTTGTGCCGAAGGTTATGTGGCTAAAGGTTATGCAGCCAATGTACTGGATAAGGAAAGTTTAAAAACTGCTCATAACAGGATATTGGCGGAGCTTGGCACTTGTGATATTTTAATTAATGGGGCTGGCGGCAATAATCCCCGGGCCACAACCGATAAAGAATATTATGAGGCAGGCGATATTGATGCCGACACCAAATCATTTTTTGATTTGGAGCAGGCCGGTGTGGAATTTGTATTTAATTTAAATTTTATCGGTACTTTACTACCAACTCAGGAATTTGCCAGAGATATGGTCGAAAAAGGAGGAAATATTATTAATATTTCTTCAATGAATGCCTATACACCACTGACCAAAATACCGGCCTACAGTGGAGCGAAAGCGGCTATCAGCAATTTTACCCAGTGGCTGGCAGTTCATTTTGCCGGTACCGGCATCCGGGTGAATGCGATTGCGCCGGGATTTTTTGTCACCAATCAAAATGAAAAATTATTATATAACGAAGATGGAACGCCAACGGCCAGAACGAACAAAATCATAGCTGCTACCCCAATGAAACGCTTTGGCCGGACAGAAGAATTGCTGGGCAGTATTTTGTTTTTATTGTCTGAAGAAGCAGCTGGTTTTATTACCGGGGTATGTATTCCGATTGATGGCGGATTTTCGGCTTATTCCGGAGTATAAATAGTATCTGATCAAATGGCGGTGCCTGTTTGGCAGTGATGATCTTTAAACGATATCATCTCTAATAGGCATTGCCTGCCAAGGAAAACAATAATCGCCAGGAAAAGGAGGAAGACATGGCAAAGGTTGATTTAAAAGCAAAGCCTTATTATTTGGATGAGGAAGCAATTCAGTGGGTGGAAGATACAATTGCCGGTATGACTTTGGATGAAAAGATCGGACAATTATTTGTTAACATGGGCTCTGCCCGAACAGAAGAATATTTGACAGAGGTTTTAGAGAAATACAAATTTGGGGCAGTCCGCTATAATCCGGGAACAGCTGAGGAAGTGTATGAGCAAAACCGGATTTTACAGGAGAATTCCAAGATCCCGCTGCTGATTGCAGCCAATACCGAATCCGGCGGCAATGGGGCCAGTAAAGATGGCACAGAAATTGGCTGTGAAATAAAAATTGGGGCCACCGGTGATGAAAAATATGCTTATGAATTGGGACGGGTTTCCGGGATTGAAGCGGCAGCGGTTGGCTGTAACTGGTCATTTGCACCGATTACCGATATTAACCGGAGCTGGCGCAATCCGATTATTTCTTCCCGAACCTTCGGTGATGATCCGGATCGGGTGTTGGCAATGTCTAAGGCCTATATGAAAGGCTTTATGGAAAGCAATATGATTTGTGCCATGAAACATTTCCCGGGTGATGGCTTAGATGAAAGAGATCAGCATTTAAGTAACTCTGTCAATCATTATTCTTGTGCAGAATGGGATGCCACTTTTGGTAAGGTCTACAGTGGCATGATTGAAGCCGGAGTGCATTCCGTAATGGCCGGTCATATTATGCAGCCGGCTTACCAGAAACATTTTAATCCGCAGATGAAAGACCAGGATACCATGCCGGCTTCCTTGTCAAAAGAATTATTGACTGACTTATTAAGAGGTAAATTGGGCTTTAATGGTTTGATTGTGACCGATGCTTCGCATATGGTGGGGATGACAGCTATGCTTCGGCGTCGGGATATCCTGCCTACAGCTATTGCTGCTGGTTGTGATTTATTCCTGTTTTTCAATGATCCGGATGAAGATTTTGCCTATATGAAAGCCGGCTATGAAAGTGGTGTTATTACGGAAGAAAGGATGCAGGATGCGCTGAGGCGAATTTTAGGATTAAAAGCATATCTGGGTTTACATAAAAAAGCCAAAACCGAAATCATGCCACCAAAGGAAGGGATGTCGGTGATTGGCAGTCAGGAGTTTAAGGCGATTGCCAGAGAAGTTTCCGATCAGGCAATTACTTTGGTTAAAAATATTGGTGATTCCCCATTGCCGATCTGCCCGCAAAAGCATCGGCGTATTTTGCTGGTGCCACAGGCAGTGACCAATCCGATTGCCACCATTTTAAGCGGAGGTAAATCGAAAAAGCCGCCGGTCGAATATTTAAAGGAAAAACTGGAGGCAGAGGGCTTTACTGTTACGATTTATGAGTCGATGATGGATAAATTGGAAAAACTTCCACCGGAAGAAGCCGGCAAGATGATGATGAATGCTTATGCCGGCAAGTCGCCAATTACTTCTATCACCGATAATTATGATTTGATCATTCAGGTGGCGCATGTGGTCAATATGTTTGGCACCGTGCAGCGGATCAGTTGGAAATTAAGCAAGGGTACACCGGATATTCCCTGGTATGTGCATGAACTGCCGACGATTTTTGTATCTTTGTCCTGTCCTTTCCACTTAGCCGATGTACCGCAGGTGAAAACTTATATCAATACCTATGATAAAAATGAACATACTTTGGACGCTTTGGTGGAAAAATTGCTGGGCCGCTCTGAATTTAAAGGCATTGATCCGGTGGATTCGTTCTGTGGCTTGCCGGATACCCGCTGGTAGAGATTTTTCGGTGCCGGAAGATGCCTGTGGTTTAAGATTTCTACATAAGATATGCTCCATGATATCTGAATAGAAAGCTTATTGGCAGCAGTTTTTGGCCGGCTGTGGGGAGCTGCAAGGGCAGATGATGGAAAATTAAAAGCAGTCAGTTGGAAGAAAGGAGCAATCCATTTCTCTTAAAAGAGGAGGATTGGATCATATATTAAGCAGTGAACGGATTTAATTATGAAAAAGAGCATGATTTTTTGATTTGCGTCGACAGTGACGGTTGTGCTATGGATACCATGAATGTTAAGCATATTGCCTGCTTTGGGCCGGAATGGGTCAAACAGTATGGACTGGCAGAGATCCGGCAGCCGGCACTGGCATATTGGAATCATATTAATTTATATTCTGCCACCAGAGGGATTAATCGTTTTAAAGGATTGGCTATGGCGCTGTTATGGGCAAAGGAGCAGGGCTATGCTGCCGAAGGACTGGATGATTTTATTAAATGGACCGAAAATGCCAAAGAATTATCAAATCCGGCTTTGCTGGCAGCCTGTCAAAAGACAGACAGTCTGTGTATGGAAAATGCCTTGTTGTGGAGTATTCATGTTAACCGGGCAATCCATAATTTGCCGCCGGATGACAAGCCATTTGCCGGAGTGAGTGAAACTATGAGGGGAATGGCAGCCCAGGCTGACGTGGTGGCAGTATCTTCGGCCAATGCCGAAGCGGTCACGCAGGAGTGGAACAAACATGGACTGGCTGATGCCTGCCAAACACTTTTATGTCAGGAATATGGCTCCAAGGCTTTTTGTATTGGTGAATTGCTAAAGAAAGGCTATGAGCGGAAAAGGACCTTGATGGTTGGAGATGCGCCGGGTGACAAGGACAGTGCTGCACAAAACGGAGTGTGGTTTTTCCCGATTCTGGTCGGTCATGAAAAAGAAAGCTGGTTAAGACTTCAGCAAGAGGCATTTCCCAGGTTATTAGCCGGGAAGTTTGATGATGATTATCAGCAGCAGTTGATTGCTGAGTTTAAGCAGACATTGGGCATTGGTTGAGTGGTTAAGAAACAGATGTACTCAGGCATATAAAAGACCAACTAAAAACAGAACGAGTTTTCGTGGTAAAATTCGTTGTAATAATAAAAACAAATGATATTGCCAGCCAATGGTTTGAACCGGTGGCTGGTATTTTCTTTGTGAACGCTTAAAAATAACCTTGGCTACATAATTGGCCGACATTCCGGTCTGTTCATCTTTGGCCATTTTAGCAATCGAATTGGCCAGTTTTTTCCGGTAATGGGGCTGGTGACTGGCCTGCGCCTGCCGGTGAGCAGTGAAGTCGGTTTTAATATCTCCTAATAAAAAAGAGCTGACTTTTACACCAAAGGGTTTCAGTTCCAGTTGCCATGCTTCCAGCAGTTTATTCATGGCTGCCTTGGAGGCAGAGTAAAAACTTTGATAAGGCAGGGCGATCTCGCCGGCAACAGAGCTGATAAATAATATTTTACTGCCTCTTTTTTTCTTTAATAATGGCAAAAAGTTTTGAATGGTCAGAAAAGCCCCAAAAAAATTGACATCAAATTGCTGTCTGGCACTTTCCAGAGAAGTTTCTTCTGTTACACCAGCAATGCCATAGCCGGCACAGCAGATCAAAATATCGACCGGATGGCCAGCTTTGGCAATTTCAGAGGCCGCCAGCTGTAAATCGCCGGCCTTGGTAATATCACAGCCAAGATGCCGGATATTGACTTCTTTCCAGGAATAGACACGTCGACTTAAAGTATATACTTGATAGTGATGGGCAGCATACACCCGGGCCAGTTCCTGGCCAATACCACTGCTGCCTCCGGTGATGACAACTGTTGGTTTGATCATGTTTTGACTCCTTTCCTTCGCAGAATGCCAAAAAGATATTGGCATATGATGGTTTGGGCTTTGGCTATGTTTCGGATTAGATAGCCATTGAAAAGGATGAAATTTCCTGTTCAGGCAAAGTTACAAGCAGATAAACAGCTTTAAAATGTCTGCTACGATAAATGATTATCCATTTTCATTAGCAAACTGACTGTTATAGAGTTTGGCATATAAACCATTTTGAGCCATCAGGCTTTGATGATGGCCAATTTCTTTAATATCGCCGTTCTCCATATAGATAATCATATCTGCATCCCGAATGGTGGAGAGCCGGTGGGCAATAATAAAACTGGTCCGGCCTTTCATTAAGGTGGCCATAGCTTCCTGGATCAAGACCTCAGTTCTGGTATCGACCGAACTGGTGGCTTCATCTAAGATCATGATTGGACTGTTGGAAAGAATGGCTCTGGCAATTGTCAGGAGCTGCTTTTCGCCCTGAGCTAAATTGGAAGCACCCTCTTGCAGCATAAATTGATAGCCATCCGGCAGGGCATTGATAAAAGCATCGGCCCGGGATGCTTTAGCAGCAGCAATTACTTCTTCATCTGATGCATTTAATCGGCCATAACGCAAATTTTCCATTATGCTGCCGGTAAACAGCCAGGTATCCTGTAGTACCATACCGAATATTTTGCGCAGCTCTGTTCGCTTCATTTGACGGATATCGACATCATTAACTAAAATTTGTCCATCATTAATATCATAAAAGCGCAACAGTAAATTAACCAGAGTGGTCTTACCGGCACCAGTCGGACCGACAATCGCCACTTTTTGTCCGGCCCCGACTTTGAGATTGACATCATGCATCAGCGTTTGACCGGGCAAATATCCAAATTTGACATGTCTGAATTCAACACTGCCAGTGATAATTTCCGGTTTTTGAGCAGGCTCAGCATCTGGCACTTCTTCGGCTTCATCCAAAAATTCAAAGACTCTGGAAGCTGCCGCTGCGGTTGCCTGCATAATATTGGCAATTTGCACTGTTTGATTAATTGGCATGGAGAACTGTCTTAAATATTGAATAAAGGATTGAGTCATGCCTACAGTCATACGACCATTAATTACTAAAGCGCCACTGACCACCACTACTACTGCATAACCCAGATTACCCATGGCCTGAGTGATTGGCATTAAAGTAGAGGACAAAAACTGTGATTTCCAACCACTATTATATAGCTGCCGGTTGTAGTTTTCAAAATTGGCAATTGTTTGGGCCTCGGTTCCAAAGGCGGAAACAATGGTATGCCCGGTATATACTTCTTCCACATAGCCATTGATTTGGCCCAGCGTTTCCTGCTGCTGCTTAAAATATTTTTGAGCCATTTTGGCAATTTTAATGGAAAAAAACAGAGCCAGAGGAATGGTCACCAGTCCGATCAAAGTCAGGGTCGGACTGATAAAGATCATCATGGTAAAAATACAAATAACTGTAGTCAGTGAGGTAACGATTTGGTCTAAACTTTGCTGCAAACTGTTGGAGATCATGTCAACATCATTAGTGATACGACTTAAAATATCGCCATAGGTGTTAGTATCAAAGTAATTCAGTGGCAGCTTTTTAAATTTTAAATCAACCTGGCGGCGCAGATCATAAATGGTTTTTTGAGAAAGTCGGACCAGTATGGCTGAACCGATATATTTTAGGATGGCATAAGACAGATATATCCCGGCCAGGCAAATTAAAATATGAATAAAATACTGAATGGCTTTCGGATCGGGCTGCCCATTTGTGACCAGGTGGATCAGAGAATCGGTGGCCTTACCCATAATATAAGGACCGAAGCTGCTCAACAGGGAAGCGGCAATAATAAAAATAATGGATATCAGTAAACCATTACGATAAGGTGACATAAAGCGAAATAATCGGCCAAAGACTTGTTTAAAGCTGACCGAAGCATCAGAGGAATGACCATGAAAATCATGTTTGTGTCTTTGCATCCTACACCTCCTCCTGGCTTAACTGTGAATAAACAATTTCCTGATAAACCTGACAGCTTTTAAGCAGGTCATCATGTTTACCCTGACCGACACAGCGCCCATTTTCCAGGACTAAAATCCGATCTGCATTTTTAATGGTGCTGACTCTTTGGGCAACTAAAATAACGGTTGCAGCTTTGGCTTCAGCCAGTAAGGCCTTACGCAGGGCAGCATCGGTTTTAAAGTCCAAAGCCGAAAAACTGTCATCGAAGATATAGATCTCGGGCTTACGGGCAATTGCCCGGGCAATCGCTAATCTTTGCTTTTGACCGCCTGATACATTGGTTGCACCTTGGGTGATCGGTGCCTGCAAGCCACCCTCTTTGGCCATGGCAAAGTCATAAGACTGAGCGACCCGAATGGCATGTTCAATTACTTCCTCAGCCGGATCTTCCAGACCATAGCCAACATTATCAGCAATTGTGCCTTTAAATAAAAAAGCCTTTTGCGGCACTAAGCCAATTTTCGCACGCAGAGTTTTTAGCTCAATGTCTTTGATATTAATACCATTGACTAAAATTTCGCCACTGTGGACATCATAAAAACGTGGAATTAAATTGATCAGAGTTGATTTCCCGCAGCCGGTTGAACCGATAATGGCTGTTACTTCACCAGGGCCGGAATCGAAGGAGATATTTTCCAATGCCGGCGCATTGGCATGGGGAAAAGTAAAGCTGACATTTTTAAAAGAAAGATATCCTTTTTTGGAATTTGCGATTGCAGGCACAGCTGGCTCAGCAATGATCGGGGTGGTATTTAATACCTGATTGATTCGCTCGGCAGAAACAGCAGCCCGGGGATACATGATAAAAAGCATGGATAACATTAAAACCGACATCATGATCTGCATCACGTATTGAGTAATGGCAATAATATCGCCCACCGGAATGGCTGAGTGATGAATGATTTGATAGCCGCCAAAACCAATAATGGCGACCATAGTGCCATATAAGATAAGGGTTAAAGCCGGCATCATCAGGGTCATAATTAAGTTCATCTGAATGGAGGTTTTCATAAAATCCGAATTTACCTGATTAAAGCGTTCTTCTTCAAATTGTTCGGTGCCAAAGGTACGGGCCACCCGGATTCCGGTCAGCTTTTCCCGAATAACCAAATTGATTTGATCCAATTTTTTTTGCATTTGCCTGGACAACGGGGCAGCCAGTTTACCGACCATTAAAATGAAAATAACCATTAATGGCATGGAAAACAACAAGACCATTGACATCTTAGGACTTTTGCCAAGCGCCATAATTAACCCGCCAACACACATGATCGGAGCCATCAGGGCAACCCGGAGCAGGATATTCATAAAGGTTTGAACCTGCATAACATCATTGTTGGTCCGGGTAATTAGTGAAGAAGCCGAAAAATGGTCAAATTCTGTTTGCGAAAAGGATTGAATTTGGCTGAAGATCAAAGAGCGTAAATTTTTGCCCATGCCAACTGTAGACAGTGAAGCAAAAAAACCGGTGGCAATACTACAGGCGGCACCAAGTAGTACAAACAGCAGCATAATTCCGCCAATAGCAATTATTTCACCCATGTCCTGATTGGGGATGGCAGTATTGATTACA
This sequence comes from Clostridiales bacterium COT073_COT-073, assembly GCA_003858485.1. GTDB lineage: Bacteria > Bacillota > Clostridia > Lachnospirales > Vallitaleaceae > W11650. The sequence goes on from RQYD01000018.1 coordinate 9,486, forward strand.
TTTGATAAATACATAGGCAGTGCCAAACTGGCTCCGACTGAGCCGATGACGCTGACAAAGAGAAGCAGGATCATCCCTTTAAAGCGCATCAGCTCGGTTAGCATTCGCTTCATAGATACCTCCGATAATGGTCATGACAACAGAATTGGCAGTTAAATTGCTGACTTAAATTGAATCATGGGAAAATCGGCACTACATTTTTTCCGGTACCGGAATCGCTAAAATAGTAAGGCCGGTGGTCATTACCCGCAGTACTGTCTGTAGCAGTCTGTGCCAGGAGGACTTGCGCGCCGGATCGGATTCTGTAATAATATGATGATTGTGATAAAACGAATTCATCAAAGTGGCCAAATCATATAAATACTCACATAAATAATTGGGCGCTTTATCTTTGGCTGTTTGCCAAAGAACAGTGTTAAATTGATCCAGTTTTAACTGCAAATCTCTTTCCACTGAACTGATGGCAGATAAAATATCACCGGCCGGATTATTTTCTTCTTCTAATTTACGCAAAATATTTTTGATCCGGACAATCGAATAAAGTAAATATGGACCGGTTTTACCTTCAAACGAGGAAAATTTTTCCAAATCAAAGATATAATCTTTCATCCGATAATTGGACAGATCGGCAAATTTTAAAACTGAAATACCAACCATTTCCGCAATTTCTTCGGGATCGATATCTTCCTTGTTTTGAATTTTAGAGGCGGCATTTTCTACTACCATGGAAATTAAATCGGCCAGGCGCAATACCCCGCCATCTCTGGTTTTAAAGGGCTTGCCATCTTTGCCGTTCATCGTGCCAAAACCCACAAATTCCAAATTGGTTTTATCGGCCACGATTCCATGTTTTTTGGCCGTCCGGAAGACCTGGGTAAAATGCATGGCCTGACGGGCATCAACCACATAGAGAACTTCATCAGGCTGAAAATCTTTTTCTCTTTGATAAAGAGTGGCCAAATCGGTAGTGCCATAGAGATAGGAACCATCACTTTTGACCAGGATAATTGGCGGAATTTCTTTTTTATCATCCGGCTGACTGACATCAGCAATGATTGCGCCATCACTTTCAATCAGGGCATTTTTGTCTTTCAAAATATCTAAAATTGTCGGAATAAAGGGATGGCTATCGCTTTCCCCATACCATAAATCAAAGTCGACCAATAAGCGCTGATAATTTTTCTTTAAATCACCAACCGATAAATTAACAATATGCTTCCACAGTGCCCGGTAACCGGCATGGCCATTTTGCAGCTCATAAGTAGCTTCTTTGGCAGATTTATCCAGCTCCAGGGCCTGAGCGGTCGGCTGGCCGTTTTCATCTTTTTCCTTAATGGCTGTGGAGATCCGGGGATAGATCTCGGACAGATCATCAAGAGTAAATGGAGGCTCGCTGGGATATTGGCCGGTGAAATTTGGGTCAAAATATGGCAGCTCAGGCTGAGTGCGGGCGATTTCCGAAATAATCATGCCCATTTGTAAGCCCCAGTCACCCATATGAGTGTCACCAATGACTTGATAGCCTAAATGACGGAACAGCCGTTTTAAGGCCTCACCGATAATAGCTGTCCGTAAATGCCCGATATGAAGGGGCTTGGCAATATTTGGTCCGCCATAGTCAATGATAATGGTTTTGGGCTCTGTCACAGATTCGACCAACAGATCTTCAGATAATGCCAGAGTATTGATGTGCCTGGCAATAAAGCTGTCTTTCAGATTGATATTGATAAAGCCCGGAGCAACCGCTTCTACGGATTCATAAATTTCGGCTGCTTCCGGTAATTTTAGCAGTTCGGAGGCGATTTCCTGACTAATGGCCAGTGGAGCTTTGCGGGCAATTTTGGCCAGCGGCATGGCGCCATTGCATTGAAATTGACAAAGATCAGGACGAGCGGAAATGCCGACTGCTGCATAAGTGCTGTCATAGCCGAGAGCAGCAAAAGCCTGCTCCATTTGCTTGGTTAAAATTTGTGTGAACATAGGTTTTCTCCTCATTGATGTATTTTTTAATCTTTTGCTATTATACACTATTTTGGATGATTTTAACAGCAGAAAATGAAAGAGATTTGCCAGAGGATTAAAAAAGAGAACGAGAAGAATGGCTTGGGGATTCCGGGTGGTTAATGCACTGGACTGATTGATTGGCAAGATTAGTATAAAATTAACAAAAAAATCAAGATAGATTAATAAAAGAAGACTATTTCGGACAGTATCTATAATTAGTATTGTGATATGTTTTGTAGTTAAATACAGGTAGTAGAGTGTGTATAAAAGTGGTTTTAAACTGTCAAGGTCTCAGCAATTGTTACTACCTGTTTGTTTAAATATGTAAAACCACTAGTTATTGTAAATGGATGGTAAAATACCATGAAAAAAATAAATCAATTAAATAAATTTGCGATACCTTTATTATTTCAAATGCTGGCCACCTATTTTATTGGTGCTAAAGATGTGGCAATTGTAGGCAGTAATTTGTATTTGATTGAGCTTGCAGGTTTTATAAATTTGGAGAATAAAGGTTTCAGAAATAAGATGTCTTTTTAAGGGCAAAAGTACACCGCTCATTTGAAAAAGCCGACAGGGCTTAAAATACATCAACTGTCCGGCTTACGGAGGGTTTGGCTTGACAGAAAGAAGGAATAATGAATATAATGGGGAAGAAGAACGATGGGGATATGGTTTTTAGAGCTTGAGTAAAATAGGCTGAGGGTAAGAGAAGCTTGGCTGAAACAAAGAAAATGATTTGCCTATGGTATAGAATAACAGAGGCGAAATAAAAATATTTTAAACAAAGGAGGAAGCGCTTTGGCGCAGTGTGAATTATGCTTCAATTTCAATTAATTAGCGGACTGGAAAAAATATTTGCAGACACGAAGCCTCAGAAATGGCAAAAACCGGAATTATCCGGGCTTTATGGAGAAACATTGTCTTTTCAGATTGCCTATTATGGAGATGATACCCCCAGAAATCATGAACAAAGGGAGATTTGCCTGAAAATAAAAAGCCCCTTGCAGGCGGAAATGAATTACCGGCTGGTTGGGCTGGTGCCATCGAATTTCCCGGCTTTTGCTGAAGTTGACGAAAATTATATTACGGATAAGCCGGGACTTTTTCCGGATGTGCTTTTGCCAATCAGTCCCAGACTTGGGAAAATAGAAAGAACAGAAGAAAGTGTGGAAATTTGGCTGCGGCTTTCACCACGGCAATGGCGGGCACTTTGGATCGATATTGAGTTGAATACTAGTTTAAGAGCGGGTGTTTATCCAATTGAGGCCGCTGTCTATGACCATGAGGGCAGAGAGTTATGGCAGGATAGTCTTGCGATCGAAGTAATTCCGGCGGTATTGCCAAAGCAAAAGCTGCTGCATACTGAATGGTTTCATGCTGATTGCCTGGCGGATTATTATGGGGTTCCGGTATTTAGTGAAAGACATTGGCAGATCATGGAAAATTTCGTTAAAACTATGGTCAAACATGGAATCAATACCTTGCTGACACCGATTTTTACACCGCCGCTGGATACTATGGTCGGTGGAGAGAGAACAACGGTTCAGCTGGTTGGAGTAATAGCCGACAGGGCCGGTTATAGATTTGATTTTTCCCGATTGGAGCAGTGGCTGGAAATGGCATTTGGTTCAGGCATTGAATATATTGAAATTTCTCATCTTTTCAGCCAATGGGGAGCAAAATATGCGCCAAAAATCATGGCTGAAAAAGATGGCAAATTACAAAAAATCTTTGGCTGGGAAAATGAAGCGACCGGTCAGGAATACCAAAACTTTTTACATGCTTTTTTGCCCGAATTAACAACTTTTCTGGAAGCAAAGGGACTAAAGCAGCAAGTGATCTTTCATATTTCCGATGAGCCGCACAGTGGTGATGTGGAAAGTTATATGAAGGCTAAAAATAGCATTAAAGAGCTTTTGCATGACTATTATACTATGGATGCACTTAGTACTTTTGAGATTTATCAATCCGGTATTATTGAGCATCCGGTGGTGGCAACTGATCATATTCAGCCATATTTGGATAATCAAGTAGAGGGATTATGGGCGTATTATTGCTGCTCACAAAAGTTAAAGGTAGCGAATCGATTTATGGCGATGCCATCTGCCCGCAACCGGATTTTGGGTGTGCAGCTATATAAATATAATATTAAAGGTTTTTTACACTGGGGTTATAATTTCTATAATTCGCAGTTTTCTCTGGAAAAGATTGATCCTTATTTTGTGACCGATGCCGGTGAGGCTTTTCCATCCGGTGATGCCTTTTTGGTTTACCCGGGTGAAAATGGGCAGGTAATTGAGTCCATTCGGTTAATGGTCTTATCACAGGCGATTCAGGATTTAAGAGCTTTTCAGCTTTTAGAAAGTTTGGCCGGTAAAGATTTGGTGATGAAGTTGATCGAAGGTGATTTAGATAAGCCAATTCGTTTTGATGAGTATCCGAAAACCAAGGAATATTTATTGGAATTAAGAGCTAAGGTGAATCAGGAGATAAAACAGCGGATTGCTGATTAAGGATATTATCAAAAAAGTGTCAGTTTAAAACCGGGAAAACTTATATGCCGGCATGGAATCGATGCAAGAATAGAGATGTAATCCCCACTAATTTTAATCATTTTTCACTAGATATTTATTGAGCTTTGGTATATAATGAACAGGGTCTTACCAAAAGGAGAAATTTTGGTAAAAAATGATAGAAAATAGTGAGGATAGTGATATGAGTGGATACGGACAGGCCCATGGTAAAGTAATTCTCATGGGAGAACATTCCGTTGTATATGGATATCCGGCGATTGCCCTCCCGTTTGCGGAAGCAAAAATTGAGGGCAAAGTCAGTTATGAATTTGGTGAAATATGGCTGGAGTCCGATTTTTATACAGGTGAGCTCAAAAATGCGCCGAAAGAGCGAGAGCATTTGGTTTGTGCGGTATATGCAACACTTGACCATTTAAACCAGGAAAAAAAGAATTTAAAAATAGTAGTGACCAGCGACTTGCCGGCCAGCCGGGGACTTGGGTCTTCAGCGGCGGTGGCGGTCGCTGTTATTCGTGCCTTGTTTCAGTATTTTGGTAAGGAAATAGCTGATGAAGAACTAATTGCTCTGGCCCATCAGGCGGAGCAAATCGCCCATGGCAATCCCAGTGGGATTGATGTTTTAACGACTGCCTTTGAGCAGCCGATTTGGTTTCGTAAGTCCCTGGAAAAAAAGGGAATTAAGGAAATTAAGCCAATTACAATCTCTCTGCCGGCGTTTTTAATTGTGGCTGATACAGAAATTTATGGTCAAACCAAAGAAGCAGTTGGCATTATTGCCAGTAAACTTCGTCAAAACCCGGAAGAAACGGAACGATTATTAAATGAATTAGGCAGCTTTGCTATGGCAGCGGAAAAAGAAATTGAACGAAAAGACTGTAAAGCATTGGGAGAGCTGATGAACAAGGCTCATCATAATTTAAAATGTCTGGGAGTCAGCCATCCGGTGCTAAATCATCTGGCAGAAAAAGCGTTGCAATATGGAGCACTGGGGGCCAAAATGACTGGTGGAGGATTGGGCGGTTGTATGATTTGTCTGACCGACACCAGGGAAACAGCGGAAATGATTGCCCAAAAACTAAAGCCGGAAGGAGCAAAAAATACATGGATTTATCCTTTGAATGTCAAATAAAAAAATATGCCAGGGCCAATGCCAATATTGCCTTGATCAAATATTGGGGAAAGAAGGATGAAACTTTAAAAATTCCATTTAACAGCAGTTTGTCAATGACATTGGATTCTTTATACACAGATACCGGCATGGCTTTTCATACTGGTAACGAAGATGTTTTTTATTTAAACGGAGAGCGCCAGACGGCTGAAGAAACTCATAAAGTCAGCCGCTTTTTGGATTTATTCAGGCATAAAAAAGGAATGAAAGACAGGCTTTTTATCAGTAGTTATAACAATTTCCCGACGGCTGCCGGACTGGCTTCGTCAGCCTCCGGTTACGCTGCTTTGGCGGCGGCAGCTAATGATTTATTGCAAACAGATTTAACCGACAGAGAACTGTCGGTTATGACCCGAAAAGGATCAGGTTCTGCTTGCCGCAGTTTATTTGGTGGATTTGTAGTCTGGCATGGTGGTGATAGTGATGAAAACAGTTATGCCGAACCGTTTGCGGCGGCAGATGAATATGCCATGTTGATTGTCTTAATTGATCAGACCAGAAAAAAATATCCATCGACTGCCGGTATGAAACAGGTGGTAGAGACATCTATTTTTTATCCGGCGTGGGTGGAGCAGGCAGAGAAGGATTTTTCTGCCATCAAACAGGCGATTACAGCCGGAGATTTTGGCCAAATCGGTCAAATCGCTGAGGCAAATTGTTTGCGCATGCATGCCACTACCTGGGGGGCGGCTGTGCCATTTACTTATTTTCAGCCGGAAACTTTGGCAGTGATGGCTAAGGTCAGAGCGATGCGCCGGCAAGGATTGGCAGTGTATTTTACCATTGATGCCGGACCAAATGTTAAGTTGTTTTGCCGGAAAGCCGAATTACCACAGATATTAAAAGAAATGCAAAGCCAATATCCGGCCGGTCAGTTGCTGACTGCATTCGCCGGCGAGGCATATAAAATAAAGGAGTGTGAGTGCTTTGGTAGATGCTAAAGTTGGCGGTAAATTATATTGGGGCGGGGAATATGCAGTAGTCGAAGCCGGGCATACAGCAGTGATCATGGCAGTGAAACGGTATCTGCAAGTGAAATTGAAATTTTCCAGTGGACATGGAAATATCCGTTCATCTTTATATCATCATCATTTGATTTGGTCATATCAAAATGGGAAATTACATATTGCTCACCAAGATGAATATAGTTTGATTATTAAAGCAATTGGGGTGATGAGTGAATATCTGACCGAACAGGGCAAAGAATTGACGGTGTTTGATCTTGATATTGACAGTGATTTACATGACAGTGCTTTTCAAAAATATGGTTTTGGTTCAAGCGGAGCAGTAGTAGTAGCAGTTGTGCGTGGAATGTTGCGCTTATATGAACTGGCGGATGAAGATTTGCTGGTTTTTAAACTGGCTTGTTTGATTCTTCTGAAAATCGGCAATAATGGTTCAATGGGAGATGTAGCCAGCTGTACTTATGGCGGATTGATTGCTTATACTTCATTTGACCGTCATCAGATTTTAGAGTGGTTAGAGAAAAAAAGTATCAGCCAGATTATTGACACTGAATGGAAGTACTTGAGTATCCGACCATTGAAAAATTGCTTACCTGTGGAGCCGGTAATTGGCTGGACCGGCAGGGAAGCAATTTCCTCAGAATTGGTTTATAAAATCAGTTTGGGCCGTAACCATCCGGAATACTCTCAGTTTTTGCAAAATAGTGAAACTCATGTTCAGTCCTTAATTCAAGCAATTGAAACCGGAAATAAAGGCCGGTTTAAACAGGCAATTGCTGCATTGCGTCAGGGGCTGATTCACTTATCGATAATTTGCAGGACTCAAATTGAAACAGAAGAATTAAGACAAATGTCGGACCTGGCTGATGATTATGATGCAGTTGGTAAGCTATCCGGAGCTGGTGGTGGCGATTGTGGCATTATTTTTTTGTTTGACCATGCCAAAAAGGAAGAATTGATACAGGAATTGGAGAAAAGAAAGATTCAATACTTAGCATTTATTTAAACTTAAGGCGCTGACACAGAAAGAAAGACTGCAACATCAGGAGAATCAAGCCGGGGGTTGGAAAGGAATAAGTCCCGATTTGCTCAAAGCTCTGATTGATGCAGCCTTTTTATTTATTCGGAGAATTTATTTAATATAAAATTCGGTTTTAAAAACTTTATCCGGTCCGTACTTTTTTTCTGTTTCTTTGACGGCTTCCCACAGCAAAGTATAGACCAGTCTGGGAATGCGCAGGTCTTTTCCGGCACTAAGTAAGATAAATTGATATCCACCCTCCTTGCCATCAATTTCTTTCTCCAGAATATCTTCAATTGCCTTTCGCTTGGCAATCCGCATTTCTTCGGATTGAGATTCTTCGGTGGTGATAAAGAGAGGATGTTTTTTTTCGTTAATAATCAATTGATTATCAGGAGCGGTAATTTGGATGTTCATAAAGTAAAATTTCTGGGCGATGGTTTGATAATTATGCCATGTTTGAGCAGATTGCCTGGGTGCCTTTAATAAATGCTCCAATTGACGCTGCAAGTCTTGCAGCTGTTCTTGTTTTTTTGAATTTTCAGCTATCAGCAAATGATTTTCAGATTCAGTAGCTTGTATTTTTTTTAGATTTTCAGCCATTTGTATTTGGCCTGCTTCTTCTTTTTCAAGAGTTTCGGTATGGCTGTTAAGCAAAAAAACAAATAGTAAAATTAACATAATATCAAGCAGGGAAGTAAAATCCAAATCTATTTTTTTCATAAGTTTTTATCCTTTTCAGCATTGAAAAAAAGTGCAATATCCGTTTGCCCGGAAGGAGTAGCAGAGATATTGGCTGGATTTTTTTCCAAATATTCGTCAAGCCGGCGGAAAAGTAAATTGAAATTTTCCTGATTAAAAGTTATTTGTGAAGAAATCCGGGCATCAATCGCTTTAAATAAAATGGCAAATACCAGGCCCCAAAAGGTTGAAGTCAAGGCAGCTGAAAAGTTGATCATGATTTTTTGAGTTTGAAAGTCGATCAGGCCAAGTAAAGAAATGACAGTACCTAAGATACCCAGTAACGGAAAAATACTGGTGATTGAAACAAAAAGCTGATAATGAAACAATTCTTTTTCCCTTAAAAACTGAAGCTGATGCAAATTGATTTGACCTTGACTGGGACCGATTTTTTTCATGATTTGGGTAATTGGCAAATAAATTGCAGGGGTTAGCTGACTGGCTAAATTTTGGGAATGTTCACGAACTTTTGGCAATACCCAAAAGAAATTGGCAGCTGCCAGTGCTAAAATTAAACCGTCAATACCAATTAAATTGCGGAGGATCATTGTAATAAAAGTCATGTATTTCTCCTTGTTTATATAATATGACTCAACTTTTCCACGCTCCCTGGAACAATCTTTTTTAGGCATGTGCTGCGAAAGCATCTTTTCGCAGAAAAGTGCGAAAGCGGTGTGCAACCGCAAGCCATCTTATGAAGTAAGTGGCGAAAGCGGGGGAACCCATGTGCCCGCTCTCCAGAGCGGGATAGGGCCAAAAAAGACTGTGGGAAAGTTGAGATATGATTGAAGGGGTTGTTGAAATTTAAGATTTTCATACAAGATATATGATAAAATTTCTATGGTTTATCACGATATCTTGTGTGAGATCTGTATTTTGCAACAGCCCCTTTATTACCTTAAACCAATTTTTCCATTTCACTCAGCATTTCTTCAAATACTTTCATGGCTCTGATTGTTGGTTCCTTTTGGGTAATGTCAACACCGGTGGCTTTTAAAATATCTAATGGATATTTCGAGCTGCCGGCGGATAAAAATTCTTTGGTATAACGGTCCACTGCCGATTGTCCTTCGCTCAAGATCATATCGGCAATTGCTACTGAACTGATCAGGCCGGTAGCATATTGGAATACATAATAATCATAGTAAAAGTGTGGGATCCTTGCCCATTCATAGCGAATTTCCTCATCGGAAATCATGCTTGGACCATGATATTTTTGGTTTAATTCATAATACATCTGGCTGAGTTTTTCGGCAGTTACCGCTTCGCCCTGTTCGACCAGCTGATGGGTAGCTCTTTCGTATTCGGCAAACATAGTTTGACGGAAAATTGTTCCCCGGAATCCTTCCAGAAAATGGGTCATATAGGCCAGTTTTAAATTTTTATCATCCGTATTTTTGAGCAAATATTGAATCAACAGATTTTCGTTGCAGGTTGAAGCGATTTCAGCCAGGAAAATGGAGTAATCATGATTGACATATGCCTGGGCTTCATTGGACAGATAGGAGTGCATTGCATGCCCCATCTCATGAGCCAGGGTAAACATATTATTCAGGTTATCAGAGTGATTTAACAGGACATATGGATGTACCCCGTAGACTCCCCAGGAATAAGCGCCGCTGCGCTTGCCCTTGTTTTCATAAACATCCAGCCAGCGCTGGGCAAAGGCCTGCTTAACCACAGATACATATTTTTCACCCATGGGGGCAATTGCTTTTAAGACTGTTTCTTTGGCCTGAGCAAAGGAAATAGTGATATTATTATCGGGCAGCAATGGTGCATAGATATCATACATATGTAATTCCGGTAAATTTAACATTTTTTTGCGCAGGGCCATATAACGGTGAAGCAGCGGCAGATGCTCATTAATGTTTTCGATCAGCTGATCATAAACCGATACCGGAATGTTATTTGCAAACAAAGATGCTTCACAGGTAGAGTCAAATTTACGGGCTTTGGCATTCAGTAAATGACTTTTCAGGTTCATGGCATATACCGAAGCCAGAGTATTGATATTCCTTTTATAAGCTGCATACATGGATTGAAATGCGGCTTTGCGTACCTGGCGATGATTGCTTTCCATAGTGCTGACATAATTTCCATGGGTCAGTTCCAGAGCTTCGCCGTTTTCATCAATAATTGGATCAAAGCGGATATCGGCATTGTTAAATATGGCAAAGGTATTTTCAATACCGGAAGTGACATCACCAACCATAGCCAGGATTTCTTCCTGTTCTTTGGGCAGGACATGAAGCTGGGTACGAAAGAGATTGTCAAAATACTGGCGATATACTTCCAGCTCCGGCTTTTCTGCAAAGTACTCATTTAGTGTATCTTGAGAAAGAGTCAGCAGCAAAGGTTCGACAAAAGATAATTTTGATTGGATCAGTACAGCCAAAGATTCCGATTTTTGTGCCAGTTCTTGTTTGGCAGCGTCAGAAGTATCCTGATGCCATCCCATTTGGGCATAACCATAAACGCGACCAAAAGCTTCATCCAGTTTACTTTTGGTGCTTAAAAATTGATATAAATTTTCAGCAGATGTTAAAAAAAACGATTCCTGCTTTTGTAAATCAACAATCATGTTTTCACATTCAGCATACAAGCTGTACCATGCCGGGTCATCAGCGACAATATGTGTTAAATCCCAGGTAAATTCCGGTGTCATTTCAGACCGGTTTAATATTTTTGGGGCCATAATAAAATTCCTTTCCTATTGAACTATTATAAAATATTCTCTTATATACTATCAAATAACAGGCTGCTCGTAAAGAGGGAATTTGGAGTTTTTGAAGAAACAATGCGGATTAAAAGAGAGAAGGCTAAAAAAAGAAGGCTGCTGTACAAAGATTATTGAATCTTTGTACAGCAGCCTTCTGTGAGCTAGAATTGAAACTGAGATACTTCATTTTGTAACTGGTTGGCAATATTGGTTAAGTTTTCACTGGCATCAGAAATATCAGAAATTGCCTGGGTTTGTGAATCAACGGAAGCGGCAGCCTGTTCGGTAGTAGCTGCGTTTTCTTCGGCAATAGCCGACAAGTTTTCAATAACGTTCATAACTGTAACATTATTGCCTTCTAAATCATGCGATAAGGTAATCAGAGAATCCGTAATTTGTCTGGAGGTTTCCAGGGAATTAGCAATTTGATTGAACTTACTGTCGGTTTCTGCTAATTTTTCATTTTGGGTATTCATGATTATGGAAACATCATTCATAGTACTGACAGCTAATTCAGATTTGACTTTTAAGTCATTGATGACATTACGGATGGTATCAGTAAATTCGGCGGATTGCTCTGCTAATTTTCTGATTTCTTCGGCTACAACAGCAAATCCCTTACCGGCTTCACCAGCTCTGGCAGCTTCAATGCTGGCATTGAGAGCAAGCAGATTGGTTTGATCGGAGATGGATTGAATCATATCGCTGGCGATCAGGATTTCCTCTACGCTTTTATTGGTTTGTGAAACAATATTGCTGACATGGGAAGTGGATTCCTGATTTTTTTCAGTAGCTTTGACCAATTCATTTAAGGCAAAAATACCCTCATTTTTGCGCTCGTGAATATCTTGCGTAGCTTTGGACAAATTATCGATAACATGAATGAAACTTTCCAGCAGTGATCCGGATTCTTTTACGCTTTCAGCGGCACGCTGAGTATCTTCGGCTTGTGAAGAAGCACCATCAGCAATGTTGTTAATGGCAATAGCTACTTCTGATGCAGCCTGGGAAGTGTTTTGTGAGGTAGCAGTCAGCTCCTCGGCGGTGGCAGCTAAAGTTTGAGAATTATCAATAATTGAAGAGGCTAAATTTTTAAGGCTTTCAACCATAAGAGAGGTGGCTTTTAAAATCGAGCTTATTTCATCATTGTTTTTCAGGTATTTTGTTACCAAGGCTTCTTTTTCAGCATAAGATTTTAAGTCATAATTTGATATTTTGGTTAATTTATCCTTTAACAGAATTAAGGGCTTGCTTACAATCTGGCGGAGCAGGACGGAGATTAAAATCAGGATAATTACCAGGAAAAAGACATTAAAAATAATATTAAAAATTAACTCCTGCTTGGCATCCCTGGTAAAACTATCAATCGAGTCAGAAGACACATAGATCCAATTTTGCTCAATTCCCTCAAGATGAATGGGTATAAACATAATTATATGATCACTATCGGTGAATGAAGATGGGGCAGTAAAAACAGATTCCTGATCATTAAAAGCCCGCTCTATATATTGCTTAAAATTGTTATCTAACTTGGTACTTAAAATTTCGGATGGAAAAGCGGAATTGGCAACAACATGACCGGTATGAGCCAGAACTACTTTAAAAGAACTGGGATCAATGCCGATTGATTGTTCTAAGAAGGCTTGCAATCCATCTACATCCAGATCGGCCATAACCACACCAATTACATTTTGATTTTCCCAAATCGGAAAAGACATCGTAACGTAGATGGAATCTTTATAGCGGTAAGGAGCGCTGATGATGGTCTTTTTCGCAGCAAGAGTGTCTCTGTACCAAAAATTAAGATTGTCATCCAGTACATCTAAGGATACATAAGTAGAGATAGATCCGTTTTTTAATTCTGAATACATAATAAAACGTCCGTTTGGATTGGTTGCATCAGCGAAGCTTTGATCTTTGCCGTCAAAGGCATTGGGCTCAAAGTAAACACCGATTCCGGTAATATTGTCATTGTCCTGGGTGATTTTTTCCATGTTTTTAATGATTAAATTACGCGAGCGTTCTGATGGCGGAGTAGTGTCGATTAAAGTATTGATAAAAGTGTTTAATGTGTTGGTGCTAAGATAAACACTATTAATGATTTGTTCGAAATCCTTAGCCAGCTTACGGGTTTCTTCCAGAACAAAGGCTTCTGAATGAGCCAGCTCGCGGGAATAATTATTTACGGATTCATAAGCTGTCTTACCGCTAAGTAGAAGCAAAAATATAACTCCGATGATAATGCTTACCCGAGAAGCGATTGTTCGGTTTTTGAGTTTGGATTGTTTAATCATAATAGCCTCCTAAAATGTCAAAAAAAACGCATTTACACAATATACATAAAAGATATCGGAACAATATAACAATTTGATAACAAAATTAGGGAAATACTTTGCATTTTAAAGAAAATATGTTATATTTTAAACACGGATATGCATGATAAAGACGGCTCCGCATAATAAAAAATATATGATTTGCCGAATGAAAAGCAATGATTGGCGTGAGGGATATGAAACAAAGGTGACCAGATTACGATCGATATTGATTATTTTGGAAGGAGAAACAAATGAATATTGTTAAAAATGAAGAGGCTTTAACGAAAATGGTAGGTCCGGGAACGATTCATAAGGTTTTAAGTTATGATGACAATTTGATGGTGTGTGAGCTGACCATGGAAGAAGGAGCAACCGGCAAGGAACATTCCCATCCACATACGCAAATTACCTATATTGTATCAGGTGAGCATGCATTTTTAGTTGATGGGGAAACAAAAATTGTTAAAGCCGGGGATACTGTTTATATTCCGTCAGGAGCAATGCATAATGCTACCTGTTTAAAGCCGGGAAAGATTGTCGATATATTTAGTCCAAAGCGAGAGGACTTTTTGCAATAAGGAATCGGCTTTGTCACGGTTAGAAGGAGAGCTGAGAAATTTGGCGGCATGGCTGCAAAAATCAAAAAAAGGAAGAAATGAAGATGAAAGACAAAAAGATTAGATTGGCGCTCACAACTTTGCTGCTGCTATGGATGCAGTTTATATTTGTGCATGCGGCTGATGAATTTGAAGTTGAAATAAATGCACAGAAACAAATGGTATTCCCGGTTCAGGTGATGCTGGATGGACAGGTAATCCCAATGGCAGTTCCGCCTTATGCAACTGCTTCCAGAATTGTAGTACCGGTCCGGTTTTTGGCAGAACATGTCGGAGCTGTTGTAAAATGGGATAATGCCACGCAAAGAGTAATTATTATTACTCTCAAAAAAGAGATTGAACTTTGGGTGGGAAAAGACCGAATGCGGGTAAATGGTGAAGAAATTCCGCTGGATAAAGGCTCAATTCCACAACTTACTACATTTGCCAATGGAGAAATACGGACCATGGTGCCTTTAAGGGCGATCAGCGAAGCCTTGGGTTATAATGTCAGTTATGATGCCGATACCAGGACCGGCGTATTGACTTTGAAGCCGGAAACTGAGTTGTCTCCAAATAAAAGTGATAATCCGCCGGTTCAGGCTGGAGCCGGTGATCGGGTAGAAAAAGCAGAAGTTATGATTTCCAATGGAAAATTAGTTTTAAATTTACAGGGAATCAGCCACAAAAAAGTAAAAGTGTCTAAACTGGAACAACCTAACCGGGTAATCTTTGATATTGAGGATGTAATCTTTAATCCCGGCAAATGGGAATTTTTGCCGATCAGTTATGATAATATCGATAAGATCCGAATCGCCCAGTTTCAAGGCAGCGAAGATGGCAAATCACCGATCACCCGGGTGGTGTTTGATGTTTTTGAGATCAAAGGGATTGAAGAACTGCGGTATTTCTTTGAGGATGGTTCACTGCGTATTGATATTCGGGCAATTGAGGATATGAAAAAAGGGACCTGGAATGTAGCAGATAAGATTTCCGAAAAAACACCGGGGCAGTCGCAAGGCCCAATCATAAAAGAACCAGGTGATAACCCGACCGAGCCGGGTGAAGTTGACTGGATGGAAATGGCCCAAAAACGCCTTAGCAATATGAGGTTATTACCATTTCCGGATGTGGCCGGCAGTTTTGAAAAAAATAAATTGATTCATATTTTAATTGATCCCGGGCATGGTGGACGTGATCCGGGAACCATTTCTTCCAATAACAAAAAAGAAAAGGATTTTGCTCTGCCGGCATCCTTAAAACTGCGTGATGAACTGCAAAAGATGGGATACATTGTACATATGACCAGAGAAACGGATTGGTATCCAACTTTAATGGAAAGGGCAAATCAGGCCAATTCATTAAAAGTTGATATTTTTATCAGTATGCATGCCAATTCAGTTGAAAATAAAAGCGGAGTCAACGGCATTGAAGTGTATTACAGTGGCGGCAGTAAACTGGCCGGTTATTCCGGACTGGAAAAAAAATTGGCGACAACTATTAAAAAATTACTGATTGATACCACCGGAGCAGTTGACCGTGGGGTAAAAACGGCCCGGCATGTGGTAACGATCAATTCCAAAATGGCCGCAATTTTAATTGAATCCGGCTTCATCAGTAATCCGATGGAAGAACGATTGCTGTATGATGAAAATTATCAGAATGTATTGGTACGGGCTATTTCGGTTGGTGTAAATGATTTTGTGGAAAATAACCGTCAGACTTTGGCCAGCTCCAAGAATACTATGATTGCGGCTGAGCCATCAGCACCGGTGATCCCGCCAAACAGCAAGCGGGTGCGCTACAAGGTCAATGCTGATGCCTTAAATGTTCGGCAAAGCCCGGGACTGGACCACCCAAGTCTGGGTAAGGTCTATGAAGGGGAAATCCTGACTGTTGAGTATGGTGTTGAGGAAATTCAAAAAGATGGTTATACCTGGCTATATACAACAGATAATTCCGGTCATTTATCCGGATGGCTGGCCAAGGAATTTTTAATTGAGCAGTAGAAAGAAGATTTGCTTAGATCATTCCTTAGATGCCCCGATTAAAAATTACTGAAAATTTTAGAGATAATACCTCTTAAGCAGATATGGTAATGGCCGGCACTACTTAAGAGGTATTTTTATGATTAAATTATAACATATAAAAACTTGAAAATTCAGATCGACTGCCGTATAATGAGTATTGCAATTTTAAAATAACCAGAGATAAGGATCAACATGGAACATAATTTAAAAAAATGGATGGCGGTTGGCCAGCAGTTTAATCGACGTTATCAGGCGCATCATATTGGAGCATATGCTTCGAATGTATCTTTTTATGTATTGCTTTCGCTTTTTCCGTTTTTAATGGGAATGACCGAGATTTTAAGAGTGACTGCCTTTAAAGACCCTTTATTTCAGGAGGAGCTTTGGGGTTGGCTGCCGGCGGAAGCTTATGCGATCATACAGGCAATTATGGATAATTTAAGCTCAAATGAAAGTGGGCTGACATTACCGATTGCTATAGCTGTGACCTTGTGGTCGGCTTCAAAGGGGGCGTTGTCGCTTTTGCGCGGACTTAGAATTGCATTTGAACAGGAAACAAACACCAACTTTATCTTAAACCGAATTTTTGCGTTCATCTATACAATTGGTTTTATTTTGTTGATTTTTGCCAGCGGCTTGGTGCTGGTTTTTGGGCAAATTATTCTGGACTTTATGAAAACGAATTTGGGTTTTGAGTTGCCGGTTGATTTTTACCGTTTAAAGGACTGGGTTCCATTTTTAATGCTGATTGTGATGATTAGTCTGGCTTATTATGGAATTGTCAGAAAAAAATATCGGTTTATTCAAATTTTGCCAGGAGCAGTTTTGGCAGCCATTGGATTTTTGCTGTCAGCGATGGGCATGACATATTATATTCGGTTTTCTGCTAATTTATCCTATATGTATGGCAGTATTGCCGGTATTGCCGGAATGATGATGTGGCTTAATATTTGTAGTCATTGTCTGCTTCTGGGAGCGGAAATTAATTCAATGTTGAAACAAAGGCAGAGGATAAACCGGAAAAAGTAATGAATTTTGTTTAATTTGTCGATATAGAATACAAATAGTAAGAAACCGTTTTACCAGAATAGGATTCAAGGAGGAGCAAAAATGAATCAAATTACACAAATGAGCCATGAGTATGGCAAAGATTTAGCGATTAAAAATGATGTCAGCAAGCGTGAAGAAAAAAACAAGGCAAAGACAGAAGAAAAAAATGCAGCAGAATTGTCAGCAACTTTAGAATTATCCAGCTCTGCTCAGTCAAATCAATTGTATTTTAAACCGGACTTGAATAAAATCAGGCAAATGCAGGCAGAAAGCCAGCAAAGAATGTTGGAAAAAATGTTGGGAACGGCCCGTGAAACTTTTATTAAACAGGCTGGTGGCTTGAAAAATATTTTAGAACAGGCTCTTTCCGGTAAACCGGTGGAGGGCTTTGACCTGAAGATCGGACCGGAAGATATTGAAAAAGCAAAAGCAGATGTGGCTGAGGGCGGATATTGGAGTGCTGAAAGTACAGCCGGCCGTTTGGTTGAATTTGCCAGGGCTTTGGCCGGTGGAGATCCGGCCCGGGCTGATCAGCTGATGGGAGCAATCAAAAAAGGTTTTCAGCAGGCGGAAGAACTTTGGGGAAGTGCTTTGCCACAAATCAGTCAGGATACTTATCGCCTGACCATGGAAAAAATGGAAAACTGGAAAAAGGAATTTGAATAAGAAAGGCGAATTATATAGAGCTATCAATTATCGGACACAGTTGCTGTTCAGATGTAAATGGTATGCTGGAAACAGGGAAATAAAATAAGGAGGATATTATGGAAGTAAAATTTACAGCTCAAGAGGTACTGCAATTAGCCATTAATTTAGAAGAAGAAGGAGTTACATTTTATCGTCAGTATGCTGAATTGGCAAAAGGTGAAATTCGGGATTTAATGCTGCAGATGGCAGAAGATGAAAAAGAGCATGCCAAAGTATTTCGCGGATTTTATGAGAATTTAGAAAAAGCACCGGGAGATGAAGACTACTTGATGAGTGAGCATGTACAGCAGTATCTGGCTTCTTTTAGTGCTTCGGTAGCTTTTGCCAGAGAGCAAAAAAAGCCGGAAACTTTGAAAGAGGCGTTAGCAGTGGCAGTTGAAACGGAACAAATGACAATTGACTATTATACTTCCTTATTAAAATACGGTAACCCTGAATTAAATGCAGTACTGGATCGATTAATTGCTGAGGAAACAAAGCATCGGGAGCGTTTGAAAGCAATGTTGGCGCAAGCTGACTAATTTAACTACAAGAGGAGCTGGTGGAGATAAACTTCAAAAGATAACGGTAATAGCCGACTCAGAATCGAGGGCTTGTTATGAATTTAAGAGAACGGCAATACGAGCGGGAAAAATGGATTCTTAGTCCTTATGCTTGTTTTAGCGAAAATGCGCAAAACAGTCGTGAGCGAATAGAAAAACCATGTGATATGAGAACAGATTTTCAAAGAGACAGAGATCGAATCTTACATTCCAAAGCATTTCGGAGATTAAAACATAAAACTCAGGTATTTATTGCACCTGAGGGAGACCATTATCGAACCAGGTTGACCCATACATTAGAAGTAGCTCAAATTGCCAGGACCATTGCCAGAGCTTTGGCTTTGAATGAAGACTTAACAGAGGCAATTGCCTTGGGGCATGATTTGGGGCATACTCCGTTTGGACATGCCGGAGAAAGGGCGTTGGCGGATGCTTGCCGTGAGATTCTGCCAGAGGAAGAAATTACTTTTGAGCATAATGAGCAGAGTGTCCGGATTGTCGAATATCTTGAGAATAATTATCAAGGACTTAATCTGACCAAAGAAGTCCGGGATGGAATTTTAAATCATCCCAGTCGCTATATGCCGGCAACACTGGAAGGTAAAGTCGTCAGATTATCAGATAAAATTGCCTATATCAATCATGATATTGATGATGCTTTAAGAGGCAAGATTATTTGTGAAAACGATTTGCCATCCAATTTGACCCGGATTTTGGGAACAAATACGAAAGAGCGGCTTGACACTCTGGTTCATGATGTGGTAAATAATTCCCTGAATCAGCCGGATGTCTATATGTCGCCGGATATTGACCGGGCGATGACTGAGTTGCGAATTTATATGTTTGAAAATGTGTATGTTGGTTCCAGGGCAAAAAATGAGGAATTTAAGGCCAAACGAATGCTGCGTACTTTATTTGAACATTTCATTGTTAATTGGCAGGAATTGCCGGAAGAATATACCAGGCAGGTTCTGAAACAGGATTCACCTAAACGGGTGGTACTGGACTATATTTCCGGTATGACGGATCAATATGCCATTCGTAAATTTGAAGAAATTTTTGTTCCCGGAGTTTGGAAGGAATGAATTATGTATTACAAAGAAGAGCTGATTGAAGAAATCAGACAGCATAATGATATCGTAGAAGTCATCGGGCAATATGTACATTTGGAGAAAAAGGGCGGTTCGTATTTTGGGCTATGCCCTTTTCATAATGAAAAAACTCCGTCTTTTTCTGTCAGCCAGGATAAGCAAATGTATTATTGCTTTGGCTGTGGGAATGGTGGCAATGTTTTTACTTTTATGATGGAGTATGAAAATTTTAATTTTCAAGAAGCTATTGCTTATTTGGCTGGCCGGGTCAATATTCAGCTACCGGAAGCAGAAATCAGCGAAGCAGAAAAAAAACGTTTGCAATACAAAAAAAGTTTATATGAAGCCAATTATCTGGCAGCTAAATATTATTATTACTGTTTGATGCATGAAGCTTACGGAAAAGTGGCCAGACAGTATTTGCAAAAGCGGGGAATTTCGGCAGATATTGCTAAGAAATTTGCCTTAGGTTATGCGACTGTATATAAAGATGATTTATTTCGTTTTTTAACAGATAAAGGGTTTCAGCCAAAGCAACTCCTGGATGCGGGCTTGATTGTTCAAAGCAAAGATGGTAAGGACAAATACTATGATCGGTTTTTTAATCGGCTGATGTTCCCGATTTGGGATAATCAAAGCCGGATCATTGCTTTTGGTGGCCGGGTTTTTGGTGATGCTCTGCCCAAATATTTAAATTCTCCGGAAACAGAAATTTTTGAAAAATCTAAAAACTTATATGGCCTGCATTTGGCAAAATCCAGTCGGAAGTCTTATTTTTTGTTAGCAGAAGGCTATATGGATGTGATCAGCTTGCAGGAAGCCGGCTTTGACAATACAGTGGCTTCTTTGGGGACAGCTTTTACTAAAAATCATGCTCATATGATTAAACGTTATGCGCCAAAGGTCTATATTACTTTTGATGCGGACGATGCTGGTGTTCAGGCAGCGCTGAGGGCAATTCCGATTTTAAAATCGGAAGGGATCGATACCCGGGTAGTGGAAATTACCGGTGCCAAGGATCCGGACGAATTGATTCAAAAAAAGGGGAAAGAGGCATTTGCTCAGGCAATTGAACAGGCACTTCCGGCGTTTATGTTTGAGATCAAACAAGAAGCCAGGAAATATAATTTGAATGATCCCTCTGACCAAATTCGCTTTTCTGAAGAGGTTGTCCGGCGTCTGTTGACTTTAGATTCAAAACTGGAAATTAATAATTATCGTGATGCCATTATTCGCCAATACCGCTTAAATGCAGATGGTGTAAATGATTTTTTAGCAAAAAAAGGAAAAGAGCAGGGAATAGCGAAATTTATTAATAGCGGCGAAAACCGTAAAAAAGAAAATTCCCAGTCCTTACGGACTACGGCGGAAGAAGAATTAATTGCAGTTATTGTATCGCACCAGCGGGTCTATGAAAGAATTCGCCGGTATATTGGCCGGGAACATTTTCAAAATGAATTTTTCAGGAGATTATATGAGATCATTGCCGGTATCTATGAAGCGGGTAATGTACCGGATCCGGTGGTGATGATGCATCATTTTCCGGAGGCAGATAAGCAAAAGCAGATCGCAGCGTTATTTAATCGCCGGATTGAGCCGGAAAATCAAAGTCAGTTGGAGCAGATAATTACCGATGCAGTTCGTTCCATGCGGGATATGTATTTAAAAGAAAGATTAAAAGAAGAAAAGGATCCAAATGAGTTGATGCGAATGATTGAAGAAAAAAAACAATTATTGCAATTACAGATTAGATTGGATTAAGGCGGCATCAGAAAGGAAGAAAAAATGGGCGACATTGAAAATCCAAAATTAACGGAATATTTAGAAAAGCTGGTTAGTGAAGCAAAAAGGAAAAAAAACGTGCTGGAATACCGTCAAATTGAGGATTGCTTAAAAGACGCAGAGCTCGACTCTGATGATATTGAGCATATGTATGACTATTTTGATAAAATGGGCATCGATGTTTTGGGCATGGTCGTTGATGAGGAAGATGAAGACGATGATGATGAAGAAATCGAGCTTGATTTAACCTTGCCGGACGGAATTAATATTGATGATCCAGTCAGAATGTATTTAAAAGAAATTGGCAAAGTTCCTCTGTTATCAGCCGATGAAGAAGTGGAATTGGCCAGAAAAATGGAAGAGGGCGATATCAGAGCCAGACAACAGTTGACGGAAGCCAATTTGCGTCTGGTTGTCAGCATTGCCAAGCGCTATGTCGGTCGGGGGATGCTTTTTCTGGACTTAATTCAGGAAGGTAACCTGGGACTAATGAAAGCAGTGGAAAAATTTGACTATACCAAAGGTTATAAATTCAGTACTTATGCGACTTGGTGGATTCGTCAGGCAATTACCCGGGCAATTGCCGATCAGGCCAGAACCATTCGCATTCCGGTACATATGGTGGAGACCATTAATAAATTAATTCGGGTTTCCAGGCAGCTTTTGCAGGAATTGGGCCGCGATCCGTTGCCGGAAGAAATTGCGGAAGAGCTGGATATGCCGGTTGATAAAGTCAGGGAGATTTTAAAAATATCACAGGAGCCGGTGTCTTTGGAAACACCGATTGGCGAAGAAGAAGACAGCCATTTAGGAGATTTTATTCAGGATGATAATGTGCCGGTACCGGCTGATGCGGCGGCTTTTACTTTATTAAAGGAGCAGCTGGTGGATGTACTCAGAACTTTGACTGATCGTGAGCAAAAAGTTTTGAATCTGCGCTTTGGGCTAACGGATGGACGTGCCCGGACTTTAGAGGAAGTAGGCAAAGAATTTAATGTTACTCGTGAAAGAATCCGGCAAATTGAAGCAAAAGCTTTGCGCAAACTTCGACATCCCAGCCGCAGTCGTAAGTTAAAGGATTATTTGGAGTAAAAAACTGTCAAAAGATTTGGCTTTGATGAGGCTGTCAGATTTTGCCGGGTATGTCCCCACTCTTGGGATGGGATAGAATCTCCAAAAGACTGTGGGCAAGTTGAGTTATAAAATTAAACCAGAAAGACAAGAAATAAAATGGAGTGGAAAGAAATCAGCTGTTAACGAGTGGTATTGGCATCAAACGGCGATATTCTTTCCATTCGACTATCCAAGCGAAACATATTTTGAAACAAGATCAGGAATTCCGGTCCAAAAGATAATAACCGGAAATGGAATAATCAGGAAAAATTTTAGGCTGGATTGCGCCTTGGAAAAGGAGCGGAAATGAAACTGACACAACGATTACAGGCAATTGCTGACTTAGTGCAAAGACAGCAGGGAATTATTGCCGATGTAGGGACGGATCATGGCCTGATTCCAATTGCTTTAGCTACTCGTTTTGCCGATCGCAAAATTTATGCATTGGATGTTCGGCCGGGGCCGCTGGAAAAAGCTAAAAAAAATGCCGCAGCCCATCAGCTGCAGGAAAGAATTGAATTTAAATTATCCGACGGCCTGCAAGCTTGTTTGACTGAGCCGATACAGACTGTGATTATTGCCGGTATGGGCGGACATTTGATTGAGCGAATTTTAAGCCAAGGCCGGGACTGTTTGGTGAATGATACAGAATTGATTTTATCGCCTCATTCGGATCTTTATTTTGTACGTAAAGTGATCCATCAGCTTGGTTTTCAAATTGCAGCTGAGCGATATGTCAAAGAGGTAAATAAAATTTATCCCATAATTTACGCAATCTTCGGACCGGATATAAGCTATTCGGAAAGTGAATATTGGTTTGGCCGAATGGATAAAACAGTTGATAAGAAGCTGCTGACTGAAATGCGGCAGTCAGAATTAAACGAAATGAATAATATTTATCTGCACTTAAACGAGTTAGCGGCAGACAGGGTAACAATCAACAGTAAAAAACAGGAATTGGCAATAAAAATAAAAGAGCTTACCGAATTAATGAGTCAAATATATGACTAAGGAGGAGAAATGGGAATTTATTTACTGCAGAGCAACAGAGAAGTAGAGGTTTTGCATAAGCCATTATATTTAAAAGACTTGGTTCAGGAAGAACAAAAGCATTTTAACGGCCGAATTGTTTTAGCTGAAGTCAATGGACGGCTGCGTGAATTGACTCAGGAAGTAAAAGATGGTGACCGGATAAGTTGGTTGGATACAACTACACCTGATGGCTATCGTACGCTTCAGCGTGGACTTTCTTTCTTGTTGATTCGGGCATTAAAACAAATACTGATTGAGGAGAAGCGGGAAGAATATGAGGTGATTGTTCATTTTTCGCTTAATCAAGGATTTTACTGTGAACTTCAGTCTACTCAGGGTAATTATGAATTATTGAAAGTCGATGCGGATTTGCTGGCTAAAACAGAAAAACAAATGAAAGACTATATTAGTCGTGATTTACCCTTTGCTAAGCAGCAAATTAAAACCAAGAAAGCTGCCAGACTGTTTGAGCAGCAAAAGCTGGAATCAAAAGCCAGATTAATAAAATATCGTCGGGCTTCGGAAACCAATGTTTATGAATTGGATGACTATGTGGATTATTTTTATGGCTATATGGTTCCAAGCGCCGGTTACTTATCGGACTTTTCCCTGCATTTATATGAGCAGGGCTTGGTTTTGCAGTTTCCGGAAAGAAGTAAACCGGAACAGGCAGCTGGTTTTGATCCGGATACCAAATTATTTCAAACTTTGAAAAAAGTGACTGATTGGGGTAGATTAATTCATGTTGAAAATGCGGCTGAGCTAAATCAAATGATTGAGAATGGCCGAATGAAAGATTTAATTTTGGTAACGGAAGCCTTGATGGAAAAAACTATTGCTGAAATTGGCTCGCAAATCGCTGCTAATGTTGATCAGAAAAAGTTTGTGTTTATTGCCGGACCATCTTCTTCAGGTAAAACTACTTTTGCACATCGCTTATCCATCCAGCTTTTGGCGAATGGAATTCGGGGCAAAATCATATCAGTGGATGATTATTTTGTTAATCGTGAAGATACTCCGCGAGATGAACAGGGGAATTATGATTTTGAAACCATTCAGGCTATTGATGTGAAGCAGTTTAATCAGGATATGGCAGCATTGTTGGCTGGCCAAAAGGTAAAATTGCCACGCTTTGATTTTGTAACAGGATTGCGGGGATATGATGAAAATCCGACGGAACTGCATCAGAATGAAATTTTAATTATTGAAGGTATTCATTGTTTGAATGACGAGTTATCCTATGCTTTGCCGAAGGAAAATAAGTATAAAATTTATATTAGTGCCTTGACCCAATTGAATTTGGATGTGCATAATCGAATTCCAAGTGCTGATGGTCGCTGTATTCGCCGAATGGTCAGAGATTTCCAATATCGTGGGGTTTCCGCAGAAAAAACAATTTTAATGTGGAATTCTGTACGCCGGGGAGAGGAGAAATATATTTTCCCATATCAGGAATCAGCTGATTTTATGTTTAATTCAGCCCATATTTATGAATTGGCAATTTTAAAACAATACGCTGATCCATTGCTGTTTCATATACCGGAATCTTCGCCGGCTTATAATGAAGCCAGACGATTGCTTAAATTTTTAGATTATTTTTTAGGTTATGGCAGTGAAAATATACCGCAGAATTCGATTTTAAGAGAATTTATTGGTGGCAGTATATTCAGAGGGGAATGAAAGGAGTCAAAATGACAAAAATACAATTAAAAAAAATCAGTAATCTTATTTTTTGGATAACCACTGCCTTTGCAGTAGTTACATTGGCGATTGTGGGCAAGGATTATTTGACCATGGCCGGTCAGGGAGTGTGCGTTATCAGCCAAAATAATACTTTGATTTACACGGCTCTGGGACTTTTGCTTGGTTCAATTGTGATTACTTCAATTTTAGATGCCAAAGTAAAAAAAATGACAGATGAAAAAACAGGTGACATTTATGATCAAACCTTAGCAGTTTTAAAAAATGAGGATTTGGCTGAAACTGATGAAGAAGCGCCAGCAGCAGATGGACTGCAAGAGCCGGTGACTAAGCAGGAGGCAGATGATTTAAACTCTGAGGTATTGGAGCAGCCCCAGCCCGGCGAGATTGAGGAAAGAAAAGTGGAGGAATAAGATTGAAACCATCTAAAGTAGAGATATCAAAGCAAGGACTTAATTGGCAGGCAGCCATAATTTTATTCTTAAAGGGATTTTTTATGGGGGCAGCTGATGTTATTCCCGGTGTTTCGGGCGGAACGATTGCTTTGATTGTTGGTATTTATGAAGAACTGATTGACACCATCAGTCGGTATGATGGGCAAATGTTGACTTTGCTATGGCAGAGAAAATGGAAAGCGCTTTTTCAGCGAATGAATTTAAGTTTTTTAATGCCCCTGGGGCTGGGGATTTTAATGGCGATTTTTAGTTTGGCCAAGCTGATGACCTATTTGCTTAGTTATCATGAGTCTTTGACTTATGCCGTATTTTTTGGCCTGATTCTGGGATCGGTTTTTTTAATGGCCAGGGATTTTCAAAAAAATCTGACCAATCTTGGACTATTAATATTTGGAGCAGTCTTTACTTTTGGATTAGTTGGACTTTTGCCAATGGAAACACCGAAAACATTGATTGCTTTTTTTACCAGTGCCCTGATTGCTATTTGCGCTATGATTTTACCGGGTATTTCCGGCTCCTTTATATTGCTGTTATTAGGCAAATATAAGCAGGTAATGGAGGTGGTGAAATCACCGTTTGCCGGAGATCATATTTGGTTTGTGCTGGTTTTTGCATTGGGAGCACTAATTGGTATAATTGGTTTCAGTAAATTGCTGAAATGGTTGCTGCGTCATTATCATAATGCCTTATTTGCTTTTTTAATTGGTATGATGCTGGGTTCACTTCGCAAGTTATGGCCATTTACCGGCATTGATTTTTCAATCGGTTCAATTGCCGGGCGGATATTTTTAATGTTGATCGGCCTGGCGGCGGTATATTTGATTTATCGGGCAGAAAACTATCG
Source organism: Clostridiales bacterium COT073_COT-073 (assembly GCA_003858485.1). Lineage (GTDB taxonomy): Bacteria > Bacillota > Clostridia > Lachnospirales > Vallitaleaceae > W11650. The sequence goes on from RQYD01000018.1 coordinate 35,903, forward strand.
TACAGCTAAATGTCGTTCAAATTAAGAAAATTTTAATAAAATTCAAATAGAAGTGGAGATTAGGATGAAACAGCTTATTTCATGGAATGTAAACGGAATCCGGGCATGTGTCGGTAAAGGCTTTTATGATTATTTTCAAAATCAGGGAGCAGATTTTTTCTGTTTACAAGAAACTAAAATTCAGCCGGAACAAATTGAATTGGATTTGCCGGGGTATCATCAGTATTTTAATTATGCCAAAACCAAAAAAGGTTATTCCGGAACTGCTATTTTTTGCAAAGAAAAACCGTTGTCAGTGACTTATGATATTGGGGTGGAGGAGCATGATCAGGAAGGTCGGGTGATTACTGCAGAGATGGAAGAATTCTATTTGGTAACAGTATATACACCAAATTCCAAGCGAGAACTGGAGCGTCTTGATGATCGTATGAACTTTGAGGATGCGTTCCGGGCATATCTTCATGAATTAAACCAAAAAAAACCGGTGATCGTCTGTGGTGACTTAAATGTAGCACATCAGGAAATTGATTTGGCTAATCCTAAAAGCAATCGCCGCAATGCCGGTTTTACTGATGAAGAAAGAAATAAAATGACATTATTGTTGGAGTCCGGTTTTACGGATTCTTTCCGTTTCCTATATCCTGATAAGACAGAAGCCTATTCATGGTGGTCTTATTTTGGAAAAGCCAGGGAGCGGAATGTCGGTTGGAGAATTGATTATTTTTTGGTATCGGATGATTTTAAAACCAGAATTGTGGATGCGGAAATTCATATGGATGTACAGGGGAGTGATCATTGTCCGGTGGTATTGTATATTTCATAGTAAAAAAGGTTGGTGGTAAGGAAAATGAAAGTGCAAATTTATATGGGCGGTTTTAAGATTGTCGAAAAAAGTGGAATCGGACGAGCGATTTTACATCAAACGGCATGTTTAAAGCAGGCCGGGATTGAAGTGACAAATGCCTGGTTTGAACCGGCCAAAGTGATCCATATCAATACAGTTTTTCCGGACTCTTTGCTGGCGGCATTATTTGCTAAAATACAGGGAAAATCAGTGGTTTATTATGGCCATTCTACAGTGGAAGATTTTCGGAACTCATTTAAAGGCGCTAATACGCTGGCTCCCTTATTCCGGTGCTGGATTAAATTTTGTTATGGACTGGGAGATATTATCCTGACACCGACTATTTATTCTAAAAAATTATTGGAAAGCTATGGCTTAAAAAAAACAATTTATCCAATATCGAATGGGATCGATACTGTTTTTTTCAAACCGGATAGGAGCAAACGGGAAGGGTTTCGTAAAAAATATGAAATCAAAGGCCAAAAACCGGTGATTATATCAGTTGGACATTATATTGCCAGAAAAGGAATTATGGAATTTGCAGAGTTGGCAAGATCTATGCCGGAGGCAGAGTTTCTATGGTTTGGCTATACTAATTTAAAATTAATTCCTCAGGAAATAAAAGCAGTGGTTGAAAATCCACCCAAAAATTTGCGTTTTCCCGGTTATATATCAGCTGAAGAGATGCGGGATGCCTATTGTAGTGCGGATGTCTTTGCTTTTATGACTCATGAGGAGACAGAAGGAATTGTAGTCCTGGAAGCGCTTGCTTGTGGCATTCCGGTGGTGGTACGTGATATTCCGGTATATGATAATTGGTTAAGGGATGATGTTGAGGTATGTAAAGCCAGGAGTACTTTGGAATTTAAAGAAAAAGTGCAAAGTATTCTGCGCGGGGAGAAATCACAGCTTACAGCCAATGGACTGGAAATTGCCAATAAAAGAAGTATGCAGGTTATCGGCCTGTATTTACATGAGATCTATAAAAAAGAGAAATTTATATGATGAGAAAGCAAAATATTATTTTAATTGGTATGTCCGGAGCGGGCAAATCAACTTTGGGTGTGATTTTAGCGAAACGGATGGGGTATGATTTTATTGATACAGATTTATTAATCCAACAAAAATATGGCAAGCTTTTGCAGACCATTATTGATGAAGAAGGTAATCAGGAATTCGCCCGAAAGGAAGAAGCTCTGCTGTCAGAAATTATGTTTGAGCAGACAATTATTTCGACCGGAGGGAGTGCGGTTTATTATGAAAAAGCAATGGAACATTTAAAAACACAAGGAATAATTGTGTATTTGGCGGTGCCATTTGCCGAAATATTAAGACGAATTGGCTCACCGGAAAATCGGGGCATTTTAATTCCAACTGGCTTTACCTTAGAAGATGTTTGCCGGCAGAGGGAGCCTTTATATTTGCAATATGCAGATATTGTGCTGCCGGTGGGAAAAGAGGAGACGGAGATGACAGTCAGGCGCTTACAGCGAGAAATTGAGCAAAAAAGCAGAGCTTTATCTGACAAATATAAGCAAGAAGGTCTTGAAGCGGGAAATACCATTATAACAGTATCCGATTAAGGGGTGGCAAAGGAATCAGAGACAATCGCTCCGGCAGAGTTAAAAGGACGGCTGGAAAGTTAAGTTATTGAAAAGACAAAGCAAAGGAAGAAGATTATGTGTGGATTTGTTGGTTTTATTGACCATATTGAAGCAAAAGAACAAATTATTAAAAAGATGACGGATAAAATTATTCATCGCGGACCGGATGAAGATGGCTATTTTATTAATGAAGAGGTGGCTCTTGGTTTTCGGCGGCTAAGCATTTTGGATTTGGAATTGTCGCATCAGCCAATGTATAGTGAAGATGGCAGCAAAGTGATGGTCTTTAATGGTGAGATTTATAATTATCAGGAAATCAGGGCAGAATTAATTAAAAAAGGAAAGAATTTTCAAACCAATGGGGATACGGAGGTATTGCTCAAAGGTTTTGAAGTATATGGGAAGGATATTTTAAACAAACTGCGGGGAATGTTTGCTTTTGCAGTTTATGATTTAAATAAAAAGCAACTTTTTGCTGCCCGTGACTTTTTTGGAATCAAGCCTTTTTATTATGCTCCGAATATGGGCGGCAGTTTTATTTTTGGTTCAGAAATAAAAAGTTTTCTGCCCCATCCGAATTTTGTTAAGGAACTGGATGAAGCGGTTTTGGAGAATTATTTATCTTTCCAGTATTCGGCCACTAATCGTACTTTTTTCCAAGGAGTAAAAAAATTACCGCCAGCTCATTATTTAATTTATGATGAATCAGGATGCAGTGTTTATCGTTATTGGGAGCCGAAATTTGCAGAAAAAGATATGGCTTTGGAAGAAGCAGTCGCTCAAATTGATAAGGCCATCACCGGTTCGGTTGAAACTCATAAAATTGCAGATGTTGAAGTTGGCTGTTTCTTATCATCAGGGGTTGATTCGAGTTATGTGGCATCTGTGTTTTCGGGAAACCGGAAAACATTTACGGTTGGATTTGATTATGATAAATATAATGAAACTGAATATGCCAAGGCATTATCCAGGGAAATTGGGGTAGACTGCTATGATAAGATCATTACCACTGAGGAATATTGGAATATCCTGCCTAAGCTACAGTATCATTTGGATGAGCCGCTGGCTGACCCGGCAGCAATTGCCCTTTACTTTGTGTCCAATCTGGCCAAGGACCATGTCAAAGTAGTAATGTCCGGAGAAGGGGCAGATGAGATCTTTGGTGGTTATCGAATTTATCATGAGCCGCTGAGTCTGGCCGGATATGAAAAAATTCCTTTGTTTTTAAGAAAAACAGCAGCAGTAGTGGCTGAAAAATTGCCGAATATGAAGGGGAAAAGCTTTTTGCAGCGTGGTGCTAAGACTTTGGAAGAACGTTTTATTGGCAATGCCAATATCTTTTCCGTGAAAGAAAGAAAAGAAATTTTAAAACATAAAACCTTAGCTAAAACTCCTCAGGAAATTACCAAGCCTTTTTATGATAAAGTTAAAAATCAACCGGATATTACCAAGATGCAGTATTTGGATCTGCATTTATGGATGGTTGGTGATATTTTACTGAAAGCTGATAAGATGAGTATGGCCAATTCATTGGAGCTAAGGGTTCCGTTTTTGGATAAAGAAGTAATGGCTTTGGCAGGAACTTTGCCGGTGCCTTATCGGGTCAATCGTGAAAACACCAAATATGCTATGCGACTGGCAGCCAAAAAACATTTACCGGAAGCAGTGGCTAATAAACGCAAATTAGGTTTTCCGGTTCCCATTCGGGTATGGCTACGGGAAGAAAAATTTTATCATATTGTTCGTGAAGCCTTTCAATCAGAGATTGCAGAGCGTTATTTTCAAACAGAGAAACTGGTTCGTTTGCTGGATCAGCATCGTTTGAATGAAATTGATAATAGTCGTAAGATATGGACGGTCTATATGTTTTTGCTGTGGTATGAAAAGTTTTTTACAGAAACTCATAGCTTAGAATCGGCTATTCAAGCGGAATTTCTTAATGAATTAACAGAAGATAAAACAAAAAGCAAATAAAATAAAAAAAAGATTTGCATGTTCAGAAGAAATATGCTATACTTACCTAGTTGTTTATGGGATAACGATATTCTCATAAAAATTGAAAAGGAAAGAGGTGAAAAGAATGAAAAAGGGCATTCATCCAGAGTATCATCCGGTTGTATTTATGGATTCAACTTCCGGCTTTAAATTTTTAAGTGCTTCAACCAGAACTTCAAGTGAAATGGTAGAGTGGGAAGATGGTAATAGTTATCCGTTAATCCGGATGGAAATTACATCGGATTCACATCCGTTCTATACCGGTCAACAAAAGGCAACTGCTGCCAGAGGTCGGATTGAGCAATTTAATCGTAAATATGGAATTAAAGCTGAATAATTTTTTGCAGGTTTTTTACCGCAAAAGCCACAACAGAGCGATTTATGCTGCTGGTGTAGGCTTGAATTGATGTTGAGTAAAATATGAATAATTGCCGCTAGAGCATTGTGCTCAGCGGCTTTTAATATTTTATGGGTGTTTTTTAATGAATTTTTACAAAAAAATTATATTTTTTTAGCCTTTTGCTTTCATAAAAAGGAGTGGCAGGGCATCAAGGAGGATCATGTGGATAAAAAAACGAAAAATTATGGTGTAGTGAATGAAAATCTACCCAGATTAAAAAGTATTCGGATTAAACTGGCTTTATTAACAGGAGCGATCATGCTGCTGCTGACTCTTGTTTTAGTATCAAATGCAGTTTGGAATATGAGTACCAATATCAAAAGAGATACCAGGGATCGTTTATTGGTTGCGGCGGAAAACCTGGCTGAAATCGTCTCAGAAAAGGTGAGCACAGAGTTAAAGTATATGAGCAGTTTTGGCCGGCGGGAATTGTTTGCTGTTGAAAACAGAAATAAAGAAGCCGCATATGCTGAGTTAGACAGGGAAAAAAAGAAAACAGATTATATTGATTTTGATATTTTTGATTCTAAAGGACTGGCACTGTCGGATGGACGGAATGTTTCCAGTCGTGCCTATTTTCAAACGGCGATGCAGGGGAAAGCTTCGTTTTCGGATTTGATCATCAATATGCAAAATGGCAAAAAAATATTTGTGGTTGCTGCCCCAACCGAATATAATGACAAGATCACCGGAGTGGTCAGCGGGATCAAAGATGCCAATTTTATTTCCGAGTTGGCAACTGATTTTGCCTATGGCCAAACAGGCTATGCCTTTATTATGAACGATCAGGGCTATATCATTGGCCATAAGGATCAGGAGCTGGTCAATCAGCATAAAACGATCCAGGAGTATGCAGCTGAAAATTCAGAATTTGTACCATTTTTAAAGGTGTTTGAGCAGAAGATGGGCTCTTTTAAAGGTGAAGTTGAACCGGGATTGGTGGAATATCAATGGCAGGGAGATAAAATTGCTGCTTTTTCTAAAGTTAAAGGAACCAATTGGGGAGTAATCGTGCAAATGACTAGAAATGAAATGGTAGAGCCAATTAAGAAAACGGCTTTGTCCTTGATTGGTATTAGTTTACTGTTTTTATTATTTGGTTTATTCAGTATTTATTTGGTATCCAATTCCTTGACCCGGCCAATCATTCATATCACTCAGTTGGTGGAGCGTCTGGCAGCCTTTAATCTGGTATTGGAAGAAGACCGACCCACCAAAAAATATTTAACCAGAGAAGATGAGATTGGGATCATGACCAGGGCAATGGGTAAAATGATTGCCAATTTAAAAGAGATGGTTACAGCCATTAACCGGAATGCGGAGCAATTGTCTTCTTCTTCTCAGGAGCTGACGGCCATTGCCAATCAAACTGCCGGTTCTTCAGATGATGTGGCCAGAACCATTGAAGAAATTGCCAGAGGTGCATCAGAGCAGGCAGAAGATACCCAAAGAGGTGCCGAATCAATGGAGCATTTAAGTCATCTGCTGCAGGAAAATTTACATCTCCTGAAAAGCTTGAATGAAACTACCGAAACAGTCAATAGTTTGAAAAACAGCGGTCTGGAAACGATAAAAGTTTTAAACAAAACCACTTATGACAATAAAGAGGCATCCAGGCAAGTATTTGATCTGATTGCCAGTACGAATGAATCAACCAAGAAGATTGAAACTGCCTCTGATATGATTAGTTCGATTGCTGATCAAACTAATTTATTGGCTCTTAATGCGGCGATTGAAGCGGCCAGAGCAGGTGAAGCCGGAAAAGGGTTTTCGGTGGTAGCTGATGAAATCAGAAAATTAGCAGAAGACTCTACCCATTTTACCAAAGAAATTAAAGAGATTATTGCTGAGCTTAGTAAAAAAGCGGAGTTTGCGGTGACTACGATTGATCATGTCAGTCAGTTGGTTAAGCAGCAAGAGAATAGTGTAGAAGAAACCAATACTCAGTTTGAGGGAATTGCCAAAGCGATTGAACGCAGCAAAGAGGTCATTTTACAGATGAATTCAGTGGAAGATGAAATTGAGAAACAAAAAGTCAATGTGCTCAATTTAATTGAAAATTTATCATCCATTTCCGAAGAAAATGCAGCGGCAACCGAAGAAGCATCGGCATCAGTCGAGGAGCAGGCAGCTTCGATCGGACAAGTTTCGATTGCCAGCAGTCAACTGTCAAATGTGGCAGAAGACTTGACAACATTCACACAACAGTTTAAACTGAATTAGTGATGATTCCAGTTCGGCCATTGAAGTGAAAATCAATGGCTGAACTGTTATATCCGGAATTTGACTAAAGATTTGTTTAAAGTAAGGAGGAAATTATGAATTTAATGGATTTGATGAAAAATCGTTTTTCTGCTCGAAAATTTATAGTTGGAAAAGAAGTTGCCCCGGAAATGCAAAAACAAATTTTAGAGGCCGGATTATTAGCGCCGACCGCTCGTAATGCTCAGCCATTTCGCTTTTATGTGGCTGGAGCGCAGGTATCTGAGGAAGTCATTCAAAAATGTACCAGAGCCAATTTTCATGCACCGTTAAATATTTTGATTGCAGTTAAAAAGGAAGAAGCGTGGGTCAGAGTGATTGATGGCTGGAATGCTGCGGAAGTGGACAGTGCAATTGCAGCTACTCAAATGATGTATATGGCAGAAAGCCTGGGGCTTGGCAGTTGCTGGGTGTGTGCATTTTCACCGGAGGATGCCAAAAAAGCATTTGGTTTAAAAGAAGATGAAATTCCAATTTCCATTTTATCAATTGGTTATAAATCAGAGGAATGTGAACCTGGTCCATTGCACAGCCAAAGAAAGAATATTGATGATGTAGTTATGTATGTAAAGTAAGGGATGATTGGTGAGCAGAAGCCATCATTTGTCAGATATGCCGGAAATGTATCAGGAAGGCAATTAAAAAGTAAGGCTGGCCTTACTTTTTAATTGCTTTTTTTACATAGAAAAGTGAGAGGAACATCATGATCAGTTCAGAAACCGGAACAGATAACCAGACACCGTTTAAGCCTAAAAATGGAGGCAATAGAAATAAAATCAAGCTCATCAATAAAACCGGTTCACCATAAATCAGCAGTGAGGCTGAAAAACTTTGGTTGACCGCATACAGATAAGAAATGCAGACTCTTAAGATGGAAACAAAGAGGATACCAATTAAAAAATAAATCAGCGCCTGTTCGTACATAAGAGCCACTTTCGGTGAAGAACCAAATAAAATCGGTAATTGTTTTCGGCTAAAGTATAGGGCAAGGGCAGATAAGAGTCCTACAAAAAAAGACATAGAATAACTTAAGAAACGAATTTTACGCAGGGCCACTTTATTTTCAGCTCCATAATAACGGCTGATGAGTGGTTGTGCACCATCGCCAATGCCTTGCAGGAAAAGCTGAACGATATAGATGACATAGCTGATAATGGCATAGGCAGAAACGGCGACGATTTCACCATAATAAATGGCACTTTTATTTAAGATAATCACAATTAGGTTAGGGATCAAAGTCATGCCAAATGGAGAACGAGCTACCGGCAAGATTTGCTTGGTGATTTGCCATTGTGGTATTAAATCCTGCCATGATAGTAAAGGTTTGGGCAAAAAGAAAAATGGCAACAGCAAAATCAGGGTCATGGCCTGACCAATAACAGTAGCCGCCGCAGCCCCGGCCGTACCCCAGGGAAAGAGAACAATGAAAACATAATCAAGGACGGTATTGGTGATCAGTCCGGCGATCATGGCAATCATGGCCAGAATTACTCCGTTATAGTTACGAACCAAGGGAATAAAACCGGTTGCCAGCACTTGAAAGATTGTACCATATATGATAATTTTCAAATAATCTTCTGAGGGCTTAAGGAGCTCACCTTTGGCACCTAATATTGTTAAAACATAGGGATAAGTCAAAAGCAGACTGACCATTAAAACCAATGCACTGATTAAAAGCAGAAATAAGGAATTACCTAAAAAGGAGGATTCCTCATTGGATTTTTTTTGGCCACGTTTAATGGAGATCCATATTCCGCCTGCCATACCGATACCAGTACCAAGAGCCTGCATCAAAGCCGCAATCGGATAATTGATATTGACAGCGGCCAGTCCGATATCACCGGTATTACGTCCGACAAAAATACCGTCAATAATGACATAAATGCCGGAAAAGGCAAATGCCAGCATTGACGGAATTACATGTTTGAAAAAAATTTTGGTAATCATCATGACACCTTTATCAGTCATCATAAAAAAGTATTTAACTTAACTTTCCCACAGTTTTTTGTTCTATCCCGTTGCGGGAGTGGGCATATTTCCCAGAAATGTGAGAAATTTGAGTTATTAACTGTTTACTATTTCATTATATCGGATAATATTCTTTTTTGCTAGTGGGATAACAGAGAAAAACAAGCTGGTTATCCAAAGAAAACTGAACGAAATATCGAATTAAAAAACTAAAGTTTGAATTTTCGTTAGCATTTATGCATAAGTTTAGAGCTGAAACATATAAAAAACGGCGCTTTTTTTTGACAGCAATGGCATCAGAAATATGTCGGATATATGATAAACAGAGGAAATGAACTTTTTTGTCGACAATTAAGCATGAGTATGTTAATATAAAAATGTATGCAATTTAGAGATGCCTTTGATTGCAGTAAGGAGGAAAACATGTCAGACTATATTCATAAAGTAAAAGTTACACCGCATCCGGTGTCATTTCAAAATTATATTACCAGCAACCCGGCTAATCATTTTAAAAAAATTATTGCAGTTATGTCGGGGAAGGGAGGCGTCGGAAAATCAACGGTTTCTGCTAATTTGGCTATGACTTTACAGGAAAAAGGCCATAAAGTCGGGATCATGGATGCCGATTTGGTTGGTCCCAGCATTCCCCGGTTATTGGGCATTGAAAAAGAAGCTATGATGATGACTCAAATCGGTTTGCAGCCGGTTTGTCTGGATAATGGTTTAAAAGTAGTTTCGATTAATTTAATGATGGATAAAGAGGATAAGCCGTTGATCTGGCGGGGACCTTTGATTACCAATACCATTAAACAATTTTACACGGATATTATCTGGGGAGAACTGGATTATTTGTTGATCGATCTGCCGCCCGGCACCAGTGATGTCAGCATGACAATTATGCAGTCCATTCCGGTGGACGGAATTATCATGGTGGCAGTGCCGCAGGATATGGTATCAATGATCGTGGCTAAAGCGGTAGGAATGGCTCAAAATTTAAATGTACCGGTTATTGGTTTGGTCGAAAATATGAGCTATGTACAATGCCCGCATTGTGATGAAAAAATTTATATCTATCAATCGGAAGAACTACAGCAATTTTTGGAGAGAAAAAAATTGGAGGTTCTTTTAGAATTGCCAATGAAACCTAATTTTGCAACCGTTCATCACCGGGATGATGAATTGACTGATTTATTTAAAACACTGGCTGATCAGGTGGTAGTGAAAGTAGAGACTGACTAGGCATTTTCCGCCGGCAGACCCTGGTAGTACGAACCAGTTGCGCTTTCAGCTGTTATCTGTTGGTGAAGCGCCACAAAATGTAAATTCCGGCTTTGCAGTCGCTTCCATTTTGCTTATGCGCTTTAAGTTAGAAGTTAACCGGGTATTCAGATAAAAACCCAGGATCAGGCATTGATCAAGCACAGAATGGAGAAATCATGCAGCGGATATATTTGGATTATGCGGCTACGACCCCTTTAGCACAAGAGGTTTTAGCCAAAATGCTTCCCTATTTTACAGAATACTATGAAAATCCTTCGGCACTATATAGTCAAAAACTAAAGTATGAGTTGGAATTGGCGCGCAGTCAGGTGGCAGCAGCCATTTCTGCCAAACCGGCTGAGATTATTTTTACTTCCGGTGGAACGGAAGCCAATAATCTGGCTGTTTTAGGAACCGCCCGCCAATTTACGGGTGCGCATTTTATTACTACTCAAATTGAACATGATTCAGTCCTGCGGGCATTTAGTCAATTAGAAAAAGAAGGACATCGGGTAAGTTATGTGCCGGTTGATGGTGATGGCCGGGTCGATCCGGCTGATATTGAAAAGATGATTGAACCGGAAACCAAATTGATTTCGGTAATGGCGGCCAATAACGAAATTGGTACTATTCAGGATATCAGGACGATTTCGGCAATTGCCCGGGAAAAGGGGATCTTATTTCATACCGATGCTGTTCAGGCTATCGGTCAGGTGGAAATTAATGCCGGACAGGCAGATTTTATCAGTTTGTCAGCTCATAAATTATATGGTCCCAAGGGAGTTGGAGCATTATATGTGCGAAAAGGCGTGCGCTTGCAGCCATTGCTTGTTGGTGGACATCAGGAGAGCGGCCGGCGGGCGGGAACGGAGAATATGGCTGGCATTATTGGCTTTGGTGCAGCCATTGAACAATATATCAAGACTTCTCAAACCAGACTGGCTCATTTTCAGAACTTGGGCAGTCAAATCAAAGAGAGCCTGGCTGAAGTGGAGGGATTGCACTTTAATGGTCATGCCACCCAGCGTTTAGCCGGACTTTATCACTTGTCGATTGCAGATGTATCAACGGAAGCTTTGTTGACCATGCTGGATTTGGCCGGTATCAGTATTTCAGCTGGTTCAGCCTGTCAAGCTGGCAGTTATCAAATTTCACATGTGATGAAAGCAATTGGTGATGGAAAAAATAATGCACATCTTAGAATTTCTTTGGGTAAGGATACCAGTCAAGAAGAGATCAAGATTTTTTTAGAGAAATTAAAGAGCTTAATTGATAAGTTGAGAACTTAGCTTTTTAATCTGCTTGCTGATGGTGCAGGCTGAAAAAGAGGGAAAGTATTGTACTTGGAAGGAAAGGGTTTGGATTTTGGCAGTGGGGTTAGGACGCAAGCAGGAAATTCAGCAAAAATGGAAAGGCATTTGAGATATTATGCAAATATTATTACAAATATTTACTTTTTTAGGTGGCTTCGGGATGTTCGTTTATGGCATGAACACTATGGCGGATGGATTACAAAAGGCGGCCGGCTCCAAACTAAAAGAATTACTTAATTTACTGACGAAAAATAAATTCCTGGGAGTCATTATTGGTGCGCTTATTACAGCCTTAATTCAAAGCAGTTCTGCTACTACGGTTATGGTAGTTGGCTTTGTAAATGCCGGATTAATGAATTTATCGCAGGTAGTTGGTGTGATCATGGGTGCCAATATTGGTACCACTATTACTGCCTGGATTGTTTCCAGTTCAGAATGGTTTGAAGTATTAAATCCGGAAAATTTGGCTCCACTGGCGATTGGTTTGGGAGCGATCTTAATTTTCTTTACCAAGTCGGAAAAAAAGAAATTAATTGGTGAAGTAATTGTAGGCTTTGGCTTGATATTTATTGGCCTGGACTTTATGAAAAATGTTATTACCCCTTATCGGGATTCGGAAATATTTAAAGATGCATTTGTGCTGCTTGGTCGGAATGCGTTTTTAGGTGTATTGGCCGGTGCTTTAGTAACAGCTGTGGTACAAAGCTCATCAGCCAGTGTTGGTATTTTACAGACTTTGGCAATGTCCGGTTTGGTACCGATGAATGCAGCAATTTATATTATTTTGGGTCAAAATATCGGTACTACGGTAACTGCTATGCTCTCTTCGGTGGGGGCCAGTAAGAACGGAAAAAGAGCAGCTATGATCCACTTATTATTTAATGTGGTTGGTAGTGTGATTTTTGTAATTGGTACCATTATCTTTTTTGCGTTTATTCGCCCGGATCTGGGGAGCGATTTAATTAGTGGTTCGGAAATTTCTTTATTCCATACTTCCTTTAACATTATTAATACCGTTATGCTGTATCCATTTTCCGGTTTATTAGTCAAGGTGGCTGAAAAATTAATTCCGGGTCAGGAAAAAGAGGAGCTGGAAGTGGCCTTGGTGCATTTGGACGACCGTATCCTGGAAAGCCCAAGTTTTGCTATTCAATCAGCAATCAAAGAAATCAGCAATATGGGTGAGTATATTTTGGGCTCTTTGCGTTATGCCACCCAGGCATTGATCGAGAAAAAAGAAGAATATGTAGCTGAAAACGCCAAGCGCCGTGAAAATACGGATCGGTATTATCAACTGATCACCCAGTTTTTGGTAAAAATTGGCAACTTATCAATTTCGGAACAACAAAAAATGGTGGTTAATGATCTTTTTTCAGCAGCCATTGATTTAGAAAGTATTGGTGATCATGCCAATGATATTTCCGATAATGTTGGTGAGGCGGCCAAGATCGAAGCTAATTTCAGTGAATCGGCAATTGAGGACATTACTATTATGTTTGAAAAAATTGAGGAAATTGTGGAATTGGCCCTAAAGCTCAGAGAAACCAATATTTACAGTTATATTGCTAAAATCGAAGACTTGGAAGAAGAAATTGATGAGTTGGAGGAGCAGATCCGGGCAGAGCATACGGAGCGTTTGATTTCCGGAGTCTGTGATATCCGGCTGAGTATCCTGTTTTTGGATACCGTATCTCATTTGGAAAGAATCAGTGATCACGCTCTGAAAATGGCATATTGTGTCAAGGAGGAAATTTTGAATTAAAATGACTGGCATCGCAGAAGCGCTCTTGATGTTAGTTATATCAGGAGCTGATGTTCGGTCGGTTTTGATTGATAGCGTACCTAAAAAGTTTTATCAGCAGGGGGAAAGAATAAACTGAAAACTATTGGGTTCTGCAGTGGAATCCAAGTGCTTGCAGAAAATTTGCAAAGCAGATTGCCAGAGAACCGCAAGTACGACTGACACGAAGTGGCAGGGTCTGATGGTGAAAAACACTCTGACAAATGCTATTTTGATAAAGGTGGGAAATCGCTATGGAAAATTTAAGATTAGATGATGTGCGGCAGATGATTGAGAAGCATCAAAAAGCGGAATTGCGAAAATTGCTGTTGGAGAGTAATCCGGTTGATGTGGCGGAATTAATGGATGAACTGACGGACAAGGATTTACTTTTGGCTTTTCGAATTTTGCCAAAGGACTTGGCAGCTGATGTGTTTTCCAGAGTGGATTCGGATACACAGCAAAAGATTATTGAGTCGATCAGTGAAGCGGAGGTCGGACGTATCATAAATGAACTGTTTGTTGATGATGCGGTTGACTTTATTGAAGAAATGCCGGCAGTGGTAGTAAAAAAGATTTTAAAAAATACTTCACCGGAAATGCGTAAGGAAATTAATTTGCTGCTCAGTTATCCGGATGATTCAGCAGGTACCATTATGACCACCGAATTTGCTGATTTACAGGTGGGTTTAACTGTTCGTGATGCAATCAAACGCATTCGTAAAATTGGAATCGACAGCGAAACGATCAATGTTTTATATGTCATTGATGAAAATCGGCATTTGCTGGGAATGTTGGAAATCCGGAAAATTATTTTGGCCTCACCCGAAGATGTTATCGGGGATATTATGGATACCAATGTAATCAGTGTTCATACATTAAGTGACCAGGAAGAAGTAGCTTCACTTTTTAAAAAATATGATTTGCTGGCCATGCCGGTAGTTGATCGTGAAGATCGGCTGGTGGGAATCGTGACAGTTGATGATATTTTGGATGTTATTGAAGAAGAGAATGAAGAAGACTTTGCCAAAATGAGTGCCCTGGAGCCGTCTGATGATTTATATCTGGAAACCAATGTCTTTGTGCTGGCTAAGCGCCGGATCGTTTGGCTTTTAATCTTAATGGTTTCAGCGACCTTTACCGGGTTGATAATCCGTAAATATGAGGATGTACTAAGTTCAATCGTGATTTTAACTGCTTTTATTCCAATGCTGATGGATACCGGTGGCAATGCCGGATCACAATCCTCAACCTTGATTATTCGTGGACTTGCTTTGGGAGAGCTGGAATTAAAAGATTTTTTGAAAATAATGTATAAGGAGCTTTTGATCAGTTTGATTGTTGGCAGTATTCTGGCATTGATCAATTTTGTAAGGTTGTATTACATTGAGAAAACACCGCTGAATATTACTTTAACAGTAACGTTAAGCATGATTTTCGTAGTGATGATCGCTAAGGTTTCTGGAGGACTTTTGCCGGTGATCGCCAAAAAACTGCATCTTGACCCGGCAATCATGGCCGGACCGTTTATTACGACAATTGTCGATACACTGGCTTTGATTGTGTATTTTAAATTTGCCCAGGTGTTGATTTTAAAATAAAAAGTGGATTTAATAAAAAAGAAAGTCGATTTAAAATAAAAAGTCAATCTAAAAGGTTCTTTGTCAAATGGTGTTGGTAATGAATAAAATCAAGTTTCAGGGTGAGATCGCATATGCTGTCTCACCTTTGTTATATTAATGGATAAATCTGTTTTTTAGTGATAAAGAACAAGCTGCATCCCGAAAACCTGATGGCATTCTAACAAAAAAGATAAATGGAAAGAGCTTTGTAACTGCGATATATTTTGACAAAAAGAGTAAGGAAACCTTTCAAGATAAGCTGTTAAAGGTAATACATTCTAAGGGCAAATAGTAGCAAGTGAGTAGAAAATCTGGCAGTAGACAAAATGACTAAAAAAGGATAAAATATCATTAGTTAGATTTGACTAACTTTTCGCTGTTAGATATCTGGTTAGTGTAATAATTTCTGAAAAAATGAATCTCAACTTGTAGAAAAAATTAGTGGGGTGATTTTAGTGAAATATAAAGGTATGTATTTTAGTTTAATGAGTTTATTCTTGAAAAGACCATTGGTTAGAAAATTTGGGAAGAATAAGGCTAGAGAAAGCTTAAAAAAGGCACGTAGTTTATATAAACAAATGATTGAAAAGACCGAAGATATCGGTGCGAACAATCCCATGTCAGGTAATATTTACTTAGGCTATGTATTTATGGCTGTATGCAGAGCAGGAAACTTTAATGTAGATGATTTTAAAGAAATAATTGTTGAATTTTTTGGCAATAAATTAATTAACAAAGTTATCAGTAATTTGGATTTAAACAATCCTAAAGATATGGAAAAACTTACAGTGCAAATGTATAAAATAAAAGAATGGGCAGATAAACATCAGGAATATAAGGATAATACATGGGATTTTAATTTTGATAAAAATCTTCATAGGGACGGCTTTTATTATCATTTTACAAGATGTCCCATGGAAAAATTTGCCAGAGAAAACGGTTATCTTGATTTATTGCCATTGTGCTGTGAGATTGACCATATTGTAATTGAGAAAAAAAAGGCAGTGCTTCATAGAAAACAGACATTAGCATCTGGTGGAGAAATGTGCGATTACTGGATTGTTGGAGATAAGACTAAAAGTCCAATGTGAAAAATTAACAATACTAATGAAAGGCCAGAAGAAAAATGGCTATTAGAAAAATTTGGAGATGATTATGCGAAATACTGTAAAAAAGTAAATAGAATCATACCTTGGTTTAGACGGAGATAAGATTAAATTTTCAAGGCATAAAGTCAGCAAAAACAGGAAGACAGAAAAAAGAGAGGCAAATAGAATGATATTGATTTATGGAGTAGATTTGAATTTGGGGCAATTGGTTGGCTAGGACTATTAATTGATAGTTTTTTGTCAATTAACAGGAAATGAAAATCAAAAAAATAACAAAAAGGAAATTTCACAAAAAAGTACTTGAAATAATGAGAAAACTTGGGTATAATAAATCTAAGGACCAAAACGCGGGTAAGCCTGCGTCAAAGTCAGGAGCTGATTTTTCAAGGGGAAAGTACTTCTTAGGAAAGAAAGATATCTTTGGAAAGTTAAAAGTATAACAATATACAAATAGGAGGAATAAAAATGGCAGTAAAAGTAGCAATTAATGGTTTTGGCCGGATTGGACGTCTTGCATTTCGTCAAATGTTTCAAGCAGAGGGATATGAGATTGTGGCAATTAACGATTTGACCGATGCTAAAATGTTGGCACACTTATTAAAATATGATTCTTCTCAAGGCAAATATGCTTTGGCAGATAAAGTATCTGTTGATGGAGAATTTATAGTAGTAGACGGAGTTAAGATTCCTATTTATGCAAAGGCTAATCCGGCAGAACTTCCTTGGAAAGAATTAGGAGTGGATGTAGTTTTAGAGTGTACCGGTTTCTTTGCTTCCAAGGCGAAATCCCAAGCTCATATTGATGCAGGCGCAAAGAAAGTTGTTATTTCTGCTCCGGCAGGTAATGACCTTCCAACCGTTGTTTTCGGTGTAAACGAAAATATTTTAAAGGCAGAAGACACCATCATCTCCGCAGCTTCTTGTACTACAAACTGCTTAGCTCCGATGGCCAAAGCATTAAATGATTTAGTGCCGATCGAAAAAGGCTTTATGACCACCATTCATGCATATACCGGTGATCAAATGACCTTGGACGGACCGCACAGAAAAGGCGATTTAAGACGTGCTCGTGCAGCCGCAATCAATATTGTTCCTAACTCTACCGGCGCAGCGAAAGCAATTGGCTTGGTTATTCCTGAATTAGATGGAAAATTAGCTGGTGCAGCTCAACGTGTTCCGGTACCGACCGGTTCCAGCACAGAATTGATCTGTGTAGTAAATGGCGAAGTTACCGCTGAGCAAATCAATGCCGCCATGAAGAAAGCAGCCAGTGCTTCTTATGGTTATAATGAAGATGAGATCGTATCTTCTGATATTATTGGCGATACCCATGGTTCCGTGTTTGATGCGACCCAAACCCGTGCTACCTCCCTTGGCGGCGGCAAGACTTTAACTCAAACCTTTGCTTGGTATGATAATGAAAATTCTTATACCAGCCAAATGGTTCGGACCATCAAATATTTTGCTGATTTAGACAAATCATTGCAAGATTAAGATATTTTGTGTAAATGAATGATCCAAAGAGGATCCAATCTGTTTTTGGATTGGGTCCTTTTTTTACAACAGATTAAGAAAGGAAATTGTTATGCTGAATAAAAAAACAGTTGATGATATTAATGTAAAAGGCAAAAAAGTATTGGTTCGTTGCGATTTCAATGTGCCGATCATTGATGGTAAAATTACTGATGAAAACCGTTTGACGGCAGCACTCCCAACTTTAAACAAATTGATCAATGATGGTGGCCGTTTGATTCTTTGCTCACATTTGGGAAAACCGAAGGGTGAGCCGAAGCCTGAACTTTCTTTGGCACCAGTGGCTAAAAGATTAGGAGAATTATTAGGCAAAGAAGTGGTATTTGCTGCGGATGATGAAGTGGTTGGCGTTAATGCCAAAGCAGCCGTTGAAAAGATGCAGGATGGAGATGTCATCTTATTACAAAACACCAGATACCGCAAAGAAGAAACCAAGAATGAAGAAGGCTTTTCCAAAGATTTGGCTTCGTTAGCCGAAGTATTTGTTAATGATGCATTTGGTACCGCTCACAGAGCACACTGCTCAAATGTTGGTGTAACTAAGTTTCTCAGTCCCAATGTGGTTGGTTACTTAATGGAAAAAGAAATCAACTTTTTAGGCAATGCTGTTAGTAACCCAAAGAGACCGTTTGTTGCTATTTTAGGTGGTGCTAAGGTTTCGGATAAAATTAATGTAATCAGCAATTTAATTGAAAAAGTAGATACCCTGGTGATTGGTGGCGGTATGGCCTATACTTTCCTTGGTGCTATGGGGAATAATGTCGGTAAATCTTTGTTTGAGGCTGATAAAGTTGATTTAGCTAAAGAGATGTTGAAGAAGGCGGAAGAAAAAGGTGTTAAATTGCTTCTGCCGGTCGATAATGTAGTGGCTCAGGAATTTAAAAATGATACCCCATTTAAAACTGTAGCCCGTGGCGGCATTGAAGATGATTGGGAAGGCCTTGATATCGGAGCGGAAAGTATTAAAGAATTTTCCAGGGAAATTGAAGCAGCTAAAACCGTTGTTTGGAATGGACCAATGGGTGTGTTTGAATTTGAAAACTTTGCGAAAGGAACCAAAGCGATCGCTGAAGCTTGTGCTAAAGCAGCTGAGTCCGGTGCAACGGTTATTATCGGTGGTGGGGATTCGGCAGCAGCAGTTAATCAATTAGGATTTGGCGATAAAATGACCCATATTTCTACTGGTGGTGGAGCATCCCTTGAGTTCTTAGAAGGAAAAGAATTACCGGGCGTGTTTGCAGCTGATGACAAATAAAGCGGTAGCCGGTCAGGGGTTTTAAGGAACACCGCCAAGCTGAGTCGATAACAGCCAATAGAAAGATTGAGATTTTGAGATTGTTTTGACATTTCCATAGAAATAAAATCGAAAGGATTTCATATGAGAAGAAAAATTATTGCAGGAAACTGGAAGATGAATAAGACTCCACAAGAAGCAGTTGCTTTAATTAATGAATTAAAGCCTTTGCTTGAAAAGGCCGAGGCTGAAGTAGTATTTTGTCCGCCAATGGTCAGCTTATCAGCAGCACTTGAGGCTGTGAAAGGAACCAATATTGGGATTGGTGCTCAAAATATGTATTTTGAAGAGTCGGGTGCCTTTACTGGAGAAGTAGCGCCAAAGATGTTGGTGGAAATGGGCGTAAAATATGTTATTTTAGGACATTCGGAAAGAAGACAATATTTTGCGGAAACCGATGAAAGCGTAAATAAAAAAGTATTAAAGGCTTTAGAGCATAATTTAGTGCCGATTGTTTGTGTTGGTGAAACTTTAGAGCAAAGAGAGCAGGGGATCACCGAAGATTTGGTCCGTTTACAAACCAAAATTGCCTTGCAGGGAGTTTGCGAAAAGAGAGTAAAAGAAGTAGTCATTGCCTATGAACCGGTTTGGGCAATCGGAACCGGCCGGACAGCCAGCAATGAGCAGGCGGAAGAAGTTTGTGCAGCTATTCGTAAGGTCTTAACTGAACTTTATGGTGAAGTGGCTGAAGAAATCCGCATTCAGTATGGCGGCAGCGTAAAACCGGATAATGCCAGAGAAATTTTTGCCATGCCTAATATTGACGGCGGTTTGGTTGGCGGTGCTTCATTGACCAAAGACTTTGCCGGGATCGTATTATCAGAAAAATAAAGAAGGATGGACTGGTGACAGTTATCAGAATGATACATGAAAGCGGCCTGATAAGGCTGTTTTTCATGTATTGCGGGCCTTGTTTTGGGAGTGGTATATTATTATACTTATTCGATTTGGCCGGTTTTTTTGATCCGGCTGGGATTGGTGATGATCATCCCAATGCTTTGGGTCTTATTTTTGATGTGCAAGCAAAAACAGCAGAAGCAGTCCAAACAGGATCTGCAAACTCCACAGACAATGGCTGATAATTAGAAAGGTAAATTCTTAAAGTAAGTTCCAGACAGAAAGCTGTGCTAAGTCTGAGAAATGGCAGAAGTAAGTATGATATAATTAGAAAGTGATTAAAAGAATTTATCATGCTTGACAGCTGAATTTATATCAGCTAAAATAAGTAGTTGTCAGGCGCAGATTTCATTTGAGGAAGGGCTATAGTGCCGGAAATGCCGGTAATTTATCAGGTAAATTGGCCAAAGCGCTGACAAGTAAAAACAGCTTACGGATTGACTGGTTCTTCGGAATGGGATCAGAGCTTCTGAAAACAGAGGTAAAGCTGGCTTAGAAACAAATAACAGGAACAGTATCGAATACAGGAGAGAGATACGGACAGAAAGAGGAACCAATGGTATTTTCAAGTCTTTTTTTTATATTTATGTTTTTGCCAATTTGTCTGATAATATATTATCAGATGCCGACTCGTGATGCCAAAAATGTTGTGCTGATCATTGCTTCACTTTGTTTTTATGCTTGGGGAGAGCCGATTTGGATCAGTTTACTGATATTTAGTGCCACTATTGATTATTTTCACGGATTGATTATTGAGCGCTATCGGGGAAGCTGGCAGGCGAAAGCAGCTGTTGCCAGTTCTTTAATCTTGAATTTGGGTTTATTGGCAATATTTAAGTATTCAGGTATGATCGTGGGTACGATTTCCGGAATTTTAGGGTTAAATATTGAATATCAGGGCTTTTCTTTGCCAATCGGTATTTCTTTTTATACTTTCCAAACGATTTCTTATACCATAGATGTTTATCGTGGCGAAACCAGAGCTCAATATTCTTATTTAAAATTTTTGCTGTTCGTGTCTTTGTTTCATCAATTGGTGGCCGGACCGATTGTCCGCTATGTGGATATTGCCAATGAAGTGGAAAATCGGGTCTTTCGTTTGGAAGACTTTAGTTATGGTGTCAACCGCTTTATTTTAGGTTTAGCCAAAAAAGTATTGATTGCCAATACAGCTGGCTCTTTGGCCAGTGGTATTTTGGTGGTAGGAGCGCAAAATGCGTCTGTTCTTGGGTCCTGGTTTGGAATGCTGCTGTTTGCTTTTCAAATTTACTTTGACTTTTCCGGTTATTCGGATATGGCGATTGGCATGGGAAAAATGTTTGGCTTTACCTATAAAGAAAACTTTAACTATCCCTATATTGCTACTTCAGCTACTGAATTTTGGCGACGTTGGCATATTTCTTTGGGGTCCTTTTTCCGGGATTATCTTTATATCCCGCTAGGTGGCAATCGCAGCAATCCTTATCGAAACCTCTTTATTGTATGGTTTTTAACCGGATTATGGCATGGCGCTTCCTGGAATTTTGTGGTTTGGGGCCTGTATTATGGTGTGTTTATTGGGATTGAAAAATGGATACACAGCAAAACCCGGATGGAAATGCCGCGGATTTTTGGTCATATTTATTGTATTTTTATTACCCTGGTGGGTTGGGTGTTCTTTTATTTTGAATCATTAACTGATGGAATTGGTTTTTTAAAGCAAATGTTTGGTTTAGCCGGACTGCCTTTGCAAAATTTGCAGTTTGAAATCGTTTGGAATAATAATTTGTATTTTACGATTTTAGGACTGATTGCCTGTACTCCGCTGCTTGGCTATATCTGGAAAAAATTACGACTGGAGGAGGGACCGCTTCTTCTGGTGACAAATGGTGTGTTATTTTTTGCATCTATCACCATGTTAGTGGGTCAGACCTATAATCCGTTTTTATATTTTAGATTCTAGTGATTGTTTTTTTAGTTAATAGCACAATTTTTCCGCTTTCCTTGGAGCAGTCTTTTTTAGGTGAGCAACCACAAGCAATCCTACGAAGTAAGTTGCGGAAGGTAGGTTGCCCACCCGGGCAGAAAAACGAAGTTTTTCGACAGGGCTCGTTAAATGGGTAGTATGTGCTCGCTCCCCGGAGCGGGATAGAACTCAAAAAGACTGTGGGAAAGTTGAGTTAATAGTATTGCTCTAAAGCGGAGCAGAATTAAAAAAGCTGGGAGGATGCTGAGAGCGGCAGATAATGATAGGATCAAATTGGCTGAAATTAACTGGTATGCGAACAGACAGAGAATGAAAGGTAGTAAAAAAAGAGAGGAATTGGAATGATTAAAAAGTTAAATGTTTTATTATTTGTCTTGGGTCTGGTAATTATGGGAGTGCTGAATTTATTTTTGCATAGCCGTCAGGAAGTGTCGGCGGCGGAAAACAGGGCATTGGCCAAATTTCCGGAATTTTCAATGAAAACATTAAAAAGTGGTGAATTCTTTACCGGAATTGAGACTTTTTATGCCGATCGTTTTATGTTCCGCGATCAGTGGATTGGAGTCAGCAATAAGCTCAATGCCTTAAAAGGCAATGCCGGTGAAGATGAAGCTGAGATCATTACTCTTGATGTGGGTGATCAGTTTGCAGCTGATCCGGATAAAGCACCCAAAACTGAAAAGACAAATGAAGAAGCACCAACTGTTCAGGAACCGGCAGCTCAGGCAGCGGCAGAAACAGAAGAAGTAAAGGCCGTGGCCGGAGTAGTCAGCAGCGTGGCTGATTTAAATGATCGGGTCAAGCTCTATGCCGGTAAAGATATTGAAGCTTATTTGGCAGCTCATCCGGAGGAGGCTAAAATGATAGCGGATGCCAGTCAGCCGGTACAAACAGAACCTAATACTGAAATTGCAATTGAGGATATCCAAGGCAATGAAGTTGGTGAAATGAGAAGCAATTTTCTGGTACTCAAGGATGCAGCCTATGAAGTTTTTGGTTATCACAAGGGATCTTGTCAGTTTTATGCTGAAGCAATCAATCAATTTGCTGCTCAGATGCCGGAAACGACTCGGATCTTTTCTTTAATTGCTCCCAGCCATATTGAATTTATTCAAAATAAGAAATATCGGGAAATGAGTGGTTCGCAGGAAGAAGCGATTGCGATTATCAACAGCTTTTTAAGTCCCAGAGTTTTGCCGGCGGATGCCAGAAGCTCGCTGTTGCCGCATTATCAGGAATATTTATATTTTCGCTCCGATCACCACTGGACAGCCAGGGGAGCTTATTATGCCTATGAAGCCTTTGTCAAGACAGCCGGCTTTTCACCGGTAACTTTGGATAAATATGAAAAAAAGGAATTTCCGGGCTTTTTAGGAACTCTGTATGATAAGACCAGAAGTGCTAAAATTGCGGCCAATCCTGATACGGTTGAAGTATTTATGCCGATTGTGCAGTCAGATTTTAAGATCCATACCCGCGGTGGCGGTGTCTTAAATTGGCAGGTGATTAATGAAGGCTATGGTAAGCCAAGCTTTAAAAACAAGTATTTGGTATTTTTAAGTGGTGATGAGCCATTATCGGTGATTACTACCAATGTTGATACAGACAGAAAGATTTTGGTATTTAAGGATTCTTATGGCAATGCCTTTATTCCTTTTTTAATGAATCACTATAAGGAGATCCATGTCATCGATCCCCGTCATTTTCAAGCAAATGCAACTGCTTATGCCAAAGAAAATGGTTTTGATGATGTCCTGTTTTTAAATTATGCAGTGGTCATTGCCGGTAACCAGAATTTTGCCAAGAATATTATTCGGGTATCACAGTAAATAAAATCCCTGAGGAGGGGGCTTTAGTGTTTTAAAAATTCACTTGTGGTTATAAAATCTGGTTTATTTTATAAGGAAAATTATCGGATGATAGAAATAAATAAATTTAAAAAATTATTAGAAGAAAATGGGGAACACTTACCTCTGCTTACATTAGATGAATTTTTTCGGGATAATGTAGTTGAAGATTCTATTGCTCCCAATCAGTGGCTGTATGGCAGACCATCTATTTTGGATATTTGGGGAATGTTAAATGAATTGGAGAAAAGCAATAAAATTGCTTGGGTGAGAGTTTCTTTACATGATGATACGGAAATAGAAGTAGATGATAACGGAGAGGAAGAACTTTTTCTTTTAGGAGATACAATTGTTATTTGCACATCCATGAATGAGGATGAGTTGCAAGACAATATTAATACACAATGGCTTTGTGCTGATGGAGTAATTCCTGCTGAAATGGAAGGGTATTCTAACATTCCACAAATTCCTGAACAATGTAGTTGTTATGAAATTGTTTGGGATTGATTTAAATAGGTACTATACCTGATTAAAAAATGGAGGGATGAAATGCAAAATAAAGATAGCAATAATGGAGACAACTTGAAAAGCAGCATTATTGGTTCCGCTTATTTGATAAGTGCTTCTATTTTAATACTGGCATCTGCCACCGGAAATGTAAATGGATTTGTCGGGACAGTAGCACTGACATTATTGATTTTGGGAATTGGCATTACCCTTTATCATTTAGTCAATTCGATAAAGTTTTAAGTTCTGATGGCAAAGAGCATACATTGGGAATTTTATCCTTAATTGCTTTTTTAACATAAATAAAGATTAAAATCTAATAATTTGACACAGGGAATATATGGTGTTATAATTACACAAATACTACTCTCTGTGATATAGGATAAAAATATGGAGCAAGCAAAGATAAAAAAAGTAACAGCAGGTGTCCAAAACACCAAATTTGATTGCGGTGATAAATATATAAATGCTCTCATCAAAGATTCATATTATCCATCTTTGCTTAATAAAGTATGCACTTATGAGGTCGAGGTTGGAAGTGAAATTATTGGTTATTGCATGTATTGTTTTAATGAAGTGGTAGTAGAGCAGTTTCCAAATGATTTTTCAGACTATAATTTAGAAGCGACTGGAATAAAAAAAACTGCCACGGTAGTGCATATTGTTTTTTTGGCAATTGATATAAAATACCAAAATCGGGGAAATGGAACAAAATTATTAAGAGTTTTGATAAAGCTTTTTGATGATTTAGCAAAAAAATATCCCATTCAGGCAATTACCCTTGATTCTAAGTTAGAACTTGTAAAGTGGTATGAAGAGTCAGGATTTCGGGTGATGAGAACAAATAAAAAAGAACAAGCGGGAATAACAGAATATATGTACCATACCTGTATGAATGTTGAACAAATAGAAAGATATACTGAAGAATTTGGTGGAGGTGACTAACTATGAATGCTTTAAAAATTGATCCAATTATTTTAAGCGAAAAAGAGTATCAAGATTTTTTTCAATCATTGTGTAACCCTGCACCAGAAGTGCGAAAGATTAGAGAAAATATTCTTAATTCCTTTGGTGAGATTGTGCCAACGGAATCTGGAGATGGCTTTTGTATTACCGGATTAACTTTTGATTTAAACAAAGAAGATGACAGTTGTATATTTAAAGGTGAGATTAAGTATCCTAATATTATTAATAGGGCTAAAAAAAGAGATAAGTCTTTTGGCAAGAATGATTACCAACAGATGTCTTTATGTGTAAAAGGTGAATTTAAGAACAAGAAGTGTTTTAAAGATTCTTTAGAGAAAATGGACAATATGAATCTGGTAAAAGTCGAAAATAATATTGATAGTTGTCAATCTCAAGCTGCATAGGAGTATCGCCATGGAAAGTAAATTTCAGTTTAGAAATCCAAGATTATCTTCTTTGGAATACTTTATAAGAGAAGATTTTCAATTTGATGATAACAGTGAAGAATTATCACTTCCAATTGAGATGACAGTGGGAGTAAAAGAATTTAACAAAGAAGATAATTGTACAAATGTTTTTCTACAAATTGTTTTAGGAAACCATGATAAAGCACTTTTTTATTTAAAAGCAAAAGAAGAGGCAGAGTTTACTTGGTCTGAAGATTTAGAGAAAGAAAAGATTGCAAAGTTATTAAAGCAAAATGCACCAGCTCTTTTGTTGTCTCTTTTAAGACCAATTATTAAAGAAATTACCAGCGATTTACCATATGGATCATATTACATTCCGTTTATGGATTTTACAAAGTAAAATTTAGGTTATAGATGGATTATCTGAAAATAAAATAAGAGAATCTTGCCAAAGGCTGATATCTTTTGGCAAGATTCTTTTTTATGATGCAGATTAAATTTTAATAATGAGAAAAATTGAAAGGCATGGATTAAGTTAAAAATCGTTAAAGATAGTTAAAAAAAATAAATGAAAAAGGTAGAATCTTTTGGAAATAATCATATAAAAATGAAGTTTTAGTATGAAAAAATCGGTAACAATTAGAATTTGTTTTAAGAGAGGACCGGTATTATCCATTTGTTGCTTCAGGGTTAAAAATTGAAGCCGTGAATGGATATCCTGATAATACATTCAGGCTGGCTGCTCTGGTTGGAGCAGCGGAGTTGGCCAAAATGAATGTGATGATGCTGGTTTATAAAAAAGCATATCTTTTTCTGAAAAATGGGGCTGTTACATTTTAAGATTTTTACACAAGATATAGGATAAAATTTCTGTGTTTTATCACAATATATTGTGTAAATTCTGTATTTTGCAACAGCCCCCAGGGCAGTAATCTACCAAGTTGGGCGGTCAGTTATATTGCACTGGCAGAACGTGAAGGACTGTTTCTAAAAAATGGAAATGAACAATATGACGGAAGTAAGACAATAACCACGAAAGAAGCGGCTGAGATGCTATATCGTCAGTATCAGAAATTATAAAATGATGTTTTTTTAACAAAAGCCGGGAATTTTTCAGAAATGACTTGATTTTTTGCTGACATCAGTTATACTATATAAGACAGGGAAATTTATGGTAAATGACCCGAAGAAGATTTTGCATAAGCATTTTGAAAGGAGATTAATCAATGAAAGGTTATCTTGAAATTACAGACGTATTTGCCAGAGAAGTGTTGGACTCCAGAGCAAATCCTACCGTTGAGGTTGATGTTACTGTATTAAACGAATCGACCAACAGATTATATTTAGGACGTGCATCGGTTCCATCTGGAGCATCAACCGGTGAATTCGAAGCAGTTGAGCTGCGTGACGGTGGTGACCGTTATTTGGGCAAAGGCGTTTTAAATGCAGTAGATAATGTAAATGATATTATTGCTGAAGAATTGATTGGCATGAACGCTTTGGATCAAAGAGCAATTGATATGGCAATGCTTGAATTAGATGGCACAGAAAATAAATCAAAATTAGGTGCAAATGCTATTTTAGCAGTATCCATGGCAGTAGCAAAGGCAGCCGCAGAAGCACTGGAGATGCCATTATATCAATATCTGGGTGGATTTAACAGCTATACCCTGCCGGTACCAATGATGAATATCTTAAATGGCGGACAGCATGCTGATAATACTGTTGACTTCCAGGAATTCATGATCATGCCGGTTGGTGCAGAATCTTTCAGCGAAGCTCTTCGGATTTGTGCAGAAGTATATCATAACTTAAAATCAGTCTTAAAGTCCAAGGGACTTTCAACTGCTATTGGCGATGAGGGCGGATTTGCTCCAAACCTGGCAACTGCTGAAGATGTTCTTGATTTGATTGTGGAAGCCATTAAGAAAGCTGGTTATGAGCCGGGCAAGGATTTCCGGATTGCACTTGATGTGGCGGCTTCTGAATTATTCTGCGATGAATGCGGAAAATACTATTTTGAAGGCGAAACCGAAGCCAAGGGCTGCGATAAGATTTATCGGACCGCTGAAGAAATGGTTGATTATTATGAAATGCTGGTTAATAAATATCCGATTATCTCGATTGAAGATGGCTTGGATGAAAATGACTGGGCTGGTTGGAAATTATTGACGGACAGACTTGGCAAAAAAGTTCAGTTGGTTGGTGATGACTTATTTGTAACCAATACCGCTCGTTTGGCCAGAGGTATTGAAGAAGGCTGCGCTAACTCGATCTTAATTAAAGTTAACCAAATCGGTTCTTTAACCGAAACCTTTGATGCAATTAAGATGGCTAATCGTGCCGGATATACAGCTGTAGTATCTCACCGTTCAGGTGAAACTGAGGATGCTACTATTGCCGATATCGAAGTGGCTGTTAATGCCGGTCAAATCAAAACCGGTGCACCGGCCAGAACTGACCGGGTAGCAAAATACAATCAATTACTCCGGATCGAGGAAGAATTGGCAGAAGTAGCTTACTATCCTGGCCTGGATGCTTGGTTTAATTTAAAAAATAAATAATCAGAAACCGGAGATGCTGCTGCTTTCATAGGAGCAGCATCTTTAAATGTAGGTTCTGGACTATTTATTTAAAACGTAAAGGGGTTGTTGCACTTTAAGATTTTCACACAAGATATACGATAAAATTTCTATGGTTTATCACGATATCTTGTGTGAGATCTGTATTTTGCAACAGCCCCTTTTTAATAAAAAACAGATTTTAATTTTTATCGTGGCGAGGGTTTTCCGATACAACCATCACCGCTTTAATTACTTCGGTTGTTAAATCAGTGCCAAATTGACGAGAAAGCAAATCAGTTTTTGAATAGACATATCCTTGTTCGCTGACTACATATCGTGGTTTAAGATCATTTAAAATCAAGGCAGCAATATCCAGTTTGCAATGCTCACATTGGCATACATTTGGCATCTTTTTTAAAGTGTCATTGAGAATATCAAAGACAAAATCTTCCATTACATTGTGAATTCGCATAAGTTCTCCTATCTGCACTGATTGGCCAATGTAACAGTGCTTTCCAAATAGAAATAAAACAGTGAAAAAGTTTCGGTCAGCTATTATTTATTGGGCAATATTTTCTTAAAAAAATTAAAGCCATTATATCAGTTTTAATCATAAAATACAAGCCATTTACAGATTTTATCAAACCTTGCTTCATTATGAACAATGGCCTGAGAAACTTTCTGGATAAGTAAATTCAGCTAAGTAAATTAGAATAAAAAGACAGAAAAAATAATAATAGCAATCGTTATTATATATATCGTCATTAACCTGAAAAAAGATTAGATTTAGAATTCTAAAAACATAAGAATAAAAAGTAGGGTATGCCACATAAATTATTCCGATACTTGAATTTATTTTTCGGGGATGATAAAAAGTATGCTCATTGTGACAAGGTCTTGAGTTTCCGCAAAATGTAATTTAAAAAAAATATAACATCCCAAAGCACCAATCTGCCGTTTTTTTGAGAGTTTAAGAATGGCAGTAGGGAAAATAGAGGCACTTGAATAAGCCCCGCCGGAACCGGACTTTGGGAGAACAATTCAATTATCTATTTAAGCGACCAGCTGAAG